>NZ_CP157278.1:604969-1209939 GCF_040026395.1 Pedobacter lusitanus
CGTAGTACCTTTAATGATTATACTTTTATCCGCGTAGTGGTACAAATACTCTCCGCGTACAAGGCTGACTTTATAAAAATCTCTGCGGCTGTAGGTAACAGGTGCATTACTGGGTTTGTGGAAATCTTCTATTCGGAAAACATTAAAATGACCTACGCTGTTTTGCAGAGTCTGTGGAACACTATTAAACTTTGTCTGATAAAAATGTTCTAATGTTTGTGTCTTATCCATGATATGAATTTAAGCAAATAATAAACAAATATAGCGGGATAATGGTTTAGAGAAATTGCGCTAATCAAACTGTTAATTGCAAAATTCAAACAATTAGAGTGGGATTTTATTAAGATTTTAAGATGCAGGATAAGTTGAATTGCAAAAACACGAGGTCTTCCGGGGGGGTATCATCTTTTAAAAGAAAAAAAATGGGTTTTTATACGGTTAAAAGCATTTTTTATAATTCATAATGAGGTTGTTAAACAATTAGCTCAGGTTATTGTTTGCAGAAATGGTGCTTTTTTGTACTTTTGTGACGGAGAGTTGTCAGAGTGGTCGATTGAGGCAGTCTTGAAAACTGTTGATCTGTCAAAGGATCCGCGGGTTCGAATCCCCCACTCTCCGCCAGGCAAAAATGCTACCCCAAAGGGGTGGCATTTTTTGTTTTAAATCGGCCTGAGCTCTTCAGCTCACAGGCCAGATTTAAAACAAAAAATTGCCAGGAGCGCAGCGACAGCATTTTTGCCTGAAGCCTCCCCCAAAAGGGATCAGCGAGAGTAACGAGCTAATCCCCACTGAAGGATTAGTTAAATTACGGTAAGCTTTATTGAAAAATCTACTCTAATATTACACCTTGATATTTTTATTAACAATTTTCAATTTCTTTTCTTAGATCATTAGCAATATTTGTCCATACTGTTTGCTCAGACAGAATTAGTTTACAATCACATTCATTTTTAACAACTTCAATTATATGCCTGTACCAGTCAAAATATGTCCATCCTCTTGGTTCTGGTGAATAAAGAAAAAGTCCCTTATCATCCCAATGCACTTCTGTCGCTGTCCTGTAGATAAGAACAAAACGCTCTGTGACAGGCTTGATATATAGTCTTTTTTTGTCATCAATCCCCAATTCTAATATCTGATCATCTATCATTATTTCTGTATAGTTCTTCAAGTAAAGAATCGGTTAGTTTTCTCTCTTTTATATCTGACCATGAGTTGTTTGTTTCAGGGAAGCCATTTCTGCAATATCCCGCATGATTCTGAAAGTCAAACACAGCATGGTAATAGTCATTTATGGAAAGAAAAGCTTTTGATAATTTTTCGTTCCATAATATTTTAACTGTCGATGGTTTATGCCTATCAGTTACATTGGCAACATTGTAAATATGAAGTCCGTCCAAAACTTTCAAACCGTTATTACTTCTATCAACTGCATAAAAATAGCCTGTTTCACAATTATCTTCAAATACAACAGCATTATCATTTTCCACAGTACTTTCAATAAAAGTATCTTGACCGACATGAAATGTCTGCTTTTCGTAAATTACTAGTAATGTCTTGTCCATCATAAATTAGCGATTAACCCTCTTTGGCGTCTTAAAATTATACAGTCAATCCAAGTTGATATTTCCGTTCATAATTATATCCGGATGATTTTCCAGCTCCTCATTTGTTAAACTTGGATCAGCTTCACCAAGTTTGAAGTCTATTGTATCGGTCACATAGGTGCTAATATTGTAGATATGACTGATATCTTTATCCAATAGATATTCAAGTAATTCATAAACCACAGCGGAAGCATTCAATGCGTAACTGCTATCGAAATCGCCAAATTCATTTCTACAGAAACTAATAGAATCTTTTAATACTCCTACATCTCCCCAACTGCGATTTTCTGAAAATGACACATAATCTGACAATAGTCGCTTGTAAATATCCATAAACTGAAATCGACAAGCACATCTGAACTAGATTTGTCAATTTTACTTTTAAATAATATTGTAAATTCTGAACCAGTCATGTTTTTTTCTTATACTCATTAGTGGTGATTTATCTTAAGTTACTTAATCAAAATATAATTAATTGTTCTTCATCCACTCAATTGCTTTCTTGGTTACTAATTCTTCTATGTTGTCTCTGGTAGCTTCTGGAACATAATTTTGATAACTCTCACCGTAATCTAAATCGCACCATGCCCAGTAAAATAGATAAAATTCGAAGATTGGTTTTTCATAATCAAAAGCTAGACCTGTAGAATACAATGCTTCCAGATTAGTCTTAACATCAGCCGATTTTGCAATTTTTTCAATGAAATTTCTACAATATCCAATTATTGCTTCTTGTTTTTCAGGCACTGCGATTCCGAGCTCTTTTAGTGAATTTAAAAGATATTTTTCTGCTTCAAAGAAACTTGTTGGCTTTGATATTCCTGATAAGATTAGCAACGAGGGGGTTTCATAGCCTTTCAATAGCATTTCGAGTGCCCAATCGACAGCATGATCGATGTTAAAATCTTTGAGGTGCTGATAAGCCAACATTTTACTCGTTAAATCACTTGTTTGCATTTGGATCTTTACTTATGGCCTATTTATCAAGTTTCACTTCATTATAAAGTCGCTCTAATATCCAATTAAGCTCGCTTTGCTCACATGCATATTCGCTAATCCGCCCATAAGTCTCGTATGATGAGATATTAAATCCATCCTCGATATCATTGTAGAAAATAACAGAATTACCGAAAATGGCAACAACCCAAAATCCACCGCCCTCGTCTCCATATGATGTTTCCTGCCACTTTTGTGGTTGAATTTTAATCAGCTTCCAGAAGTTCAATAATGCACCTTCAAGTTTCAATTCACCACGTGAAAGCCATTCTTCAAGTTCTTTTAATGAAATTGGTGTCCACATGCTAAAAGTGATAAACTGTTACAATAATATATATTCATTACTTTGTCTATATTCCGCGGACTTCCGGAAACTTTTAAGCCTATTTTCTTTAGCTCTTTTTCACTTGTTAAAAGATTCCTATTTACCATAAAAATTAAAGGCAATGATATATTATTTTGCACTGCTCTAACTTTAGCAGATTGTCTTTTTTAGTGTCATCAGGTTGTTGTTTTTATTGAACGGCATTCTCGCCAATTAGACAATTGCGCTCTGGATTTAAATAATCCAATTGCTTATCTTCAAACAACTGTTCCAATTGCTCTACTCCATGTTCAATCTTAAAATCTCTTTCCTTCTGTGTGATAGGAATAAACCAACAACACTCAATCTCCTTACCATCATATTCAAACAACTCTAGTTTAGGACCATCAAGATATGGAGTAGAGATAAAGCCGTAGTCACATTTTGAATTGTCTAACCAAGGCTGCCCAATATTAACCGTATGATTTATGTTCAGTGGCAATCTGTTTCTATGATATGAGGCACAGACAGTCAAAAGCTCGACCAAGCTCTCGTCTGCTTTAGGCGAGTAAACAAACAACTCTATTAAATTATCATCCAAACGGTCTTCAGACATACCTACCGTACAATAACAAACCATAGCATGCTTTTTATTGGGAGGAAATTCTAAAATAAAAAAATCTGGATGCAATTTATCCTCTGGTCCTTTCCCAAGTTTTAAACTTTTACCAGATACACCAAAATAACGTACATAATGATCAACTAGTTCTGTAATATATGTTTTCAAATTATCTGAATTTATTATAATCTAAGATTGTTAAAAGTTGTCTACCCGAAGCTTAATATTATCAAACAATGCATGCAGAAAGCTAATTTGTTTTGGAGAAAAATTCTCCAGTTCAGCTTTTTTCAAAATTCGTTTATTTTTCTCCAGATGTTTTTTCATTCTATCTTTCGGTGCATATGCAGACATATATTCCTCCATACTTAGTTTCAGTTTTCCTCTCAAACATGAATTTGGATTTGCCATATAATAATTAGTAAAACTGGCCATGTGGCTGTAAAACAGATCTTCAACAGTCGTAGTAAAAGATTGCATAGTAAAATCATCTGTCTTCACTTTAGCACATATCTCTTCTAATTTAAGAACAGCAGGAACATCAAACTTTCCATTCATAAGTACTGTAGCAGCACTATCTGATTTTTCTCTAAGACTTAATACTTTTTTTACAGCCGAATATTTAGTTGAATCAATCACCAGGACAAGGTTTGACCTTTTGCCAGAATGTTCATAATCGTTTTCAGACTGTTCATATATTTCATGTTCCGATTTGGACTTAGTTTTAGTAATTGATTCCAGCTCTGATATAATCTCTTCATGAAATCGTTTAGAAATTATTTTCTGCTCTACTTCGTCTAATTCTACTTTTCTGGACCACTTCCCATTTTTAAAAACTGATCTTAGAGCAATTCTAGTTGAAACTCCATTTTGATCTTCAACTCTTGGCATATAAGAGAAAAAATACATTTCCTCCCGACCTTTATTCAGATATAAAACGTCTCCTTCTAAAGCGCCTGTACCTTTCTGCCAATAATCTGAATCATATTGCCATTTCTCAGGAATTACATTTTCCGGGTGTGCCTTTCTAAAGCTATCTACAGCTAGTTTAAATTTATTCTTCTGTATTGGGAACGTAAAATAAGACCATCCACCCAGACTTCCTTTCCCTGGATAATTACAGGAAAACAAGCACATAAATATTAAAAGGAAGAACAGATTTTTAAACATTGGATCAATTTTATTCCGTCAATAAACAAATAATCTGGATTCTTTCGACTTTGACAGTCTCACTATTCCTCAGCATATACTATTCTGAATACTTCGGCTGTTTAATATTACATATACCTTTTGTAAAGGTAACAAAGAATTTTGCAAATGAGTTTGGTTTGGTGATCCTCTATCATCAGCATTTTACTCACCCTTTATTTCTGGTCAAGGTGTAAACAACCGGACAGCCACCTGAGTAATTTATCCCTGATAAGAATGCGTTATTTAGAATTATCAATAATATTTTTCAAGAAAGATACCCATCAACTATAAAAAATTCAATATATGAAAAACAAAGCTGAGTACTGGATAGAACGCCTGGATCTTTAGCCACATCCCGAAGGTGGTTATTACAGAGAGATTTTCAGATCTCGTGCCAGAGTTCATCGTGATTATGAAAGTGAATTTAGAAGCTCCTGCACATCCATTTATTATTTGCTTGAAGGCAATGATTTCTCTAGCTTTCATCGGTTAAAGTCTGACAAGCTTTGGTACTTTCATGTGGGTCAGCCTATAAATATTAACGTTTTAGATACAGATGGGAGTTACAAGTGTATAGAACTCAATGACTCAGAAACTGGTAATATGCAGGCTTTCATCGAACCGAATTGTTGGTTTACTGCAGAGGTTTCATCAAAATCGGATTTTGCGTTGGTGAGCTGTGCAGTCGCACCAGGCTTCGACTTTTCAGAGTTCGAGATGGCAACTAAAAGTTCGTTGACCAGCGTTTACCCGGCTCAGAAAAATCTGATCGAGAAATTATGCCGGTTTTAAAACATAATATTGTGGCTTATCTGCTACTATGCAGACGAAATTCCGCATAGTAGCAAATAGAATTTCCTGTATAACTGAATAGTCTATAGCATTTGCAGCTAAAAAGAAATTAAGATTGGTGAGTCAATAATCACAAAACATCCCTCCCTATTAATTATATAAAAAGAATAAAAACTAATAAACGATATCAGGATACGTGACGGTTTCAAAAACGGAGTTATATTTGTAACCATGGTTTTCGAAAACGACTCGAAGGATTTTCTCTGCCTTACTGAACTTGATAGTGAAAATCAGGACAGTGTTTTTCATGCTCGGAAAATGGACAAGACTTTTATCTGGAATACGGCAGACAATTTAGCAATAACCATTGATAAGGTTCCCTATCAACTTTCAAGAAATGAGATTATCTTTTTAACCGAATTTCACAAAATCGATGAGGTAAGACTCTGTAGTGCCCGAATGATTCGGTTCAATAAATCCTTTTTTTGCATGATTGATCAAGATAGTCAGGTAGGAAGCAAAGGCTTGCTGTTTTATAGTGCAACACATGTTCCAAGGCTGGTTTTAAATGAAAGTGAAGCCGATGATTTTGAAATCTCATGGAAAATTTTCTGTAAAGAAATGCATAACGAAAGTCTTCTGAAGAAAGAAATGTTGGAAACTATGCTTAAGAGAATGCTAATTCTCTCTGTCAGAATTTTAAGTAAATCCACCTATTTGCAAGACTTAGAGAAAAAACAGCTGGATATCGTCAGGGAATTTAATTATCTGGTCGATTCCTACTTCCTCAAACATCATGACGTTGCGTTTTATGCGTCAAAATTAAACAAGTCACCAAAGACATTGGCTAATTTATTTTCTACTATTTTAAACCGTAGTCCACGTGAAATTATTCATGACAGGATTATGATTCATGCCAGAAGGCAGATTCATTACGGTAATTGCTCAATCAAGGAAATTGCCCATCAATTGGGTTATAATGATATTCAGACATTTAGTCGGTTTTTTCGCAAGAGAGAAGGTATATCTCCCGTTCAATATCGCGATAAATTCACGTCGCAGCACAAGTAATCCCTCTTAAATTTCTATATTATTTCCATTTATCCAGCGCAGGAAGAATTGCTAACTCTTAAGGAATATCTGCCTATCAATGGTCTCTTTTTTACTTGCACATTTGGCTAGTCAATAAAAGAAGAGAAAAAATTATGAGTAAAGAAAAAGTTAGGATGAGAAGGCTGGGTTGGGCCGGGCTTGAAATTGAATGCGCAGGAGAAACGCTTTTGATAGATTATGTTCAGGAGATTTCACAGTTGGCGGTGATGCGTAGTGTTAATGAGCGGTTTCCAGTATCTTCTAAAACAGGCGGAGCTTCAGTCGCATTATTAACGCATTTACACAATGATCACGCAGACCCTGGAGCATTAAATGTGGCACTCAGCAAAGATGCCCCGGTTTTTAGGCCGATTACGGCCATGGGCAACGATGCGGATATGGCACTGACAAAACATGCGGAGATCGAATTCAAAAAGTACAAGCTCAGAACTGAAATAGTTGCGGAGTGGGAAGAAAGAAAGGTCGGTCCGTTTCGGATTTTTTCAGTGCCTGCTGTTGATGGATTCGGTGATCCCCAGCTTAGCTGGGTTGTAGAATGCGGAGGGTTTAGAATCTTTCATGCAGGAGATACCTTGTATCATGGTTTGTGGTGGAGGATTTTTCACAGATTTGGTCCCTTCAATGTTGTATTCTTGCCAATAAATGCACCAGTTGTAGATTTTCCACCGCTTAGGCCAATGAGTTCCATTGAGGCTGTAATGACTCCGGAGCAGGCTGCTGTAGCTGCAAATATCCTTAAGGCTGACTTTGTGGTTCCAATACATTATAATACCCTGCATAAACCACCTGTCTATATCGAGACTCCAAATCCAGTAGAGCGATTGCGTGCCAGCGTAACAGATTTAGATGTAGGTATAATGATTAAAGAACCTGGTCATTGGTTTCAATTGTGGTAATAACTAACAAAATGTCAAAAGAAAAATTTCCTTTTTTTGCACTACTAGCCTTTACAATGGTTGCTTTTTCGGCTATCATAACAGAACTTCTACCTGCAGGAGTACTGCTTGGTATGGCGCATGATCTGCAAGTTCGTGAATCAAGCATCGGAAGACTGGTTTCATATTATGCGTTAGGTACAGTTTTAACAGCTTTTCCCGCCACTGCATTAACAAGCGGCTTTTCCCGTAAGCCTTTGCTGATGACTGTTATTTTTTGCTTTTTTTTATCAAATATTATTACAGCTTTTTCACAAAACTACTGGCTTACCGTGGCTATGCGAATACTGGCAGGAGGTTTTGGCGGTATCCTATGGCCACTCCTGGCTGGTTATGCGGCGAGATTGGTAAATGGAAAGAATACAGGGAAGGCCATATCAATGGTAATGGCCGGTAGTACAATAGCGCTTTCCGTTGGATTGCCCATAGGAGCTTTTTTAGGTCAGATCATCGGATGGCGAGGCACTTTTGCGACCTTGTCTGCATTGATATTTATACTCATTGTGTGGATAGCATGGAAAATTCCAGGCCTTAATGCTGATGAAAAGAAGATGAGTATACCAGTTAACCTATTTAAGATCCCAGGTGTGTTTCTGGTTATGATCACGACATTTACAGCCTCACTTGCGACATATGTAGCCTACACTTATCTTTCACCAATTATGGTCACTAATGGAATTAAAGATAATACAGGTTTTGCTTTGGGATTATTCGGTATAGGGGCAGTATTGGGAATTCTCCTTACTGCGAGGTTTATTGATACGCATATGAGATCAGCATTACTATTATCCATGCTTCTCGGAGCGAGCGCATTATTCATCGTTTCTTTGGCAGGCCATTTTTATTTTGTTTTCTATACGTGTATCGTATTCTGGGGCATTTCCTTCGGAGGCCTACCCTCGCTATTGCAGACCGCAACTATCAATGCTACTAAGGGCCTTCCTGAAATAGGAAGCTCCATAACTGTTACTGTTTATAATATAGGGGTTTTTTCCGGAGCATTTATCGGTGGGCTGATTTTAGATTATACAGGTCCTTGTGCAATATCCTGGACAAGTTTTCTATTGATGGCTATCGTGATTTCACTGGTGGTTATGGGGCGTAGGTTTGCTTTCCCAGGCCGAAAAATTTAATAAAAAACAAAATAACTAATTGATCAAAATTTTGAACTTTTAAAATAATCGAAAAATGAAAACAAAAGATTTAACCATTATATTAGTACATGGGGCCTGGTCGGATGGTTCTAATTGGAGATACATTATTCCGCTGTTACACCAGGAAGGATATAAAGTCAGGAGTGTCCAAAATCCCCTAACCTCTTTAGAGGACGATATCCAAAAAACAAACGATTTAATTGATGCGCAAGATGGCAAGGTTTTGTTAGTGGGTCATTCTTATGGCGGGGCAGTAATTTCTGGTGCCGGAAATAATGGTAAGGTAGTAGGTCTGGTTTACGTTGCAGCATTTGCACCCGATAAAGGGGAGAGTTTAGGAAGTATATCTGCAGAAAAGATAAAGCAGCCAGCTGGAAGAACAAGTATATATCCGGATAGCAAAGGCTTTCTGTGGATTAAATATGATGAACACCACAAAAATTTTTGTCATGATGTAAATGAAGCTGATGCCTTAGTGGCATCGCTGGCGCAAAAACCAATCCACAGTAAATGTTTTGGCGGAATCATGGGCGATCCTGCCTGGAGGAATAAACCAACCTGGTATCAGGTGTCTTTAAATGATCAGATGATTTTGCCAGAAACACAGAGAGAAATGGCAGAAAGAATGAAACCTGAAAAAATAATTTATTTAGAAGCCAGTCATTTTTCATTAGTTTCCAAACCTCAGGAGGTAGCCCGGTTGATTCTTGAAGCTGCAAAATCATCCGAATAAATCCTGATTGAATTTATGACAATGAATCAACTAACCAGACGAGAATTAATTAGGAAGGGCGGCTTAGCCTTAATCGGTATTTCATTACCTTCCATAAAAAAAATAAATCATTCATTTATAGAGATGTCAACAGCAACCAATAGAATTAAACCATTTTCAGTCTATGTTCCACAACAAGTTCTGGATGATCTAAAATTAAGATTAAATCTAACCCGATGGCCAGATCAGATAACAGGATCCGATTGGAATTATGGTACTGATCTTTCTTATATGAAAGAATTGACAAAGTACTGGCAGAAAACATTTGACTGGCGAAAAGTTGAAGCTGAAATCAATTCTTATCCAAATTTCATGGCTGATATTGATGGGCACAAGATTCATTTTATGCATGTCAAAGGAAAGGGCAAGCGATCAGTACCATTGATAATTACCCATGGATGGCCAGGATCATTTCTGGAAATGATGAAACTTATCCCCCTATTGACCGAAGACCCTCACTTTTCTTTTGACCTGGTTATCCCGTCCATTCCAGGATTTGGCTTTTCTGATAAAATTATTCATCCCGGTTGCAACAGTGAATTTGTTGCCGACATTTGGCATCAGTTAATGACGGAACTTGGGTATCAACGTTATGGAGCACAAGGTGGTGATATAGGCTCTGGAATCAGCACATGGTTGTCTTTAAAATATCCATCTAATATTATTGGTTTGCATCTCAATTATATCTCTGGTTCTTATAAACCCTATATAGCGGATGGCGAACAACTTTCTGAGGAAGTATTAGCTTTTCAGAAAACTGCAGCGGAGTGGTCTGCCAGGGAAGGTGCATATGCTTATATACATGCTACGAAACCACTGACAGCTGCATATGGGCTAAATGATTCTCCTGTTGGACTATGTGCATGGATTGTTGAAAAATTCAAGGGCTGGAGTGATAATAACGGAAATATTGAAAATAGTTTTACCAAAGATGAGCTACTTGCCAATATCACCTTATACTGGATAACGCAAACGATACATTCCTCTATGCGAATTTATAATGAAAACAGTAAAAAACCATTGGTATTTAAAAATAATGAGCAAGTAACAGTCCCGGTTGGCTTTGCTAAATTTCCAAAAGAATTGCCCACTCCTCCCCGGTCATATATTGAAAGGGGTTTTAATATCCGCCACTGGACAACAATGCCTGCCGGCGGGCACTTTGCTGCAGTGGAACGGCCAGAATTACTTTCAAAAGATATTATAAATTTCTTCTCAGGATTGAAATAAAGAATAATGTAAAAAGCAGATTGCTTAAATATTTAGACGCTTTAGTTACTAAACCAACGCAACTAAGGCGTCTCCATAAATCGTACAAAAAGTTAATTATTCAGCTTTCACCCCTATTTCATGTGTATTAAAATCCAGTAGATAAGAGTTTTTATAGAAGAAATTAATACTATAAATTCCATCTCTTGAAGGATTGGATACTAGCGGATGAAGTTTAGTCACATTACGCTTCATGTCATTAATATAACTATAAGTATATCCCTGAGCAGTGCTAAAACTCACCGTCGTACCAGTATCCATCGTTGTTTCACTGGCAACATCTGTATAAATTGTATTGTCATTAGAAGTACCGGTATCCAATAAGATCGATTTTGCTACTGCTGGCTTACCATCAAGACTCACCATAGCTGCCAGGTTAGGACTAAATGAACCGCTTGTTTTTAAGCTTTGCGCCTGAAATACAAATCCCACTCTTGATTGATCATTTATACCCACACTGAGTAAAGACTGTCCCGGCGAATCCGTATATGAAGTTACCTTATCCCAGTCAACCAAGCTAAGCTGTGACAATTTAAATCCCGCATGAAGACCTTCAATAAGGTTGAGATAACTAAACGGACCTTTGAGATCTGAACGTTTGGTTACCAGCCCTTTTAAAGGGGTACCCGAAGAATATACACCTGCTATCCCATCTGCCTGCGGATCTACAGGTATAACCGCAAGTGACTTATTATCAACACCTTTATAAATCAGTAAGAAAGGCATTCGCTGTGTCTTGACAGCCCCTGAATCATCACCTATTTTAAAAGTTGCATAAGCAATATTTCCATAAAATGTACGTGCGTTATCTTTACCATAACTGGCACTAAGTTTCGTTCTGGTCACTGTAATTCCATTTGAAACTAAAGAATCTTTATCAGTGATAACGATTCCGGTATCGGCTATCAGAGCAGGTGCCAATATAGATTTAGCTTGCAGTACGATACCCTCTGACCCGGTATCGAACATCATTTTAAGTTTAACATCACTTGACCCTACCTGCATAACAGGAAGATAGATTCTTCTACTATAGCCTGCTTTAGACTGACCGGGAAAAAGGTTTATACATACCGGGTTTGTAAGCTGGTCAGAGGCCGTTTTTACTGACAGCTGATTAATCTGAGGCTCTGGGATAGAAGATTTTTTACAGGAATAAATGGCTGTAAAAAATAAAACAGCGAATAGTTTACTGAATGGCGATTTTAAGATAGGTTTTTTCATAGATAAGTAGTTAGTTTTACATAAGTAAGACAGCTAATCCAGATCAAACAGGTAGGAACATGAATAATAAATCCTCGTTTCTAAAGCATGGAATATTTTTTAGGCTTTATGCCGATATGCTTCTCGAAAACTCTGGAAAAGTGACTTAGATTTTCAAATCCCAATTGGTAACCAACTTCTGAAACCGAAAATCTTTCTTCCCGGAGAAGCCGGGTAGCTTCTTTCATTCTCCTGTACTGGTAATAATCATAAATGCCCATGCCAAATACCTGCGTAAAAATATTGCGCATTTTCAATTCGTTCATTCCGGCAATAAGTTTTAATTCTAAAACAGAAGTGGGTTTACTCAAAGATGAAATTAGTTTGTTGCGCACCTTATAAATGGACTTTATATCGTTTTCGTTCAATCTGTTATGGACATGCCTTTCGCGTTTACTCAGACTTATAAACAAATGAAAAAGTAATTCCATTGCTTTAAGCTTATAATGATAATCAATCAGAGCACCGGGCTCCTCTTTTTTCACGAAGTCATTAACCGTGCGTACAATATCATCGGTCATGATTTCTTCTATTAAAAAATCATGACGGTTGTTAAACAAAAATCCGAACTGTTCAATATCATTCTTTAAAAAGCTTTTCAGATAGCTCGCACTAAGAAATATAGTAACAATATTTACCTGATTACCCTTTTCGAAATAACTTTCAAACGAATACGAAGATGAAAATACATGCACGCACGGAGGTGCTGATTGTGTATTTGACTCTCCTCCCGCACCTGTTGATTGATTATCCCGCAATATATTTTTAAAGTAAAAACAAATGCTGTCTTTGATAAACCGGGGTGCCTGTGTTTGGCGCGAGAATGTTTTCTTCACTGTATAACCGGTGATGAACATAGCTAATTCGGGCATAAAATCGAAAGTTCTCTGATAATGAACTTCCAGGTTTTTCTCTGCCTTTTTCCCAATATCATACCCGATTTTATTCATGAACTGCAAAAAGGTACTCATGTCTTTCTCCGTTTCCATATTTTCAGGACTATTATTATTAGCTAAACGGCTATTTTAATCCTAAAGATACAATCAATTTTGTATCAACGAAAAGGTTAAAAACATACATCAAATAAAATACTGACAGATGAATACACAGAATCTAAAAAATACTGCCCCTGATGCAGATTATTCAACACAACGCCTTAGTCAACGCTATCGTTTTGCTGATCCTAATATGGATCTCTTTTTTCTGGGCGCATTAGGATGGGGACCAGCTGGCGGCTTATCTGCCGGCGAAGCCTTTTACATTGCCTCTCAAATTGAAGACGGTAATGCTGAATCGTGGACATGTGCATTCGAGCATCAGGGTGAAGTCCTGAGTGCACAAGCCAACATCTGGCTGAAACGCGGGTGTACGCTTGCTGCCGGTGAAGCCCGGTTAAAAGCATTCGCATGCTACCGTTCAGCATGGCAGTTTGTCGTTCCCGGCAAACGCTTCACAGCATTGTTCCGCACCAGTCAAAAGCACTTTGATCAAGCTCTGGAGGAGTTGGGAATTCCAGCTACGCGATTTACTATTCCTTACGCAGGCGGTGAGCTACCGGGACATTTCTTCCAGGCGAGTGACCCTACAGTGCCGACAATTCTGGTTATCGGTGGTGCTGATACCTGCCATGAGGATAGGTTCTTATCGCAAGGTCGCTATTACCTGAATCGTGGCTATTCGGTTGCACTTGTTGACCTGCCAGGACAGGGACTCGTACAAGAGCAGGGACTTTACTGGGAACCGGAGACTGAGCTACCGATCGCGGCGGTAATCGATGAATTAATTACCCGCTTCCGGGTGGAACCGCAAAGACTGGCGTTATTAGGCATGAGTCTTGGTGGTTATTTCGCCAGCCGGGCAGCAGCGTATGAACCCCGGATCGCTGCGGTTATAGCCACTCCGGTACTTACCAACCCTATCGAACTATTTAAAGGAGTAGAAAAGCAGGAAGCAGAGTCTGACAAGACTAAAGCATCTGAGGCAGGAAAAAACAATCTTCAGGTACTAATGTGGAAGGCTGGCGCGACCGACTTTTCAGAGATGGCACAGCGTTGGGATGGCGTGGTAGTAAATCCGCTTAACATACATGTCCCCTTTCTTTCCGTGCTAGGCAACCAGGAAGGAAGTATCTGGAAGAAACAGACTGAGGAATGGCATACCAATATCGCATCTGCCAAAAAAAGTCTCGTGATTCTTGATGCGGAATCAGGTGCTGATGCGCATTGCCAGGGAAACAACCCGCTTCGGTTAGTTCAGGAGGTCGATGCATGGCTACGCGAGGTTCTGTGAAATTGGTTAAAGCCAGGTAAAAATGGCCGGAACTTTTTAAAATCATTTTACCCAGACAAAAACGTAACATATATAATACAATATACGTATGTATTTTCTCGTTTTTCACTATATTTTAATCATACACAAATGAATCATCAGAAATCAACTTTATTATTATTCGCATTCATGACCACATTTGTGGCATGCAAAAAAGACATCAGCATTGACACGTCTGTGAATGACACCTCTCAACCTGCTGGAAATAAAACTACCTGGTGGCAACCAGTTGCCGGCGTCAGTTTTGACTGGGAACTTGATGATATCAGCAGCACTGCAAATTTCTCAGCTGATGTAGTGGATGTTGATGCATTTACCACCAGTGCAGAGACAGTAGCGGCTTTGCACGCCAAAGGGAAAAAGGTAATTGCCTATCTCTCTGTTGGCACTATAGAGAATGACCGTAATGATGCTTCGTTAATTCCTGCTGAGCTTATTGGAAAACAATACCGGGAATGGCCAAAAGAAAAATGGCTGGATATCACTCAGCTAGACAAACTCAAACCATGGTTAAACTCCAGATTCAATATGATAATAAAAAAGGGATTTGACGGTATTGAACCAGATAACATGGACAGTTATGATAATGAGTCCGGTTTTGACATACAGTTACCCGATACAAAGAAATATGCAGATTACCTTATTAATCTGGCGCATAGCAATGGCTTATCTATAGGACAGAAAAATGTTAAAGAATTAACAGCAGATTATGCTTCCAAATTTGACTGGGCCTTAACAGAAGATGCTTTTGCTCAAGGCTGGCAAGATCAATTATCTGGTTATATCAAATTAAACAAGCCTGTTTTTGCCGTTGAATATACCGACAAAATGTCCCAATCGAAATTTCAGACCAGCGTTTGTCCTCCAGCCAAACAGTTGAAATACACTGCAATATTAAAAAAACGGGATCTATCGCAATGGGTAGATCGCTGTAATTAATTTATTTACAGAAGGGCAATCCAAATCTTATTCCAGACCTTCACTAAATTTGCTGGCAGAAGGTCTGGAACTGCCCTTCAATAACTTGTAAATGCTTAAAAGCATCGATAACTTTAACAAAACAACTTGTACCCCACTCCACGCAAACTCATGATCTGTACATCCGGGTCATCCCTTAGCAGCTTTCTCAGATGTGCCATAAAAACATCCAGACTTCTGGTGTTATAATAGGTGTCATCTTTCCAGATTTTAAGCAGTACCTCCTGCCGCTCCAGTACATTATTTTTTCGATTGAGCAATAATTCGAGTAAAGCGGCCTCCTTATAAGATAAAAGATAAGTAGATAAAGGAGTAATTAATTGCTGATGTGCCGCGTCAAACCGGCAATTTGCAAATTCGTATATTCCGTCTTCCTCATTAGTGCCAAACCCTGATAAACTGTTAAACCTGGATAATAAGGATTCAATCCGTACCAGCAGTTCATCCATGCTGAATGGTTTTTTAAGATAGTCGTTTCCCCCGGTCTTAAAACCTCTGACCACATCTTCTGTCAGTGATTTGGCGCTTACAAATATGATTGGAACATGAACGTCAATTTTACGTATTTCTGCCGTTAACGAATAACCATCCACAGTGGGCAGCATAATGTCCATCACACAGATATCAGGTCTGAATTGTTCAAATTCCTTTATCACAAGCTTTCCGTCAGCAACAGTTTTCACGATATAACCACTGTCAGTAAGACCTTCACTAACAATTTGTGCTATGAATGGCTCGTCCTCGACGTATAATATTTTAGAATTCATGACTTGCGGCGAGTTTAATTGTAAATGTACTTCCTGCACCATACTCACTGTTTACCGTGATTGTGCCCCCATGACTTTTAATGACACTCATAACATAATTTAAACCCAGACCCGACCCTTTTACCGGGTGAACATTTTCTGGTTGCGGAACTCTGAAAAACCGGTCAAAAATCTTTTCCTTATATATCTCCGGAATTCCAGGGCCATTATCTTTGAAACTAATTGTTACCCATTCCCGGTTGCGCTTACAAGTGATCAGCAATTCCAATGGCTTAACTGCATATTTAATTGCATTTTCTATCAGATTATAAAACACAGCTGTAAGATGCAGCGCATCTCCTTCAATAAAGCAGGGTTCGGGAGATACAATCAGCCTGCAAACCGCACCGGCATTTAATAGTGGTAATTCCATAGAGCGGATAACATCCGACAGTCCTGACTGAACATCATAAAAAACCGGGCTAAGTATAATTTTACCATCATCTGCGCTTAAACTCAATACCTTTTCTACCATTTGTGTAAGTCTTTGTAATTCCTGTCTGCCCATATTTAAATAGCGCTGCAATTTTGCAGGATCTTTTGTAAGCTCATATTTACTGATAGATTCCAGTGCCAGAGCAACTGTAGCAATTGGGGTTTTGATTTCGTGAGTCATGTTGCTGATAAAAGCTACCCGGGCATCGGCATATAAGCGGCGGCTGATCATCAACTTAAATATAAAGTAAAATGCAATTCCTGTTAAACCAATCATCAAAACAGAGGATAATAAAAAATAGCCCATTTTAAACCATACCACCTGTGTAACCGAATCTACAACAAGCTGAACATTATGGAGATGCATCAAATTATAGGTGTATCTTTTACTTATAAATCCTGATGATGTTAGCCCTGGATCTGAATGCGCATTATCCCTGCCATAAGAATGGACCAGGAAAGAATAACCGGAATGGATTCCCAGCTTACTCAATTCTTTAATAACTGAGTGTTTTAAGCTGACCAGCGATAAACTGTCCATTGTATTCATCTGCTGAAGAGAATATCCCATTCCATATCTGGGGGCCAGGCGATGCGCCGGAGCATCTTTTAAGAATAATAAACGCAGGTCCAGTACGATCGAGTCAGGTTGCGCATTGATATCAAATGACTTGTATAATCTGTCATCTTTGGCGGCCTCGAACCCCTGCCAGATTCCAAGCCATTCTGAGGAAAGAAAAAATTTATTTAACGCTGCATTACCTGTAAATTTTGCTTCTAAAGTGACATAGATATTATTCCTGGATGCTGCACTAATCAAATTTTCAATATCATCAATCGTCCGTCGCTTTTCTTCTTTAAATAACTGGCTAAGCCATGCAACCTGAAGTAAAACGCAGATCAGCATGGATAAAACAACTAAAGGATAAACATACTTTGCCGACATCTGCTTCATTTGTCAAATGTCCGCTTTTTTTTCCTGCAAGCAACCCATCACAACCGATTTAACGCTATTTAACCTTATTAACTATCTTTTACGTAAGATCAATATATTCATGCTGGTGTAAAAACAGGAAGTTTTAGCAACCGGTTCTGCGGATATGGAATGATGTGTTGTCCGCTACAGTATTTCTGGTCAGGGTCTAAACAACCGGACAGCAACCTGAGTAATTTTTCCTGATAAAAATGCGTTATTTACAATAGTCAATAATATTTCCCAAGACAGATACCAATCAAATATAAAAAATTCAATATATGAAAAACAAAGCTGGTTACTGGATAGATCGCCTGGATCTTCAGCCACATCCTGAAGGTGGTTATTACAGAGAGATTTTCAGATCTCATGCCGAAGTTCATCGTGATCATGAAAGTGAATTAAGAAGCGCCTGCACATCAATTTATTATTTGCTTGAAGGCAATGATTTCTCAGGCTTTCATCGTTTAAAGTCTGATGAGCTGTGGTACTTTCATGTGGGTCAGCCTATAATCATTCACGTTTTAGATACAGATGGCAGTTACAAGTGCATAGAACTTAGTGACTCAGAAACTGGTAGTCTGCAAGCTTTCATCGAGCCGGATTGTTGGTTTGCTGCAGAAGTTTCATCAAAATCGGACTTTGCGCTGGTGAGCTGCGCAGTCGCACCTGGCTTCGACTTTTCAGAGTTCGAGATGGCAACTAAAAGTTCGTTGACCAGCGTTTACCCGGCTCAGAAAAATCTGATCGAGAAATTATGCCGGTTTTAAAACATAATATTGTGGCTTATCTGCTACTATGCAGGCGAAATTCCGCATAGTAGCAAATAGAATTCCTGTATAACTGAACAGACCAGGGAATATATCAATTTGACTGGTCATTCAGCAAGCTCAACTTTTCTTCCAGATCACCTAAGGACATTTTACCACAGGCAAAATCAATCTCTAATAATGTCATCTGCTCTTTTTTAGTTAAGGGTCTCCCCTCTATAATCTCGATTAACTCATTCTCACTGGCCATTGGTGCCAGAATATTTTTCTTTCCGAATAATGCTTCGAAATACCGGACTCCAAACCTGCGCTGCGATACTGCATCAAAATGAAGTCCATCCTCGTTTGCTGTTAATCCGTTTGCCGTTACAAAATAGCAGTTCGGCTTTGTTTCAGCGAATTTCTGAAGTGCAGAATTAACCTGATTATATTCAGTAAAATATTTGCCGTACCTCCCATCGCTTAAAAAATCACCAAGGCCGCCCGTAATAAAAGGAATATCCGGTGCGTCAAGCTCTCGACGAAATGCATCAACGATGATACTAAGCTTGTCGTAATAAAGAGCTGAAAGACCACCAAAACTATCATTTTCTCCCTGATGCCATAGGATTCCATTCAACTTACTGATCCTCATGGCAAGCTTTGTCTGAAACACAGCATTTTCAAAGAGTGCGCCTCCAACAGCCCAGTCATCCAGACTGGTGCCCCCATCAGCACAAGGTATCAAACCGATTTCTTCCTGATCATTTTTTAATCTCCAGGCACCAGCAAATGATGCGGCAAGTCCTATACCGGATGTCGGCCTGTCAAAATTAATTGGTTCTGTCATCGTTTGCCAGCGGCCATTTACCAGCATTTTGATCTTTTCATCATAGATCTGTTTAACATTATTCAAGTATCCCCGCCCCGCCATATTTGACTGGCCTGCCATCAAAAAGGAATGTATCATATTTTTTATATTTATAAAGCTGTTGTTATTTTTTCAAAGCCTTCAGTGCCAATTTGAAGGTAGCCCATATAAGCTCTTCACTAATCTGAAACGGAGCACCTGTTATACTTCGTCCTTGCTGGTGAAAGCGCATTAAAGTATATAAAGGGCCGAATGCAATCGACCAGTAAACATCAATGGGCAAGTCATCCATTTCGCCACGCATTACAACATTATTAATGAAACGCCCCATATTTTCTTTGAACTTACTTAAGAATGCGCCTGTATTGCTTGTGAACATTTCAAAGAATTGCTGGTGGTAAGATGAACTGCTGATCTGATCGAAAAACTGTCCTATCAAAGGATTTTTCATCATATAGTTGAACCGGTTGCGCCACTGTATCCGCAAACCTTCTTCCAATGATGCCTCCGGATCGAAATCCTTATTTATCGCATCTTCCATTCTTGCACCCTCTTCCAATACAATTTTTAGAATAAGGTCGTCCTTATCTTTATAATAAACGTAAGGTGTACCTACTGAAACCCCACAGGCTTTCGCAAGCTTATTAATAGTAAAGCCTTCCAAACCGTATTTTACAATAGTTTCTATAGCTTTTTCTTTAACTAATTGTTCTTTGTTAATATCTCTGACCCGCATAATCTAATAGTTGTTCAAAATTAAATGATTATTCATTTAATAACTAATTATTCTGTTTAAATATTAAATAAATCGTTAATTAACTCCTCATTTACAACTCAGAAATGAAGAAGTAATACTATTTTTCAATAGCTGGACTTATAGTAAATGTATAGGGTTCAGTGCCGGGATAAAGCATCTGGATTTTACGCTGTCTCCCCTATAATCTACCCTGGAAATTTTCTTTAAAACCGCCCGGTTACCAGCTAAAATCCATGTTAAAAAACACTATTGTAACTAGTTGATAATAAGGATAGTGAAAGCACTTTGTTCAGACATCATTCAGACAAGGTTCAGAGGTTATACGGACATGGTTCAGCTTCCTTCGAATAAAGCCTGAATAAGGTCTTAATAATTTATTATTTAAACACTTATAACTATAATTCCTGAATACCTTTTCTCCTATATTGTAACATCAATCTAATCTACTATGGCAATTATACAGGAAGGCACCGTACTGGCGGGTATCAGAGGGAAAATCGGAAACGTCGTTATTTATACCTGGAAAAACAAGGTATGTGCACGTTCATTACCTGCCAAACCCCGTAAAAAAAGACCTAGAACGATCCCACAACAGGCTCAGGCTAACAAAATGAAAGTTTTAAGTCCATTTTTGAATGCTGTTAAGCCCTTCTTAAGAGTTGGCTTTAAACATGTGGCAGATAAGCGAAACATTACAGCTAACAATGCAGCCAAATCTGTGAATATGCTGACAGGCGTTAAAGGCGAGTTTCCTAATCAGGAGATCAACTGGGATACGATTCTGGTAGCCGACGGGCCATTGCAAAAACCGGAAAATGTAACCGTTAGAATAGTAGAAAATGCCTTTCATTTCACCTGGGACAAAGATAAAACCCAGACAGGTAATCCAGGCGACAGAACGATCATCCTGTTATTCAGTAAAACTCACAGACGCGTTCTGGTCAATTACAGCGGTTCACGCAGAGACGAACTCAAAGATACCTTTTACCTCGACTCTCACTATCTGAAAAAGAATACCTATGAAGTATTTATAGCCTTCAAAGATGTCACAAGTGATGAGGTATCCAAAAGCGTCTATTGCGGCAGATTTTCAAAATAAAAAAAAAGATCTCTTATTAATTCAGTGTTAAATATTCATGAAGCATTACCTTAAACTGATAACATAACATTAACTGACCATTGAGTTAAAACAATTTGTCTTGTTTTGCACAAACAAGACAGTATTCTCCCATGGAAAAAACGACACTAAAGATCAGCACAGATCTTCAAAAGTTCATTGATAAATTCGAACCTAACAAATTCAAATTGATGGCAAAGGGTATTGAGATCAGGGGCATCAACGATATGCACAGGAACATAACCCAGGCAAAAGATCTGATTGAAAGACTGGAACTTAACCTGTTTGTCTCACACAACGCGGAAATGGTTAGTTATGGAGCTTTTGAGGTAAATACGTTATAAAATCTTAAATGATAAATACATTTTCTTAGAGAGATTACATATTTAAAGTATCTTTTAAAGATGTAATCTCTCTGCTTTTTTTTCCAGCCTCTCTGATAATCCCGACAATCCCCTCGTTTTCGATAATAAACATACCCAGACGTTCTTCAGAAACACCATTGACCAGTTGATAAGTAAAAACTGGTTTCTCATTTTCAAAATAAACATCCAGATAACGAAATGATATATTACTAAACTTTTCTAGTTGATGGGCCAGTTCAACAATATGCGTGGAAATAAAGAACGCTGAGTTACTTACCCCAGCCAGTTCAGTTATTATTAATGCCGAGGCATCAAGCGCATCTTTAACATTCGTTCCCCTGAACAATTCGTCAAAAATGATGAACATTTTATCGTGCATTAACAATTGTTCCGATACTTCTTTCACGCGCTTTACTTCGCTATAATAGTGACTAAGCCCTCTGTTGATATTATCAGGAAGATTAATGGTTGTGATCATGCCATTAAAAATAGTAGTTTCCATCTCACCGGCCGGAACCGGAAATCCTAAATGCGATAAGTAAATTGTTAAACCTATGGATTTAAGCAATGAAGATTTTCCGGCCATATTCGAACCTGTCAGCAGAACTGTGTTCTGATCTGCATTCAAAAGAAGATCATTTTTCACCGGATGAGAAATATTAGGATGAAACAGATCTTTCAGATGTACATGAAATTCATCAGCTTCCCGAAATCCAGGGAATGAAAAACCTTTCGCATGAGCAACTGACGCTATATTTTCAAAAATATCCAGTTCGTAAACGAAAGCAAGCAGCCTTTTTATATTATCGTTTTCTTTATTGCGAAATACTCTATCAAGTTTACTTACCTGCAAAAACTTTAATTTGTTTTCATTATAGCAGAGGGCTTGTTTTAGCAATCCACCTGCTATGATCAATTCAATTTGTTCAAAGATAGACTTCAGATAAGCTGGTGTATCATCAGATAAATGATCTTTTATAAATTCAGAAAGATACTTTGTCAGCTTAATTAAATACCTGAGCCCTGTTCTGATAATATAATAATCATTGCTTGAGTTTCTTGTAATGTATTCTACCAGAGAATCTAAAGGATTACCTCTATATTTATTTTTACCAGACTTCAAATAAAACTCTACCAGATCCAGTTCTTCATTCCTTACCTCAAAATTCAAACGATGGTCGTAAAAATATTTTATAGAATCTCTGCGTAAGGTTATTTCCTCTATATCTGCGGAAGGGGAATGCATCATATCCATTAATCTTTCCCTCCCACCTAATGTCCTGGTCCCTTTAAACAAATCAAATATTGAATTCGAACCTGTCTTTTTTGTGAAAATATTCAGGTCTGTTAGTGTTTGTTCATCGATATTGAAACTACTCATGCAGGAGTTTTAGAGAAATTAAGTCTAATCGCTTAAATTAAAGAAAAGAAAGCGATAGTCCAACTCTAATTCACCCTTTTCCTCTCCTCCTCACTTGCTGTGACCCTTTGCCTTGCAGCTTTTACACTTTTACCCAGTTTATAAGAAAAACTTAGCGTAAATGTGCGCGTATCATTTTTCTGATACATCCCGTTATTCTGGCCCTCATTCTGAATTGAAATCCGGTATGGATTAGTATAAAGCAAATCAGCAGCGCTGAATTTAATAGTTCCCTGTTTATTAAACACCTGTTTACTAATTCCGGTACTTATATCATAAGTTTTAGCAATCAGTAATGTCCCTTGCTGTACCGCACTATTGTACCAGGCGCTAAATTCTGCCTTCAATCCACTATTTTTATCAATTGTAAAGGCATGATCAGTCCTTAGATAAAAATAAAACCGGCGGTAGTTATAAGTATTTCCCGGTTGATCAGAGCTTTGTCTGCTATAATATCCCTGTGCTGTATTATCAATTTCCCACCACGCCGCCGGATGATGAACTGAAGACAATTCTGTTCCCAGCTCTTTGATACTACCAATATTTTGCTGCGTATCATGAAAAGTTCTGTTCACATTATCCTGAACAGTCACGTTGCTTGCCAGATCATCAATTCGTGTGTATACTAGAGAGAAAGTATAATTCTGATGTAAAGTATAACTCAACTGAAGGCTATTGATAATGGCAGGCTTCAGGAATGGATTACCACTGGTATAACTATATGGAGTTAAATAACTTTTTGCGGGGTTCAGCTGTCTGTAATCGGGTCTGTCTATCCTTTTTGAGTAGTTAAAGCCAAACTCATCGTTTTCAGAAGCTTTATAAGTCACAAATGCAGTAGGAAATATTCGCAGATACTTATTTACATTGATAGAATCCAGAGAAAGCGATAAGCCTTTGGATGTGGCATACTCCGCCCGTATTCCTCCTTTAAAATTCCAGCGGCCAAATGCTCCGCTTATACTTGTATAACCAGCAGCCGTATTTTCAGTATACCTGAACTGGTTACTTCTGGACGGGTCGAATACAGGAACAGTTCCGGCAGTATTATAAAAATCAAACTGGTTTTCGCTCACCGAACTTGTATACTTAAGACCAGATTCCATCGACCATCTTTTACCCGCTTTGTAATTATAGTCTATCTTACCCGACCATATATTTATCTTTTGAACAGAGGGGAAAAATGTATGATAAGGAGCAGAACCTAAACTCCCATCCGGCAGATAAGTAAGGTTATGCAGCTGTACATTATTATTCCTGGTATAAGGAACATAATCCAGATCTACGTTCAGCCCCCTGCCGGAACTATCCAGTTTTGCTTTATAATTCAGGTTAAAACTATATTGATTGGTATGTCCGCCAATATTGCTGTTGGTATTCAATACAGAATCCGGATTCACATGATAGTTATTGTAAATATTAGTTGTTGCTGTACTACTGCCATTACTAACCGTGTTATCACCAGTAACCAGTACACCAATCACCTGGTTATCAGTTAAATTATAATCTGCACCAGCAGTATAGTTATTTACTTTATTTTTAGCGATACTGGTTCTGTTCATGTCCCAGTACGCGTAAGAAGATGGCCTTTGAAAAATAGTATACTGGTCTAAATCGCGTTTAATATTTCTGTCGCTATAACCGTAGGTCCCAAAGATATTCAGCTTGTTTTTGCGGTAATTAAATATTCCGCTGCCTGTGTATCTATTTAACTGTCCACGGGTATAACCACCGCTCAAACCTGCATTAAATCCATCTGATTTTATTTTCTTTGAAATAATCTCAATCACTGCACCACCCTGTGCTTCATATTTGGAAGACGGATTGGGCATGACCTCTATCTTTGAAATATTATCCGAAGGAATACTCTGCAGATAAGCGGCAAGATCGTCTCCGGATAACCTTACCGGTTTACCATCCATATAGACTGTAACACCTTTATTATTCGCTGTGACCCCGCCATCATTAGTAGTTTTTACACCCGGTGCTTTACTTAAAGCATCCCAGGCTGTACCACCACTGGCCAGGATGCTCTTTTCTACATTGAATACAACGCGGTCTGTTTTCCGTTCGACAGTAGGTTTAGTAAAAGTAACCGCAACCTCCCTCAGTTGTCTGCTGTCATTCAGCATCACCAGGTTAAGACTATCTTTTGGTAAGTTAAAAGTACGGATCACAGACTTATAACCCATCAGTGAAACCGAAAGCTGATAAGGTGACTGATTCAAACCAGTCAGTATAAATCTGCCCTGATCGGCCAGCTGGCTGCTGATCACCTGACCTTGCTGCGAAATTGTTATTGTGGCAGCATCCAGCGGTTTACCTTGTTCATCATTAACAATTCCGCTTAATTTTTGCTGAGCGGAAAGTTGAAAAGGAAGGAACGTCAATAAAATATAAAGTAGCTTTTTCATCTTTTTTAAATTATGCTACAAACCTACCCTGCTACTTCCTAAACGGGAGTTAAGTTGAGTTAAATAGAGTTAAATCGTATCTTAACCCGATTATAGCAGATAAATTATGAGGAACTTTACCTTATGAAATGGCTCAAAGCAAAATATACTTATCTATTGATAGTGCTTTCCTTACTGGTAAGTACCGGACTTCAGGTTGTCTGGTTGCAGCAGCTTTTTCAGGCGCAGCAGAAACAGCTCAAAGATGAAATAGAAAGCCTGGTTAGTAAAACCGCACAAGCCAATTTGTATTACAGTATCACTAAATTTAAAGATCCGGGTAATCTTTCGCTGGCTAAACAACTCTTTCTCTCCCCGCAATGGGAACAATTGCGTCTGGCATTTGACAACATGAAAATCCAGGGTATGCGTACTTCTACCAGCATCATTGTTGATAATGACAGTACTGCAGTAATCCTGGGCCTAAACTTAAAAGGCAATCGGAATAAAAACCCGGCAAAACCTGTCATAACCGGTACAGATAGTACTCCGGAGGAACGGAGATTAAGTGACAGCTTATCTCTGATAGAAATGAAAAAAAATGTAAATACTGCTTTAAAAAAAATAGGAATTAATTCCAGAGCTTATTATAACATCTATCCTCACAACAGTACAAAAGCACTTCAAAGCAATGTTCCTGCAGGATTTAAACCTGCATTTACCACCAGAAGTTATCTATACAATATTCAGGACATCAACAGATATCAATTGAACCTGGCCTCTGTGGATACGGTAGTATGGTATAGAATGCGCTACTATTTAGCCTCTTCTATTCTCATGGTGATACTCACCTGCGCCGCTTTTTATTTTATACTTAAACTGTTGCGGAGTCAGAACTTATATGCTGCAGCGAAAGCCGATTTCACCAGTAATATGACTCATGAACTCAAAACGCCTATTGCAACTGTACTGTTGGCCATGGAATCTATCAAAAAATACAAACTGATCAATGATCCTGAAACCCTTCAAAACTACCTTGACATCAGTCAGCACGAAATGCAGCGATTAGATCTGATGGTTGAAAAAGCATTGAATGTCAGCAGCGGAAGTGAAGCAGATCAGCCACTTAACCTGGAATTATATGATGTACAATCAGGACTGCAGCAGGTGATTAATTCTATGCATCTCCGCTTGCAGAACAGCGATAAAAATATTCGTTTCAATCTTTTGGAAGAACCTTGTTTTGTTTATGCAGACCCGGTACATCTGACCAATATATTTTATAACCTGATTGATAACGCCTTTAAATATTCCGGGAAGAAACTACTTTTGGAAATCAGTTGTAAATATGATTCCGAAAAAGTAATGCTGACTTTCAAAGATAATGGACCCGGCATTGACAGAATCTATCATAAAAAGATCTTTGAAAGGTTCTTCAGAGTTCCGGCACAAGGTGACACGCATGATATCAAAGGATCGGGTTTAGGATTGCATTATGTTAAACAAATAGTAGAAAAACATAAAGGGACCATCAAAATTAAAAGTGAACCCGGGCATGGAACCAGTTTTATTATCACTTTCCCAATAGCATCATGAGTTTTAAAGTATTATATGTAGAGGACGAGCCTTTTTTATCACACATTGTTAGTGATGGATTAAAAAACAGTGGTTATATAGTTCAGGTTGTTGCGGATGGGGACCTGGTCATGGATGCTTATTTTTCTTTAAATCCTGACATCTGTATTCTGGACATCATGCTGCCTTCCAAAGACGGTTATACGCTGGCGAAAGAATTAAGAAAGGCACAGCCAGACTTGCCTATTATCTTTTTAAGCGCGAAACTACTGCCTGAGGACGTGGTGAAAGGCTTTAAATCTGGTGGTAATGACTATCTCAAAAAACCATTCAGCATGGACGAATTACTGGTGCGGATGGAGGCTTTATTACAGCGTTTCGGGAAAGATATAATCGGGCTGGAAACCGAAAACAGTAAAATTTATGCTTTTGCAAATTGCCGGCTGGATACGGTGCTGCAAAAACTAACTACCTCATCTGGTGAGCATTCTCTTTCCTTTAAAGAATGTGCTTTACTGGAAATGATGATCCTGCGTAAGAATGATGTATTGGAACGTCAGGAAGCGCTAATCAAAATCTGGGGAGACGATAATTATTACAATACCAGAAGTATGGATGTGTTTATGACACATTTAAGAAAGTTACTAAAGGATGAACCAGGTATTCAAATCATGAACTTAAGAAGTATTGGCTACAAACTGATCTGCTAAATAATACCTATCTTGAATTGTCAATATTATGCAGGATTATTACAAGCAACATACTGAGGAGCTTCATTACTTCAAAAATGAAGCACGAAAAGCTTTTGCAGTGATTTGCGACCGCTTCGGCTTTCGGGAAGAAGATGTTGTGCTAAGCGATACAGCTAATTTATTTCAGATAACGTTTTCGAATAGTAAAACCCGGATTGTGGTGGAAGGTATCCACTGGGGCATGAATACAAACGTTTGTTTAGGAATTAATAACCAGGATAGTGACTTATGCGGCATTCACCAGCTGATAAAAGAAAGGGAACCTGAAGTACCTGTTGACGGAAGCCAGGCAGAGCAAATTTTCGGATATGCGCATTACCTGCTGACCTATGCTACAGACATTCTGGAAGGCGATACCACTTTTTTCAATCAGCAGAAAGCCCTGAGAAAAGAAGAAAAGGAAAATGCATGGAAAGCCATGCAGGCTGAATCAGCCAGGAAAATTTCTGAAGGTTATTTGAAAATTGATACGCCATATGGAGAACGGGTCTGGCGAAAACCCCGGCCATCGTTATCAACATATCATCTTATTAAAGATAAATTTCCCGACAGCTTCGAAGTGATGCTGGATTTACATGAGATATTTGGCTCAGAACAGGAAGAAGTTATCATTAACAACTGGAAAACAGAACTGGGTGATATTGTGATAAAAGATGAAGTAATTTGTGAGATAAGTACTGACAAAGTCTGGGTTGAAATTGTTGCTCCTCAAACAGGCCGGCTGATCTGGTTACT
Source organism: Pedobacter lusitanus (assembly GCF_040026395.1). Taxonomy (NCBI): domain Bacteria; kingdom Pseudomonadati; phylum Bacteroidota; class Sphingobacteriia; order Sphingobacteriales; family Sphingobacteriaceae; genus Pedobacter; species Pedobacter lusitanus. The sequence continues at coordinate 633,236 of NZ_CP157278.1, forward strand.
GGAAGAAGGTATTGCATTTAAATTTTCGACCTGTATCGCATTGCTTGATTTACAATTTCAAGAATAAACTTGGTAAACATTTTTAAATGATTCTTCTCGTATTTAAGATTGTTTCCGCATACTCTGCTTAATTTTTTCCCTGTGCTGTTCACCCCAGGCAGCTAGTTCACCTATCACATTTTTCAGCGTCCTGCTATATTCAGTTGCTTCATAAATAATAATAACCGGGGTAGCCGGATATACCTTACGTATAATAAAGTCATTCAATTCCAGATCTTTTAATTCTTTAGCTAATACCTTGGGAGATATGCCTCTAATTTCATGCTGAAGCTCATTAAAGCGCTTTGATGATTGTACCAGGCAAAGGATTATTGCCAGCTTCCATTTTCCATTAATTACGTACAGTGCATCAAGTACGTTATTGAGCGAATTTGCACATTCCTTATTATCCGGAAGGGAATCATTTACAATTATTTTCATAAAGTAAAGATAATCACTTACCTCAATGAAAGCGCTTTCCTTGAGGTAAGTAATGAGTTTTGATCACCTGGCAACCATACTTTTGCCTTTAACAAAAAAAGAATTTATTATGAAACACATCCTTCATTTAAAATCAAGCATACAAGGTAAAGAGTCTTACAGCATTAAGCTGGGGCAAGCTATTGTTGAAAAAATACAGGACAAATATTCTGATAGTACGCTGGAAGAATTAAATCTCGTTGATATTGACATTCCACACCTTACTCCTGCCATGCTTCGTACGTTTTTTATTCCCGGAGATCAGCTGACTGAAGAAGAAAAAGAAGCTATCCGCTTTTCTGATGAGCTGGTTAAACAATTATTGGCCGCGGACATCGTTGTGATTGGTGCCCCATTGATCAACTTTACTATCCCTACAGTGTTAAAGGCCTGGATTGATCATATTACCAGGGCAGGAATAACCTTTGGATATGGCGAAAATGGTCCGGTTGGAAAAGTAACCGGAAAAAAGATTTATGTAGCCATGTCCTCCGGTGGCGTTTACTCTTATGGTCCTGGGGTAGCCAACGACTTTGTTGCTCCTTATCTGAAAGCTTTCCTGGGTTTTTTAGGCATGACGGATCTGACAGTATTTCGTGCTGAAGGACTAAAAGTACCGGGCGTAAAAGAACAAGCTATGGAAAATGCAATTGACAGTATATTGATTGATTAAGATACGCGCTGATTCTGATCTCAGAATATTGAAAAGCATCAATGCTATCAAGATAAACGCCATCAAAATTGGCGTTTATCTTCTTTTTTAAATAAAAATCATCATTACCCGCCATTAACTCTTGCTTTTAAGGCATTAATTTCAGTCAATCAAAATCTGCAGGCAACAACCTTAAGTCGTAAAATCAGTCGAAAAGGAAACATCCTTCCAGGTCTCCATTTGCCTATGCAGTTCCTCAATTCTTGTTTTTGCACGATTGAATGCATCACTGCCCAGGAACAGGTCTACAGCAGGTATCGGGCTGTCAACTAATTTCAGGAATACATCTGCAATCTTATCCGGGTCACCTGGTTGTGCACCGTCCATCCTGTTCATTTTCTCATGATATTCACGTAAATAAGCATAATCTTCAATCTGGTTTTTGTTATAAGCTATTGAATCTGCCTTGGCAAAACCAGTCCTGAACCAGCCTGGCATAACATTAGTTACATGAATACCCAGTGGTTTCAGATCATTGGCCAATGCTTCGCTAAGGCCACTCACAGCAAATTTAGCCGCACAGTACATTGACCATCCTGTACCTGGTGCAAAACCTGCGATCGAAGAGATATTGATAATATGACCTGAACGTTGTTTTCTCAGATAAGGTAAAACCTGCTGAACCACATGTACAACAGCAAAAAAATTAACCTGAAAATTTTCATCGATCTCTGCTGAACTAAGCTCTTCCAAAGCACCACCCAGTCCATAACCTGCATTATTTATAATCACATCTAAACGACCGAATTTTTCAATAGCCTTCTTTATTGAAGCTGCAATGGACTGCTCGTTTTTCAGATCAACTTCCAGTGACAGAAACCTGTCACCTATCCCGTTAAACTCTTCAAATGCGGCAATGGATCTAGAAGTCGCAACAACGCTATGGCCTTTTGCCAGTAGCTGTCTTACAAGGGACAAGCCCATCCCTCTGGATGCCCCCGTGATATACCAAATTTTTGTATTACTCATAATCTTTCTTTAACACAAAGTTATCTGGCTGAACTGACTGTATTTTGTTACATCCAAACCATTATTTGTCAAATTCAAACCTATCTGAAACCAGACGGACTCATAGTAGTTTGTTTCTTGAAAAAGTTATTGAAATGAGCCTGATCTTCGAACCCGAGTACATAGCTGATCTCGGCAATGTTCCAGTCAGTATGCTTTAACAATGACTTGGCTTCAGCAGTAAGGCGATCGAAGATATGATCAGTAGTTGTGCGCCCTGTTGTTTTCTTGATTGCACGATTGAGATAATTTACATGGATGGAAAGTCTTTCTGCAAAGACTTTTGGTGAACGCAGCTCAAAACGCTGCGACGACGATTCAATTGGGAACTGACGTTCCAGTAATTCCATAAAAACCGAAGTAATGCGCGATGCAGCATCGGGATGCTCAAAGGAATTATCTGCTGGCTGAAGCTTCATAGCTAAATAGATCAGCTCGCTGACATAATTCTTGATAAGCTCATACTTATAGGTATAATCCGTATCAAGTTCTTTGATGATTTTTTCAAAAATGTCTTTTATTTCAGAAGTCACTTCATCTTTCAGGCTAAACACCGGCTGTGAACCTGCCATGAATAAAGGTAGTTCAACCAGATTTAAGCGCAGACTTTCTTTAAAAAACTCATCCTTGAATACACAGAAATAGCCACTGGTATCAGGGTTTAGTGAATCATAGGTATAAGGTACCTGCGGATTAAAGAAAAGCAGTGTATTTCCACTGACCGGAATACTTTTATCGCCATAATGGAATACGTTATCTCCCTGAAAGAGCATGATCTTAAAGAAATCTCTACGGATAAATGTTGGCGAAGTAGTACCTTTACGAATCCTGTCTTCAATCCGGAAAACATTAAACTGCCCATTGTTTTTCAGGAGATCTTCAGATAAGCTGCCATACTTATCCCGGTAAAACTGTTCAAGTGATTCGGTTGATTTTGCCATAATGCAAAAATGAAAAATTCTCTGATAATCTTCCTATCTTAAAACCTCAGAGAAACACCTCCTGGTTTTATTATTCAAATAACAATCTTATTTCAGTGTTTCAATTAACCCGGCTAATCTTTGTGCATGTTTTTTCGCCTTACTGATTACTTCATCTTCAGTATAACCGGCAGTTGCAGAAGTTCCGTGGAAATAAACAGGATTAATATAATTCATTTGCGCATAATAGGCTGTTTGCTCCATGTTTTTACAAAAATCATCTACACGAAAGTGATGCTCTCCCAGGGTATAATATTCCTTTTCAGATCCTCCTACTGTAAAACTCGGCACAAAATTCTTTCCCTTCAGCTTATCCCCCTTTGAACCATAAGCAAATTGATGTTCAAATACCACGTCAAACCAATGTTTTAAAATGGCAGGCATATTATACCAGTAAAAAGGATATTGGAAAACTATAGTCTGATGTTTTAATAAGAGCTCCTGCTCTTCCTTAGCAACAATTTTATAATCAGGATACAGCTTTACAAGGTTTCTTATCTCGATATCAGGACTGATTTTACTCAATTCTTCGATAATAGTTTTGTTTGCAAATGATTTGTCAATGTCCGGATGTGCCAGAATGATTAATGCCATAGTCTTCTTTTTTATACTATAATTATTATAGTTGCAAAATTATTTTTAGCAAACTACATTTGCAATAACTATCAAATCTGATAGGTTAAAATATAATAAGATGAAAACAGAATGTATTGGTAATTTGGTCAAGCTCAATGGAAAAACTTATCCCTGTACGGTAAGTCTGACTATGGATCTGGTAGGTGGCAAGTGGAAAGCAGTCATACTTTACCATTTAAAAGACAGTGAAAAAAGATATAATGAACTCCGTAAAGAAATGCCCGCGGTTACAGAAATGACTTTGAGTTTACAGTTGAAGCAGTTAGAGAAAGATGGTTTGCTGTCGAGAAAAGTACATGGCAAAAAGCCACCAATAAAAGTCGTTTATAGTTTAACTGATTTTGGCCAAAGTTTCGTTCCTGTTTTAGAAGCCATTACAGCATGGGGTAATCGTACTGTTAGCGAAAAAGGTGAGTTTTTATCCGGCCCATTTTAAACTCTTTGTCTAATTAACAGCCACTTTAAACAGGAGAATTCCCCAAAAGAAATTATCAGGAGGTAATGAGTCCCAGCTATTAAAAGCATGGCCGGAGTCGGATTTAAAACGAAGCTTGTATTTCCCTGCTGGCAGCGAGATTACCTGATCGACTTTTTGGTTTTTAGCTGCTCCTCCTGCTGAAGAAGCCGGCTGCCCCTGCATATTCCAGATTATCTTACCCGAATAATCCTCTATCCATCCATAGTCGCACCAATACTTTAGATCGGGAGAACAATTTTCGCCCACACCAAATACCCTGATCTTTGCCGGGGTTACTAGTGTGAATTGTTTTACGCTATCTGCATTAATCCCAACTTTACTAATCGCAGCAATAAAAACACCTTTTGGAATTGGCGATGTGATATTTTCACCGGCATATCTTTGATAAATATGAAGAGCTTTCGTGGTATCTCTGTTAAAAAGTGCCATCGTTGCCTGAGCTACCATTTCCTTATTTTTGAATAGCCGATCAGGTTTCCTGCCCCTGGCTATAAAACATCGATAAAACAGTTCTGCTACTGGTGAAGTAAAAAGGTCACCATCACCTAAAGGAAAAGGCTGGCTTAGTTTATCAGAATTGCATAACACAGCAAGTGTTATTTTTAATTGCGGCACCTTGATAAAGAGCGCAGATTCGCCCTGAGTTTGACCGTAATGCCAATAGTAGTTAATACCCTGATAATTTTGAACAAACCAACCCAATCCGTAAGGAGTCTTTGTACCTCGATTGGTTAGGTTTGCAGTAAATACCAAAGCCTGGGTTTTTGCCCTGATAAACTGATGCTGATCTATCGCTTCGGAGTATTTAATCAGATCGCCGGCAGTAGTAGCAAGACCACCAAATGCGCCAAACTCGTTCAGGTACTGAGTGGGTATAACCTTACCCTCACTGTTGATTGCATATGGTTTGGCCAGATGGTTAAATACAGTATCAAAATATGCCTTTATAGACGGACGCCGTTGTAAAAACTGATTATATTTATCTATTGAAATAGCTGGAGCAGATGAGGTCATACGTGCTGATATCAGGATGTTATCCATTAACAGCTCCTCAAATGGCAGACCTGTCACTCTTTCCAGCACTTGTCCTAACCGGCCATAGCGATAACCATTATATTGAAAAGTATTACCTGGTATACCTTCTGATGTATGAGTAATCAGATTTTTAATCGTGATCTTATCATTTCCAAGATCTACGCCGTATCGGATAACGGGAGTGTCAAGTTGCAATTTATTATCCTCAACCAATTTCATCACTAAAGTAGAAGTAAATGTCTTTGTAACTGAGGTTACGCGGAAAACCGTTTTGCTTGTTGCAGGAATTTTCTTTTCCAAATCGGCATAACCCATGCCATTTTCATAGCGCATTATATTACCTGTTTTAACAGCCACAGACATCGCCGGGATTTTAAGCGCCTTTCGTATCGAATCCAGTCCAGCAATAAATAATTTCACGTCTTTTTGACTTTGTCCATTGGCTACCAAAGAACAACTTATAAGAACAGCAAATAAAAAACACTTCATAAGACTGTTTTTTGGTTCAGGTGTAATTCATAGATTACTTAAATATTCCTACAGGTATTGTTCCCGTCCACGCCATGGGCATTTTAGCTATTCCAAAAATCTTTGCCAGTACAATGGCAGTATTCTTATTACTGTTAAAAACTGTTGTCAGCCCTTGTTTTTTTATCTGTGGCCCGGTAATCGCCCAAGGAACCTGCATTTCATTCATCGTGATTCCACCATGCCCTTTATTCAATCCGCCATGATCTGTAATCAGCATAAAATGAGTGTCTTTGTAAATCCCTGCTCTTTTAAGCTGATCCAGCAGTTCTCCTATCGCTAAATCTGCTTCCTCAATAGCTGTTATATATTCCTTAGACATCCACCCAAAACCATGTCCCGCATGATCTGTATGTACGCTATAAAGAAAAACTAAGGTCGGACTTTGTTTATTCATGATCATAAAATCATACGCCTTTTGATAATTCTGCTTATAATTATCATGCTCTTCAAAAGATACCTCATCAAGATATTTCCTGTTAATGGGATTGATCAGTTCTTTCCAGTTGTAGTAATATCCGATCTTTACAGCTGGTATATTATCCTTCAATATCTTAAAAACAGAAGGGTAATAACCTTCTCCGTCAGTCTCTAACGGTTGTAAAGTATGTTTTTCAAGCGTCCATTCGTTATTGGTAATGCCATGTTCTTCCGGCCCCGAACCAGTGAAGTGGCTGGTCCAGTTTGGCAGCGTAATCGAAGGCATCACCGGCCTGGTTGTAAGTGAAAGCGCCCCTTCTGCTATCATTCTATCCAGATTCGGATGTTTAGCGGCTTTAAAGCCTTCAGCACTAAAACCATCCAGTCCAAAAACCAATACGCGGGCGGCTTTCTTTTGCGCAGCTGCAACAAATGAAATGGTCATTAAAATAAGTGTTCGTAAAATAAGTGTTCGTAAAATAAGTGTTCTCATCATAAAATTAGTTATAATTTGGATTTTAATCTGGTTTCAATTATGCCATTATCAACTCTAAAAGAACCAGTGTAGGATTAAAAATTTCTGCAGTTAAAATTTAGCAGGATTATAAAAACTTCACATAATGGTCTCCATTTCGCTTACACCATACCTTCAGATACTCCCTCATTTCATACAGCTTCTTTTTATATTCTTTACTCATGGCCAGATTATCCATTTCACCAGGATCCATTTTGAGATTAAATAACTGCTCTCTAATATTCCCCTTGTTATAAACGATATATTTAAAATCATTAGTAATTACAGCTCTGCCACTAATGCCCAGCAAATCCTCATTATCGGCAAAATCAGTTTCAATCACTAAAGTATCCCGAAGATTTTTCAAAGGGTCTGTTATTCTTTCACTAAGATCTGCGCCCCTCAGATATGCTGGTTTCTTTACCCCGGTAAAACCACAAATAGTTGGGATAATATCAATCCCATTACAGACCAGCATATCATCTGTACGGGGTTTCCACTGCCCTATTTTTGCCACAATGAAAGGGACTTTAGAGGCTTCTTCATATAAAATCTGTTTCTGATTCCAGCGATGAGCAGCATAGCCATCACCATGATCGGCGGTAAAAATGATAATCGTATTCTTTTCTACCCCATACTTTTCCAGAGAAGCCACTACCATTCCGATATAATGGTCCACTTTCTCCACCAGACGATTATAGGCCCAGCGATATTGCCGCCATTGATCACCTGTCCAGTTTACTGTCGGATACGTTCTGAAACTTACTTTCTGCTGTTCACGGACAATTTCCGGTTCATTCAAAGGAATATCCCAGTTAGCAGGTAGTTCAGGACATTCACTGGCTGGCGGAGCCTGATCGAGTACATCCATCTTCAGTTCATCACCACGCGCCCATTCACAAATATCGTGTGGGTTCAAAAAAGAAGCAACTAGCAGAAATGGCTGATTCTTATTTTCCTTAATAAAACGTGCACAGTAAGACGGTGTAACTGCATCATTATAATCTAAGAAATCGGTATTCCTGATATAATCAAAACCATGCTTAATAACCTTATCCGCAGGTATTGGTAAATGCCATTTGCCCACATATCCGGTCTTATATCCTCCATACTGAAAAATCTTACCCATCATCAGCAAACTGTCTGGCCACAGCCCATCTTTTTCTGGTATATTACCAACAAAACCTGTTTCAAATGGCATTTTACCACTAAAAACTGATGTTCTGGATGGTGAGCAAAGCGGTTGCACACAGTAAGCCCTTTTAAACTTCACTCCATTTTGCGCAAGTTTGTCCATTGCCGGTGTACGTAAGTCCTTATTGCCTGCATTACTCATTGCATCAGCTGTTTGCTGATCGGTCATAATGATCAGAATATTTGGACGGGATTTAGTCTGACCGTGAGCTGTAATAAAAAAGAATAACAAAAAACACAAACTTATAAATCTCATTATATATAAATTTAAATTACAGATCCTCATCTTTTGACAGGTTCATTTTTTTCCAGATACTCACTAGGCATGACTCCGAAGTAATTTTTAAAAGCCGTAGAGAAATAAGATGGTGTATTAAACCCGCATGTATAAGCAATCTGAGCAATGGTATATCGTTTAGATACCAGCAATTCCACCGCTTTCTTAAATCGTATACGTTTAACAAAGTCAAGTACTGACTCTCCTGTAATCGCTTTAAACTTTAAATAAAGACTGGACCGGCTCATACCTATCTCCCGGCTAAATTTATCCACTGAGAACTCCGAATCAGAAAGATGCAATTCAATGATCGCGATAGCTTCTTTCAAAAAATCTTCATCGAGCGTATTAAAGGCGATATTTTCTGGTATGATTTCTTTACTGGCAGAATAATATTCTTTTAATCTTTTCCGCAAGCGCAACAGATTATTGATTTTTGCAGCTAACAAAATGGTTGAAAAAGGCTTCGTCACATAATCATCTGCTCCTATTTCCAATCCTTTTAGCTGTTGGCTGGTTTCACTTTTTGCAGTCAAAAGAATTAGCGGAATATGCGAAGTATTGATATTCTGCTTTACCCGTTTGCAGAAATCCAAACCATCCAGCACAGGCATCATGACATCACTGATAATCAGATCAAATGGCTCTTTCTCTAATATCGACAAAGCCATTTTCCCATCAGAAGCTCCCCTTACCTGATAACGCTGTTTAAAAAAATCTTCCAGGTAAGCTAGAATTTCTTGATTATCGTCAACAATCAGCAGTTTGATATTCATATTGATTTCGACCGGATCATTTGTCACTGGCTCAACAGAATCAGTAACAGAAAGCTTATCTGTTACTACAGAAAGCTCATACCCGGTAATCTCAGTATCAGAGTTATTATAATAAATTGCATCTGATAAGGGAATAGCTATAGTAAAAACTGTTCCCTTTCCGGGTTCACTTTCTACTATGATATTTCCATGATGCAGCTCCACCAAACTTTTGGTAAAAGCCAGACCAACACCTGAGCCAAGATTCATCTCCCGGTTATTTACCTGATAAAAACGATCAAAGACCTTTGATAAATCGGCTTCACAGATGCCAACACCTGTATCTTCAACCTTTATTAATACCATTTCATCTCTTTTAAGCAGTTCAATGCTAACCTGTTGAGTTGGGCGTGTATATTTAAACGCATTGGACAAAAGATTAAACAAGATCTTTGCTATGGCATCTTTATCAAAGTAAAAAGACAATTTTGCTTCTGTAGAATAATATGTATACCGGATATTATTTTTCTCCGAAAGCGGATGAAAAGATTCATAAATCTCATGTACAAAACTTACAATATCTCCTTTAGCTACTTTAAGCCGCCTGGTCCCCATTTCAGTTTTCCTGAACTCAAATAACTGATCTACTAAATTATAGAGTCTCTTTGCATTAATCAGCATCAGTTCGAGCTTTTTACCGGATGATTTATCTCCCGATGGTTTTTTAATCAGTTCTTCCAGAGGTGCAAGAATTAATGTTAACGGCGTTCTGAGTTCATGAGATACATTGGTAAAAAAGTCCATTTTCATCTGATTAATAGAATGTACTTTCTCTTTATCAATCCGTTCCAGTTTTAACTGATGTAATGTTTTTATCCTTTCCACTATAATTTTATAGCTGATATATGATGTCACAACAATCACAATAAAAACAGACAGATAAAACCAGGTAGTTTTATACCAGGGTGGTAAAACAGAGATCTTCAGCTTCCTTACCGGACTAATTTCACCATTTGGTCCCACTGCTTTAACAGACAATTCATATTGACCGTGAGGCAAATTACTATAACTGATCTTCAGGTCATCAGTACGCTGCCAGTCATTATCAATACCCTCCAGTTTATAGTAATAATGTGTACGGTTTGCTGATATATAATTAAAAGCGTTAAAAAATATGCTGAAATGCTTATAATCAGATCCCAGTTCCAATTCTTCTGTCTGATCTATATGATTTTTCAGAATACCTGTTCCGTCTGTTGCATTTACTCTTTTATTAAAAACTTCCAGCGCCGTAAAGCTTAGTTTTAGTGGAAGCGGTTGTTGTTTAATTGCCGAAGGATAGAAATAAGAAATGCCTTTAATCCCACCAAAAAGTAGCATACCATCTGCCGCTTTATAAAAAGAATATTCGTTGAACTGATTATTCTGCAAACCGTCACTTTCGTCAAATGACTGAATAAAAAAGCTGTCGGGATTGAATTTCACTAATCCGCGGTTTGTTGAAATCCATAAATTACCTTCATCATCAGGCTGTATACCATAAATAGTACCGTCCAGAAAATTCTTTCTGTTTTTGAAACTGACAAAAGAACGTTTGGCTTCGTCATATAGGCTCAATCCATCCCTGGTTCCCATCCAGATTCTTTTCTTTTTATCCTCTACAATACAATTGACGATATCTTCACTTAAAGTGCCATTGCCGGTATTCCCAAAAAGCAGGTTGTCCGGATAAAACTGTGAAACGCCGTTGGTTGTACCGATCCAGATCCGATGCTGACTATCTTCGAATAAACAGGTAATATCATCTGAAATCAATCGTTTCCCGGCTTTATCTGAGGTGATATGTACAAATTGCTGTGATTGTGGTATGAACTGATCCAGCCCCGAACGAGTACCTATCCAGATCCGGTTCTGATGATCTTTTAAAATACTGTAGACCAAATCACCGGCAATGCTATTTGGGTTATTTACATCAGACAGGTATCGTTTGATCTGACCAGTAGATGGATTAAGGACGTTTAACCCGCCTTTATGAGTTCCTATCAGTACATTACCTGCATTATCAAAACCGATAGCTTTAATATTATTTGAACTTAAGCCGTCCGGCCTGTTTTCATGCGCAGAATAGTAGCTAATGGTATTTTTACGGGGATTCCAGTAATTAAGGCCCTTGTTATTTGTTCCAATCCAGAAATTGCCATTTTTATCCTGCCTGATAGCGCTGATGACTTCGTCATTAAGCGAAATTCTGCCCGTATTCTGACTAAGCAGACTAAACTTAATATCATCCTTATGATAATAACTCACCCCACCATAATAAGTTCCTAACCACATCCCGTTCTGCCTGTCCCGGTAAACGCAGCGAACAGAATTCTGTCCTATAGTAAAAGGTTGAGAAAGCTGATGATAATAATTGTCAAAGGCAGAACTTTCCGGATTTAAAATGGAAAGCCCCTTAAAGGTACCCAGCCACATATTGCCGATAGCATCCTTTGTTATAGATCTGACATTATTATCGGCTACGCTATTTTTATCTGCTGCATGTGTAAAATAGCTGTTTTGTCTGGTTTTGATATTATAACGTAATAGACCATTACCCTCAGTTCCTATCCAGAAATCATTATTATCTATAAAAACGTCGTTAATGTATGGTCTGTCAACTGCAAGTTTGATTTTGGATAAAGTATTTCTTTTATCGCCGATTTCAAAAAGGCCAACATCCGTACCCAGATACAAATTATTTCTCTGTATACCTATGTAAGATATCTTCTTAATTCCATGAGATAAAGTATTCAGATTGACCGGAACAAAGTTTTTTGCCGTTGTCTTTAGGCAAAAGACGTCTCCCGCAACAGAAACTACCCAGATATTGTGCGCTGTGTCCTCAGTCATCGCGCAGATATACCATTCGCCTACGCTGTGAGGCAATTTATAATTGACAAAGCTATCAGTCTTATAGTCATAACGGCTGATTCCCTGATTTCCTCCTACCCATAAACTGCCCTGCTGATCAATAAAAAGACAACGTATGTAGTAAGATTGCAGACTGCTGTTATCTTCTTTTACCGGTCTGTAAGTCTTGAAATTTTTACTGTCATATCTGTTTAAACCATCCTGTGTACCTATCCAGATAAATCCCAGGGTATCCTGTCTGACTGCAAAGACCGTACTTTGAGACAATCCCTTGTCTACAGAGATATTCCGGAACTGCCTGCCCACCTGTTGTGCAAACAATACTTCGCATAACAGAACCAGCACAGCAACGATGGTAAAAATAGGTAACAGTAATAATTTACTAAACCCGAACCGGCAATTCGTCATCTTCATATAATAATCCAACACAATTTAATACTAATTACTTAATAGCCGGGATTTTGAACCAGGTTTCTATTTAAATCCATTTCTCTTAACGGGATCGGATATAGTTCATGTCTGCCATCTTTAAACATCGTTCCGGCTATATAGGGGAAATTACTCCGATAAGAAATGAGATTACTCTCTGTAGTACGCAGACTTGTTCCCAACATATTCCAGCGAATCAGGTCGTATTTTCTTAATCCTTCAAAACAAAGCTCCCAGGCTCGTTCATTCTTCAATGCATTAAAAAAGTCGGATTTACTCAACCCTACGGGTAAATCAACTGCAGGGTCAGGTGTATTGACAGATTTGCCAAAAGCCCTTCTTCTGACCATATTGATAGCAGTGTAAGCAATTAAATTTGGCCCTCCGTTAAGCTCGTTCTCTATCTCAGCACGCATTAGAAGTACATCTGCATAACGCAGCACTACATAATTTATATCTGTATTATTCAGATCCTTTGCAGGGGAAATCTGATATTCCCTGCGCCATTTTCCAGGTGCATAATTATTATCCTGCGCAGCAGTATATTCTACAGTCTGACCAGCAGCATTAATCTGGTAAGTGGCAACAGCTACATCTCTTCTTAAGTCGCCCGCAGCAAATGAATTCCTAAATAAAGGAGTTGTCTTGACATAAGAATTGGTACGTCCATAAATACCGCCGGCTGCAACTGCAGGAGCATTCCACTGCCCGATTACGCCAGATCCTGGGGTCGCTCCGCTCAGATTATAAAAAGCCACCTCAAACATACTTTCATTTGGATCTGTTTTTAACTGATTCTGATTTCTGAAAAACTGCTCAAAGCTCGGATTTAATGTATACTGACCAGATTCCATAACTTCTTTTGTCAGTTTCTGAGCAATAGCATAGAAATCCCTGTAGTTTGAAGGACGCTCCATCTGGCCATTTTGTCTTAAAGCGTACCCTCCGGCAAATAAGGAGATCCGTGCCAGCATTCCTTTAACGCCAATTTTACTGATCCGTTCATCCGGGGTTTTCCCATCAGGAAGCAAGTCTATCGCTTCTGTCATATCTTTAATAACCTGAGTATATACCTCATCAATAGAAACTTTTGGTAAGCGGAGATCATCCCCTGATTTTGTGGGTGTTAGCTTCAGCGGAACACCACCAAACAATCTGGCCAGTTCAGCATAATAAAACCCGCGCAAAAATTTGGCTTCGCCAAGATAGCGGCTTAATATTTTACGTTGAGCAGCATTATTATATATTGCCATCTGAGGGATTCTGTCTATGACCAGATTAGCCCGGTTAATTCCTTCATAGTAAGTTTGCCAGGTACTTTGGGTATAAACAGACTCCGATGTAATTGTATAATGTGCTACCCCTCTGAAATCTGAAGTAACCAGGTCTCTAATTTGTGAAATGTCGTTATCATTATCATAAAGAATAGCGGAATAAAACCCCAGTGTATTCATATTACACATACTCTGATAAACACCTAAAGTTGCCAGATCAGCTTCTTCCAGTGTATTAAAGAACTTTTCTGCATCAAAAACAGATTTCGGTTCTTCAGTCAGACCTTTTTTACAAGCGGTAAAATTAACCAGGGTAATTGTTACCAGCAATAATTTAATAATACCTGTTTTATAAATCTTAAATTTCATCATCATGTCCTGAAATGCTATAATTAAAGTGAAATATTCAGCCCTGCCACAAAGTATCTGCTACGGGGATAGCCCCCGAAATCCACACCAGGGGTAAGCCCGCCTGCACTGCTTGTACTCACTTCCGGATCGTAGCCTGAGTATTTATCAAGCACATAAAGATTATAGCCAGTAAGATAAACTCTTACATTGTTGAGTCTGGCTTTTGAAATCCAGCTTTTTGGCAAATTATAACCCAGGCTTACATTATTGAGTCTGATAAAAGAACCATCTTCTACTACCTGATCAAAAAAACGGGGTGTTGTTCCATAGCCATCATATCTTGGAATGGTTTTCCCGGCATTTAAGGCCTCTAAGGCAGCTGGAGTGTTAACTTTGTTCCCCGCAGCATCGATTGTGGTCCATCTATTTTTAAAATAATCCAGATTGTTTGTATAAGCGCTGACATTGGTAGCCATCTGGAGTCTGTTTGCGTTATATATATCATTGCCTACTGACCAGTTTATCAAAACACTCAGGTCAAATCCCTTATAAGTGAAAGTATTGTTAAACCCACCAGTGAATTTAGGAATGCCGTTTCCAATAACTGTTCTGTCAGCAGGATTGATTACGCCGTCGCCATTCAGGTCTGCCAGCTTAAGATAACCAGGTTGTGCATTATAATTCACATCAACAGGTATTCCCGGTTTTAGCGTATAGATATTTGTGGTTGGATTATAGTTAAAATCACTAACCTGATAAACTCCATTGGACTTATAACCATACATTAAACCAATAGCTTGCCCTACTTGTACTAAATAGTCGCTTTGAGAAGACCAGCTGTTACTGAGCCTTCTGTCTTCGTTAGTACTCAAAGCCAATACTTTGTTTTTATTCCAGGCCATATTAATGGCACTGCTCCAGATGAAAGCCTCATTCTTAATATTTACCGTATTTAAACCAATTTCTAAACCCCGGTTAGATGTAGCACCGATATTGATAACCTGCGAAGCGAAACCGCTTATATAAGGGACCTGAGCCGATAACAACAGGTCTTTTGTCCGGTTATCATAAGCTTCAACGGTAAGGTTTACCCGCTGTTTGAAGAAGCCCAGATCCAGTCCAATGTTTAAAGATCTGGTAGTCTCCCATTTCAGGTTTTTGTTTTCAATATTATTAGGATAGACAGTTGTACTGTTATTGTTATTTAAAGGATAGCTGCCATTAACCAGCTGACTGGTCAACAAATAATTAGGAATGCGGTTGTTTCCAGCTGTACCATAGCTTAAACGCAGTTTAGCATCTGACAAAAATTTAATATTCTTAAAAAAAGACTCATTAACAGCTCTCCAGGCAAATGCAGCAGAGGGAAAGTACCCCCATTTGTTGTTATCTCCGAATTTAGAAGACCCGTCGGCTCTGAGTGTCGCAGTAAAAATATACTTGTCTTTATAGGCATAATTTGCGCGGGTAAAGAAAGAGAGCATATCTTCGGCTTCAGCAGCTGAAGCAGGAACTCCTGGTGATGTGCCCAGACCAATATTGTCCACACCAAGATTTACAGATGGAAATTTACTGTTACTGGCCGAAAAGCTCTCTAGAGTCGAATATTGCTGTTCCTGGCCCAGCAAGAATGACACCTTATGTGTTTTGTTAAACTCATTATCATAAGTGATCGTATTGTTGTAATTAAATCCGTTATTGTCTGTTTGTGATAAAGAACCTGATGGCCCCCCACTTCGCTTGGAGACAATTGAGCGGGCATCATTAAACATCTTTGCTTTGGTTCCCGAAATTTTAGAGGAAACCAGCCCACGGTAAGTAAAGTGGTTTGCAAAATTATATTCCAGTGAAGTATTCAGATTTAAAGTCCGGTTTAAAGACGACCGCAGTTGTGATTCTGCATTGATACGCGGATTCTGTAAAGGGATTAAATTGACGTCTATAGTAGGATCATTTTCCAGATCTAAAAAGTCCTGATCCGTGGAGTTTTTATTACTAATTGGTCTGTACTGAAAAATATTGATCAGTGCATTAAAACGATCCCCCCCTTCACGTGTTCCAAATCCGGTAATTTTCTGATCACTGTAATTGATAATAGCGTTGAGTCTCATCTTTTTATTGATATTATGCAGCAGGTTGAATTTTGCGACATTCTTTACAGAGCCTCCTGGCTGAACAAGTCCCTGATCGTCACTTCTGGAGTAAAACAAATTGAAACGTGTTTCACTCTGTCCTCCGGAGATACTGAATTTATGATATTGTGTATGAGACCAGTCTCCAAACATTACATCCTGCCAGTTAATCCCTGGCCTGTTGCCATACAATGACTGCAGATCTGAATAGTTTCCAAAATCACGCTGTAAATCGGGAAGTTTTACCGGATCCGCGCCAAACTTTTCATAAAGTAACCTGGTAAAATCATACGAATTCAATACGGGAATGAATTTGTTAGCTTTTTTAGCCCCATAATACATATCATATCCTATAGTCAGCTTACCGGATTTTAACTGTTTAGTAGTGACCAGAATTACACCATTCGAGCCTCTGGCTCCATATATTGAAGTTGCTGATGCATCCTTTAAAACATCAATACTTTCAATATCAGTAGGGTCCAGAAAACTAAGCCCATCTGTTTGCGGGACACCATCTATGACATAAAGTGGTTCATTACTTTGCGTGATAGAACCTCCTCCGCGTAAGGTAATTGAGGGTGTTCCTCCCGGAGTACCATCATCGGCCACGACTCTCAGACCAGCAACACGGCCAGCAAGAGCCGATGCTACATTCTGTACAGGAATTTTAGCCAGATCTTCACCTTTGACTGAAGAAACAGCACCAGTGAGATCTTTACGCTGAACCTTACCATAACCAATGACAACAACTTCATTCAGATCATTTGCATCATCTAAAAGTTTCACATCAATGATGGTCCTTTTTTTTACCAGCTGTTCAACGGTTTTAGAGCCGAGATAAGAAAAAATCAGCATTGCATCTGATTTGACTTTAATCAGATAACTGCCATCCTGCCTGGCAACTACAGCATTTTTTGTGCCTTTCTCAAAAATAGTTGCTCCCGGAACAGGCTTATTCTCCCCATCTTTGACTATCCCCTTTACAGTAATCAGATCTTGTGCATAAACAAAGACACTCATGGATAGAAGTAATACTAACAGTATTGTTTTTTTCATATTAAAATTCTTGTATTATTATGATCAGATTAACTTATATCCGGCTTTAATAAACAGGTCGCTAGCGATTTTTTTCGCAGAAGCTGTTAATAAAAACTCATCAAAAGATTCTGCTGCGGGTGCAACTGTAATTTCTGTGTTCCCATTAATTCCAATCAGTGAAATTCCGGCCTGTACCGTTTTAATTTCACTATTGGTTGCTGTACTATCTTTATCATAGATAGGTGCCATCACTCCAAGAGCTGAGTCATTGAAGTTATCTTTGATTAACTCTCCATTATCACTCCTTCTCTGTCCCGGCCATGGTCTTAATGACTTCATATTAGTTAGCTGCATTTTATTGATCATTAGTCTTATCTGAGCAGAATGGCGGGCTTCAAGAGAATGAATTCTAACCGCAGCTGCCAATACTGTATTATTAGCCGTGAGCGAAATGAGCTGCCCTTTACGTGCCCTGACGCCCAGATCTTCAATCAACATAGCCGTCCTTAAGAAGATACTGTAGCTGGTATTTACATTAACCGCAACTTTAGTGTAATCAAAGGCCTCATAAGGCATTGCAGAACGAACTGTACCATTTAATGATTGAATAGTTTGTATCAGCAGATTAATATGCGCCTGTTCGTGATTGCGCATCGCAGTGATAATAGGTTTATCTTCATTTGGTATAAGTGAGGGCGTAACCGTAAGAGCATTGTTATAGAGATGAAATTCCATATACTCTAAAGCCAGTGCAAAATTCAGTGAATCAATAACTCCGGTGCTAGCGGTAGTTTGTCCATAAGCTTTTTGCAGCATGGTAGCCAAAGCCATTGGTAATGCTGCAACAGAGATCTTTTTACCAAGATTAAAAAAAACCTTCATGACTTTGCGACGAGGACTTAAACGCTCATAGATCTCTTGATCAACCTTTTCAAGATTGTTAAGTATATTAAAAATATCCATGGTAATCAGATGTATAAATTAATTACGTTTAGCTTGGTTTTTATATATTTTGCTGTCTGCGCCAAAACCTGATCTGGCAGTAAGCTAATATCAAAACCGTTGCTGGTATCTGCCCCCAGAATGGCCAGGTCACTTAAATCAGCAAAGCTATTCGCTCCTGTTTGTTCTCGTACCCATGATGCATGACGTGCTTCTACAGATACGATCTGACTTAAAATAATTAAGGTGTGAGTTTCCTTACCTCTGCCAATTATACCGTTATATGCTGCCAGCACTAAATCTGCTATAGTTTTTGCTGCCGTTAATACAGCTGTAGTATTACTGAAATCTATGGAGGAGAAATCAAACTCAAGGGTACCCGGAGCAGCTGTTCCCAAATAAGTCTTGAAGAACTCACGATGAGCAATTTCGTGCAATCTGATATCGGTAAAAAAAGTGACCTGATTTGGTGTGAAGCCTGCTGTTAAGTTTTCACCCGCTTTGGTATAAAATGCTGCTTCAAGTTGTTCCAGCGCATAAATATAGTTTAATAAACCTGTGTCATTTTTAAAATCAATAGTATAATCAGTATTTATATAGGGTGTCGAAGGCTCTGGCACCACCTCTTTGCAACTGGATACGGTAGCCGCAACAATAGTAATTCCTGCAAATTGAAAGAATGCTCTACGGTGTATTTTGCCCGTTAGAGGCACTAGCATTTGAGCTTCTATTTCAGAAGGACCTCTGGTCATAGCTGTAGGTTTAATTTGGTTAGTTGATAAGGACGAATTTAAAAATCAGGTTCCAGCCGGAGTTTTAAATTCGTCTTAAATACTATTGAATTTGTTGAAAAACTATTTCAACAACCTCAGAGCAGGCGCGAAATTAGTTGTTTAGCTATGAATTTCATCAATTTCAAAATATTTCCGGAAAATTTTGAAAGCCTATTCTAACATTCTCTTCTACCTTCACTTCTATTATCAATTGAACCTAAATTTTCAATCATTGAACTATGAATAAAACTTTCAGCCTGTTTCTTGCTGCATCTTTTTATGCCTTAACCAGTTTTTCTAACCCCGTCTCAGGCGACGATTCTTTACAATGGTTAAAAAAAACCAGAAACGTAATAGCTTATCAATTAGATAAAGCTGCCGGCAATTATATCCCCGGTAACAATCCCCGTTCTATCAATCCTGATGGCAAAGTAAGGCTGGCTCCCTATAAAGACTGGACAACAGGTTTTTTTCCTGGTTCTCTGTGGTACGGATACGAACTTACCGGAGATAAAAAACTGGCTGAGCAGGCTAAGCGCTTTACACTGGCACTGGATTCTGTAAGGTATATCACCAATACTCATGATTTGGGATTTATGTTATACTGTTCTTACGGTAATGCTTACCGGATCACCGGTGATCAGATCTATTTGCCACCACTTGCAGATGGCGCTCATCATCTCTTTGACAGATTTAATCCTAAAGTCGGTGTGATCAGATCCTGGGATTTTGGAAAGTGGCACTATCCGGTAATTATTGATAATATGATGAATCTGGAATATCTGTATTGGGCAGCAAAAGAATTCAATGAACCTGCATATGTGCTTGCAGCAAGTGATCACGCCCTGACCACAATGAAAAATCACTACAGAAAAGATTATAGTTCTTATCATTTGGTTGATTACGATCCCGTCACAGGAAAGACACTGCGTAAGGTTACTCATCAGGGACTTACTAATGAATCAGCCTGGGCACGCGGACAAGCCTGGGGTCTGTATGGTTATACCATGTGTTATAGCAATACCAGTAAACAAACATTTTTAGCTCAGGCAGAACATATAGCTTTTTTTATCATGAACCATCCCCGTATGCCAAAGGATAAAATTCCTGTGTGGGATTTTGATGTACATAATGCTCTTGATGCTGAAGAGCGGGCACCAAGAGATGCTTCGGCTGCGGCTATTATTGCATCAGCCTTGCTTAATCTGAGTACTCAGGTAAAAGATGGCAGGAAATATTTTGACTATGCAGAGGAGATTCTTAAATCTTTATCTTCGGATGCTTATCTGGCTAAACCTGGCGAAAATGGCTTTTTTATCCTGAAACATAGTGTAGGAGCTTTTCTCTATAATTCAGAAATTGACACCCCACTGGATTATGCCGACTATTATTACCTGGAAGCACTGAAACGTTATATAGCTATCAAAAAAATAAACCTTTCTAAAATTTAGCGATTCTTTAAGCAAATGAACCAGAAAAAGAACTTCATCCTCGTCATTTTAATGCTGTGCTCCTGCAGTATATATGCCCGGAACATAGTTATTATTAAAAAAGACTTTGATTATATAAATTTGACACTGCCTGGAATGGAAAAAACAAATCAGTTGTTTTTAGCAGAAAAATATCAGGCAGCAGCTGTTGAACTTTTGAAATATTATCGCAACCGGGTTAACATCAGACATCTGGATTTCAATATCGATGACAGGCAGAAATATGCTGGTAAAAAGTTAGCAAAAGATGTTATGGAAATGGCAGATAATGCTTTGCTTCATCAACTCAAACCACATAAGAGTTATCCTTATTTTGATTACGGCAAAACGATTGACTGGCAAAAGGCTCCTGTTCCGGATGCGCTTATCAGAACCTTTTTACACCGGACTAATTGGTGGCAGCAGATGGGTTTAGCTTACTGGAGTACCGGAGACGAAAAATATGCCAGTGAGTGGGTGTTTCAGCTCCGTGACTGGATTAAAAGCAACCAGATGGGTGCTTATAAGGATGACAAAGAATATGCGTGGAAAGCATTTGTAGTATCATTCAGACTCAATAACTGGTCTGGATATTTCAATATGTTTATCAATTCGCCAAATTTTACACCCGAATTCTTAATGGAGTTTCTTAATTCATATCATCAACAGGCAGAATATGTTAAATCCAACTATACAGACATTGGAAATCACCGCCTGTTTGAAGCTCTGCATCTCTTGTGTGCGGGGAGCAGTTTCCCCGAATTAAAGGGATCTCAGAGCTGGAGAAAAAGTGGTATTGAGGTGTTAAATCAGGAAATAACGAAACAGGTATACCCTGACGGAATGCAGTATGAATTATCTACTTCATATCATATAGGTACTATTAATATTTTTTTAAATGCACTCAAAATTGCGCAGCTCGCTAAGCTGGGAAATGAGTTTCCTGAAAGTTACCGGGCTTTAGTAGAAAAAATGGTAATGGCAGTGATCAATTTCTCCTTTCCTGACTATACTTTCCCCTTGTATGGTGATTCCTTTTTAACCAATAAAAATATCATGCTAAAAAACTATGATAACTGGTCGCAGTTATTTCCGCATAACAAATATATCAGATATTTTTCGACAGATACAAAATCTGGGACCGTACTACCCTATTTATCTCAGTCTTTACCTGTAGCCGGCTTCTATACTTTTAGAAGCGGATGGGACAGAAATTCAACTGTAATGGTTTTAAAAGCAAGTCCACCTGCATTTTTCCATGCTCATCCCGATAATGGTACTTTTGAACTTTGGGTTAAAGGCCGCAATTTCACTCCGGATGCCGGAAGTTATGTTTACAATGATGACTCTAAAATCAATAATAAAAAAGCGTGGTACAGATCTACAAGGGTACACCAAACCTTAACTTTGAATAATCAGAACATGATGATTACTAAGGCTGCTGCAGAGAAATGGGAAACGGGCAAAGATCTTGATATACTTTCCTATAATAATCCCAGTTATGAAGGTCTGCAGCATCAGCGCAGTGTATTATTTATTGATAAAACTTATTTTCTGATCATTGACAGAGCTATAGGACCTGCTATGGGAACATTAGGAATTCATTATGCTCTAAAAGAAGATAGCAACCCGATTTACAACCAAAAACAGAATAGCGTAACGACCAGTTACACTGATGGTAACAACCTTTTAGTTCAGCTATTAAATAAGGACAGCATCAATTTAAGACAGGAAGAAAGTTTCGTATCTTATCAATATCAGAAAGAAATAAAAAGACCTGCTTTTGTTTTTGAAAAATTTAAGGGTAATAATCAAACAGAGTGTTTTATTTCTGTTTTATATCCTTACAGCAATACTGCTGCTCCAAAAATAAAAATTAAAGAAAATGATTATCATGATCCGGCCAATGGTAAGATTGATATGATCATTACCATTGACGGAAAGACCAGACTTATCAAGCAGGATCTAAACAAATAACAACATGCAGTTAAAAAAATGTATCATTCTATGTATCCTGCTGGGTTCTGCCCTACTGATAAAAGCGCAGGAAAGAACCATTACCAGACAAGATTTTGAAGACATTAATCTTACATATCCCGGACTGGAAAAAACCAATGCACTATTTCTGGCTGGCAAATATGATGACGCAGCCAGACAATTGCTATCTTATTATCGTGGACGCAAAACCATAACACATCCTGAGTTTAATTTATCTGACGAAGCGGATTTTATAGGCAAATCTATTGGTACGGCTAATCTGGAAAAGGCAAATAATGCTCTGGAGCATAAATTTCAGCCTCATAAGGGTTATGGATTTTTTGATTATGGGAAAGATATCAACTGGCAACTATGGCCTGTAAAAGACAATGAAGTACGATGGCAATTACACCGTGTATACTGGTGGCAATCCATGGGACTGGCTTATCGTAGTAACGGTGATGAAAAGTATGCCAAAGAATGGATATATCAGTTTCGCGACTGGGTCACAAAAAACCCGTTAGGGCTGTCAAATGATAATGACAGGTATGCCTGGCGCCCACTGGAAGTATCAGAACGGGTACAAAGTCTGCCTGGTACTTTTAAACTATTTGTGAATTCACCTAATTTCAGTCCTGTCTTTCTACTTGACTTTTTACAAAGCTATCATCAGCAGGCAAACTACATCCCTTTGCATTATTCAGAATTAGGTAATCATCTTTTATTTGAAGCTCAACGGGTATTGTTTGCAGGTTCATTCTTTCCTGAATTTAATGATGCAGCTTCATGGAGAAAAAGTGGTATTACTGTTTTAAATAATGAGATTAAAAAGCAGGTATATGCTGATGGAATGCAGTTTGAATTATCACCAACCTATCATGTTGCTGCGATAGACATTTTCTTAAAGGCTTATAATGCAGCAAAGATGGCCGGAGTGGAAAACGAGTTCCCTCAAAGCTTTAGTAAAACTATCGAAAATATGATCATGGCTACGATAAATATATCTTTCCCGGATTATAATAACCCCATGTTTGGCGATTCATGGTTAATCGATAAAAAAGCAAGAATTAAGCAATTTGAAAACTGGTCCAAAGCTTTCCCTGACAATCGAATCATTAAATATTTTGCTTCTGAAGGGAAAGAAGGAGAACTTCCGTCCTATTTATCACATGGTTTGACAACTGCAGGTTTTTATACTTTCAGAAATGGCTGGAATAATCAATCCACAGTAATGATACTTAAGGCAAGTCCTCCCGGAGAATTTCATGCCCAGCCTGATAATGGTACTTTTGAGCTTTGGGTAAAAGGACGTGATTTCACACCGGACGGTGGTGTTTACGTCTATAGCGGCGATACTGAAATCAATAAACTAAGAGAAGAGTACCGTCAGACTAAAGTACATCAGACTTTAACCCTCAACAATAAAAATATGGTGATCACAAAAGCACTGTTAAATAAATGGGAAACCGGAAAAAACCTTGACCGGTTAACTTATACCAATCCCAGCTATCCGAACCTGAATCATCAGCGCACTATACTTTTTATCAACCAAAAATATTTTTTGATTATTGATAAAGCATTTGGCAAAGCAACAGGAAACCTCGGTATACATTTCCAGCTTAAAGAGGATAGTAAACCGGTTTTTGATCAGATTAAAAACATAATATATACGACTTATACCGATGGAAATAACCTTTTAATACAGTCCTTAAACAAGGATAAGATTAACCTTAATGAAGAAAAAGGCAAAGTATCTTATGCATACAGAAAAGAAGAACCAAGACCTGCATTTGTATTTGAAAAATCGAAAAAAGACGGCGATACACAAAAGTTTATAACTGTGATGTTTCCATACGAGGGTAAGCGTATACCGGAGATCAGCATTGCTGAGAATCCTGGTAATGATTTTGACAAGGGCAATATTGATATTGATATTACTATTAATGGGAAAAAGCAGGAAATAAAAACAATTCTTAATCCATAAAATTAATCAATCATTATTCCTAAAAAAAGACCTATGAAAAATCCAATCAGAAACCAGGGACAGTATATCGCCCTTGCGGTAGTACTCTTAATAAGCTGCAGTAAAAAGGATCTCATTACCGAACAAAATGGATTGCAGAGCAACACACTGAAAACTACTTTACCAGTCGGACTGTCTCCCTCTACTCATAATGGAGATACACTGCTGTATATAAATTATGAATCCGGCTCGCTCAATTCGGGTATTTCGGGTCTGAATACCACAAATGCGAGTGCACCAGACGCTTCCTATCTGGTTCCTGTAGCACATTCAGGAAATTATGCAATCGCTCATAAAGTAACTATTGGTGACAATGGGTATTTCTCTGATAATAACTGGCGCAGTGAAAGTGCGACGGCTCAGCTGACTGCAGGAAAATACTTAAGAGGAGACGAACGTCGTTATGAATTCAGTTTATTATTAAAAGACTGGAAAACATATGTACCGGGTATGTCTCAAGCCGGAGATATCATTTTCCAGGGTAAACTGGGCGGTGGCGGCAATCCGGCATGGTACTTCATGACCAAGCGAAATGCTATTGTTTTCAGAATGCCTAACAATGATCGTCAGGAAACTATTATTCCAGATTTCACCAGCTACATTAACCAATGGCTCGACTTCAGAGTAGATGTAAAGTGGGTTGATGGGCCAACAGGTTACTATAAGGTTTATAAAAAGTTACCGGGAGAAGCAGATTATACTTTGATATGGCACATTGAAAATTTCCATACCTTTTTGCCTGATAATCCAAATGCGGTTTCTGGTTATAATAAGTGGGGACTTTATCGTCCTGGCCAGTCTCTGGCTAATGGAGACGTAGCAACACGTATTATTTATCATGATGATATCAGGATTATTCAGCTTCCCTTATAATAAAATGGGTGTATACTTTACCGTTTAATTTTTTCGCTGCTTTTTTCCTTTAGCTTTTGTTCCAGATATAACAGGAGGTGCTGGCGGCCAGACTGCAGTAGGTGTAACAACATGATCTACCGGAGTCACGTCAGCATCACTTTCAGGTTTAAAATAAGCATCATCTTCTTTGATAATCAACACACTATCAAACATACCCTTTGATTTAACCAAATGATAAGTTACCTGATTACCTAAGGAGTCTCGTCTCACAAGAGTATCTGGCAAACCCGTCCCGGTTTTGAAATAATCTTTATAATTATCTATATTAAAATTTGCCGGTAATTCTTCTCTCCGGCCAAAAGAGACCCCTTTTCTACCATCAGCTTCAATCATTAGTGTACTATCTTTTAATGAAGCTTCGATGGTAAATGCAGGAATCTCTGCCTCTCCATTATAAAACAGCATAAATTCATTCCATTCGGAAGCTGGAGTAATTTCATAAACTTTAACCTTGTCGTTTAACTCTGAACTCATATTGGCAGATTTTGATAAGAAAAACGTAGTTACAGGTTTGGAGATCACATTCAACTGGTCTGTATGACTAAACGTAGTCTGATCTTGCAGATGAAGAAGTTTGAAACTACCAGGATCAAAAGTATCTGTAAAACTGAAAACCACACTGGTATTTTGTGCGTATTCTTTAAAGATGAAAAGCTTGCCCTTCTTTAGCGTATTACTGTGCCGGCCATAAACTATAAAAGGCTCCATTGCGACCTTTTTCTCCAACAACCGGATCTTATCGCCATTAACTGTCCATTGTCCGGAAATCAGCTTATCTACTGCACCATAACTCAGCGAAAATATAAAATGACCATCTGGTAACAGGAGGAGTTCCTGAGCCAATTCGGGTTTAGAGCCATTGTATCTTCCAATAAAATTACTTTTTTGGGCGTATGTATTAATCGTCAGTATTAACAGAAAACACACTAAACTTTCCTTTTTCATCTATTGGTACTTGAGTTATTTGATCAAATATAATACGTTTTAGCAAATTTATATTTACCGGCATTGTTCCAAAGATATTAAGCCTGTGCAGAAACCAGGAGATCAAATTGTTTTAAATGATGCTTGAAATGTTTGGAGTGCCATATAATCCATTCATCATAGTTCATAGGTCCAAATCCGCCATGTATAGCCATTGAACCCGGCTTTCTAAAATACTGGTCAAAATCAGCCAGTTCAATTATCAATTGATGAATAGCCGTACTTAAATCAGGATAAATCAGCTTATCGGAAATCTCTCCAAACATTACGTTCCGTGGTATTTCCAGGTCAGTATAAATATTAGCCTGTTTTGCCAGCAGAGCCTGTTCCTCGGGAACTTCACAATAAGGTATTTTCTTGCCATTGGTATACTGCACCTGGTCTATCAGATGTTCAACCATTTGCTGTGGCCTCATTTTCCCCCAGACAGGTACTGAATTAGCATTCAATTGGAAGAATAGTGAAGCTAAATGCTTACGATTGGAAGTCTCGACCAATTGTTGAGAATTAAACTGTGTAACAGCGCTATTTACAATTTCCATCTTTGTTATGTTTTGTTTTTCAATTTCTTATTAAAGTTGTGAGAAAAACAGCTATAAAGCAATCACAATCAAGCCATTTTTGCGGGGCATTTAGGTCATAATTAAACAATGGGTTTTTATAATCCAGAAGGCATATGATTTTTGATCATTTGTCCGATCATCAACTTATCCAAAAACGGCTTTCCCTTCTGACAAGATTCTGGATAATATACCACATAATAACAATATCACTATTGAGATTGCTCCAATGATCAATATGTTTTCAAAAAGTACAAATCTCTGGAATGTTCCGGATGATTGAAAGTCAGCCTCGTTATACTTTTCCTGATTTAGCAGTTGTAAAACTGTTTTTGTTTTGAGATAGAAATATGTGCCTGCTGCAAAAAACACACTGCCAACGATAAAATGAATTAAGAAATATTCAGGACCAAGAACAGAGCTTCCAATAATTAAAAAGCATAACACTATCCATAAGATTGAATTTACATAAGAGAGCCATTTATAGTATTTCATATACGTCAAACGCTTTTTATCCTTAAATGTATCTTTCCGGTATAAAAATTCTTTTAGGATAGACAATTATCCTGATGGCATTGATCAGGATAATTGTCTCCCACTTCATCTTGATACCATCATGCTGAAGCTGGAATATTTAAACTTATCAGATCCTGGCTAAGAGACGATTGATCCTGAACATATGATTATAGGTATCATAGCTTACAAGATCCTGATCTGTCTTAAAATTAGCGTCTATAATATCAAAAGCGGCCTGTTCTTTGAACGTTCTTTTAAGATTATCTATAGTGAGCGGATAAACTTCACCGTCCACTCCTTCACTATAATAATAGCTCAAAAGAGGTTTGAAACCAGTTTGTTTATCACCGGGCCGTTGAAATTCGTAAATCACCAGGCTTCTATTTTCGAGTATCCTGTATTTAGCGTCATGCTTTTTATAAAATCTGTAATCACTACCTTTTTTATCTCTGTATCCATAAATACTATCCTTTGAGAATTTGTAGTTTTTGCCATTATGATTCAGTGTCAGTGTTTTTCCTCCGAAAAAATCATTTAACTGGAATTTATTTTTAGTCGTCTGATCACCGGCCAAATGCAATTGATTGTGTTTATAATCAGCTGCTGTAAGATAAATACCACTTTCAGGATCGTTGGTAATTGTATTCAAGGTGGTTGCCTGTGCATAAGTTTTTGATAAAAATAAAGCGAACAGGACTATAAAAAACTTTAAAGTTCTCATTTTTTTAATGTTTAATATCAGTAGAAAAATACTAGCTAAAATGTAGATAACAATAGTAGAAACACAATTAAATAATTGTGAGCCGAGGATCAGATACGATAGGTGCAGTTAAGAATATAAACAGGAATATTCCCGGTTATTGGTGGTGCATTGCCTGGATGAACAGCAGTTAAATACTCTGCAGTCACAGGAATCAGCCCCTGATAGAGCGTAATGAAATTCAGTAAAAACTGGCTTTTAAGACATTTCGCCGGACTGGCAGATTGAGCTGAAAGAATATGACTTCCCTTTATATTTCTGAATTGATTTTCACAGCACCTGCCCTTTTCACTACTTTCACTGTGCTGTTCGTTTATACTTTGTTCCAGATCAAGCGATACTGAACTCAGCTGTCCACAGCAGTAAAATTGTTTTACACTCAAACCAAAACTGGCAGTTGTATAAAGGAGTATGAGCAATATGGACAGTGCTTTTTTCATGTGCACAGCAAAAATATTGAAATTTCATCAAATACAGATGATATAGTCCCGGTTAAAATTCACTTAATTACCTCTGGGTGACCATATAACTAATTGATCTACACTCAGGATCCTTAATTATTAAAGCCGCATTAAGGTTATCAATTGAATACTCCCTCTCAATTTACCTTCCTTTTCAATGCTCATTTTGGGACTACTGTCCACGAGGTTATAGGTATATTTATAATTAAGATCCTAACCTTAAAATCATCTAATTATGAAAGCTTCTCTTATCCGATTGCCATTTATAGTAGCTATGATGACAATTATTATTTTTCTTATCTATTCCTGTAATCAAACTAAAAGTTATGATGAACGAAACACTACGCCTTCTGCGATTAAAGTTTCAAAAGGAATCAATTTCGTATCTCCTAATGGTGATATTGTTGCTAATGATCGGGTAACCTTCGAAAAAAAGGTGCTGGCAATATTTGATAACAAACTACCCGCTGGATTTGAAATCACAAATATCATTTACACGAGGGTAAAAAAAGGCTATGTAGCAACTATACAGTATAAAACTAATAGTAGCAGTAAAAATAGTTTTATTATGACTAATTATGATAAAATTAAGTACCCTCAAAATTCCCTGAATAAGAAAAGCTCTACAGCTGATTCTTTTGAAACCTCTTTCAGTTGTAGCGGCCCATGTGGTTGTTCACCTCAGGTAGTGAGTGTTGGGGATACACTTTCCGCAACCTGTAGTTGCTCTCCATGTACACTTACTATAAACTAGACTTTTTTAAGATTTCGACCTGCAGAGCCCGATAACAATAATTAAAGAGATCTGAATAATCAGTTTTTGGAGGTGGTTTCCTCTGAAAACTGATTTTTTCTTTAGCATCGAAAACTCTTTATCTAAAAACAGCTTCTCTCGCTGTTAACATGAATCATAACTTTCAATGGCAAGGTCACTGCTAAGATTACTCCGATTCAAAAATATATTTCCTCTGTAATGTTATCTGGGACATATTTCTTCGATTCAGGAGGTCTACGGTTTCCCGTAAAAAAAACATTCACATCCTGTATACTTTTGATAAGTGAAATACCTGAAAGGTATAATAACACCAATTTAACTATATAAACCAATAGATATAATATTCGGGTAAATGATAATGTCAATCTCTATTTCAACATCATATATAAACAAATAATCCTAAACAAAATGGCTTGGAGTTTCCGTAAAAGAATAAAAATCATTCCCGGAGTTCATTTGAACTTAAGTAAAAGTGGTATATCAACCTCCATTGGAGTTAAGGGGGCAAGTATGACCTTTGGTAAATCTGGAGTATATCTGAATACCGGCATACCCGTATTAGATATTTACAACAGACAAAAACTTTTTGAACAGGATATTCCTCCTGTACCTCATTTATACAACGAATATAACCCGGTTGAACTCACTGATAATATCTTTAGTGCAGATATTCATGAAATAACCAGCCAGAATATGCAAGGTGTAAAAGAAGCAATTATGCTCGCACATCATCAGAAAAATGAACTGGGAAATGATTTATTGAAGATTAAGGCAACACTAGGGACTACACGACTGAAACGTATTCTGAGTTACATTTTTATTTACGGACTAATAAAAAAGACTATTCCTGAAAACTTAAAAATGGATATCGAAGCACAACAAGAGGCTATCAGACAAACAAAAGAAGCAATTGACAACTGCTATGTAAACTTAGATGTTGATTTTGACCCTGAAATTAAGGAAAAATATAATCAGCTGGTAAATGCCTTCAGAAAATTAACTGCCTGCCATAAAATATGGGATGTAACAAGTGCCCATTTTCAAGATAGAGTTGCAGCACGTTCATCAGCAAGTACAATCGTTAACAAAAGAAATGTTAGGTTCGCCCTCAGTTCAATCAGTCACCTGAAATCCAATTTTGAGACACTTTACTTTCAAAATGCTAATGGAGCGGATCTATACTTCTACCCTGGCTTTATCATCATGTATTCAAATAAGTCAGATTTTGCAATTATAGGAATTGATGAAATTAATCTTGAACGGGGTTCTGTACGATTTACAGAAACAGGGTCTGTTCCTCCCGACTCAAAGATAATTGATCATACATGGGCCAAAGTCAACAAAAATGGTACTCCGGACAAAAGGTTTAAAGATAATTATCAAATCCCGATAGTCAAATATGGTGAGATCAGATTATCAACCAATACGGGATTAAATGAAGAATATGAATTTAGCAATTATGAATTCACGGAAGAGTTTGGTAAGGTCTTTAATGAGTATCAAACAACAATTAAACGGTTAAATGTTTTTAATCTAAGCAACACAGGTAGTTAACATGAAATTATATCGGAGATATACCCTTATGGGACAATCACATCAAGATCAGGAGTTTGCCCCAAACAAACATGGATCTTATGGCGCTTTATTATTTGATAAAAGATGGAAAGATAAGAGGTCCATAATTTTAACAAGAGATCTTAATCAATGCGTAATCTGTGGGCTGACAGACAACCTTCAGGTGCACCATCGGCAATATCATTATTTAACTGCCTTAAAGAAATTTAAAGCGCCCTGGCAATATTCAGATAAAACATTGATCACCCTGTGCAATTCCTGCCATCAAAGGGGCCATTCTAAATTCAAAGTACCCATCATTAAAATATAAAATATGTTTAATTTTTTACGAAAAAAAGAGGCTGAGACAATGCCTGCAAATCTGGTTTTACCAGATGAACCAACTAACAGGTTCTCTAATACTATAGATATTCCTGAGAATGTTTTCATTGAAAATGATAAAGACCTGCCAGTAGATAATGAAGGTCAGAAAATTGAAAACAACATTGAATTATTATTTGATTTTCTGGATAAAAATCATGAGACCAAAGGATACGAAGATGCTTTGATGAATCCGGATATTAGCCATCTGGAACATAATGTTCTGGCGTTAAAGAATCAGTTGGAGAGAACGATCAGAAGAGTCAAAACTTTTTACGAAGATTTTATAAAGGAAATTGACTTTCACATTGATAGCAGAGCAAGAAGCGGAATGGTCGATGTCGTGGATGAGCTTAAAATGAAGAAAAGTATCGCAGAGAGCCATGTTCAGAAAGTCTTGGATATCGAAGAAGAAGCCCAGCACAATAAAGGAGATAGTCAGGGCATGATTATCAGTTATACCCGTGGTTTTATGAACGGGCTTTCAGCTATCTCTCATCATACTATATTAAACAGATTTTAAAATGAGAAAACTTCAAATCTGGTGGCTTAAACTTTGTTGCTTTTTAACTGGCTACAATTTTTATATCCTGTCTAATTGCAGCGAAGTCTCCACAAGAAAAGTAAAAAAATATGCATCGGCATTATTAATTGTCACAACGGTCTGGGCTTTTGTAGGTTATTCTTTTTGTGACCGGTATATCAAACTTGGTATCACGGGCAGCGTCCTGGGTTCAGTTATAGCAGTACTGATAATTGTTCAGATTGAAAGGCAGATTTTGCTTGCGGACAAAACTAACCGTTCTCTTAAATTAACTCGTTTAGGACTTGCCATATTAATGTCTATTGTTGGTTCATTGATTATTGATCAGATTATATTTAAAGATGATATAGAAAAATATAAGATTGCCGAAAATCAGAAGCAGGTAGATTTATTAATGCCTGGAAGAACGAAAGAAATAAGTGCTCAGATTACAGCTTTAAATATGACACTGGCAAATAAGGAAAACGAAAGAAAACAACTATTGGAGGATATCAATAAAAATCCTACTACAGAAATTGTACAAACAACTGTAAATCCGGTTCCAGAAACCAGTACCACAAAAGACAGCACAAGAACATTGACCCGTACAAGATATAAGCAGGTTGTTTCTAAAACAATAACATCAGTTCCGAACCCGAAAATACAGCGGCTCCAGCCCCTGGATAGTACAATCACAAATCTCAATAATCAGAGAATAAGTAAAGAGAATACTCTTCTTAGTCTTAAATCTGATCTGGAAGAGGAAATAAATCGAAAAATTGGTTTTCTGGATGAATTAAACGTTATGTCGAACATACTTAAACAATCATCAATTGCACTAATCGTGTATACCATATGGTTGCTTTTTCTGCTCATTTTGGAACTATTAATACTGATCGGTAAGGCAAATGATACTGATTCAGATTACGACAAAACCATCCAGAAGCAAATGGCTATACACTTTAGAAAGATAGAATTATTATAACTAAACAGAATATAAATGAAAAAACATCAACTCTCATTAATCACAATTTTATTACTACCACTTAGCACCTTTGCACAGAGTTCATATACTAGTGAGAACATCATATTTGGAATTATAGTAATAATTATTATTGCTTTTCTATTCTCTCTTGCAATAAGAGAAGTCTTGACCTGGTATTGGAAAATCAATGATTTATTAAAAAATCAGGTCACACAAATCAGATTGCAAACAGAAACAAACAACTTACTTTCTAAACAGCTTACATTAACAAAATCACAAGCTGAATTAATTATTGAACCAGAGAAAACAACTGCCGAAATAAACAATAATTAACTCGTTTTTTTAATCATTCAATAGGCAATGTGCTCCTGGTTTATTAATTATACAGTAGCAAATTGCCTTTTCTGTTTGATCTTTTTTCCTTTTGTATGTAATCAATTATATCTGACTTTACCACCACATTTTATTGATCAATAGTTTATTAAATTAATCCTGATATGGACGACACAAAAAAGTGTCTGCTCCCTTCTTCTTAAAGACCAGGAACAGACGATTAAAGATAATGACCGCTATTGCTGCAAATCTAAGTTAACTTGATTTTTGCCTCGTCCAGTTTCATTACAACCTCATTCAAAATTTCAGCATGTTTATACAAATCATCAACAGACTCCAATTCATGCCTGATTTCCTTCTTGTTTTCGTCCAGTACGGCTAGATATTTTTTATTATTCAGATATAAACGGCATATGGTTTTACGGTTATTGTCATCTAATAGAATAGCAAAATAGGAAAGTGCATCTCTGTAAGTAATTCTTTTCGGATCTACAGTTTCTCTGAGAATGGATTTTACGACAAAGAATCCTTCGATCTCTTCTTCGGTAGTAACAATTCCGGATTCAGGATCATTACTAATAATTTCTTCGGTTTTAATAGTCTCTGCTACGCCTTTATCCTTTTCCTGGTTAAGTGCAGATTTCAATCGCTCACTGATTGCATCGCTGATTAGTTGATTAAAAGAACGTTTGATAATTGGCGCAAATTGTTCTTTAACCTTAACCGTGATTACCTTTGGATATACCTGTTTAGTAAAGAAAGTGATGAAACCATCCGAGGGGTCAGCAATCTCTTTATGCAAGAGGCTTTTTAGTTCATTCAGATATTTTAGCTCACTGGCGGTATTGGTTATGTTCTCTACATCAAAATATGACTTGTGGAATTTCTTTAATTCCGCAACTTCAGCATCTTTAATTTCAGTCAATTTGAATTCGAAGAATGGAGTGCCATCCATTTTGTTTTTTTCAACCAGATCTGTATAAAAGCGATATACTAATCCATTAGTCAGCAAACCAAATTTAGCTTTTGTAGTATGAAAATATCTAAACAGCTGAGAGTTATGGGGATCTAAGTTTTCCAGATGATGCTTACATTCGATTAATATTGTCGGCTCACTATCTTTCATAATTGCATAATCAACCTTCTCTCCTTTTTTAATACCCAAATCAGCAATATATTCAGGATTAACCTCAAAAGGGTTAAAGACATCATACCCCATAATCTGGATGAATGGCATGACCAAAGCATTTTTTGTCGCTTCTTCTGTTTGTATTTGAGGTAACATCTTCTCGACACGAGATGCTAACTGTATAATCTGATCTTTAAAATCCATTTGATTTTTATTTAGTAATTAATAATTCTTGTATTGAGAATCCGGCAGGACAACGATCAATGTTCCCAACCGCATAAAGTCCTACCTTTAATTCTGGCCTGCTCTATTGTTACTTTGAGGATTCTATGCTGGCAATTCCTTAAACCCCTGCAATTAGAAGAATAATGGTATCTTGCTGCAGTACTACTATCACAGATATAAACTATGCCCGAGTCTGTACACGTAAAACCGCTGAAAAAGAGAAACGCTGATAATAAAATTATCTTCATAACTGTATTATTTAATTATTGAACTGATCAAAAATATACAGCACAGAGGTCTTATCCTTACGGGAACCCGTAAACTGATAGGTGGTTTTTATCAAAAAAGGAGATTACTCCACATACAACAACCATGTTGAACCTGGAATAACCTCCCTTATCATTTTAATATTATTGTACTTCAGATATATACTTCTGCTATCGTGTATGACAGTCTTCCGAGCATATTTTACAGCCATCAGCTGTCGGGTAATACCATTTTGCTGCTATAACTGCGTCGGTACAGTTATAAAATTCACCTAAATATCTTCGGTTCTGCAAAATGGGCAGATATGTGCAGGACTCATTGTGAACCTCATGATCACCACTACGCTGTGCTTTTTCGTTTACGTAAAATCGCTTTTTCATTTCTATAATATTTTAATAGTTTAACTACCCAAAAGTATTAGAGATACCGATTGCTTCCTTACGTGAAACCGTAACGTACTAAATTATTCCCATATCTTTACAATAGGCAATTAATTGTTCATTGTTGGAAAACCCCAATACTTCTTTAATCAGATTAAAACGTTTTTCAACACTACTCAAACCTGACGGTTTGATATTGTTTTGCTGTAAATAGACTGGAATTTCCTTTTGCTTTACTCCTCCTGAAAGCAAGGAAATAATGGTAATATCGTAATCGGTTAATTCATAAGAATTTTTCTCTTTGATAGTCTGTTTTAAATCGACAGAAATGTACTTCCCACCTTTGGAGATAATATCTATAGCACGCTTAAGATCTTTTGCATCATTACGTGCTTTACGCACATAAGCATTTATAGCTAAATCCTTAAAAAGAGTATCAATGACAGCAGGCTTGTTCTCTGCAGAGAAAACAATTATTTTCAGATCCGGCTGCAGATTTCTTACAGCATTTATCAATGCTGTACCTCCAGATATTTTTTGCTTGTTATGATCTTCTTCAAATGAAAGATCAGTAAGGAGTAAGTCATAAGGATCATTAGTATTAAGGGCCTTTTGTATTCGCGCTAATGCGTCATCGCAATAAAATACATAATGGGCATCTAATATCCCCAGATCTGCCAACGTCTTCTGTACAGAGATATTGGAGCTTTCGTGGTCTTCAGCAATTAATATTTTTTTGAACATCATTTATCTATCAGTTTAAGAAACAGGAAATGAAATCTGAACTTTCAATCCTTTTTCGGCTTTTATGCCAAAGTTAATTTCTCCATGAATGCTTTTTATACGGGTTCCCGTATTCGTAAGCCCATTTTTAAATTGTTCTTCTTCTGCTATACCAATCCCATTATCTGAATAATAGATGTTTATGCAATTATTCGTTTGTTCAAACTTAACCGCAACATTACTTGCCTTACTATGTTTACTCATGTTAACCATAAGTTCCTGAAGGATATGCTCAATCTCGATTTTAATCTGTATGCTCACTTTTAACCATAAGTCTGCAGTATTACCCACTAGTACAATTCTGATAGTTTCTGTAGCAAAAGACCTGAGTAAATCTGATAGCTTAACATGGAAATTCTGGTCTGTAAATCCGAGTTCCTCATATGATATATCCCGGGATTTTTCATACATATTTTCTAATTTATCCAGTATAGAATTCCGATCTAAACTTTCCTGATTTTCGATTTCCGTCATTACCCGATATAATCCGTTCGCAACTACATCATGTACTTTTTTTGATGTTTTCAGCTTATTTTCACGAACGGTATTCTGAGCTTCCATTTCAAGTCTCTGCTTTCTTTTCTTATACCAGATAATACTGATCCCTGAGCCTCCGATAAGCAATAAAAAAGTACTGAAAAGCAGAATTCTTTGTTTGATAATCTGGTATTTTTTCTCTGTATTATCTTTCTGAAGTTTTAAATTATCAGACTTATTCTTTTCCACTTCATAACGGATAAGTGCAAATTGATTTTTGGCACTGTTACGTGCAAATTTTAAACTATCATCCAATTTCTGATAGGTTTTAAAATAAGCTTTGGTTTCTACAGGAGGACTAAGCTGTATTAACTTTCTCAAAGCGTCTATCTGATCATCAGGGCTTTTTATTTCTTTTGTTACCTGGTACCATCGGTGAGCATAAATCAATGCGGAATCAGGTCGTATAGTTGTATAGTAGTCAGTAAGGTGAGAATAGCTCGCATTTTGCCCCCAGATATCGTTTTGTTTTTTACGAATATCCAATGCTTTTAAAAAGTAAGGAGCAGCCTTATAGTCAGGATTCTGAAGCCATTTTGTTTTGGTTACATTGGAGAGTGCCCTTGCATATTCTTTCTGACTTTCCCCCGTACCGGTGATAATTTCATTATAAATCTTAATAGCCTGTGCATATTTTTTTGTCTTCTGATATACCAAAGCCTTATTATTTAAAATCATTAAATTAAAAACTTTGTTATTAGAGTATTTTTCTGCTTTATCGTAATATTCTATTGCCAGGTCAAAATTTTTAAAGTTTTGAACGTTTAATCCCAATTCATTATAATCAGAAGATAAACAGTTGAAATGTTTCTCCTTTTTATCATTCAAAAATTTTAAGGAGATCATCAGACTTTCCTGTGCGCCAAAATAATCACCAGCATTAGATTCTATAACAGCCATTTGATTATAAGCTATAGCTATTTCTAAACTATCCCTGGAATTTGCAGCAACCTTATTAAAATAATAAAAAGCTGAATCACTGTTCTTGCTCAGAAAGGATTCAGCTTTATCAAAATAGGTATCCTTAACTAAAGGAATGGGATTATGCTTTTTATTACAAGCAATAATACTTAATGTAAAAACTATGAGAATAATTGTTCTTTTCAAAGTTGAGAGGCTTTGCTCAAATATAAATAAATTAAGGCAGTAAAAACTGCCTTAATTTATGAGCTAAGGTCTTCCCGGCGGAATATGTGCTCCTTCACCTCCTGTATCGTCCATTTCGCTTTGCGCTGAAACTGTAATATTATCGTTAGTACTGTGCGTAGTAGTGGTAGTATGTCCAGGGCATGCCAATCCCAATAAAAAGGCAAATATTAATTCTAACATGATTCAAAAATTTAAAAATGAAATACTTCGTAGTTCTCCGCGAAACCTATCGCGGAGGCTGCTACAACTGAATTAAGAAGCGCTTCTTAAATTTTTGGGAAGTGTGAGAATCAATTGCGGGAGCTAATAACTGCTTCCCAAACCGGATATTAACTCCCGCTCTTTCATCTCTTTTAGAAATCAGTTTTGTACATTTACTGCGATAGCGAATCGAAGCTTTAATTGATTTCTGAGACAAATGTAATGGGACATAAAACCCTATCTATCAAAGTATTCCGATCATTCCGATCATTCTGAATGAATTCCGGAAATGCTTATGGGATTCCGTAAATTCCGCTTATTTTTATTCAATAATTTTGGAAAATGTTTGAAGATTATAAAGAAAAGGTAATTCTTACCTATCAGGAAAAGAGGGACGCCGGCGCCATTTCTGTTAATTTGCTGCGCCCGTCTCCGGGGAAAATAAAAGATGAATGTCTTATTGTTTATCAAGAGAGGTGCTCAAAGAAAGACGAAAGGGCATTCAGGTTATTTTTTGGTCCAAAAGATCATATAACTGATTATGGTCAAAGTATCAGTAAATTAGAGATTGATAAATTCAGACCGTTAATGAACTTCATGAACAGAAGAACAAATGTTACTGAAGATAAGAACATTGAACTCCTTGCCTGGCTGATAGACTTTGAGCCACGACCATATCAGATCTGGAATAACTTTAAGGGGGATCCAACAACGTTGACCGCTTCGGAAATCATCAATGAGCCTGCAACAGCCGTGGACAATAACTTTCAACCATTCACATCTCTGTATAGACCAGAAGACACTGAAGACAAAGAGACTAAAGTTCATATAGCCGGTATTTCAACAACAGAAACCGAAATTAAAGAAGAGACAGAGACAACTAATCACGAAATTCAATCTCTTTTTGAAAACCAGGGCGTATCGCATAAAAAAGGTTCGAAGATCAGAAAGACTATTACTTCTTTTATGATTATTCTGGCAGCAAGCGGTGGAACCTATCAGTTGGCAAGTTTACAAAATCAGGAATGTATGTATTGGACGGGCGACCATTACAAGCGTATCTCCTGTAATCAAAAGGTCAAGGATGCAACTGTGCTTGCACTAGATACCGCAAAAGCTGCTCATTTAAGAAAAATTACGCAGCCGGATACGCTTACGCAGAGTTCTGTAGGTAAAGTATGGTATACAAAAATAGATGGCGAATTAGAATTTTATACTGCAGATGGCTATCATCCGATGTATAATGATGTAAGATTAAAGCCAATTACAGTTTACATGTTAAATAAATACATACTCCGGAAATAATATAGTATACTAACCCATCTGTTTCCATTTCACGAATAATTTGTTTCAAAAGAATCAGTGGAAATTGCAAGATCCATACATCCTATTGCTTTTCGGGCACAGGTAACAAGGTCTTGATAACTTTTAACTAATTCGTTCATTTACCACTAAGAAAAGCGG
Source organism: Pedobacter lusitanus (assembly GCF_040026395.1). NCBI lineage: Bacteria > Pseudomonadati > Bacteroidota > Sphingobacteriia > Sphingobacteriales > Sphingobacteriaceae > Pedobacter > Pedobacter lusitanus. The sequence continues at coordinate 672,495 of NZ_CP157278.1, forward strand.
GTTTTGTATTTTTGTAATTAATTGCAGCTGTTGTTCCTGCTGTAACATCTATCGTAACGCCACTTATTTTTCCTGCCATATCTGAGCCTAAAAAAACAGCAGTATTTGCAATATCCTGCATTAATGGTAATTGATTGAGCATGGTATCATCCACAATTTTCTGCAGGAAAGATTTAGCTTCATCACTTCCGGTAACTATAAGTTCTTTAAACGGACGTGAATCTGGAGAACCAGCCGACCTGATATTAACAACCCTCACACCAAATGAACCAAGTTCTGCTGCCAGGTCCCTTGAAAGACTCTCTATTGCACAACATAGTGGACCAAAACCGCCAACCATCGCATATCCAATCCCGCCCGGAGTTGCTGTTAAGGAAAGTATTACTCCCGATTTTTGATTTTTCATAATTCTACCTGCTGCTGTCATAGTCAGAAATTGAGTATGCATCGCATCATGAACAGGTGAAATAAAATCTTTGAGAGACATCTCGATTAATGGAATGTTCTGCACATTTTTAATTCCTATTAAATTGAAAGATATGTCAACAGTGCCGGCCTTGTCATGAACAAATTCAATGTGTTTTCTGATAGACTCCTCGTCCATGGCATCAACAATTCCAGCATCAGCTTTACCGCCTGCTGCAATAATTTGGTCAGCAACCTGCCTGGCAATCGTTAAATTTTTGTTGGTTACAAAAACAGTTGCGCCAGCTGTGGCCAGGGATTGGGCAACAGCTCCTCCCAGGGAAGAGCCTGCTCCATAAACAATTGCATTTTTATTTTGAAGTATCATAATTATAATTTGCTGAGATATTATTCAATATAAAGCTATGTGTAAGCTCATTGTAAATACGGGTGTAAAACAGACAATATCAGGTGGAGAATGTGACAAAACCGGAGATGTATCACATGGAGCATTATCTAAGAAAAGACAGTATGAAAGAAATTGTTTTAGCGATCAAAAAATAAATAATAAAGGGTATTTTTGAGTACGAAAAAGAAGTTATGAAGAAAATAGGATTTTTATCGTTCGGGCATTGGTCTGACCATCATGCCTATAAGACCCGTACTGCGAGTGATACATTGCTTCAATCTATAGATCTGGCTGTCGCTGCCGAAGAAATTGGTTTAGATGGCGCCTATTTTCGTGTGCATCATTTTGCAGCTCAGTTAGCCTCGCCATTTCCTTTACTTTCGGCAATCGGCGCCAAAACAAGCAAAATAGAGATTGGAACAGGGGTAATTGATATGCGTTATGAAAATCCGCTTTATATGGTGGAAGATGCCGGAGCTGCGGATTTAATTTCAGAGGGTCGATTGCAATTGGGAATCAGCAGAGGTTCGCCGGAACAGGTAATTGATGGGTGGCGCTATTTTGGATATGAACCCGCTGAAGGAGAAACTGATGCAGACATGGGACGCCGTAAAGCGATGGAATTCCTGGATAAATTAAAAGGCGTTGGATTTGCCCAGCCTAATCCATACCCAATGTTTCCGAATCCACCAGGCCTGCTACGTCTGGAACCATATTCGAAAGGACTGCGAGAACGCATCTGGTGGGGAGCTGCTTCCAACGCTACTGCTGTTTGGGCTGCCGAAAACGGAATGTATCTTCAAAGTTCTACTTTGAAGCAAGATGAAAGTGGCAAACCTTTTCATATACAGCAAGCTGAGCAGATCAGATTGTATAAAGATGCCTGGAAAAAAGCAGGACACAGTCGCGAACCGAGGATTTCGGTAAGCCGGTCTATTTTCGCATTGGTAAACGATCAGGATCGCTATTTCTTTGGTGAAGAAACTAACCGGGTTGATAAAATCGGAATGATTGAATCGGACAAACGTGCCATTTTTGGTAGAAGCTATGCCGCAGAGCCAGATCAACTTATAAAGGAGTTAGCTGAAGATGAAGCTATTCAAGAGGCAGACACGATTCTTTTAACAATACCCAATACATTAGGGGTTGATTATAATGTACATGTACTTTCTTCTATTTTGGAGCATGTCGCCCCCGGATTGGGTTGGCGCTAAACCATTAGTTAAGTGCTGTAATATCCTTATAGCACTTAACTAAATCAAGGATACTTACCATATAAGACTGGCAATAATCCTACCTGAATGATAATAACACTAAATTCCCAACCTGCTTAATTCCGGATCGTTTCCGTTATTCTTCAGAATTTTACTCTTAACATTACGCTTCCCACTGAAATTATATCTGAACGTTACCCGAAACCTTCTGGTGTCACGTTTAATCACGCTGGTCGAAATAGTAGGTAACTCATTTGTTCTGACTATCATGTTTGAATCATAGAAAATATCACTCACATCAAACTTCAGTGAAGCTCTGTTTTTCCAAAAAGTTTTCTTAATTCCTGCAGAAAGATCAGAAAATCCACCTATATCATACAGTCCGTCAAAGAAAGATGAATAATAATAAAAGTTTAATTCAGCAGACCAATTATGCTTAAAGCTAAATGCGTTATAAGCACTTACCGTATAATAATATTTAGATTTCTTCATCACAATAGCGGGATTCAACGCGGAAGGAAATTTCAAATCCTTATAGAAACCATTGATCCCTATGTTAGCGTTCCAGCGTGATGTTAATTTCAATGGAACATCTAAAGAAGCTGATAGCAGATGACTTTTCAAAAAATTCATTTGTGTAGCGGTAAAACGTAATGAAGCAGGATCATACAGATACAAATCACTAATTGCATCATTTGTAATCGTATACCCTACTCTCAAACTATAATCCTTATAAATCTGATTTAAAAAAAAGCTGTTCGCATATTCTGGTTTAAGCAGCGGGTTTCCACGTTGAGTGGTATAATTATCAATATATAATTCAAATGGGATCAGTTTTTCGTAAGCTGGCCTGCTTATATTTCTCGCATAGCCTATGGAAGATGAAAAATCGGTATTCCACTTGTAATCCAATCTCAGATTCGGAAATAATCTGAAATAAGAATCATGGATGTTATTAATAACGCCAAAACTTGTATTCTCACCTCGTATTCCAGCCTGGAAAGATGTTTTCTGACTTAATACATAATTCAGGTTAAGATAAGCAGCTGATACTTTTTCATAATAGCCTATCTCACTAATACCATCATCATTCGTATTCCAGGTGCTGTTTGAGAAATTATCAGTAATTTGTTTACTTTGATTTGAAGTGTAAGTATACTTTACACCGCCTTCCAGGAATAACTCTTTTGACCACATCTTTGTATAATCTGCAGATAAAGTATATATATTGAAATCTGCCGGTGCAAAATTTCTGATCTTACTGTTCGTAGTTGTATTAGAATTCTGATCCAGCTGACTCTGCTCAAATATTTGTGTTTTATCATTCTTATATTTCACATAGCTACCCAGAATGATCAGATTAGAGCCTAAACTATCAAAATCAGCTTTGTATTTCAAATTATAATTGAACAAATCAGCTGCATATTTGATATTGTTCCGGCTGGAAGTTAGCAGTCGCTGATCTACAATTGATATTTGTGAATTTACATCACCCAATCCATTATAAGTGACTTTGGTAAATCCGAATTCTGCCCCGATTGTGTTTTTATTATTAATATGATAACTCAGACCAGTATTCAGATAGGTATTTTTGACCTTATTATCTGAAAAATCAACGTCCTGCTTAAAATCCCCTATTTTATCCGCCCCTTTATACAGATCCCTGTTCTGATATCCTTGTTCTACCTGTGTTTTTTGCGAATAACTGGCATTTGTTGTAAAATCTATCTTTTTTGTACTTAAGTTAAAACTGCCATTTCCGCCACCGCCACTACGCTTCCCTACACTGCCATTTCCGCCCACAGAAGCATACCATCCGGCTGTTTTGTTTTTTTTGGTATATATCTCAATTACACCTCCGCTTGCATTTGCGTCATACTTTGAAGACGGATTGGTAATGATCTCTATCCTGTCAATCAGGTCACCGGGAATTGCAGATAATATACTTTCTAAAGATGTACCAGGCAACCGCTTACCATCAAGAATGATTAAAACATTTGATTTCCCAAGCATGCGGACCTGCCCATTGGTAACCTGCAGAGATGGTGCCATAGCCAGAATACTAAAGAGGTCATTTCCGGCTGCAAGAATACTCTGATCAACGTTCATAATAATTCTGTCAGGCTTTTGTACAATGAGCTTTTTCTTTGCTGAGATTACCACTTCTCTCAAATCTTTGCTATTTACTTTTAGAATGATCTTACTGAGATTCAACGTCTGCTGATTGTCGACTGCTATCTTTTGATGGTAAGAACCGTAACCCATAGCATTAACTTCTAACAAATAATTGCCAGGCTTAATCTTTTGAAGCTGAAAATCACCAGTTAACCCAGTAATCGCTCCCTGAATAAGTTTAAATGTAGCAGAATCTTTTTTTAGCTGAATAGTTGCGTAAATAACCGGCGAATTTTCATTATCAATTACCTGCCCTGAAATCATCTGCTGTGCATGAGTAAGGGTTGAATATCCTGCCAAAGCAACACAAAGGAGAAATTTTAAAAAAGAGCAGGAGATTATCTTGGTCATGGATTAATAAAATAAATACTGATAACCGAAAATACGGCTGTATCAGCTTAAAATTAAAAACGATACACCAACTCCCGGTTTCCATGGACAAATACCAAAATAAAGAATATAAAAGCCTCCAAATTATTTCTTTTTGCCCAGTAAGCCTAATTGTAATTTTTCGAACAAATTAACACGGTATGATTCCCCGACCGGGATATATTTATCATTATTAATGAGCTTCAGTTGATTTCCATCAATATAGTTAACCTTATCAATTGAAACAATATAAGATTTATGCACTCTGATAAAACCTGCGTCTGCCAGCCTGGTTTCCAGATCACGGATATTCAGTAAAGCTATAGTACGAATGTTTTGATGATAAATGGATACATAATTCTTCAATCCTTCGATATATTCAATATCCTTATAATTTATTTTGATGAACTTACCCTTCTGTTCGGTTTTAACAAAAATGTGATTCTCTACATTTGCAAATGATTTCTGTTCAATCATTTTGCTGGTAATAATATTTAGCGCTTTCTGGGCAGCTTTCATAAACCTGCTGAGTGAAACAGGTTTGAGCAAATAGTCTATCACATCATTTTCATAACCCTTCATGGCATAGTCGTCATATGCGGTTATCATAATGATTCCCGCTCTTGATTGATTAACTTCAATAAAGTCAAGTCCGGAAAAAGGCTCCATGTGTACATCCAGGAAAACCAAATCAACATTTACCTTATTCATAAAGTCTAACGCTTCAATAGGGCTGGTAAATGAATTTTCAAATTTCAAAAATGGAATTTGTTCCACATAGCCTTTGATCAGATCAATGATATGTTGCTCATCATCTATAATTATACATGAAATCATAATTTATAAGCTTATAGTTATATTTGTAATATAGGTTTCTTTGGTTTCTATGACCTCATAAGTATGTCTGGAGCCATAATGCGTATGAAGTCTTTTAATCAGATTTTTTAATCCCACTTCTCCCTTTCCTGCAAAATTTTTGTTAATGACTTTTTTCCTGTTAAAACTGGTTAAGATCATGAAGTCATCCCCGAATGTAATCTTGATTTGCATAGGGGCATCCGCTTCTTTAAATTCTCCGTACTTAAAAGCGTTTTCAACGATAGTAATTATAATTAAAGGAATGATACGACGACCTTCCAATTCACCGGATACATCAAATTCTATAAAAAAGGTATCATTGAATCTTAATTTGTAAATTTTAATCAGGTTTCTAACCTGAATAATCTCATCTTCCACTAAAACAGTTCCCCGCGAATCAACATCATTTGATAAGGCATAACGCATAATATCAGACAATGTCATAATACTTTCAGCGAGTACTGTAGAGATATTGACCGCTTTGGAGTACAAAAAACTAAGTGTATTATAAAGGAAATGAGGATTGATCTGCGCTTTTAAATAGGCCAGTTCTGTTTGCAGGTAGTCTTTCTGAAGTTCGATGGTAAGATCCTGCTGAATGGCTTTCTCCTTTTCTATCGAGCGTATTCTCCTCTCTCTGTTAATAGAATATCTGTAAGCTATTGAAATAATATAGAATTGAAAAAACAAATAAAATACCTCAGCAGTAAACCCTCTGAAATTGGTTACACGCTCTACACCAGCAATAGAAAGTACCAGTATAAATTTGATCAGAAACCTGAATGCCCCATATAACCCAAGCTCTATACAGGTAATCAGGATGAACTGAAAGAATTTCCTTCGTTCATAAAAGGGAATAACATAGAAAGCATTAGTATAAAAAAGCCCGATAATTAATAGATGTGACAGCAAAAAATCTACAAAGGAATATCTCTCTCCAGTAAAAAGGAGAACAGACAATTTCAAAAGAAAATAGGTTAACCATAATAAAAAATGGACTCTGATTACCCCTTTCGAAATTATGACCTTAAAAAAACTGCGACTCATTAATCATAATGCATTACTAAAGATACGTTAAAAGAGAATATTTTCTCATAATAATTAATGATGAAATATTCTATCAAACAATGTAACACTTTTGATTGTAATTTTCACATTATTTTTGACTCCATAAGATAAAAAATTACCATTAGATTCATAAAGATCAGGAATTGCAGTTATATAGTACTTATGATTAATAATAGTCACTAAATTGACAACACCAGTTATCTTTTGATTATTTAAATTCTTAATAGAGAAATCATGAATCACAGACACCCGTTGCCCAACTTTTATCTTTGCACTATCACGATCAGATAAGTCTAGTGCGAGGATCAGGGAATGGTCACGTTTACCAGCAGGAGTTTCAGTGCCGGGTGTTGCATGCGTGACCAGCGCAAGGCCATAAACATAATTTGGATACTTTACCGTATAGGAAAAAAAAGCCAGTAACAGGAATGCAATTAACACCAAATAATTACCCCATAACATACTCCAGCCTGATATAGGCCCCAGAAGCTGCTCCCGCCTTAATTCATCTGATATTTCAATTTGCGTTTTCATTTCTTTTAATTTCCTAATTCCAATTGGTTTTTAACCAGATTATAATAAGCACCTTTAGTTTTGATCAGACTCTGATGACTACCAGTCTCAATAATTTCTCCGTCATTTAATACCAGAATCTGATCTGCATTTTTCACTGTGCTTAAGCGGTGAGCAATAATCAAGACTGTTTTACCCGTATAGAAATCAGTTAAATTGTCGGTTATCTTTTTCTCATTATTGGCGTCGAGTGCACTTGTAGCTTCGTCAAAAAATAGAAAATCAGGATCTTTATAAACTGCCCTTGCGATTAAAATCCGTTGTTTCTGCCCGGTGCTGAGGCCTGTACCATTTGCACCCAGGATGGTTTCAAAACCCAGAGGTAAATTCACGATGTAATCTTTTATATTGGCTACTTCGGTAGCTAGATTCAATTTTTCGTAATCTATGACAGTATCACCCACAATAATGTTATTCTTAATCGTATCAGAGAAAATATACCCCTCCTGCATAACTGAGCCACATTTATCTCTCCATGAGGAATTAGATATCTGCTGAAGGGCCGAACTTCCAACCCTGATACTCCCTTCAATAGGAACGTAAAATTTCAGTAAAAGCTTCAATAAGGTAGTTTTCCCGCTTCCACTTGCCCCCACAATAGCTGTCACTTTATTTTTCGGGATGGAAAAATTCAGATTCCTCAGCACCCGCCTGTCATCCGAACTGGACGCATCATATTTAAAAGAGACGTTTTCAAAAACAATATCACTATGCTCAGGAAGCTCATGAACAGCATCTATTCCGATAAAATCTTCATCCTCTTTTTTATGAATTTCATTAATGCGTTCTAAACTCAGTTTGGCATCCTGATAATTCTGCATAAAATCGACAAATTGAGCGACCGCCCCATTTAACTGTCCGTTTATAAAAGCTATGGATAACATCATGCCAAGAGATATTTCTCCTTTGATAACCAATTGCGCTGCGAAAAAGGTAATCAGGATATTTTTAAGCTCGTTAATAGTCGAAGCACCTGCAGATTGATACTGCTTGAGTGACAAACTTTTAAGGTTTATCTTAAAGAGGTCAACCTGAAGCTCTTCCCACTGAATAGTTTTGCTTCTTTCGGCATTATGCAATTTAATCTCCTGCATGCCATAAATCAATTCCAGATTTTTATCCTGATTGATAGAGAGCTGATTGAATCTTTTATAATCAATAATAGCCCTTCTTTTCATAAATATAGTTATCCAGGAGAAATGAATCATACTTCCTATCAGGAAAACCATAAAAATTATACTATTATAATATAGCAGTACTCCACCAAAAATCAAAAAGTTAAATAAGGTAAACAGAATGGTCAGTGCTCCTGAGGTCAAAAAATTCTCTACACGCTGATGGTCTAATATTCTTTGTAAAATATCACCGGTTACCTTAGCATCGAAAAACTTTAACGGTAAACGGGTAAGTTTATGAAAAAACTCAGAAAGTAAATTTAAATTGATCCTGCTGCTAAGATGAACTAAAATATGCCCTCTTATTAGCTCTACACTTGTTCTTCCTACAAACAGCACAACCTGGCATAATAACATCAGGTAAATAAAATCAATACTATTTTGCTGTACCCCAACATCAATGATACTTTGATTGATAAATGGGAACAACAGCTGCAAAACTGTTCCGATAAACAATCCAACCAATAGCTGGAAAACCAGCTTTTTATACTTTTTTAAATACTTAACAACAAATTTTATATCTGTCTTTGCAGATCTTGAATGAATATTTTGATTGAGATGAAAATCTTCGGTTGGCTCTAAGACCAATAGCACTCCCGAATTATCCCCTATTGACCAATGTTTTAAAAATTCCTCTCTTTTATAAGTGATCAGTCCAAGTGCCGGATCGGAAACGTACACATGTTTTTTAGTCATTTTGTAGATGACTACAAAATGTTTCTGCTGCCAATAAGCAATACATGGAAATAAAGATTCAGAGAACAGATCCTCGATAGAAATTTTAATCCCTTCCGCAATATATCCAACTTTTTCGGCAGCTATCCTGAGCCCGTGAAAAGTACTTCCTAATCTACTGGTATTACATTCTTCTCTTAAATATTCCAGTGAAAAATACTTTCCATAGAATTTTGAAATGATCCTGAGACAGGTTGGCCCGCAGTCCATCACGTCATGTTGTCTATAATGTGGAAATTGATAAAACATAGGACGGTTATTAAACTTGTGAAACTTTTTTGTCTATTGCATTACGCGTGATGTATGCCTTAAGCAAGTGATTATAAATTACCACCTCATTTTTCCTTGTATTAGCGTTAATCCCTCTGTTCACAATCATATGAATAATAGATACTACGATATTATCAATCTGTTCCCGGGTATTTACAGCTTTTAAATGAGTTACAAATGGTGCAATTAATTTACTGCGTCTGGAAAGTATAGTATTGAACGTACTGATATGATACTGATCAATAATTCCTGTCGCATTTAAGGCATCTTCAATTTGCCCTCTCAAATCCCGGTAAGATTTATCTATACTTATTTTCCCCAGTTTGTCTACCCCGAACTCTGAAGAAAGCGCATTGGTCAGGCCCTTGAAAAGTGAAATTCTTTCTGTCAGATCAAATCCAAAATCAGATATAACTGCATCTATTGATTTGACTACAAACATCCACCGCAGTGTACTCAAATCATAATCAAATGCCTGATCCAGAAATCTGAGATATGCTTTGCTGTCCAGATAAAAAATTGATTCAATCTGACTGATGTTAGCACTCCCATAACGTTCCAGTTCTCTCACATACGGATCAATCTGAACCCGCCAGATATGACCATTTAACAGCGCATTATCCAGATAGGTATTGACAAGCTGCGAAACTAATGCTATATCATTTGCCCCATTGGTTAAATGAAAACGAATCCTGAGATGCGTTTTCGGATCTTCATAACGCATAAAAAAATATTCGTCTATTAAACCCTGGTTTTGCAATTGATTACACAGCGGATACAATACTTCTTTTAATATTTTATCTGACGTATTTAATCCGCAGTATACTTTATAATAGAGCCATTCTGATCCGAAAGCATAAGATCTTGGTTGTACAGATTCATTATCTGGTTCAATAACAAATCTTTGTGTTTTAATAGCTTTATATGTTTCTTGATGATGCAGTAAGGAAGCCACATATTGATTGGCATATAATTCACCCTGCTCATCTTTAAGGAAATCAGGAGAAACAGGCAGCAGATATTCACGCAGCACGATTTTCTCTTTTTTACCGGCTGTATTTAACAGGGTCTTTACAGATAAAATATTCTCCAGATCTACTAATAATTCATTATCTCCGTCAACAAGTATAATCAGTGCAGGCAAGTTCCATTTTTTTCTAAAATCACTTACTGCAGCAGGCAGCAGATGATCGTCCTGATTATACAAATTATCTAAATCAGTCCTGGACAAACCCCAGGTAGCTGCAAACAAAACTGTATTTTTAAAAGTCAGCCTTGGCAAAAAGGCAAATTCAATAGATAAATTTCCCCAGTTAAAATAAGTGCCTACACATTGTTGCTGTGTTTGTATATCACATAAAAACTCATAAATAGGCAAAGTCCTGAAAGATGAATTATGTGCACTCGTTAACCTTGGAATAATTCTTTTATTTAATCTTTTACTTCTCAAATAGACTATTCCGTCAGTTACAGAGACTAAAATATCATCAAGTAAAATGGTATACTCTTCAGATTTAGAGGATTGTGCCAAATAAGGAATTTCGTACTCATGATAAGAGGGGCGCAGTAATATATTGCCTACTCTATTTTCAGGCAGATGGACAACTTCACAGAAAATAACATCTGGATTAGCATTCGTTTCATGTTCAATGATTGATTCGATAGTCTGATTCATCGCTGCTGAACCATGGCCAAATCTACCAAAGAAATTTCCTGCACTGGGCCCTCCCACTCCTTCAATACTGATATCAAGATTTTCATGTTGAATCTGTCTGAAAACTACAGATGTGGAAGACGGAAATTCACTTAAATAACTTTTGAAGGTGGAAATTTCTTCTGTTTTAATACTTATTTCATATAATCCTGCCTTATTAGCATCCATCAATCTGGAAAAGATCCATCGCTGCAAAGGATCCCAGACAATTTGGTTAACCTGCTCAGAAACTGATGTATGGTTGAGTTTTACATGATCGGTTAAAGGGGAAATATGCTGGTTACTAATTACGCCGTACCCAATGCCTATTTCGGGATCCAAGACATTAAATAAAGGGATTTCCTGGGTATCGTATCGTTCAGCAAATGACCTTGCAAAGGTTGTCATCTTAGTTCTTTTACTTGGATTGCAGATTTTACTTAAAACTTCTACTGCTTCCAAAAGCTGGTTTTGGATAGTACTATCTAAACCACCTTTAATAATTTCTTTTGTTAAATCTGTTTGAAACAACTTGTTTTCATCGAATTCAATTTCCATTGTCCTGATCAGTTCAATAAGCTGATGATACACTTCTACTGAATTATCGACCCTCAAATCTATTTCTTTCAAGACCAGATTAATATCAATTAATTTAGTTAAAACTGATTTTAAGATTGGCGATCGTTTTTCATTGACTATTCTTGAAAAAACATCAATAACCTGATACACATATTCTTTGCCAGTAATCATAGGTTCCAGCTCACTCACCAATAACTGATTATCTATGAGTTCATTGATGTAAGCTTTGGCCGTTCTTTTTTTAACACCTTCTTTTTCGAGTAATGTGACAAGATCCGGAAAACTGCATCCGTTTTTAGCATGTAACATCACAGCTTCAAGATATACTGAGGAATCTGCACTACTTAATTTGTGCTGACGAAGCCCGAAAATATATTCATATTCAGCATATCTGATCTGTTTTCCAACATAGTAATGACTTGAATTGGGAAAGTATTTCAAATTAGTCCTTATTGTGTCTTTTTTGCCTAATTCCGCAATCAGATCACAAAGATATTGCATGTCCAAACGAGTCTTCCTTTCTGATTCTCCGAGGACTATCGTTTCTGCTTTATCTGTCCAGGAGACAGTTGCACAGCCGGAGAAAAGGCCAAATGGAGTACTTCTTGTACTCATTCTAAGATAATACTTTGTCAGTGATTGTATGATTTTAATTCTTTTAGGATCGGAAAGTGCTAATCCGGGCAATAGTTCTGCCTGTTGATGGAGCACAGGAGAAGCCAGATATAATGCTTCCATAAAAGATCTATTATTAATCAGCCCGGCCGCTTCCTGCTCAGTTGTTCCGGAAATGAAAGGTAGAGCCGGAGTCCTCAGAACGACATTATTTGCGAAAGAAAAATTAGATTTTGAAATCATATAAATAAAAATTTAGACCAGGTTAAATTTTCAGGATAAAGAGATGAAAGCAATACCAGGCCAGTACCAACTACTCCATCCAATAAAGAGTTGATGTTTTCTTTCGTATTAAGATTTTGATCTAGCTCTCTGTTAGCCAATACCAGAGTTTCGGCAATCCAGAACTCGTATGCTTTCAGGTAATTATCTTCTTGAGATTGTGTATAAAGATTTAAATAAAGGTAGGCAAGCCCTGAAGATCCGTGGCAGAAAGCGCTATCCCTGACCCCGGTTGAAATTTCATTCTTCCTGCTTAAAGTTGCCATTCCGAAGATATGTCCATAATCAACATATTCCTTTTTGTCCAGTATCCGGCCAGCTTTATAAAATAACATGACCTGATTTAAATCACCATAACACCAGGCAAGTCTGTTACTTAAAGTATACTCCTGTGTGATACGATCATAACCAAGCGGAAAAAATGAATAATGCCCATGCTCAGCCTCCATGTTAATTTTTGACTGAAGGACATATTGTATACATTTTATAATAGCTGAATATAAGCCACTGATACTTTTGTTTTTTTCATAGACATCTAACAGAACACTTAACATCCCTGACATACCATGTGCTAATCCAAAATCAAAATTTTCTTTTTGACGATCAGGAAACGAATTGATAAAAGCCACCCGGTTAAAATCAATGTTAATGGCTTTACTGATTAATAGCTCAGTGAGTTCATTGATATAAACTTCAGTACTGGTGTCATCCGATTGACTGAAATAATGTAAAATGCCAATTGTTCCGTAGAGATTATCAATAAAGTCACAATCGATCCATTTTTTTGCCTGTATAAAAATAGGTTCATGAATTTCATTAACCACAATTGATTGAAAAAAATCAAGCTTTTCTTCAGATTTAAAATGTGATATTACACTTAAGAGTCCGGTTATCCCGCCAGCATAACTCAGATCAATTTCATCTTCAGTAAAATATGCTGTTACAATTTCGTTAAACAGCTCTTCAATTTTATCTTTATCAATACCACCAGTATTGTTCAAAAAAGAATAAGAATAAAAGACTAAGACTCCAAGTTTACCATTCACTAAACTTAAATCAGCTGACTGATTTCTCTCTAACAGCTTGTGTATACTGTTAACCGTATTCATGATTGGTCCCCTTGTCATTATAGTAGTGATCTTAAAAATTATTGTGAATTGTTAAGACTACGACAGTACCAGGAGTTCCAGTGGTCATCATTGTAGTATCGAAGGTTTCACGTGCCTGAGGTCTGCCACCTGCAATATATTTCATCTGCTCAGTGTTAAGTTTGACAATAGTTCTTTTATTAAGGTTGAGGAGTGATTTTGGCGTTTTCATGATTCTCTTGGTTAGGTTGTTATTAAACAAAATCAAGAACAGGAACTTTAAAGTTCCCATTCTTGTAAAAAGGTACTAGGCAGTAGTAGTTGGTTGAGTTGGTTGAGTTGGTTCAGTAGGTTTGATAGTACAAGAAGAACTTTTGAATACACATACATCTCCAAGAGCTGCTTTACCACCAGCAATTTGGTCTAAAGATTTGTCATCTAATTTTGCGATAGTTTTTTTGTTCAGTTTCATGTTTAGTTTTGAATTTTTCATGTTGTTTGGTTTTGTTTTTTTTATGCCTACTCTATTTAAGTTTTTCGGCTTTCACTTTTTTTTTCTTCAAACAAATTATTCGTTTGTTTATGATTCAAAAGTATAGCTAGCCAAAAAAAATATGAAAAATAATACACCAAACGGAGGATTGTATATATGAAACCTGATTAAGAGAAGTATAATATTTATTGGACATACGACATACCTTGTGACAGGAGTCACAAAACACAAAAGTCTAATAATCAATGAAATGAGGCGAAATGTGATGTTTCAGATATCATCACACAGCGAATAGGTCCAGAAAATACAGGAGCCAGCTGAAGAAAGAGATACTATCTTTTCACTTTACCTGGTGAAATTGCAAATTTCTTCCGGAAAGCGGTACTAAAATGCTGGACAGATGAATAACCGAGTTCATAAGCAATGGACTTAATAGGCTTGTCTTCAAACAGTAACTCTTTCGCATAATTTAGCTTGTAATCACTTAAATAACCAAATATACTGTTATCAAACAGCCCTTTAAAACCCTGCTTAAGTTTAAATTCGTTAATGCCACAGATTTTTGCAAGCTGGGCAACTGTAGGCGGCTGGTGAATATGCTGAACCAGATAATCTCTGGCAAAATAAATACAGTCCTTGTCATAAGCAGATTGCAGAGGTATATTCTTTTTTTTCGTGATTGCGGCTTCAAAAGCTTCGGCCTGCAGGACAAGTAATTCTACACATTTTGATTGCAGAAACATCAGTTTTAATCCTTCTGCGTAGTTACAGTTGAGTATACTTTGTACACAATCACGCATCGCCAATGAGATTGGCAGGCTTTGTTCCGCTATTTGCGCATAACGTCCACCATCTATACGATCGGCTAATTCCTGAAGTGCCCGGCAAGAATTGTCGGATAGTTGCAGAAATTTCTCTTTTGCAAAATGCACCTCAAAGAAGCGGTAGTTGCGTCCGGTATCGTATTCACCTGTCCCATCGAGTTCAGGCATATAGATAATATTCTGCTGGTTGGAATTAAAAATATACTTCTGGTTATTGACCTGATTATAGATTGTACCATTACCAGACAAGGTAAAACGCAATTTAACCATATCCGGCACATCGTTGGTAGGTTTGAAATACAGTTGGTGTTGCTTGAATATCACATCACCATAAACGATGTAAATATCCGGAGTAGTAATCTGTACCAATTCCGCGTCGCTAAAAGAAAAGCTATACTTTTCCCTGGTTTCTGTCAACAATTGTTCCTTCAAAGAAAACTGTTCAAATTTGCCACCTACCCTTTTCCAGCTCCTATCATTCTTGCCAACATTGATTCCCATAAGGACAATTATGATAAAAAAAAAGGAACAATGCTAAAACGGTTTTTAAATAATCCGTTTTATATAAAAGGAAATCCGTATTGTGTAAATAAATCCGATAGCTATTTCTTCTTTTTGTCCGGATATTCTATTAAGCACTACTAAAACAAAATCACGATTAATGTCTGAAATAGTACGCAAAAATATTATAAAGCTTCGCCAGATCCGGGGAATAAGCCAGGTACAACTAGCCGCAAAATTAAACATATCTGCTCCGGCTTTATCCAAGATAGAAACAGGTGTTACTATTTTAACGCTGGACAGACTCATGGAAATAGCAAGGGCATTAGGTACTACCGCAAGTGAACTTATAGGGGAAACCGAAAAATTCCTACCCAACAAATATGTAGAAGAAATCAAAGTACTTAAAGAAGTGATCAATAATAAGGACGCTGAAATTCTGATACTCCACAAAAAACTGCTTAGTTTATATGAGGATAGTATCAGACTAAGAAAAATTACTGAATGTATCTCAGCATAGCTATCAGATATCATCTTTACTTTCATAGATAAAATTAACATTGTACCAGCCCATGAGGTCACTGGTATTAGTCATCTGAGCAAGAGATTCGAAATTAGCGCGCCCGGAAATAAACACATTTTTAAATAATGTTATACCATGTTCAGTACCCAAAGCGAAAGATGTATAAGGAGTATTTGACCTGTTGAATATATAGAAAGTCATTTTGTAGCTCAGGCATTTTTTAGATTTAACACCATACACTTCCCAGAAATCAGCATACCTGTTATGACATAATAGCGTATCTCCATTCAATTTATACCTGATGATGTCTGATTCTACTTTGTTAGGTAAAAGCGATAATGTATCCTTAGATTTAAAAATAAGATGATCCGGCGGGGTAAAATTCTTCACCCTGTCATTCCATAAGCTCTCGGGAGTATAATCTTTGGATACTTCTGTGCCACCTCCCGGTCCTCCCTTATAAACCTTGAATTCTGAAACTTCCATCTTTCCAGTGTACGAAAATGTAGGTTGAGCAACAGGGTCTATAATTGCAGGCTTATCAGACTTTTTGCAGGAAAACATCAAACTTAATGACAATAAGGAGACTGATAACAGAATATTTTTCATCGGGATTATTTCTAAATTATCATGTTTACCAAAAGTACAATTTATTTTCCCGTAGAGATATTTTAAAACATTATATTATTGTTATTTTATTTATTTTTAAATACACAATCGCAAAAAGCCAAAGGAAAAGAAAAATGAATTGTCCGGCATATCAAATTAAAAACTATAAATAATTCTCTGCGTTATTAGAGAAGATAAAATCAAACATCATGAAAATAACCATCTGTTATCTTACAATTTGTGCAGCTGTATTTGTATTGTATGGGTGTAATAGTAATAAGGACTCCAAGGATGCTGCTGATAGTGTAAACAGGGTTAAAGACAGAACGCTGAACGTCATGGCCAGAGGTACACTGGGTACAGATTTACCTGATGCAAATTTTGCCACAAAAACCGCAGCAAGAGGTCTGGCAGAAGTTGAACTGGGTAAACTTGTGCTAACAGATTCAGCAAGTACACAGCTAAAAGATTTCGCGAAAATTATGATCAGTGATTACAATAAGATAAATAAAGAATTAGCAGTGATAGCCCGGAAGAAAAACATTTCACTTCCCCTGGTACCGGACGATGAAGACCAGAAAAAAATAGATGAACTACATCATAAAGCGGGAGAAGATTTCGACGATACTTACTTAGAGGCTGTAGCTGATGCGCAAAAAAAAGCACTTCAACTCATGCAGGATGAATCAAAGAACAGTAAAGATCCGGATATTAAATTTTTTGCAGCCAGAACTATTCCAGTCATTCAATCGCATTTAGACATGATAAATAAAATTCATCCCAAAAACAGATAGAGTTTAGCTCCTACTGATGTCTTTTAACTTATACCGCAAAAGCATTCATAAATTTGGTCAGAAACTCTCTTGTACTCTCATTTGTGAGATTATCTTCTTTATGAAAAAGCTTTTCATTTCCTCCAACATAAGCTTCTGATTATTGCATTGTAGGAGAATTTAAAAATACAAGTGACTGCTGTAAATGGTAACTAACACAAAAAGAATAATTATGTATCAATGTATTTTTTTTGGATTTTTCATTCGATTCTATTTTAGCTTATAATTACAACTCTTTTATGCCGAATTTGAACAGATTAAAAAGGATAGGGTCGAAAATGCGTCCCCCACGTCATCCAACAGGAGGTTTTCACTTAGTACAAGCAACTGCTTACCTCGAAATTACATAATATAATATGAAGCCACAGGAGGTTTTACTTCAGTACTCTTTTTATTAATCATTTCCAGCAGATTACGCTCAATTGTTTGAGAAAGTGCCGTCATTGGGGTATCTGTTGGTATATTCTCAAAAGGATCCTGCATGATAATAGCCGTACGTTCAATACTTATAAATAAAACAGGTACCATAAAAGTCAGCAGAATTTCTATTATAGGATTATTATCTTCCAGTCCGAATGGCAGAATGGTCATTAACACATAGATTAAAAAATGGATCAGCACACTGTAAGATCTTGGAAATACGGTATTCTTGATCCGCTCACACTTACCCATTGAATCACAGAGACGCGCTATTGTTGCATCAATCTGTACTTGTTTATTTGCATCAAGATCAAAGCGTTGACTAATAAATGATAGTTCATCAGCATGTTTGTTTAATAACAGATTAGGTTTGTTATCACTATCCAGATCATGAGTTTGAAAATAATCATCCACTTTTTTCGATGATGGAATCCGTCTTAAGGATTCAGATAAAGCAAAACACCAGATAATCTGACGGCGGGCAAAAGATTCTATATGCGCTTCGCTATCAGACAACGCTGGCAAAAATTGCTTTATTTGTCTGATTAAAGACCTGCTATCATTAACAATAGCTCCCCAGACAACTCTTGCTTCCCACCATCGTTCATAGGATTGAGAGGTTCTGAAAGCCAGAAGCAGAGATAACGTAGTGCCAACAAATCCAGATAAGGATAATGGAATATTAATCGCCTTAAAAAAGCCATAGTGATCAAATGTACCAATCAATATAGCATAGATTGCGATAAAAATAATATCCCATTTAATAACACTGATAAAATAAGTAATTGAGATCTTCTTATTGATAAGCATAAAGTATATTTTGATATTAAACGTTAATCTTAAGACCAGAAGTACAGGTATATAAATATATAAGTTTTGTCTTTATTATAATGCATAAGCTTATACGGATATTCCTGCCCGCCGAAATAAGACAAGACACTCAAGCTGTTTCCCCTTCATCTTTCTGATAATACTATAAAGATAAACGATCAAATTAAGCTGTGATTCCATAAACTAAAACAATCAATAATTATCACATTATTAAAATTAATATATAATAGTTATATTTTAATTAATCGGTGGACTATTATTTTTTCAAATGTATCTTTATCCATTATTCTCCTCGATTTAAGGTACAATGAGTACATCATAAGACACTTATTTCGCAGGATTCACCTAAAAAAAAACAAACATTTAAAAAAATGAAAACATCTACCTGTCTCTACCTACTATTAATTATTGTTTTAACTGGTTGCTCAAAAGCGGATAACCCCGGCATTGGAAATAAGTATAGTGACTTAAAACCAGCTGAAGGAGGAAATATCAAAATCAGCGGGGCAAACATTTCGACATTTAGTGAAGCTGCCTCCAGTTCTCAGTCAAATACTAAAAAAATCAGTTCCATTGGGATTATGAGTGGCCCGAATGACAGGCCGCATACAATTGCTGCACTACACCTCAATCCTGCAGATATGTGGCTTGGAGATCAGGCAGGTATGACCTTTACAGGCTATACAGACGAATTTATCATGTTGCCGGAATGGTTGGGCCAGCAGGACAATTTTTATCTTGGATCACTGATTAAAGGAAATAGCATTGCCTCAGTTGAGATGAATCCTTTATCTGAACGCTTAGGTGATTATGAATCCAAACCAATTAGTGCATCTATTTCTTTACCGCTAAAAACTGTTACGGGAATGTATAACCCAACTGAACTAAGAACCTCTGAGTTTTATAGTAAACTTCTTACAGCGAATGGTATGCAAAACGGCCAAAAAGCAGCATTTAGCTATGACATTCAGGAATTCACTTATTATGATGAATTAAAGACGGTTTTTGGTTCCAATGCAAAGGTTGGTGCACTGTTTTTCGGGTCAAATACCACCACAACCAACGGAACTATGAAAATATCAAAGACAACCGGGCTTGTGGCTAAGTTTACACAAAAGAATTTTTCACTTGATATGGACGCTCCCGCAAAAGGTGAACTATATAATAATTTAAACTTAACGGCATTGGGTGGATATTGGCCGGCATACATCAGTACTATCACCTATGGATCAACGGGTATACTGGTAGTAGAAAGTAATGATGATCAGGAAGTAGTTAACAGTACTTATAAAAAAGCATTTTCGATTCTTGGAGGGCTGGTTTCTGGAGGATCTAACCTGACTGAAGCCGAGCAAGGCACAATCAACAGATCCAGTATGAAGATCTATTTTATTGGACCAAATGGAGCAGAAGCTATTAAGAGCATATTTACTATCGAGGAACTTACTAATTATATCAAAAAAGGATCTACATTCTCTGCTCAGTCTCCTGGTGTCCCTATATCATTTAAAATGAAATCCTTACCAGATAATAAACCACTGATAAGTAATTTCAAAATTGATTTACCGGTGGACATGATTTATGTGAAATACCGAAAAAACCAGGTGGGTGATGAAAACTCAGGATTTGGAGTAGAAATGTATGTAGATTCATTTGCAGATGCCAAATGTAAAATTCCGATTATTACCCCAGAGCGAATTTCGTTTTATTTCAGTAGTAAACCTGAGTGTGAAAGTCCATTCGGTTGTCCATCCATAACAACCGCAGTACGTGGAGTGAGACAGGGAACAACAAGATTTATTGATAAATATCAAATCAAGTATCTGGAAATGGCAAGTCAGGTCCGGCTGATAAATTCACCTAAAAATGAATATACGCCAATCTGGTAGATATCTGAGAGAATAGACTCTGGTTACCATAAGAACCTTGTCTAAAAGGACAAGGTTCTTATTACTATTTATACTATTTTTTACTGCCATTCCTGGCCCGAAGTGCCCAATAAACAAATTGATTACTGTTTAGTAGTTGCATTGTAGACGCCATCAGCTTAACAGGTAGACGATGAGTAGTCTCTTTTTATAGGGTTCCGGAGTAATACAGGAATAATTTTGTCCTGTTCAATAACAGCAGGCAGATTATGGACAATTCCACAAAGCTGTTCTGCAAATGAAAGTAAATCTTAAAACAAACAAATTATGTATATTGGAATAACAACAACTCAGAAACCAATTTTCCAGGAAAAAATTACATTGCTCACAACTCCGGAATACTACCCGACTGAAAGCATGACTTATGTGATTTACCAGTTTCAGAGTAAAACCCTTTTCTCCGAGTCGGTTTATAAGAAAGTTGAAAGTGCATATTTCGCAGATGACCTGGATCGTGAAATTCCACGCAAAGCATGGACAGAAGAAATGAAGGCTCACGCAGCTATGCGCGAAAGTACGGAGCCACGTGAACCTAAAAGTGTCCGTTACACCTTTATTGGAAAAGCGTTATTTACAGTCTTGTTTGTTCTCATTCTGGTACTGGGTTTTCTGGCTGTTCAAAGTTTTAATGAGATGAAAAAGATAAACGCCCAAAACAAGTTGATGAATACATCTCCCAAATAATCATTAATCAAATGAAAAGACAATTGTTATTTAATTAAAGTCTGATTTTATCGATCACGAATCTAACCCTGTTTTCAATTTCATCTTTAGGAACTTCAACCAGTTCATAGCCATATTTTATATAGGTCTCTTTCATCTTTGTATAAGTAAATACAGCTTCTTCCCAGCTCTGTTTTCTTTCTTCATCAGTCTGATAAATTTCCGGCCAGGGCGGCAGCATAAAAATGATACTGTTATAAGGACATTTTTTAGCTGTCCGATCCATTTCAGCAGAGATCCCAAGTCCAATCATATCTGCGTAGCAAAGCGTATCGGGAATTCCCCGATCGAAAAAATGGATAGCCTCACTCCTGTCCTGTATAGCTTCATAACTCCTAACGGATGCTTCCAGCATTAGATGGGTAAAGTATCTTGCATTTTTCCATGGAAGCCCCTCTCCGTTCATGTCCGTCTGCTGTTTGATAATTTTCCGGGCATCTTCTGGGATAATATTAAAACCACGTGCCCCAAGTGCATTTAAAAGCGTAGTTTTTCCTGCACCGGGGCCTCCGGTAATCACGTAGAAATTGTTTTTCCTGTCTAACTCTCTATGCCGCATTTCTGATCATATTAATTTAGTAAATGGTGTAATTACCCGGAATGTACCATCATTATGAGTTAAAAATTTCGGCGCATAATGCCATATTGATAGCTGCACCCGCCAGTGATCCGGTTGAAACCGCAGCAGGAACAGAGCGTAATGCCGAATTATCACCACAGGCATATATACCGGGTATATTCGTTTGTCTGAAATCATCGGTCTTTAACAATCCCAGTTCTGTAAGTTCACATCCCAGTTTAACCGGAATTTTACAATGCTGTTCAAAAGCAGGTCCGGAATAGAGCGCATTTAGTTGGTATACTGTACCATCTTCCAAACGGATGCCAGAAATTTTACCGCCATCATGTTCTATCAAATCAATTTTTTGTTCTACAATCTGAATATTGTTTTTTTGTATCGACTGATATTGGTCAGCATTGAATGCTGCCTTCCCATTAGTAAAAATGGTCAATTTATCAGTAAGATTTGATACCAGCTGTACATAGTGAAATGCCCGGTCACCATTAGCTAAAATACCTGTTTTCTGTTTTTTGACTTCGTAACCGTGACAGTACGGACAATGCAGAATTGATATTGCCCAGCAATCCGCAAAACCAGGTATAGCAGGCATCATATCTTTCAAACCTGTTGCAAACAGGACTTTTTTTGCTGAAAACACTTTACCAGACTGTGTAGTAAGTTCAAATATATTGTCGCTCTTTTGCATTTTCATGGCAATATCATCATGAAACGTCACCGTTGTATAATTCAACACCTGTGCCTTCGCTTTATTTGCTATATCCTTAGGCTTTTCACCATCCTGAGTGATAAAATTATGTGAATGGGGTGTCTGTCTGTTACAGGGAAATCCGCTGTCAATAATCAAAACGTTTCTCAAAGAACGGCCTAATGCCATTGCTGCAGAAAGTCCGGCATAACTACCGCCAACTATAATAACATCAAAAGTATGTTTCGTATTTTCCATATCAGATTGTATAAAAGATATAAGTGTTCCTGAAATTGCGGTAGCACCAGATAAAATGGTACTTTGTACTATAAATTTCCTTCGGGTAATCATGATTATTCATTAGGTCAGACTTTCTATGCGTTTTAGAATCTCTTTTTCAGATACCAGCCCTATATGTCTCCAATAGATATCTCCGTGTTTATCCAGAATCACTAAAGTCGGGACAGATCTGATAAAAAAATCAACTACAAGCTGGCTCCCGCTGTCAACATCTATCCTCTTTACAGTTGCCATTCCACCTATTTTCCTCTCCACATCGTCAATAATAGGTGACAGCATTTTGCATGGTCCGCACCAGGTGGCAGAGAATTGAAGCAATACCGGTTTTTCAGTAGCTTTCAAAGTATTTAATTCATTCATCGGAAGTATTATTAGATTAAAAATGATCCGACAAAATTACCCGCATAGCAGGTCATGTCTCTAACACTTTTAGGAGGGAAAATGGTACAAATCACATATAGACGAATTCAGACGTCTATTGATGTTTATGCTTTCGTCTGTAATGCAGGGGTGTTAATCCGGTCATTTTCTTAAAAAAGCGTCCGAAATAAGAATCATCTGTAAAATTCAATTCGGTAGCAATCATAGAAACAGTATCATTAGTCTGCATCAGCCGTGATTTTGCTTCCTGTATCAATTGTTTTTGTATAAAATAACTTGCTGAGAACCCAGAAACTTCCTTAACCACGTCATTTAGATAATGTGGATGTACATTCAGCATTCCCGCATATTCTTTTACCTGCTTTTTCTCCAGAAAATGCTGATTGACCAAAAGCTGAAACTGGGCCACCAGTTGTTCTTTTCTGGATAAATTAAAAGGTTCGGCCAAAGTCGTATGATTATGGATCCGTTCGGCTTCCAGCAGGATAATATTGAGAAACATCCTGACCAGCAGGTCATCATTAAAAGTTTTTTTCTGGCACTTTTCACTATTAAGTTTCCAGAATAAATGCTGCATCATTCCGGTTTCCCGTTCAGACAGGTCCACATACGGAACTTTATCCAGCTGAAAAAACGGAAACTGATTGAGAGTGATCTGATGCTTGATACAAAGCAAAAAATAATCAGCGTCAAACATACAGAGAAACCCTTGCACATCTTCACTCCAGGATTCAATGGAATGAATCTGATTTTCAGGAATGAAATACATGCTTTGAGGGCCAAAATGATATTTTTGATGACCAATAACTTCCTCTACATTCCCTGCTGTTAAAAGAATAATGCTGTAAAATTTTCTTCTTGCCTGATGACCGACATGACGGCTATGTAATTTTTGTAAATCCTCTAACGCTATAATCTCCAGGAAACCATTTCCATGAGCATATTCCAGATGATTACACTCTGCACAATAGGAATAATCGGAATTCTGGAGATAATACTCCTTGAATTCCTTCACATTATTAATTTCTTTGATTTTAGCAGTAAAGGCCATTTTTATAAAACAATAAGGATTTCCGGGAGCAGGAATTACCAGTTGCTTTCAGGATTCTCATTCCAATCCAAAGATAAGATGCTGGCAAAGTCAGCAATAACGTTATTTTAAACTTCAATAAGAGTATGGAGATTTTCTTTTGACAACCAACTGATCAATTTCCATCCGTTCAGTCCTTTTCACCGGTTAAATTAAAAGCTGATTTCCATAATTGCTAAACAGGTCATGCCGCCCTTGAGCACAAAGCCTCATCAGGCGGCAGTTATGCCCGATAACCAGCATCATATTATTCCTTTTACTATGGAAGAACTGGAAGAGCAACTGGATCCGGATGTATTTTTCAGGGTTAACCGTCAGTACCTGATCAACAATAAAAGCATTACACGGATCAATAACTATTTTAATGGCAAACTGCATATTGTATTGAACCCGGAGCCAGCAGAAAAGATCATTATAAGCAGAGACAGATCCAAAGTTTTTAAACTCTGGCTGGACCGGTAAATGATAAGCAGATCTCAGTTATATCTGATATTTTATTAATTTTAATAAAATCAGGCAGGATTGATTAAAGACTAAGCTTTATGGCAACAGTACCATTACGAAGTATTCAGGGCAAATGGGTCATGGCCTGTACTATCCTGGCATCTGCCATGGCTTTTATTGATGCGACAGCGCTTAATGTTATCCTGCCTTCCCTGCAGCAGCATCTCAAAGCTACCGGATCAGATCTCTTCTGGATTTTGAATGCATATTTACTTATGCTGGCCTCCCTTATTTTGGTTGGCGGCTCGCTGGGTGACCGGTTGGGACGCAAAAAAATCTTCATGATCGGGATTTTTATTTTCATCACAGGTTCTGCAGCCTGTG
Organism: Pedobacter lusitanus; assembly: GCF_040026395.1. Lineage (NCBI taxonomy): Bacteria > Pseudomonadati > Bacteroidota > Sphingobacteriia > Sphingobacteriales > Sphingobacteriaceae > Pedobacter > Pedobacter lusitanus. Next base: position 697,555 of record NZ_CP157278.1, read on the forward strand.
GATTTTCTTCCAGTGCCACTATGCTGATTATTTTCAGAGTATTACAAGGTATTGGCGGCGCCCTGATGATACCGGGAAGTCTATCCCTGATTTCTTCTTCTATTGACGAAAAAGAACGCGGAAAAGCTATTGGAACCTGGTCTGCTGCGACCACTTTAGTAACCATGGGTGGCCCTGCACTGGGGGGAGCACTTGCAGATGCGGGTTTATGGCGTTACATCTTTTTTATTAATGTCCCCATTGGGATTATGGTTCTCTTCTTTTTAGCCGTAAAAGTAAAGGAAACCAAAGAGGAGAATAATACCGGAAGACCGGATTTTTTGGGCGCAGTTACTATAGCAATGGGACTGGCGCTGCTTACTTTTGGTTTTCTGCGTTTGCCGGATGTGGGCTTTACCAATATCCAAAGCTATGGGGCTATTACTGCAGGTTTACTGCTCCTGATTGCATTTATTATCATAGAATATAAAAGCAGATACCCGATGATGCCATTGGGTTTATTCAGCAATGCTATTTTCAGCGGGGCAAATCTGCTTACTTTTTTTCTTTATGCAGGTCTTGGCGCAGGAATGTTATTTCTCTCCCTGAATATGGTACAGATTCAGGGATATACACAACTTGAATCCGGACTTACTTTTCTTCCATTTACTATTTTCATGGTCGTTAACGCACGTTTTGCCGGTAGCCTTGCTGATAAATACGGTCCCCGGTTATTTCTGATTGCAGGCCCCTTCCTGGCTGGTACAGGACTGCTCCTGTTATCTTATATACAGCAGACTGATGGCCCTTCAGACTACTGGACCACTTTTTTACCCGGCATTCTGGTTTTTGGTTTTGGGATGTCGCTTACTGTTGCACCACTAACGGCTGCAGTTATGGGCGCTGTAAGTGATCATTTTTCCGGTACAGCATCTGGTATTAATAATGCTGTATCCAGAATTGCAGGTGTTTTTGCCAATGCAGTTTTTGGTTCGATGGCAGTAATTCTTTTTACTGCAGCATTAAATAAAGAAATCAAAACACTTCCTCTTAATCAACAGCAGAAACAGGCCGTAATTGCTCAAACTGCAAATCTCGGAAATGCCAGCGTACCCGAAGGATTAAGTATCATTCAGGAAAAGAAGGTATACGCAGCCTACCATACCAGTTTTATTGATGCCTACGGAAAAATCATGAAAATTTCTGCCGGCCTTGGCTTTTTAGCCTCATTTATGGCGCTGATATTTATCCGGAAACCAGATTTAAAGAAGAAGGAAAACCATTTATAAATGGTTTTCCTTCTGATCAGTTATTCCGGAAAATCAACTCCACTAAGTTTTTGGCAAATTGCAAGCAGTTTTTCCTGAGCAACGATACTGTCGGCCGCTGCCAAATAACTTTCTTCCCGCTGATGATGAAAATAACGGCCACTTAATCTGGCTTCATTATCTTCACTTACTGCAAGCCATACCTGTGTCCGGAAACCTTTTTCCAGATTGTCAGGTGCTTCAGCGCCGCCCATTTTTGTGGGCACCCAACCCGGATCAATGGTATTGCTATATACCTGCGGCCATTTACGGGCTACTGCCATAGATAACATTAAAACCTGAAGTTTAGAATCTGAATAACTCACACGTCCGGGGTCATTGATTAAATCATCCAGACGGTTAACGTCACCCTGCATATGCATTTCAGAACTAATGTAAATCAAACGTTTAGGTTTCCGGATCAAAGCAGTCAGGATATATGGCGCCAGTGTATTTACAGCAACAATCATTTTGCCTGACTCCTGAAAAACGCCTGCATTATGAATAATGACATCAAAATTTCCTGATTCATTAACCTGAGCAGCCAGTTTTATGGTTTCGTCAATACTGGATAAATCCGCGATAAGTACTTTTTCAGCACCCGGCGCTTTATCCAGTGCCAGTTTAGCCCTTTCGGCACTACGTGCATGCAGAACAACCTGGTTCCCCTGAGCTATCAGATCGTTAGCTGCTAATTGTCCAAGCCCGTCAGCCGAGCCGGTAATAAATATTCTTGCCATCAATAAAAATTCGCTTTACTCCAAAAATCCGGGATTAATTTAAAATTAGCTTAGTTTCCAGTCTGGTCTTTCAAAATGGCAGGTATATCCGTATGGCTGCTTTTGTAAGTAATCCTGATGTTCCTCTTCGGCATTCCAGAAATCGGTTGCCGGAACAATTTCTGTTACAATCTGCCCCGGCCATACGCCAGAAGCTTCCATTTCTTCAATTAAAGTCTTTGCAGTTTCCCGTTGCGTTTCATCAATATAAAAAATAGCTGAACGATAAGAGGTACCGATATCATTTCCCTGTCTGTTTCTTGTTGTGGGATCATGAATCTGGAAAAAATATTCAAGTAATTTACGATATGATAATTGCGCCGGATCAAATATAATCTCTATACCTTCAGCATGGGTTCCATGGTTCCGGTAAGTTGCGTTGGGAACATCACCTCCTGTGTATCCAACAACAGTTGAAATTACACCAGGATAATGTCTGATAAGTTCTTCTACTCCCCAAAAACAACCGCCAGCAAGAATGGCTTTTTCAGTATTCATATAATTTTCTTTTAATTAATTAAAGGTACAGTACTGAGGCCTAATTGACAAGAACAGGCAATGATAATGACGTTAAGCTTATAACCGGATAGCTGATACTTAATTATTTTTGATGTAACTGGACTTATACTTATATTTAAAAAGTTGTTTTCAGCTAAGAAAAAAGACACCTGCCCGGTGAGTTAGCAATAACCCACTATAAGCACAATTGCTGTAAAAGTTCTATCACTGAAGATTCCAAATCTAATTAGTCAATTCATTCATCTGTTAAATATATCTACAAAGACAGATATTCTATTAGCCTGGATGGTACTGGCTATAGTCTGCAGGAATTAGAGGCATTTATGAAAGACCTGAATACAGCAGCATTGAAATAAAGATTATGATTAGAAACAGGATGAAATACCGGGGGTTAACATCAATCTCCGTGAGTTAAAATCCAGCAATTTCCTCCTGTTTCTTTTTAGGCAGACTGGCTAATATCAATTCATAGGAATGATCTATAAGTTCATGTAACTGCTTTAACGTCAGCCGTCCATCCATATAAACCGTATTCCAGTGTTTTTTATTCATATGATAGCCTGGTATTATTTCTTCATATTGTTCCCTTAAGGTAACCGCCCGTTCAGGATCACATTTTGCATTAAAACGATTTCCCGAATTCAGACCGGTAAGCAGGAATATCTTTTCACCAACTTTAAAAACCAGCGTATCTTCTCCAAAAGGAAGTCCTTCAGTTACGCCGGGTTTGGACAAACAATAGTCACGTAATTCTTCTATATTCATATGGTAATCCAAATATAGTGATTCATTTAATATTTGTATTCAACCATATTTATACCTGCACAACGTACTGTCAGGAATATCATGAGGCACAGAAGCTGCTTGCTTATCTTACCGTTATACTACCGGCAAAATTCCCACTGCCATCAAATACAACCGCATACTTAATATAATTAGCACTAATCAATACCAGATATCCTTTTACCGAACCGTTCAGATTCAGATCCCAGGCATTGCTAAATACATAAGCCGGATACGTTGTATTTAAATACGCTGTAATGTTAGCAGGCAATGCTCCTGCCCCAATGTTGGTTATCAATTTTACACGGGGATATAACTGTACTCTTTTAATAAACAAACCAGCTGATGTAAACGCATTCAGAAAAACTCCTGTATTCGAGCTAATAACCGGATAGCTGGTGTCTCGATTGACAAAAGCCCGCTGCAGGGTATCTTTAGGGTAATTATTTGTAAAATAAGTCCTGATCGTTCCAGGCAGGGCTGCAATGGCAATCGTGTCGCGATGACGTCCGTCACGATCATCAAACCGGCCTCCCACATGCCATCCTATACCCGTTAGATCACGTTTTTCTCTTTGTTCAAGTACTTTCTTAAATACTCCGTCTGCATCAAATGTTAAACCAACTGGTTTTCCATTAAAGCTGATCACAACCAGATACCCCACTGCTTTGTTAGCCCCATTAAATATCTGCTAAGCTTTACTAACTGGAAAACAGTTTAATTGTTTTTCGCTTTTGTCAGCAGCATTTTGGCCGCAAGTGAGATCAGTACACTTGCCATTACCCACTTCTGGACTCTTACCCATACCGGGTTTGCACTAAACCATAATGCTGCTTTTGCTGCAATCATGATTACTGTAAAGTTTATTAATGCACTGATCAGCATCTGAATAAAACCCAGCTGGAAACACTGTGCTATTATATGTCCGGCTTCCGGTTTGATAAACTGCGGGAACAGTGATAAATAGAATACTGCTATTTTCGGATTTAGCACATTGGTCAGTAAACCCATAGTGAAGAGCTTAACAGGCTTATCTTCCGGTAAATCTTTTTGTACAGAGAACACGCCTTCACTTCCTGGCTTTAGTGCCATAAATGCAAGGTAAATCAGATAGAATGCTCCGGAAATTTTTAAAACAGTAAATAAAAATGGAACTGCCAGTAGAACTGCTGTAAGTCCAAAAGCCACCATAATGATATGAAATAAAAACCCGAACATTACACCTAAAAGTGAAAGCATTCCAGCCTTTTTGCCCTGCGTGATAGAACGGGAAATCAGATAAATCATATTAGGCCCCGGAGTAATGGCCATAGCAATAGCAGCAAGCAGAAATACCAATAGTTCTTTTTGTACAATCATGAGGGGAAGATATTTATGCCTAAGATAGCTAATTTTAAAATCTCAAAACCACTTATTTTATAGGTTGTTTTAATCTCACGTCTGAATTCAGCGCTTGTAATACTGTTTGATTTTTAGAATTTTTTTAATCTATGTGTTATGGAAAATCTGAGAAACTATGCTATTATCGCAATAGCAATATGTACCATTGCAATGTGCAGTACAGAAAATGCCCCGGCAGAAAATAAAGATTATATATGCCGACCCGCAGACTCACTCAATACGGAGCATTTTATAAAGCAAATGTCAGCCAGCAATGCGAAAGAATTAAGTCTTTCAAAGCTCGCAAAAAAAAGATCCCGAAACTCGAAAGTCAGGGAATACGCCACCCGGGTTATGGATGCATGCATCCTTGCTAATTCGGATCTTGCCCCATTTGCTATATTAAAGAACATCAAAATGCCGGATTCGGTAACCATTGATTCTGATAACTCTTACACTACATTACAACAGTCTGGACGGGCAGATTTTGACAAAGAGTATTTATCAATGATCACTGATAGTCATAATCAGGCTATCGCTTTATTAACCAATATGGCAATGGCCCGCGATACTGCCATATCATCATTTGCAGATAAACATTTACCTGTATTCAGAAGACATCTCGATGAGGGTAATTATCTAAGCCGGCATCTGCATCGCAAAATGAAAACAAGTTAATAAATGGCTTAAGAAAGTCAGCACACAGCAGCGGATATAATTTATCCCCTGCTGTGCTTCAGGACTTAATTTTTATACTAAATACACATTTGTTTTCTTTGGGAATATCAATATCAATGAATAGTTTTGATAAGATCACTGTTTCCTGACCACCACTATCACAAGAGACGCTGAAGAAAATAATTGACAAAACAGCTATGGAAAACCAGCCATTTTTATGCAGTACCTGCGGTGTGGAATATGCACCTGCCCCAACTCCGCCTCAGCATTGTAAAATATGTGAAGATGAACGGCAGTATGTGAATCCTAAAGGACAAAGCTGGACTACTTTAACTCAGGTTAACAAATCGTACAAAAACATCATAGAAAAAGTAGCGCCCGAAATATATGCTATTTATTCCACGCCTTCTTTTGCCATCGGACAGAGAGCACATTTGTTGATTACTCCTCAGGGTAATATCCTTTGGGACTGTATTGCCAATCTGGATGAAACGACTATTGACCTGATCGGCAAAATAGGTGGAATTGATGCTATCGCTATCTCACATCCTCATTATTATTCTACAGTAGAAAAATGGAGCAAAGCCTTTGGTAATGTTCCTGTTTATATCCACAAAAAAGATAAAGAATGGCTGGGAAGAACTGACTTTAACCTGGTTTTATGGGATGAAGAACAAAAACTGATCAGAGAAGATATTACCCTGATCAACTGTGGAGGCCATTTTGACGGGGCAACTGTACTACATTACAAAGATATATTATTGGTTGGTGATGTGATTCAGATCTGTCCTGATTTAAAATCAGTTTCTGTCATGTACAGCTATCCTAACTATATCCCTCTGGCACAAAAGGACGTCCTTTATATCCAAAAATCCTTAAAAGATTTTGACTATAACCGGATGTATGGAGCATTTGGACATTATCTTAGAAAAGACGCACAGCAGATCATGCAATTTTCTATGGAAAGGTATTTAAAGATCTATAAGTGATCCTGTAGCCAATTACACTTTGTATTTAGCATAATAATTGTAACTTTGTTGCATCTATGCGACGTAAACAGCAACTTAATAAACAGATATTTTCCAGAATCGGAGCAATATTTCTGTTGCTGATTTTTATAAATATCCCTGTAACAGAGGCATTTCATCAGCACTCTGGTGCCACAATAAACCAAAGTGCTGATCAGAACCCGGATAAAAAGCATTATTCCTCACTAGAGAAAAAATGTAAATTATGTGAGGTGGTTAAACATCAGTCACCACATTTCTATCTCCCTGAAAAGCAAATAGCTGTTTTAATCACTCAACTGCTCCAAAAACAGGATTGGCATTTCCTTTTACAATCCAGCTCCTGCTTTATCTTGAAATGTGCCAATAAAGGTCCGCCTGTTTTTACAGCTGACACTGTATTTCCAGGATAAAATCCCGGTAATCCCTCCTATTCTTAAAAATTTATCCATCCATCCATCCATCCATCCATCCATCCATCCATCAGGAATGCATATTCCTGTATTCTATATTTTTTCTCATGCTGCAGGCCATTTCATTATCCAAAAATTATCAGGAACATATAGCCCTGGATAACCTTAATCTTCAGGTAAATCCCGGAGAAGTATTTTGTCTGTTAGGACAAAACGGTGCTGGTAAAACAACGACAATTAATCTTTTCCTTGGATTTATTACCCCGACATCCGGTAAAATCATGATCAATAATCAGGAAGTTAAACCTGGTGCTGCTGATACGCGCAAATACCTGGCTTATATCCCAGAAGTGGTTATGCTTTACGGAAATCTTTCTGCAATAGATAACCTAGATTATTTTAGCCGGCTGGCCGGTTTTTCTTATAACAAAGCTCATCTCTCTGATTTCCTGTCCCAATGCGGATTACAAAATGAAGCCCATCTGAAAAACCTGTCTGGTTTTAGTAAAGGAATGCGTCAGAAAGTGGGAATCGCTATTGCTTTAGCAAAAAATGCAGATGTTATCCTGATGGATGAACCTACAAGTGGCCTGGATCCTAAAGCAACTGATGAATTTACCAGACTGGTGAAAGATCTGGGCAAACAAGGTAAATCTATCCTGATGGCTACTCACGATATTTTCAACGCAGTAAACGTAGGTACTCATATCGGTATTATGCGCAAAGGACAGCTTATTCATACGATAAACGCTGATGATATCAATGCAGGTGACCTGCAAAAATTATACTTACAAACTATTTAAGATCACCATTATAAATGAATTTATTCTCTACGCTTATATGCAGAACTTTTTTAATTTCCGGCATCATTTTTCTATTTAATCTACAGGGTATCGCTCAGATAAAAGTGACCGGAAATGTAGTTTCGGAGCAACACGCCCCCCTTAAACAAGTCAATATCCGATTCAAAAACGGAAAAGATATATTAAATACATCGAGTGATACTTCAGGCAGATTTCAACTGATTTTACCAAAGTCAGGTAGTTATCTGGTAACACTAAGTGCCATTGGATTTCAGACCTGCAGCAAAGTATATCAGATTACCGGAATACCGGAAATCATATTGAACAGCATTGTACTTGCTGATTCGGATGAAGAACTTCAAACGGTGGAAATCATTGGGACGACAGCTAAAAAATATTTTAGTGATTATTCATTCTCTGCCACCAAAATAGCGACCCTAAATAAAGATATTCCCCAGGCCATATCAACCGTGTCTAAAGAACTGATTGCCGACAGACAGGCAGCTACACTGGCGGATGTAGTTAAACATGTACCGGGAGTGTCTCAAAGCAGTTTTTATAATCAGTTCGCCATCCGGGGAATTAATCAGAATCAGGAAGGTGCAATTATTAATGGCATGCGCACTCACCAATACTTTTTTAATCAGCCACTGACCAGTAACCTGGAACGTATAGAAGTAATTAAAGGGCCGGCAAGTGCAAATTTTTCAAGCGTGGACCCCGGCGGAAGTATTAATATGGTCACAAAAAAACCATTAGCTGAAGACAGAAAACAAATCAGTATTTCAACTGGTAGTTTTAGCACAATGAGAACTGCTCTGGATTTTACAGGACCGTTAAATAAAGAAAAAACTTTATTGTACAGACTGAATGCTGCTTATGAGGACAGCAAAAGTTTCAGAGATCTGCAATATAAAAAAGCTTATCTGATCTCTCCTTCCTTCTCCTATGTTCCTAATGATAAAACCAGTATTAATGTAGAACTAGTAATGAATAACAGCAAATCAAGGTTAGATCGCGGACAGGCAATCTTTGGTGCCATAGCTGGTAAAACCGATTTAAAAAGTACGCCGGTTACCTTTAATATGGGTGGCAGCAACGATTATTTTAACAGTCAGGATTTAATGCTGATGAGTAATCTTTCACATGCTTTTACTCCAGATGTGGTTTTCAATGTTGCTTATATGAAACAGGCATGGACCGAGGATTTGCTGGAACATCGTACCACCAATGCGTTTGGTGTGGACGAAAATAATATGCCAATACCTACACTTGCCGGCATGCGCGCAGTACAGAGACAGCAAAAATGGAATACTGATAATCTAAGCACATATTTTAGTATCAATGCAACTACCGGTGTATTAAAGCATAAAATTGTAATTGGCTTTGATGTTATGACTACGCAAAAGTACAGAGGTGGCGGCGAGAATTCGGCGCAGGGATATCGTTTAAAAGATGGCACTGTAGCCCCGAAATATGATCCGGCCAAAAAGGATCTCTATCTATTCAAAACAGTTAACGGGATCAATGCACCGGTGCCTAATACAGATCATTTTAACCTGGCAAATCCTGTATACACTATCCGTAATCTCAGCGACTATATTTTCACCAAAACTGAGATCCCGCCTGCGTATGCCCTTGTCAACGGATTATATCTGCAGGATCAGATCAGGTATCAGAAAATGATCCTTACCGTAGGCTTAAGACAGGAATGGTATGATGATTACAATAATTATAAATTAAGCACAGAAAAAAAGATTTCAAGAAAAAAACTGCTGCCAAGATTAGGAATTACTTATGCGGTAACTCCGGATATCAATGTTTACGGGACTTACCTGAAGGGCTATCAGCCACAGGAAAACACCTCTACGCTAGTCATTGTTCCACCACCTGCGGGTACGCATTACAAACCGCTGGAAAGTGATCTGAAAGAGATCGGGGTTAAGTCGGAATGGTTAAACAGAACACTCCTGATCAATGTATCTCTATTTGAAATTAATCAGCGGAATCTGCTTCTAAATGCAAATGATCCGGTAGATGTGAACTTGCTTATTGAGCGTGGTGCCCAGAGAAGCAGAGGTTTAGAACTGGAAGCATCTGGTTTTATTTTACCAGGCTGGCAATTCAGTGCAGGATACAGCTATACAGATGCAATCGTCAGGCAGGATAATGATGTTACTTTAATTGGTCAGCGGGTGCAGAATACGCCAAAACATAGTGGCAGTATCTGGACCAGATATGATCTGAAAGATAACCGGTTTATCAAAGGTATAGGCTTTGGCGCCGGTATACAATACAGCGGAGATAAATTGCCTTTATATATCAGAAATTTCACCTTACCTGCATATACGGTTGTGGATGCGGCAATCTATTATGCTCCGGCAAAATCAAAGATACAGCTGGCCATGAATGTGAACAATGTCTTTAATAAAACCTATTGGGTGGGTGCACAAAACTATCTGCGCTTATTCCCCGGAACACCAAGAAATGTAATGTTTAATGTCACCTACAGATTCTGATCATGATGAAAACAATATTTATAATTTCTGGCAACACATGGAAAATGGCCTTTGAAAATAAGGCAACCATTGCCCTAACTGTAATTTTAGGACTGGCTTTAGGGCTGGCCACTTTTATTGGCTGGCAAAATTTCAACACGCAACATAATCAACGCCTGAAATACAAAGAAATAGTACGGCAAAAATGGCTGTCCAAACCCGATAAACATCCTCACAGAATGGCTCATTATGGTTATCTCGTTTTCAGGGATAAACATGAACTGAGTTTTTTTGATTTTGGAATGGAGAGTTTCGCAGGGGTATCAATTTTTCTTGAAGCCCATAAACAAAATACAGTTAATTTTTCCGAAGCGGGCTTTTCAAATGGCATGCTTCGTTTTGGCGAATTGAGTGTAGCTATGGTATTGCAGCTTCTTGTCCCCCTGCTGATCTTTTTTTTGGGGTATAACACGATATCTGCGGAACGTGAAGCCGGCACACTCAAAATACTATTATGTCAGGGTGTAAAATGGTCCCAATTACTATTTGGCAAAGTGCTGGGAATTATCAGCGTAAGTTTCACGCTGTTTATTCCGGTTATCCTGCTGACCATTGTTTTATGGGCAGCACTGAGTAACTGGCAGGTATCAGTAGATTCAGGTATGCGTTTATTGTTACTTATAGCTGCCTATACTTTATATTTTATCATTTGCGCAGGTATAGCGGTACTGGTATCGGCCTTTCATCAGAGCTCAAAAGCTGCTTTAACCAGTTTACTTGTTTTATGGGTGTTCTTTACGCTTGTCTTACCCAGAGTTACTCAGGCAATCGGTGCGAAAATTTATCCTTCACCAGCTAAAATTGAATTCAATGCAGCCATAGAAGCTGATTTACAAAAAGAAGGTGATAGTCACAATCCTGATGATCCGCATTATGCACAATTCAAAGCTGATGTGCTCAAAAAATATAAGGTTGACGATGTCACTAAACTGCCTTTCAATTATGGGGGTTATCTCATGGCCGAAGGAGAAAGAATCTCGGCAGGGATTTATAACCGGCATCAGAAACAACTTAACCAGACATTTGAAAATCAAAACAGCTTTGCAGTTGCAGCAAGTTACCTCAATCCTTTTCTGGCCATAAAAAACCTATCTATGGCACTCACTGCATCTGATTTTAAAACTTATGCAGACTTTCAGGATCAGGCAGAGGCTTATCGCTATCAGCTTGCCCAGCGTATGAATCAGCTTCAGATGGATAACATCAGTAATGAAAAACCTGGTGAAAAAGAAAAGGCTGCCAGTATCAGCCATGCGCACTGGGCTGAACAACCAGACTTCCAATATCATTTTAAACCTGTAAGCTGGGTAATTGCAAATCAACCAGGAACCATTCTTTCTATATTATTCTGGTTTGCAGGGATATTAATAATTCTGGCAATTTCATCAAAATGGATTAAAACCGTATAACATGATTAAAAGTATTTATCAATTAGAATTTAAGATTTTTTTCAGCAATAAAGCAGCAAGGTTTGGCATACTGATCCTGCTGATCAGCGGTTTTTGCAGTCTCTACTTAGGCAAACAGTTCATTGCCAAACAAAAGACTGTTATCGAAAAAGCAGGGAAAATGCAGCAGGAACATACTGATAAAAATGTTAAGTATTTTGGAAAAGATCTGGGGTTGTTATTGTATTATAATAAATTTGCAATGGCTAATATTCCTGATAACTGGGCAGCTTTTGCAAATGGACAGCGGGATATTAATCCCTACCTGATCTCAGTAACTATGCTTGGTCTAGAAGGCCAGATGTATGATACAGACCTGAACAATCCATCTACTTTGTTAATGGGAAATATGGATCTGGCATTCGTAATGATCTTTTTATTCCCTCTGGTAATTATTGCTTTCACCTATAATGTACTTTCTGCAGAACAGGAATCTGGCATATGGGGACTAATCAGATCACAATCTACCCTACCCATGCGGATCATATGGCGCAAATTAACAGTCAGGATCATTGTTGTATTTGCGGTCTTTCTGATATTAATGATCAGCGCAGCTATTTATCTCAGTCTGGCACCTGATCTACGTTTTATACTTGTTTCAGCCCTGATCAGTTTATACCTGATCTTCTGGTTTTCATTATCATTCTGGGTGATTTCTCTTGGTAAATCATCCAGTTTTAATGCAGTATGTCTGATTGCTTTCTGGGTGGCACTGAATATTGTCTCCCCGGCAGTGCTGAATGTTTGGTTAACACAGAAATATCCTGTTCCTGAAGCGCTGGAAAATGTGGTGAAACAGCGGGAAGGTTATCATGAAAAGTGGGACCTGGATAAAAGTGTAACTATGGATAAGTTTTACAAACATTATCCACAATTTAAACAATATGCTTTTCCGGAAGAACTGACTTTCAGCTGGTACTGGTATTATGCAATGCAGCAAATGGGAGACGATGACGCAGCTTTCAGTGCAACCAGGATTACGGAAAAACTCAATCAAAGACAGCATTTCACCCATATGACAACCCTGCTTTTACCTGGTATAGAGACGCAGTCAGGGTTAAACCAGCTGGCCGGTTCTGACCTGCAGGCACACACCGGATTTCTGCAAAAATTAAAAGCCTATCATGAGAAAGTACGGCTATTCTTTTATCCTCTGATTTTCAAGGAAGCTAAAGCAGAAAATATAAACTGGAAACAATTTAGGATTGAACATTATACCGATCGTAAATCTGAACAGGTCTGGCAAAATCTACTTTCATTAATCATATTTTCAATTGTGCCTGCACTATCAGGAATTTATAATTTCAAAAAGAGAGCCAGCTTGTTATAATGGCTGGTAAGCATCCCTGTTGATGGCTGTTGCCACGACAGTTCAATACTGGTTTAAAAGGCTTAATACTTATTTCTTCCTTATGAAATGAGCCATTAAGCCTTTTGCTTTCAGGCTTATAAAGAGCTTTTATAAGAAGTTATTCTATTCAGATTCACCCTTTATTCGAAGCCAGCCGAACGCTGTCTGAAGAGGCTCTGAACAACACCTGAATGATGTCTGAACAAAGTAGGTATAACGTACTAATAATCAGTCATTTAAAAACGCTCCGTTCAGACATGTTTTTAAGCTCTGTTCAGACTGCTTTCTGAGCTTATTACCTTCATTCACCACAAGTCTATCCGTCTTATAATCAGAAATTTACACAAATCTCAACAGACAGATTAAACATTAGTTCAAACATTCTCTTTTTTAGGATGTTGAAATTATAACGCGTTTAAAATAATTCTCAATCAATGAATAATCAGCAGCCAAAAGATCTTTATAAAATTATCACTTCAGTTATCCTGTACACATTTGGGTTGGTGATCTTACTTTGGTTCCTTTACCAGATTATGAGTGTTTTTATCCTATTCATTTTCGCAATTGTGCTGGGGCTGATTATTAACCAGCCTGTAAGCAGGCTGGAGAAAAAAGGGATGAAACGCTGGCTGGCTGCACTGATCATTTTGGGAAGTATTTTTATTGCCTCCGCATTATTGGGGTTTTTAATCGTACCACATATCAGCGAACAGATAGATACACTAGTGGGAAATCTGCCTGGTTATTATGAGAGTGTTTCTAATCATATTTCTCATATCCTGATGAAGTATCCGGAGCTTAGCAAAGAGTTACAGCAAGATGGAATGTCGATTTCTGCCGCAGTTCCTTCACTGGATAAAACAGTTCTGGGTTTAGGGAGCATCTCTTTCACAGTAATTGGCGGTATATTTTTATTTATTGTTTTTATATCCATGATTATATTCTTTGTAGGAAACCCAAGACCTGTAATTCAGATGTATCTTTCCGTATTTGATCCGGAAAAACGCCCAAAAGCAGAAAGAGCATTGCAACACACTTCAGTCATGCTGGGCGGATGGATGAAATCGAATCTGATCGGGGGTATCATACAGGCGGTGCTGGTTTATATATTTTTAACTGTTATGCATGTCCCGGGAGCCTTAGTCTGGGCTGCACTGGCTTTTTTCTCAGAGTTAATCCCTAAAATAGGTTTTTACCTCATGGCTATTCCTCCTACCCTTGTTGCTTTATCTGTAAGCCCGGTTACAGCATTCTGGTGTCTTGTTTTTTTCCTGCTTTTAAACGAGCTTATTTCAGATTTTGTGATGCCAAAATTAAGATCTTCAACGATGAACATACATCCGGTATCTTTGCTCTTTTTGCTACTGGCGATGACTACAGCATTCGGCCTAATGGGTGCTTTACTTGCCGCGCCCATGGCAGCAATCATCAAGGCATATTATGAAGAGTTTTATTTGCAGAAATTCGCTGAAGACCCTCAGATGGAACAAAGAATTGATAATATTCTTTATCAGGAATAAATAAGGCTGATCATTTTTAAAATCCGACGTAAAAAATTAACCATAATGATGAATTACACCTATAAATATATTTATATAAAAATATATTTATAGGTTTGTATTAACTATGTCCGGATTCAGTCATCTTACTGATAACGAATTGACAAACCTTTTAAAGGAGGGGAATAGTTATGCCTATACTGAGATCTTTGAACGCTACTCAGAAGTTCTGTTAAGACATGCTTATCGTTTCCTTTCCGTGCATGATGAAGCTAATGATGTTGTGCAGGATGTTTTTCTTTTGCTATGGGTAAAAAAGGAAGATATTGTATTTCAGACTTCGCTTTCTGCCTATTTATATGCTTCGGTCAGGAACCGTATATTTGATATGATTTCCCATCAAAAGGTTGTTTCACGATACATTGAATCAGTTAGTAACTTTATGGATCAGGATTATAGTGTAACTGATTATCAGGTGAGGGAAAAAATGTTGGCAGTTCTTATTGAAAAAGAAATTCAGGCCTTACCGGAAAAAATGCGCCAAATATTCCTGTTAAGCAGAAAGGAAGAGCTGAGTTATAAAGAAATTGCTGAGCAGCTTAATATTACTGATCAGACAGCCAGGCAGCAGGTATACAATGCAGTCCGCAAATTGAAGCTGAAAATCAGTTCCTTACTTAGTATTATTCCTTTTGTATAACACTTCATTAACATAGTATTAAAAATTATTTAAACTTTTTTTAACATTCATCTATGACGGAGATTATACTTAGCCGTCTTAGCAGTATAAAAAGCAAATATGTCTTTTACATTGCGGAGCTATGGATAAACAGGAGATTATCGAATTGTTAAAAAAATATAAAGCAGGTACACTTAGTGCGGAGCATAAAGCAAAACTCGAAACCTGGTATATCAACCAGGGCTCAAAAAATAATACTGAACCTGATGAGGAAACTATTGAGGAAAGCATACAGTATCTGCGTAGTCAATTGCCATTAAAATATAATGTTATATCAAAATTTTCATGGTTACATATTGCTGCTGCTGCAATGATAATTGCTTCTGTTGGGACTGGCCTGTATTTTTATAACCGAACAAATCTTAAATCGTCTCTGATATCAGCTACCAATACAGTCATACCAGGCAGCAATAAAGCCTATCTTACTTTATCAAACGGTAAACGGATAATTTTAAACGAATCTGCCAACGGAGAACTGGCAGTACAGGCAGGTATAAAGATAACCAAAACCGCTGATGGCCAACTTGTTTATGATGTTTCTTCTTCCGGGGCATCCGCCAAAACTGAAAATAATTACAATACGATTGAAACTCCCAGAGGTGGTCAATATCAGATTATTCTGCCCGACGGAACCAAAGTATGGCTTAACGCCGCTTCTTCTTTAAAGTATCCGATACAGTTTGCCATGAAGGAACGTAAAGTTGAGCTTAGCGGCGAAGCCTACTTTGAAGTATCAAAAAATAAAATAAAACCTTTTATTGTAATGACGGATAAACAGCAGGTGGAAGTTTTAGGTACTCATTTTAATATCAAAAGTTATAAGGAAGAAGGAAATACCAGCACTACTTTACTGGAAGGTTCTGTTCGGGTAACACCTGGTTCTTTTGAAGGTAATCGGATAAGCTTATCCAAAGATAATGCCGTAGTACTGAAACCTGATCAGCAATCGGTACTGATCAACAGTAACCTGAAAATAAGGGAGGCTGATACCGAGGAAGCGGTGTCCTGGAAAAACGGATATTTTAAGTTTAACGACGAAAACATAAAGACTGTAATGTTAAAAATCAGTAGGTGGTATAATGTTGACGTTCATTATCAGGGCAGAATTTCTGATGAAGAGTATAGGGGGACAATTTCCCGGTTTAAGAATATCTCAGAAGTGCTGGATTTACTGGAATCTACTAAAACAGTTCATTTTAAAGTTGAAGGAAGGAGGATTACAGTTATGTAATAATAATTACTATAAAAGGTAATCCAAAAAAAATCATCCCGATTGCAGTCGGGATGACTAAAGTCTGGAATTGTCTTAAACTAATCAAATAGATCAGCAAACCGCAATGCCCCTGCCCCATCTTGTTAATGAAAAGGTGCAATGCTTAAAACCAAACTAAACAAATGTACAGTTTTTACACAAAAAAATTATGTGTACCAGCGCGTCACATACATAAATTACTGTTGATTATGAGGTTAACCACCATCATTCTGATCACAGCTATCATGCAGGTAAGTGCAAGTTCTTTTGCACAAAGAATTACACTGTCTGAGAGGAACACATCCTTGTATACTGTTTTTGAAAAAATAAGGATCCAGAGTGGTCTTGACTTTTTATGCACCAAGTCTATGCTGAAGGACACAAAACCTGTTTCTATTACGGTTAAAGACGCTCCGTTGGAAGAGGTATTGAAACAGATATTCCTAGATCAGCCTGTTAGGTATGAAATAAAAAACACTGCTATTGTAGTGTCCAGAAAAGAAAGTTCATCTCTGGAAAATAGATATGCTCTAATCCAGGGGACTTTAAAAGATATAATAGTGACAGGTATAGTATTGGACGAAAAAGGTCAGGCCCTGCCCGGAGCAACCATCAAATTAAAAGAAGATAGCACCAGAATAGCGGCTGTCAGCGGTAGTAATGGTAGGTTTTCGCTCAGGGTTCCTGGCAATTCTGCAATACTGGTAATTTCATATGTGGGTTATAAAACCAGGGAAGTCAGGGTTTCCGGAGCTGATCTGGTTGTGAGAATGGAGCCTGTATCAGGAGAACTGGAAGGAGTTACTGTAGTGAGTACCGGTTATCAGAAGATTCCGAAAGAAAGAGCGACCGGTAGTTTTGAAAAGGTAGATAATCAGTTGTTTAACAGGATTACAAGTACAGATATAATTTCAAGACTTAATGGAACAGTTCCAGCCTTATATAATAATCTCACAGTTGCGAAACTACCCAACGGTTCGGATCCAGTTGCCAACTTAACAATTCGCGGTCTTAGTAGTCTGTCTGGTGCAAGGCCATTAGTTGTACTCGATAATATTGCTTATGAAGGAGATGTCAACAATATTAATCCAAACGACGTAGAAGATATTACCATACTTAAAGATGCTGCCGCCGCTTCAATCTGGGGTGCAAGAGCCGGTAACGGGGTTATAGTTATTACTACAAAAAAAGGACGGTATGATAAACCATTGAATGTTTCTTTCAATACAAATTTCACTGTATCAGCAAAACCAGATTTGTTTTACATTCCTCAAATTACCAGTTCTGATTTTATTGATGTAGAAAAGTTCTTATATGCACAGCATTTTTATGATGATAAGATCAGTAATACAAGCCCATATCCGGCGTTTGTTACTCCGGTAGTTAGTATTCTTGCCAAACAAACTGCTGGCACAATAACAAATGCACAAGCTAATGCACAGATAGATGCATTACGTCAGTATGATGTGAGAAATGATTATAAAAGATCTGTTTACAGAAATCAATTTAACCAACAATATGCTTTAAGTCTTAGTGGTGGTACGAAGCAGTCTAATTATTTTATTTCTGGTGGATTTGATCATAATTTAAATAGCCTTGTGACTTCTAAGTATGATAGAGTCACCTTGCGCTCGGACTATAATTTTAAACCATTCAAGGGACTTGAAGTACAAACTGGCTTATTGTTTACACAAACCAGGACACGTGATATTGCAGGTAACAGTACCATAGATTATAGAGCCGGATTCTTATCAGCTATTTACCCTTATGCAAGATTAACCGATGACCAGGGGAACCCAGCAGAGCCAGGTTATATTTATAATCTGGATTATTTGAATAGTTTAAACAGTAACCCTAATCTATTGAATTGGCACTACAAACCATTAGAAGATATAAATAAATCATCTAATCAAAGTAAAAGTGAGGATGTGATTTTTAACCTGGGAACAACCTACACCATAAATCCCATCTTTTCTACAGATATAAAATATCAATATCAAACAACAAATACTAATGCAGCTAGTATTTATGATGCCGACTCTTATTTTGTCAGAGATAGAATTAACATTTTCACTAACCCTGTTAATTTCAGCAGAGCAATACCAACAGGAGGAATTTACACACCAGTACATGGCAGAACCACGGCACAAATTCTTCGTGGTCAGTTTAATGCAAATAAAACTTGGAATAATAAACATCAATTGGTGGCTATCGCCGGAGCTGAAGTCAGGGAAAACTATGGAGAAGTCAATAATGAAGGTGTTCATTATGGGTACAATCCCAATACAAAAACATTTTCAACTGTTGACTATTTAAATACGCAAATTCCTTTATATTATGGTGGCACCGGTCAAATACCGTACGGAGCATCATTTGGAAGTTCTGACAACAGATTTACGTCAATATTTGCAAATGCATCTTATACTTATAATAATCGTTATGTTATATCTGCCAGTGCCAGAAAAGATGCATCAAACGTTTTTGGAACTGTCACTAACAGAAAAGGCAATCCATTATGGTCTGCTGGTGCGAGCTGGAATATCTCCAATGAACCTTTTTACAAGTCCGAATTATTACCTTATTTAAAATTCAGGACTACTTATGGATTTAGTGGAAATACAATTACTGGCGTTCCTGCTTTCGCTGTTATTAATCAAGGCGTTAGCACACTTACCCAATTACCTTATGCCAGAGGTACAAATCTCCCAAATCCGGACTTACGCTGGGAAAAAGTTAGAATGTTAAACTTTGGACTGGATTTTAGTTCAAAAAATAACAGATTAAGCGGTAGCATTGAATACTATGATAAACGTTCTACGGATATCCTTGCCGATGCACCTGTCGATCCAACAACAGGGTTTACTTCTCAGACTTATAACACTGCAAATCTGCATGGTAAGGGAGTAGATCTTCGTTTAAACTCCATCAACTTAAAATCAGGTTATTTTCAATGGAACAGTGCTTTTAATTTCAGTTATAATAGAAGCATTGTAACACGATACTTGCTACAGCAATCAAATGCCTCCACTTACGTGATATTGGCCGGAACTATAAATCCAATAGAGGGTAAAGATGCTTATGCCGTTTTTGCATATCCTTCTGCCGGACTTGATCCTGCTAATGGAGACCCGCGTGGTTACATCAATGGTCAGGTCAGTAAAGATTACGAGGCAATTTTCAACGGAAAAGTATCTGATTTACAATATTTTGGCTCCGCTATCCCTTTGTATTTCGGGAATCTTAGAAATGAATTTGTATACCGTAATTTTAGTCTGTCAGCTAATATTAGTTATAAATTTGATTATTTCATTAAAAGACAGGGATTGAGTTATACTAATCTTTATTTTGCTAATTATGGAGATGCAGAATTTTCCAACCACTGGCAGAAACCCGGAGATGAGACTAGAACAAATGTACCTTCAATGATTTATCCAGCTGATCCAAACCGGGATAATTTTTATAATTATTCTGCCGCAGTAATTGAAAAAGGTGATCACATACGTCTACAGGATATTACAGCTGGGTATACCATCAAAAAAATTAAAGGACTACAAAATTGTAAAATTTATGCCAATGTTAGCAATATTGGAATCATCTGGCGTGCAAATAAAAAAGGAATCGACCCAGATATATCCTCTGGATACCCTTCACCCCGCACTATTTCATTTGGATTAAGCACTAACTTTTAAACTAATGATCATGAATATAAATTATATAAAACAGTCAGCATCTGTAATCCTGTTTGTGTTTATTATCACCTTAAATTATTCCTGTAAGAAATTTTTGGATGCAAAACCAACAAGTAATATCTCAAAAATATCTGTTTCTGATTTACAGGGCCTTTTAGATGATTATGATACCATGAATACGAATTACCCTTGTGATGGCGAAATTTCATCAGATAATTATTTTTTACTTGATGCAAACTTCAATACATTATCTGTACCAGATGAGCAAAATTTATATCTCTGGAAAACTGACGCACAAAGAACTGCACCAGGAAGTGTTGTTGGATATTGGTCTAATCCATATAAAATTGTTTATAATGCTAATCTCATCTTAGAAACACTAAACACACCTGAAGCAGGTACACTTGATCAGCAAACTTTTAATAATCTTAAAGGTTCTGCATTATTCTATAGGGCGTATGTTTATTTCCAGTTAGCTCAATTGTATACAAAACCATATAATGCAAATACAGCGGGACAGGATCTGGGTATACCAATTCGCATTACTACAGCAGTGGAAGATAAATATGATCGTGGTACAGTTCAAAAGACATATGAGAGAATAATTGCAGATTATCAGGATGCTATTGCATTATTACCTGCTACAAGTACAATTAAAACCAGGCCAAACAGAGCTGCTGCTTATGCAGGATTGGCCAGAACATACCTGGCTATGGAAGATTATGTGAATGCTGGCAAAATGGCCGATGAATGCCTGAAGTTATATTCAACTTTGATGGATTATAATTCACCAGCGATTAGTAAAACCTCCTTAACTCCTTTTTCACGTTTTAATAGTGAAGTAATTTTCCAAACGCTAACTATTTCCAGCGGTCCATTAACACCAAGCAGAGCTAAAGTAAATACAGATTTATACAATTCTTATTCTACTCAGGATCTCCGGAAACAAGTTTTCTTTAAAACAGCTACCGGAGGATTCAGATTCACTGGTAACTATGAGCCTGTTACCATTTCCACCTTCTTCAACGGATTAGCTACAGACGAAGTCTATTTGATACGTGCGGAAAGTTATGCAAGAGCAGGAAATACTACACTTGCCATGGCAGATTTAAATACTTTATTGAGATTTCGATATGCAAGCCCCTATACCAATATGACAGCAATTAATGCTGACGATGCTTTGACTAAGATTCTTCAAGAACGTAGAAAGGAATTATTATTTAGATCTATAAGATGGTCAGATTTGCGAAGGCTAAACAAAGACACCAGATTTCAAACAACATTGAGCCGCACTAATAATGGTACTACCTATGTATTACCTCCAAACGATCTGCGTTACGTACTGTTGATACCTCAAGGAGTTATCAACACAACTGGCTATCCACAAAATCCACGTTAACTATATAAAACATCACCAAGACTAATCTGGATTAATTATGCAATCATCATTAAAACTAATTTTAATTTTCACACATCTGAGCATATGTGCTTTTTCTCAACAGAAGAATATACATTCTCCTGTTAATCTTAAGGTCGGAGATCTTGTTCCTGAAATTCTGGTGACTAAAATTATAAATAATAATAAGTCTTCCGTAAAAACTTCAGAATTTAAAAACCAGCTGTTATTGATTGATTTTTGGGCGACAACCTGCGGTGCTTGTGTCGAAGCGCTACCTAAAATGGATTCTTTACAGAGAAAATTCGGACATCTCATTAAAATATTACCAGTAAATTATGAATCTGTTAGTGTAGTAACGAAATTTTTAAATAAAAAAGGTTATGCACTGCCTTCAGTTGCAGAAGATAAGACTTTATCAAGATGGTTCAGACATCGGACTTTGCCACATGAAGTCTGGATTTACAAAAATAGAGTAATTGGAATTACTGATGGGCAATATGTTGACTCTAAAAATATTCAAAGAATTTTAAATGGAGAGACCATTGACTGGCCAGTAAAAGATGACTACTTAATATATGACTATTCAAAACCTATATTAAATAAAGCGAGGCAGGAAACAGAGCTAAAAAGCTCTCATGCCCTTACCTATACTGCAGTTACCGGATATCAAACTGGAGCAACACCAAAAATAGCAGTAGTCATTGATTCTATAAATAAAACAAGGAGAAATTATATATTAAATTACTCAATACTTAGAGCTTACCAAGCTTTATGGAGCGAACTTATACATATTGATCAAATTCCCAGTTCCTTAAGTGGAGGTGCCGGGAATTTTGGTGGCATTACACCGACACAACTTAAACTAGAGGTGAAAAAACCCGATTTATATATATATAATGACAAAAATTATCGTGAAGAATGGAATCGCAAAAATTTCATATCATATGAATGCTTATCTGCTGATATAAATCTGGAGAAGAAAAAACAATATCAGCAAATGATAAAAGATCTGGACCGACTTCTTAATTTACAAGGCAGATGGGAAAAGCGTAAGATAAAATGTTTGTCATTAGTTAAAACGACATTAACAGATCTACCAAAACCTCTAAATGAACAAACTGAATTCATTGTTGATCAACCAGTAAAAAAACTAAGAAATTTTTCCCTGACTAATCTGGTTTACTGGATGAATAGTATCTTTGGTAACCCACCTGTTTTTGATAACACCAATTATCAAAACATGGTTGATTTAGACTTAAAAGCTTCCTGGAATGACATTCCTAGTATAAAAAGAGAGCTTCAGCGGTATGGATTAGATTTTAAAGAAGAAGAAAAAGAAATAGATTTATTCATTCTTTCCGAAAAATAAATTTCATCCGTATACCAATTGGTATACGGATGAAATTTCAATTAATTATGGTGTAGGACGTAATACGGTAACACCTGGCGTAATCTGACCATTATTAGCATTTGCAATTGCAGCTTTCAGGGAATCAGTGATTACTGGCTTTGGAGGAGTAGTCGCCGTTGAATTAGCATAAATCCCACATAACGAATCTCCCGAGCAGGAAGGTACATCTGTTGATAAAGAATAACTGTTTGGATCATTAACTGCTCCTGGATAATTATAAGTGAACCATGGCATAATCTTAACGCTTTTATAAATCAAAAAGCATAAACTTTATTTTATTACCTACTCTATTACAGGATTTTCGGTTTCCCCCTTTAAATAACATTACTAAATTAACCGATAATAACTCTGGTAACTAGGGTCATACACCCCGTAATTAATTTAGTTTCTATTATCGAATTTGCCGTAAAAGCGTAACACCTTTAGTGATTTTACCTTTCATAGCTCTTTTAATTGCTTTCTTCAATTCGGGCGTTAATTCTGGACATGCAGGAATACAATCAGGTATACTATCTGCATAGATAGCACATAGAGTCATCCCGTCACATTGAGGTGTCCCCTTGACTAAAAAATAACTTGTCACTTCTAATGGATCTTCAGGAAACTTATAAATAAACCACGGCATAACCTTAGCGCTTTTATAAATCAAAAAGCATAAACTTAAATAACTCTGTCACCTACTCTATTTATGGTTTTCGGCAAATCCATTACTGTGTTAAATATGATATACTATAAGTTCCGGCAAGCGCTATCATTGTTAATACAAGATTTACCAAAAAATGCTCCTTCCAACTCAATTTCGAGAACAACTTACCACAAGGACACAAATGAAGTTTATAAAAATTAAAAGCGGCGCCTCCAATATAAATTGTAAAAACCAGCATCAGCAAAAACGAGATATACATCCCTAATAATCGTGTTTGATCAAATAACAACAGGAACATGACTCCAATCTCAAAAAGAGGCAATAACACAAACAGAATATTTGACAGCCACATTGGAATTATCTGACTTAACATTACATATCTGAATCGCTTCAGATTTAAAAACTTTGGAAACGATACATAAGCCCAAAGCAGGATAAATAAACCTGTAATCACATTTGTTATAATTGTAAGCTTCATAATTATCAACTCCTTGTTGTACAATAGAAAGTTCGGGACAAACGAGAATATTTACTAGGGTCAGAAGTCTCATAATAATTAGCAAACCGCAAAAAAAAGGCCGGGTAATCCAATTGGATTACCCGGCCTTTTAACAGTGTGCTGGAATAAAAACCAGCATACTAAAATATTAAATAAACTTAAAGAATGAAGCCTGAGTCATTGCAGATACTAAAGTACCGGTAGCTGCATAAGCAGTGGCTCTGATACCATAAGTTTTACCTGATACCAGGTTCAGCTTACTGAATTTAAGCAGGATAGCACCGCTATAAACCTGCGTATTTGGATAACTGGTATTCTGCAATACATAACTTATAGAATGATTAACTACAAGAGGGGTCGTAGTTGAAGTTACATCATTACCAGACCAGGTTGGAAAGGTAATGGTATCAACAACCTTGGTTCCATCAAGAACCTCCACAACAAATTTCCCTACAGGAACTTTTGCAGTTGCACCAAAGTTCAGCTGCAGGATTGTAGTTGAACTAAAAGGACTGCTTTGCTGATAGCCTAAACTGCTCAGTTGCAGGTTAGGTAACTTTGGCTCTATACCTTCGATATCTGCTTTCTTGGTGCAGGAAAATAGAGTTAAGGCTAAAAGTGAAGTTAAAGCGATACTGATATATTTTTTCATTAGTTATATTTTTAAAATGATGATGATGTTATCGTGATAATCTCATCTTATTTATTTTACTGATCTGATTAAAAAATGTATTTAGCTCCAATCAGCAGGCTCCACGTTGTATTCGAAGTTGCGTTCTGGAAAGGTTGATTAACAAGTTTTCCATTAAACTGACGAAGTGTGTATGAAGGTACTCCGTTTGCATCAATACCACTAAGTGTAAGTGGACTGTTCGTCGTATTAAACTGTCTGATACCCCAGTTTTTGCTTAATAAGTTTGGTAAGTTGATGACTACTGCGCTTAACTGTAAAGTGTGTTTTGTATTACCCGACTGGAAATAAAAGTCCTGAAGAATATTTGCATCAACACGGTTATACCATGGTGAAAATGCAGCATTTCTATCTGCATACTGACCTCTGTGTTTGTTCAGGTAAGGTGAGTTGCTGATAAACTGCTCTAAGGCTGCAGATTGCTGCTGAGCAGTATAGGTATAACCTACCCCGTTAACTGTAGTAGAGAAAGGTACGAAATTCACATCCGAACCTCTTTTTGGAATGTACATTAAATCTGAAGATGCATTACCATCACCATTTAAATCGCCGTTAACAATGTAACTGAATGGGTTGCTTCCTGCCTGTCCTTCGTAGAAAAGACCAATTGTTGTAGCACCATGTTTTAAGTAGTTAAACTTGTAAGATGCGTTAACAACAATACGGTGTGGTACATAGTTACCAGAATTTCTCAATTCTACATCATTGGTTGAGCCTACGTTAGCAGTAGCTGCCCAGACCTGTGCAGCAGTAGAACCAGCAGTAGAAAATGCTTCTTTTGATTTGGTGTAGGTATATGCTGCAGAAGCAGTAAAACCATTAAAGAAGTTTTTAGTCAGCTGTGCTGTTAAAGCAGAAGAATAACCTTCGTTTGTATTTTCAAGAACGATTACTGAACCAATGTTAGGATAAATAGATCTGTCGATATTCTGAACGCCAACATTTCCGTTTGAAACATTTCCTGTACCTACATAGCGAACTCTGGAAAAGTCACCTTCATTAATTACTCCTGTAGGCGATTTCAGGTTCGCATTTCTCATCCGTGTTCCGTTAATATCCTTAGTATAAATAGCTTCAAAAGTAGCAGCAAAACCATTACCCAGATTTTTCTCAATAGCTAAATCAGCTCTGAAAACCTGAGGAAATTTGTAGTTCTTGTCAATTACCACTGTTGAGTTTTGTAAAGATGTTCCTGCTGTTTGCGGGAACAGACTAGCATACTCAGAAGGATCAGCTTTTAATGTGATATTCTTTAATTGTTCTGCTGTAGCCACTCCGCCAAAATTATACATGGCACTGTTACTTGGGCTATTGGTTAAGAATACATAAGGAATACGGCCTGTAAATATACCCATACCTCCACGGATCACCAATGATTTGTCTTCCAGCAAACTCGCTCTGAAACCAACTCTTGGAGAAAGTAATATTCTTGATTTAGGGAATTTACCGGTATTGTAACTGGTCATATTTCCATTTGCGTCCGGTAACTGTAATGCTGTGATCTGAGGGTTTTCTACAGGATCTTTCATATACATCCCTTTATCAGCACGTAATCCGAAAGTTACTTTGAAGTTATCATTCACGTTATTCTCATCCTGAGCATATAAACTGATTGTCCCGATTTTCAGATCGGCAGAGAATACCTGATCAACTCCTGGAATCAGTGATTGATTATAAGTGAATTGAATTGGTGCTCTGTCATTCAAAAAGTCGTTCAGTGAGTTGTAGATGTAAGAACCTGCAGCACCTGGCATAAATGAGTTGCCAATTTTTTGAAATTCATAGTTCACACCAGCTGTAAACGTATGTTTACCGGCATAATAAGTAATGTTATCATATAAACTTACTGTATTATCAATAATCTCATTGTATTTTGTATTCGGGTCAGAACCAGCAGAAATGTAATTATCACCTGCTCCGTTAAAAATATCAATGGTTGGGAATATACCACCTTTCGAAGTACGGGGATTACCATATTTCTTAAAGGTCAGTAACAACTGGTTAGATAATTTTGAATTGATTGTACTGTTTAATTCTGCAGTACCTGTGCTTACCTTATTCAGAAAACCATAGTTAGAATTCTCAAAGCCCATAGATTTCAGACCAAAACGACCGTTTGGTAGTCCACCATTTGCGCGTGTAACTGGTACACCGCCGATACCGGTAAAGGTATATGAACCATTGTTAGGTGTACCGGTTGAGTTGATAATCTGATCAGCAGTTGCGTGTAAATAACTGTATTTTACACTCAGCTTATTTTTATCATTGATATTCCAGTCCAGTTTTAATAAGACTTTTGTATTCTTGTTTTGAAATGACGGGAAATTGTCATAAACACCGGTTTTGTAACCAAATTTTGTATCTAAATAATTAGAAACAGCTTCTAAATCTGCAACCGGAGTGGCTGATTTATTCGCCCCACCTGCTCCGGTCGGCGAGAAATTAACACCTGGAGAAGTAGAAATATCTCTTTCAACGTTAGTAAAGAAGAATAATTTATTTTTAATAATCGGACCACCTAGAGTAAATCCGTAAGTTTTTGTGCTCGCCTTAGCTACAGCACCACTGATATCATTCTCACCAATTTTTGTTCCGTTGAAAGACTGATCTTTGTAATAACCATATCCCGAACCATGGAAAGTATTGGTTCCACTTTTAGTTGTTGCATAAACACCTGCTCCGGTAAAACCTGATTGTTTAACGTCGAATGGAGCAATATTAATAGAAAGCTCGTCATATGCCTCAATTGAAATAGGCTGAGCTCCGCCACCAGGAAGTAAGTCTGATGAGGTACCAAAAGTGTTATTTAAGTTGGCACCATCTACAGTTATACTGTTTGAACGGCTATCACGACCAGCAAAGTTCGTT
The DNA here is from genome assembly GCF_040026395.1 of Pedobacter lusitanus. Taxonomy (NCBI): domain Bacteria; kingdom Pseudomonadati; phylum Bacteroidota; class Sphingobacteriia; order Sphingobacteriales; family Sphingobacteriaceae; genus Pedobacter; species Pedobacter lusitanus. The sequence goes on from NZ_CP157278.1 coordinate 725,253, forward strand.
CCGCTTGCCTGTGGTGTTAAACGCGTAAAGTCTGTAATACTTCTTGAAAATGATGGTAAAGTAGCCAATGCTGTAGCGTTAATGTTGGTGCTGGCACCTGATTTTGCTGTAACGATACGTTTTGTACCTCTGATAGATACAGCTTTTAATTCAACTCCACCATCAGATAATACAGCATTTAAAATAAATGGCTGTCCAAGTTGAAGCACAACATCTGTAGTCACACTTTTATTGAAGCCGATGTAGCTTACTTCAATTGTATAAGGTCCGCCGATACGCATACCAGGCAGATTAAACAAGCCGTCTTTATTGGCAACTGCCGAATAAGAAGTCCCTGAAGGACCATGAACAGCTCTTATTGATGCACCAGGAAGCGGGCCATGTTTGGCATCTTTAACACTTCCGGATACACTACTTGAGGTTACCTGTGCAAAGGTAACAGCGGTAGTAAACAGGAAAAATAAAAAAATGAGTAAAGATTTTCTCATAGTTGTTGTTTTTTGTTTGAAAGTAAAATTTAAGAATTTGTTTCGAGGCGCAAAAATAGATTATCCTGTCAGAACCAAGATTAAATTAATGTTAATAATATCCTGAATATTATGAAATGATTAAAATATGACTAAACGATGTCATTACGGCTTTAATACACAAATAACGAACATTTTACCAATTAAAAGACATCAAATCAATAGAAACACAAGGCATTCAGTCGTTTACACTTAACAATTTCTTAACTCTAAATCGCACATTTAAAGCATTTCAGTCTTGATATCAGGTCATAAAAAAAACCGCCCTTAATGGAACGGTTTAAAATAGACTATAAAAATTTAAGGTTCTTATTAAAGACTCTTAATTGTTATTACTTTATTAACTCTTGCTGCTGTTTCCAGTGCTTTTAAAAATGTTTCAAATAAATCTTCCCCGTCACTGGTATAAAAATAATTAGACAGACTTGTGATATGAGCAGCTATATTGTCTCCCCAGGGTGGCCGTTTTTCAAGGTTCTCTATATCCCATATCACACAGTTTGGTGCATATTCCTTAAACAATTCCCTTATTAAATTAATTTCCTTTAGCGCTTCAGGTATATGTTCAACTTGTAATTCTTTAGCATATAACTCTTTCATTATAAAAGGAAATTTAGTCCCCCAATTGTTATCCTCAAGGTTGTAAGCAATTGAAGAAAAAAAACTGTGTAAAAAGTCACCTGTGCCTATCTTGTAAAATATTGGACCAACTTTTAAACCTACCATAGAAAATTTATTCACGGGGTATTAGAACTATTCTAATTTGCCAAGCATTTGAGCTATAATTGAAATATGCTCTCTTATTTTTACCTTTTGCAAGTTTTCTGCCTTTTCAGACCCACCCATTCCAAGTAGAGGAACATATCCATAACATTCATCAAATTCCAATACACCAAGTCTGACTCTTGCAGATGAATAGTTTTTATTCTTAAAATGATCTGATAAATAACCATCTTCCGTTAAATCCATATCAAAAAACCAGGCCATATCATCACCACTTTCAATTATGCTGTAATTCCCATGTCTGAAATCAACTAATCTTATCGCATCACCAACCCAAACAATAAAGTCACCAAGCCCGGTAACTGCAAAAACTATTTCCTTATTATTTTCAGTATCATAACCTTCATTGAGGACTGGCTGATATAAATCTGGATTTACTATTTTAAGGTATCCATCCATATAAATCCCAAAACCATACTCTTGCCAGAATTTAATCAATTCTGCCGGAAGTTTATCCTTATAACTGTCAACTACCACTTTTGATGGTTTTTCAATAACGTTATAATCAGGGTATTTTGAAAAAAAATCGTTAAACATTTTATTATATTTTTATCTTATAAACTTAATTAGTTATGACCTTAATTCCAAGGTAGCTTAATATTTAATTTTGTGTTTTTCATTTGCTCTGGTGTCATATTTTTAGCCTGTTCTTTTACTGCTGCCTCAATTTTGTCAATTCTGGTTTTCCATTGACTCCCAAGACTCGAATTTATACCGGAATCACCAAGTCCTGTAATGTTAGTTCCATGCCCCCCTGCTATCTGATCAGGATCATGTAATGCGGCTTTATCTTTCATATCAGCTTCTGCTTTCGCTTTTGCATCATCATAAGATAATGTTCTGTCATGTTTCCTATATTCTTTAATCTTTTCAGCTTTGATCTTTTCTCTATAATCTTTTTGTGCTTTACTACCTTCTTTAGATCTACCGTCTTTTTTGTATTCTTCTCTATTCTTTAAAAACTCTTCTACTGTTAAATCATTTAATCCCTTTTCCTGCCCTTCAATCTGTTTTTTAAATTCGGCAGCATCATGCTTTGGATTGCGCTTGAAGTCTTCTGCCTTTATCTCATTGAGTTTTGCCACAGTAGCCTCAAAAGCAGCAAGCTCTCCTTGCTGGCCTTCAGGAGCTTCATTATGAACATTAGCATCCTGGACAACTTCCTCGCTGTCCTGTACTGGCTCATCAGCTTTATTTTCTCCATCTTGTACAGGCTCCTCTCCTTTTGTTTTCCCTTTAGCTTCCTCTGCCGCTTTATGAACCGGAGAAAGCAGTAATGCCAACCCCGCTACATCCTGCCAGGTACCCTGCCATTCAAACGCACCTGTTTCCGGATTATGAAAAGTAGTCAGATTGTTTACAGAATGATACATTCCTGTTTCCATACCGAAGACACCTTTACCGGCAGCTCCCCAGCCTGATTCTCCTGTACTGCCGTAATGTTGTAAACCGGCCTGAGCTGAGGTAAGTCCACGCAGCCCGATAGCCGCAGCTGCCGTTGTATAAACAGCTGATGTACTGGCTCCCGCCCCCGCATAACCAAAAGAAGCACCAATATTTCTCAGTACATTTATAGGAGCGCTCTTTGCAAACTGCAAAGCTGCCTGACCAAGTCCTCTCATTCCACCAGCACCAAATGCACCTGCTCCTCCGCTAAGAGCAGCTCCTCCCATACCAATCGCTGCCCCAGCCATCATCCCTTCCATTAATCCGCCGATATAGTTCGCTGCTCCAAGAGAAACAGCCTGGCTCCAGTTTTTGATCTCAGGTTTGAAAGAAATTACTCCGCCGACCATACAGGTCATAGTACAATCTCCGGTAATCTGACGTACTCCCTGTATAGCAGTCATTTTGCTTTTAGGAACTTCTACCCATTTTCTTCCTTTAGCTGCTGTCTGTCCGCATAATAATGCACCTACCACAGCGCCCCATGCTGCCCCGGCTAGTCCGGCCAGTGCACCAAGGGCTATCAGTGCTGCTCCCCCGGTAGCCACAGTCATAGCTGCTATGACAACTACCGCAGCAGCAATAATTGCATAAATAAGCATAGCTTTTCTACAACTAAAATCAATCCAGCTGCTGGTAGAAGTATCCTTAATGGTAATATATTTTTCACCCGAACTTTTCTTCGTCGTTGTTTGAGTTGACTGAAGCTGGGCCGGCATATTGCCTTCGGTACAGACCCAAAAATCCTTTTCCGTAATTCTTTTATGCCCCATTATTGTACTTTTTGAATAGTCTGTTTACGCTTGATAAGTCCTATTCCTAACCGTTCACCATAGCTGACTATTTTAAATCCAAGACTTAAAACATCTGCTGTATCACCAATTTGCTCAGGCTCTTTACCTGAGAACTTTATCATTACATTAGTGCTCTTTCCTTTATCGGTCAGCTTTTCCGTAAAAACACCAAACTGCAAAGTGCAGATGCCCAAACGTAATGTTCTCTGACTTATAATTTTTATCTGAGTAGCTGTAAGATTCTGCATAACCTGATTGATTTAGTGTTTTAACAAACAATAATTTAAAAGAACTTAAACTTAGATCCTGTTTCTTTCTTTTCTTCTTCAGCTAAAACAGTCGATTGTTTATGATCTCCTACAGGCTTAATTATTATCCCCGAATCACTTTTAAGCTGGTATATCAATTTATTGTACAGCTTTTTCTCATCAGCTATTTCTACTTTACTCACCTCAGCTTCCTGTATCCTCCCTGTTTGATAATCAACAATTCTTGTTTCTTTCTGCTCAAGCAGGGTTTTCAGGCTTTTAATATCAATCTTTGTTGCAAATTGATTATAGGCCTCTTCATAAAATTTTGAGTTCAAAGCCATAGTAGGAACAGCACTGGTCGTGACCGTAAGAGAGTTTATTCCATTAACCGGTGGCAAAGGAACGGAGCTGCCAACTGACAGTGTCCAGTCCATATTTACAGTATTGAAAATATTCGTTCCCTTAAAGCCAGTTTTCACAGGCAGGTCAACACCGTATACCTGGCCAAAATACACCCGCAAAAACTCATTTGCCTGTGCAGCTATCTTTACTTTTTCCGGACTATTAAAAATTGCATCATTCAATGAAATTGCATTCTTCAAATCATCATTTCCCCCAATATGCTTCTCCATTTCAGCTTTAGTCTGTCTCCACTTAGCCAATATCAGCTCGTTATTCAAAACTTCCAGTATGTTTCCCCTATCATCTAATAATAAATGAAGCTCACTATACATTCTGCCAAATATCTGGCTGATCTGAGCAACTTCTTTTATCATAGGATTATTGGCTTCCAGTAACACATTGTCTAACTGGATTAATCTAACTTCAACTCTGTTATTTTCAACTCTTAATACATTAAAATCATACCTGAGCTGTACAGTAGAGGTTACAAATACGTCTACGCCATTGACTTCTGATTCTATCCTGATAGTATATTGTTCCTGAAATGGCTGCCTGATGAGTATTTTAGAGTCTTTCATTTGATATTAATTAATAAAAACATCTCCCTTATCAATTCTTGTATCTCCTCCGGTGATATGATTTTCCCCGGACATCGTATTTTTTGTACCGTTAATCTTATTATTCGTTGAAGTAATAATCATATCTGTTGTATTGATATTGGTTGTATCTCCATTAATATCAATTTTCGCAGATTTCCCACCTTTCTTGGCAATCTCAATTTCAGAAGCATGTATTGTAATTTTATCCTGCTCCAATGTAATTGCAGCAGTACCGTTAGTCAAGACCACAGTCTGACTTGAGGTAACCGTTACTTTATTCTGACCGTCAACTACAATATGATTTCCGCCGGTTTTATCTTTTATAGTAATTCCGCCTCCATCATTCAGCTGAACGGTATGCCCGCTTTTTGAAGTAAGGCTCTTACTATTATTACTTGCACTCCCTCCTGTTCCGCTTTTCCCGTGAAATACACTCCCCATTACAATCGGCCTTGCGATATTCCCTTCTTCGAATGCTACGACTACCTGATCACCTTTTTCAGGGATGAATACAAAGCCTCTGTTTTTACTTACTTTATCACTGCTTCCTGCATCAGGAGTCATGACGCGCAACCATTCTGTAGGATCATTAACCTGACAGGCCCATTTAAACTTAACCTTTATCCGGCCATGCCCCTGAGGATCATTATTATCTACCACATCTGCCAGTTGCATATCAGCAAACGGCTTCTGAAACTGTTTAACCTGTAATTTTTCACTATCCGCGGCTACTCCATCAAAAGTGTGATGATAATGACCTACACCATCAATTTCATGATGGATCGCAGTAACGATAAACTTGCCGAAATCTTCTACCTGAAAATCCAGCCCATTATGCATACTGGTACTGATATTGACGGTTTTGCCTATGCCAACTTTTGCATTATCCCCGCGACCGGAAATACTCACCAACCCTGAGACTAATGCCTTATGTTCATCATTAACAAAAGTATCTATCTCCCGCTGAGAATTAACCCTTACACTTAAAGGCTGATTAAAGCGTTTGCTAAAAACATCATTTGAAGCAGAGATTGCATGTGAAACATCAGAAAAAGTAGAGCTGGCAGCAGAAGGTTGTGCACTCAATAGTTCATCCTGCTGCGAATGATAAGCAAACTTTTTATAATTAAGCGGAGCGATCTGCATCCCATATTGCAAACTCTGGAGGTCACGTCCATAGATCAATGCGACTTCTTCCTGTTTATCTGGTTTACCGAAATGCAGCACACGGCCGTCATAGTAAAACCATTCATGATATTCTGCAGATAAACGATTGATAAAATCAAAATCGCTTTCTTTATACTGTATAATATAATCAATTGCAGCACTATATGCCGGACTGATCTGGAAATCAAGATCATTCTGAGGCGTATCATTGGTGGCCTGCTGCAATATACTTTTAAGATCCTTATTCAGATAAGATCCCAGATCAGGACCTCTGTTTAATAAAATATCAGGACTATAGCCCGTAATGACAATATCACCACGGAAACCGTGGGTTTGTGCAATTTCTACTTTTGTAATTATCCCGGTAAAAATGGTCCCTGTATCGCCTAGCCGGGCAAACTGGATTGTTATACTTTTACCTATAAAATCTTTAGATTTTGCAAGTGTAATACCTCCGGTTTCTTCAACCTGATCATGATTGATGCGAAGTTCGAAGGTATGATGTTCATTGAAACGCTGGTCCAGTGTAAAACGACTGAAATGCGTAATAGCCACCTGCTCTATGCTGATGTCTACAATTAGCTTGTTTACCATGGTCATGGTTTATAAGGTAAGGTGGAGTCATTAAAATACTGCAGGAAACCGTCACGGCTTCCTGCAGATGCATAGTTAGTTTGTTCTTACTAAGCCTTTGGCCAGTCGTTGGTATGCTCAGCATTACCAATCTTAAGTTTACGTGCTGATACCACAAAACTCAACGTCATAGGAGTATTGTCATTTACTGCAATCCCCTCGTTGTACTGGATGATGTAACCATCTTCAAAATGCAATTCTTTCATTTTTGCATCTTCTTCACCTTTTTTGAAAACAATAGTACCGGCCTGAGGCTTATACTGATTGTTAACCATAGATTCAATTACTGAAGTATCTTCAGTAGATTCAATCTCCAGGTGGATTGTACCACCATAAACTCCTGACGATGGACGTCCCTTTGCGTCAACATCTCTGTTTAATGAATAGCTGCACTGCAGCACATCGAATTCTTTCGACCCTAGAGTCAATCTGGTTTTAAATGCCATGATAATGTTTTTTAATGTTAAACTTCCTTAATTTGAATTACGCCTTTGGCCAGTCATTGACATGCTCGGCATTGCCCGCTTTTAATTTGCGCGCAGAGATCTGGAATTTCAATGTCATCGGATTATCTCCGGTGATGTTAATTCCTTCGGTATATTTCACAATATACCCGTCTTCAAAATGAACTTCCTTCATTTTGGCATCTTCTTCCGATTTCTTAATCAAAAGAGTACCTGCTAAAGGTTTGTACTGGTTGTTTACCATTGCTTCGATGACAGAGGTGTCTTCGGTAGATTCAAGTACGATATCAATCGTTCCACCATACACTCCGGAAGAGGGTCTTCCTTTTGCATCTACATCACGGTTTAGAGAATAGGCACAATGAAGCACATCGTACTCCTTGCCCGAAAAGTTTAATCTTGCTTTGAAAGCCATAACTTTTTGTTTTAGGGTTGTTACTAATTAACTTCGCAAACGACGACAAAAATTTTGCCATTAACAACTAATAATCAGTAGAATAGACAGATAAATTAAAAAAATTGCGTTTAAAGGCATTTCTGGCCCATATGTTTTGTAACATAAAGAAATATAAATTTTGCCAATCAGATGATACTGTATTCATTTTCAGTCAGCTACAGTGACATAAACTTGTTATGTATGGAGTTTCAGACACTGGATTTTTTCCTTAGATTAAACTATATTTAGCTTATCTGAAGAAAACAGCATTCAGCAGAGAAAAACCAATCTATATAACCAAATATGAAAACAAGGCATTTTTTAATCTTCGCAGGCCTGATATTGGCAAACATTCCTTTAAGCTCACAGGCACAAAGTTCAAAATGGTATAATCTCTTCAACGGAAAAGATCTGCAGGGTTGGGAACAACTCAACGGGCAAGCTAAATATGAGGTTGTTAACGGAGAGATTGTAGGTACAACCGTTGCTAATACGCCCAACTCATTTCTGGCGACTCAAAAAAAATATACCGATTTCATATTGGAGTTAGAATTAAAAGTAGATAACACTATGAATTCCGGTGTACAAATCCGGAGTGAAAGCAATAAAGCTTATCAGTCTGGCAGAGTACATGGCTATCAGGTCGAAGTTGATCCTTCTGAACGCAAATTTTCCGGAGGTATTTATGATGAGGCGAGAAGAGGCTGGTTATATCCTCTGGATATTAATCCTGCAGGACAACAGGCATTTAAGAATGATCAATGGAACAAATATCGTATAGAATGTATTGGAAATTCTATCAGGACCTGGATTAATGGTGTACCAGCTGCCAATTTAGTGGATGAGCTTACGCCTACTGGCTTTATCGCCCTGCAAGTACATGCAATCGGTAAAGATGATCAGCCAGGCAAACAAATTCACTGGCGCAATATCCGTATACAAACAGAAAACCTCAAACCTTCAAAGACGGATCATATTTATGTTGTAAATCTGGTTCCAAACAACCTCTCTCCACAGGAAAAGGCAGAAGGTTACAGTTTACTTTGGGACGGTAAAACTAACAAAGGCTGGAAAGGAGCTTATAAAACAACATTTCCTGAAAGCGGATGGCTGATTAAAGACGGAGAATTGAGTGTCCAAAAGTCCAATGGTGCTGAATCTACCAATGGTGGTGATATAGTTACAGAAAAACAGTACAGTGCTTTTGAATTAAAATTCGATTTTAAGTTAACGGAGGGTGCAAACAGTGGTGTTAAATATTTTGTAACGCTTACCGAAGGAAATAAAGGATCTGCAATTGGTCCTGAATATCAGATTCTGGATGATGAAAAACATCCGGATGCAAAACTTGGGAAAAATGGTAACCGGACACTTGGCTCTTTATATGATCTGATTACGAGCAAAAAGATTCCTAATGCCCAAAGAAAAATTGGAGAATGGAACAGCGGTCTGATCAGGGTATTTCCGGATAACAAAATAGAATACTGGTTAAATGGTTATAAAATTCTGGAATATGTAAGAGGATCAGCAGAATTTCTGGCATTGGTTGCTGACAGTAAATATAAAGACTGGAAAAACTTTGGAATGGCTCCAAAAGGACATATTCTTTTACAGGATCATGGAGACCAGGTATTTTTCAGAAGTATCAAATTAAAACAACTATAATTCTGCAGACTATGTTATCATCAAGAAGAAAATTTATCAAACAATCTGCCATTGCAGTTACGGGAACTTATATGGGAACTATGGGCTTAACTGCTAAGAGTTATGGAAATATAATTGGAGCAAACGACCGGGTAAGAGTTGGGGTAATAGGCTTTTCTGACCGCTTTGCTAATTCATTGTTACCTGGTTTTCTAAATCATTACAAAGAGTTGAACTTTGATATTGTTGCAGTATCTGATTTGTGGAATTATCGCAGAGGATTAGGTGAGAACTTATTAAAAGCCAAATTTGGACATCATATTACTCCCTGTCGCAATAATGAAGAATTATATGGATTAAAAGATATTGATGCAGTAATTATAAGTACAGCAGATTTTCAGCATGCTATACATGCAATTGAAGCCATTCATGCCAAATGCGATGTTTATTGTGAAAAGCCTTTTGCAGAGACAATGTCCGATGCCCGGGCAGCATTAAAGGCGGTAAAAGAATCAAAACAAATTATACAGATAGGTTCTCAACGCAGAAGCGGAGGTAATTATAAAGCAGCTGAACAGTTTATTAAATCTGGCAAGTTCGGCGATATTACTATGGTAGAACTGAGCTGGAACGTTAACCAGCCGGGACGCTGGCGCAGACCTGAACTGGTCGCTTTGTTAAAACAGGAGGATACGGATTGGAAACGGTTTTTAATTAACCGTCCTTTTGAAGAGTGGGATCCACGTAAATATCTTGAGTATCGTTTGTTCTGGCCTTATTCTTCGGGGATGCCCGGACAATGGATGTCACACCAGATTGATACAGTACACTGGTTTACCGGATTAAAGCATCCCAGAAGTGTGGTAGCAAATGGCGGCATCTATCAATGGAAAGATGGCCGTAGAAATTGGGACACCACGACTGCTGTTTTTGATTATGGTCCGCAAAATAACCTGCAGAATGGCTTCCAGGTGGTTTTCACATCCAGAATGCATAATGGTGATGAAAATCCGGCAGAAATCTATTATTCGAATGGCGGAGAGTTAAATCTGAATACCAATACGGTTTCTTCCAAAGGTGGACTAAAGGCAGATGCTGCCAGCGCCATGCATATGAAACCAAATTTGTTACCTGAGTTGAAATTGACTGATATGGTAGAAAAAGTATCGGCATCGGCCAACACCGGTGGGGATAAACTGACTTCTGCACACATGAGGAACTGGATGGAATGTGTGAGGAGCCGTCAGGAAACACATGCTCCTGTGGAAGCAGGATACGAGCATTCTATAGCGAACATCATGACCAATGCAGCTGCAAGAACCGGAATGAAGGCTACTTTTGATGAAGTTACCCAGGAAGTTATGGTAGATGGTAAGGTGTTTATTTATTAACTCAGTTTTTAGTCAGTTCCATTAAGACAATCCCTGCCAAAGCAATCAGAGTAAAAAGCAGGTTAATTTTAAGATGTCTATACCAGCCAATCCGCCTAAATAATCCACCACATGGACATGGATAACGATCATAAACCCGAAATACAGCACCCGCGATATAAAGTGAGAATATCGTCATCAGGCCAAAGGATAAATACATTCCCAGTAACCTGGTTTCATCAAAAACCAACAGATAGATGATTCCCAATTCCAAAACAGGTAATCCCCAGGTTAGTATCTCTCCAATCCATTTTGGAAATACCTGGTTTTTTAATCCGGCCCTGAATTTTGTTAGATCAAATAATTTAGACACCGAAGCATAAGTCCATAACATGATCAAACATCCGGTTATAATATAGATCAAGATTGAAAGTCCCATAACAATTAGCCTTTTGTATAGAACCAAGTTCAGGAGAAATGGGACATTTTTTTAGGGTCAAATGACTCAAAAGCAATACAATACAGACAAAACAGCGCAAAAAAAGCTCCCTTTTACATTCGTAAAAGGGAGCTTTCGCCACTGAAAATCTAAAAAACTTATGGGCAGGGTACGTTTGTCTTCCAATCCGTACCAGCCATATTTACTAAACTGGCAGTATGCCCGTGCCCCGTAGCATCAGCTGTCGTAGTCCCACTACCTTCATTAAGTTTCCAGTAAGCTTCCAGACTCGCACTGGTTGGACTTACACCACAAGTATTTGCTTGTATCTGCGTTTGTGAAAGCGCAGTTTTCCAAACTCTTAACTCATCAAACTGCCCGGCAAAACCACGATTTGCATCCCAGCTTCTGGAAATTTGCAAAGTTCCGTTCGCTGCTATCGTTCCGGTTGCAGTTAAACTCGCATCTAAAACTCCATTAATATAAATCTTCATTGTTGCCCCATCATAGGTAGCGGCAACATGATACCAGGTATTTGCACTTAATGCAGTCGCTGAGTTTAATTTTTTGGGAGTTGCACCACCAGTATTTAAAACAAACTGTAATTTGTTATTGGCCAAATTAGCATCCCCTAATCTTAACAGGGCAACATTCGCATCACTAACCTCAATTCCCATTACAGTAGAAATATTTGGAAAGGCACTTTTAAAAGCTGTTGGTTTTATCCAACCCTCAAAAGACAAACCCGTTCCGGCAAGATTAAAAGAATTCGTATTCAGATATTTAGAACCACCATCAAAACTTAAAGACTGATTAGCAGCAGTTGAACCTCCCCCGTCAATACAGTTTGCCTTCACATCTGTTGGAGAAGTATACAACACAGTTGATATCGAAGAAAGCTTAGTCTGAGAGTTATTGGCTACGTTATAAACCATCGCACTGGCAAGGCCATTATTTTTCACATAAGTAGCCACTGCAGCCTGATCATTGTTACTTAAATCAGTTCCAAGACCTAATTTACTTTTGGGTACACCAGCATCAATATATGGCTGTAATCTGCCTGCATAATTTGTAGAGAAATAAGTCTGTTCAAAAACATAGTCCAGGATATCTCCAAGTTTCTGTCCATTATAAGTTGATGAAAAATAATTAGCCTGACCAAAAGCAGCCATTGTAATTAATTTAGAAGCACCCAGTCTTGCTCTCAACGCTGCTGCTGCCAAAACCAATGAACCATCATTAGCTGTACAGGTAGAATATTCATCATCAATATCTATTCCATCCAGACCATATTGCTGCACCGCATTGGCACATTGAACAGCAAATGCATCTGCGTCTGCATAAGTTGTAAAACAACCCCAGCCAGCATTCTGATGGTTACCTAATACGTCTAAAACTACTTTTATCCCTAATGATTGCAGATAGGCAACTTTACCAGAAGATAATACTTCCTGCACCTGCGGATTGAAGGATAAGGTAGGTACACCATTTGTCGAATTGATGTTAGCCGCGAAAATAACAGAAACACCAAATAGTTGCTTTGCAGGAGCACCATAAGTATAACATCCCGGATTAGAGAAATCATTACTGTTTACTTCTACATAAGCTGTAGTAAAAGGAGTCCCCAGCAAACTTGTTGTAGCTGAGACCTGAGTTGCAGAAGAATTACTGTTTACTGCGCTATTCTTCTGCTCCTTTTTACAGGCATAAAGAAATAGGGATGAGGTCAGAATAACCATTCCAAAAAAGGATAGTCTTTTCATAGATTACGTTGTTTAGGTTTAATATTTGGTTTATGTAATCCGCAATAAGGAAAGGCTCCTGTCATGCGTTACAAAGGTAGAGACCCTTACACAAAGACAATTGCCTACAACGCTTGAAAAATTATTTTAGCACGCTATTTAAACGTGTATTTATACTTGTTTTCCAGTTCGGTGACTGGCTGATCAAATAAACACTTCCCAATCCAAACACAGAGCCTATCAGTGCACCGGCAACTACATCTTCTAAAAAATGCTGAGCCAGATATATCCTGGAGTATCCTGCTAAAACCGCTAATAACAAGAATAACAAACCCATCCACTTTTGTCTGAAATAAATAGCCAGAACAATGGTCATCGCAAACGCAGAAGTTGTATGCCCCGAAGGAAAAGACCCCGAATGCATATTGTGCACACCATTAACAAAATATGAATATTTAAAAGATATCTGATCAAAATAAAGACAGGGCCTGGGGTTATTAATAAATCTTTTTAAGATCTGAACAAAAATACCCGAGCTAAGATAGGCTACCAGTAAAATCAATGCAAGGTTTCGCCTTTTAAAGAAAAACATAATAATAATGATCACAACACACATTGCCCCGTCTCCCATCACTGTGTAATAAGAAAAAAACACATCAAGCCATCCGGTATGGTAAAAATTAAGCAAAGTAAAACTTGTTAATTTAGTAGTTAAAAGACATGTGCCAATCCCCGCCAACAATAATATAGCCAGTACGGAAAAAAAAAGAGCGCAATGTTTTACAGGTTTCCAGATCATAACCGGTAAACGAGCAATTTATAGTAAACCCCTATGATACTATTTGTATTTTTTATTTACCCAAAATAAACAGAGGAGCAAATCCAGATTAGATAATTTTAATCACCAACTGCAACAATTAACACTACATCTTGTCTAACCATAAAACTCCTGCAATGAACTCATTCAAAAACAACCTTATATCAGTACTGATTTTCACCTTTTTATTTCTATCTGTTCAGCAATCCAGCGCACAAAACAGTAAATCCGTTCAAATCGATTCACTGCTACAAAATGCACATCAGCTGGGCTTATTCAACGGTTGTGTGCTGATTGCAGAACATAACAAGATAATTTATAAAGCCGCAATTGGCTTTACAGACGCATCAGGTAAAACCAAGTTAACTGATCATTATCGTTTTCATATTGGCTCTATAGCTAAAGAATTTAATGCAGTAGGCATTATGCTCTTAAAAGAGCAGGGAAAATTAAACCTGGAGGATCCCGTTTCAAAATATATCCCGGAATTACCTGCATGGGCATCAGGGATACACATTATAAACCTGCTACAATATACAAGCGGTCTTCCCGATGTTAAATGGAATCGTATTAAGAACAATGCTGAGAACATGGAAGAATTAAAAAGAACAGAGAAACTGGATTTTGAGCCTGGCAGTCAGTATGCTTATAACAACAATAATATCTTTCTGCAAAGAAGGATCATAGAACGGATTACCGGTTTATCATTTAAAGCTTTTACAGAACAATATCTATTAAAACCCAGCGGCATGAAAGCAGCTATAGTAGATCCATCTGATACCGATAAATTAATAGCCAGAGCATATAACAATGATAAAACAGAAGATGATCTCACCTACCCGATTGACGGTTGGGTAGCAGTTACACCAGATGATTTTTATAAATGGGCTAAAGCAATTACAGATTTTAAACTGATTAATCCGGCATCTACCAGACAAATCCTGGAAGCTTTTGGTCCAGGCCAGCAAGGTGGTTTGGGGGGTGGAAGCATGGATGGCAATAAAATGATTACGCACAAACATGATGGCACTGCAAGAAATTACCAGGCACTACTGGTTAGCACCATACCCAAAGGCAGAACGGTAATACTGATGACAAATAATCAGCAGAACAATCTGTATGCTTTCAATACTTCTATTCAGGCTATCCTGGATAATAAGCCATATGCACAAATTAAAAAATCAGTAATCAAAGGTTATGGAAAACAACTGGAACTGATGAACGGCCGGGAAGTACTTTCGTTCTTTAGAAAGATGCGGGATGAGCATAACAAGGAGTATGATTTTGATAGTGAAGCTACACTAAACGAAATCGGATACAATTTTTTGCGTAAAGATAAATTCGAGGATGCAATTCTCGTTCTTATCTGCAATACCGAGCTTTTTCCCGAATCAGGCAATGTATTTGACAGTCTTGGAGAAGCTTATTACAAACAGGGAAATAAGAATAAAGCCCTGCAGAATTATAAACATTCACTGGAATTAGATTCAGACAATGACGGCGCAAAAAAAATGATTGCCATACTGGAAAAATCTAACTGATAATATTTGTCAGAGCGGTACTATTTATTACCTCTGATACGCGTTATAACGCAAATGAAAACCGGGTGAAATCACAGTTATTCATTAAGTCACATCAGCAGGAAAATATTAATTAAATAAACACTATCACATTGCTTAATCCTTTTATATATGAATATATTTGAATATCAACTGTAACTATTTCTTTGTGCAAAAATCTTAATACATAAACAACCAATATGAAAATAATCTTACTAACCACTTTCATCTTTCTGCTTTACCTTTTCCCCGCTAACCTCTACGCTCAGCAAACAGCGAAAATTAATGGAACCGTTCAGGACCATAAACAAACATTACCAGCTGCAACTATTCTATTGTATACTGCACAGGATTCATCTCTGGTTAGCACTGCCATGACCGACCAGGATGGAAAATTCAGTATTACTGCTGCCCCTGCCAGATACTATATTGTATCCTCTTCTATTGGCTATAATAAAGTTAAAACTGCTCCTTTTCAACTCAGTGCAGTTTCAGATTATGAGGTTCCTTCCATTACGTTAAAAGAAAATTCAAAAAACCTTAACCAGGTTAACATTACAGCTGCTAAACCGGTTTTAGAACGCAAAGCCGACAAACTTATTTTCAATGTAGATGCCTCACCGTCTGCAGCTGGCTTAACTGCCCTTGAATTATTAAAAAAAGCGCCTGGAGTTAATGTCGATTATAATGAAAACATCTCGCTTTCAGGTAAAAGTAATGTACTTGTCACTATAGATGGTAAACAGACTTACCTGAGTTCTACAGAAATTGTGAATCTGCTTAAATCTATGCAAAGCAATCAGATAGAGAGTGTGGAAATTATCAATAATCCAGGTTCCAGATATGATGCAAACAGTACAGGTGGTATAATTAACATTAAAACCAAGAAAAGCAAAACTGAAGGGTTTAATGGAAATTTAGCATTAGGTGCAGGGTTTAACAAAAAGCTGGTGTCAAACAACTCAATCAATCTCAACTACCGCAAAAAGGATTTTAACTTATTCGGTTCATACGGCTATAACAGAAATGAACGACTTCAGACACTTTTGATAAACCGGGTAACACCTGGTCAGAATCCATTATATTTTAAACAGAAAAGCATCGATACCTCTCTTTATTCAGCACATGATTTTAAAATCGGAACTGATTTCTTTTTATCAACCAAACATACCATCGGCTTTCTGGTTAAAGGTAATGTCAGCAACTCAGATAAAAAGAGCTTAACCAATGTAAATATTGGTAAATCATTCGAAGTAGCTGATTCAATATTAAAAACGCCGAGTACCAATGTTTCAAATCGCAAAAACTTCTCTTATAATATCAACTATAAAGGCATACTTGATACAGCGGGCCAGGAAATAAGTGTAGATGCTGATTATTCTACCTTTGATGCGACCAATAACGATAATTACTTCAATCGCTTTTATCTGCCAAATGGGAATTTCTTTAAAGATGGTCAGGTTTACAGAAATTTTGCCCCGTCCAATATTGATATCAAAGCGATTAAAGCAGATTACACCCTACCTATAAATAAACAATTCAAACTGGATGCAGGTGTTAAATATGCCAGTGTAAAAAGCGATAACAACTATATATACGAAAATGATATTAACGGAAGCTGGGTTTTTGATAACACCAAGAGTAACCGATTTTTATACGATGAGAAGGTTAGCGCAGCCTATGCAACATTAAATGTCACTCTTGGAAAGACTTCCATACAAGGGGGTTTACGTGCTGAACACACCAATTCAGCCGGTAACTCCATTACAACAAATCAACTGACAGAAAGAAAATACACCAACCTGTTTCCTTCGCTTTTTTTAAGTCAGAACTTTGATGCGGATAATATCTTAAATTTTTCTTATTCAAGAAAGATCAACAGACCAAATTATCAGAATTTAAATCCCTTTATATTTTTCCTCGATCAGTATACTTATAACCAGGGTAACCCAAATCTGAAACCGGAATACTCGACTAATCTGGAAACCAGCTATCTCTATAAACAAAAATATAGTGTTTCATTGGCCTATACACACACTTCTGACGTAATCACTCAGGTATTATTGCAAAATGAGGCCAAAAAATCAATGTACCAGACCATTCTAAATCTTGCCTCTGATGATGTCATATCATTGACGTTAAACTTTCCGGTAACCATTTCCAAATGGTGGAATATGAATAACAATGTACTTGGATATTTCAAGCAGATAAAAGCACCGAACTTAAATGGAGCAGATTTAAATTCCAAACAGTTCAGCGGTAATATTTATTCCCAGAATAATTTCACGATAAACGAACTTTTCAGTGCGGATGCCGGATTCATGTTTAGTACACCACAGATTGATGGCGCTTTTAAAGTGAAAAGCATGTATAATGCAGATGCTGGTCTGCGTTACAATTTCCCAGACAAAACGGGCAATTTAAAATTAGGTGTCAGTGATATATTCCATTCACAAAAAGCAAGAATATACAGCACTTTAGCAGGCAATACTTATAATCTGGAACAATTTGGAAATACAACTAGTGTAAGGTTGACTTTCACCTACCGTTTTGGAAAAATGACCGTTAAATCTGCAAGAAACAGATCAACCGGGCTTGATGATGAACAAAAAAGATTAGGCGGAAAATAAGAATAATTCAAACCAGCTAAATTAGCTAAAAGGCCTGTCTGCAAAAGACAGGCCTTTTTTTATGCTAAAAATTAAAATTCATTCCACAGGGTTATTTTTTAGTTTAAAACAGTTAATTATTCGACTATAATATTAAATTTGTTATGACCTTATTCTTTTTTAAATTAAGCATACATATTATCCAAAACCGTATCTTCCTTATAAAACCGACTAACCTACCATGAAATTATTTTTACCTGCTATTCTTCTTTTTTTATTATACCTCTTCCCTATTAACTTATATGCCCAGCAAACAATTAAAATCAAAGGAATAGTTCAAGACCACAAACAAACTTTACCAGCAGCAACTATCTTATTATACACTGCTTCAGATTCCGTTCTTGTGGCCACTGCCATGACCGATCAGGATGGAAAATTCACCTTTATTGCCGCTATTAACAGATATTATATTGTTTCTTCATCAATTGGTTATAATAAATTCAGAACAGCCGATTTTCAGTTAAGTGGTACTGCCGATTACCAGCTTCCGGACATAATATTAACAGAGAACTCAAAGAATCTGAAAGAAGTCAGTATCACGGCAGCCAAACCAATTTTAGAACGCAGGGCGGGTAAACTTATTTTTAATGTAGATGCCTCTCCCTCTGCAGCAGGGCTTACCGCACTGGAATTATTAAACAAAGCACCAGGTGTTACTATTGATCACAATGAAAACATCTCACTTGCAGGCAAAAGCAATGTACTGGTTACAATTGATGGTAAGCAGACTTATCTGAGTTCAACTGAAGTTATTAATCTGCTCAAGTCCATGCAGAGCAGCGAAATAGAAAGTGTGGAAGTTATCAATAATCCTGGTTCCAGATACGATGCAAACAGCACCGGAGGTATTATCAATATCAAAACAAAAAAGGGTCTCTCAGAAGGATTTAATGGGAATGCCGCATTAAGTGCCGGATTTAATAAATATCTGCTCACCACTAATACAATCAACCTGAATTATCGCCAAAGAAATTTTAATGTATTTGGTTCTTATGGTTATAACAGAACAGAGCAGAAAAGGAAAACAGATATAGACCGGATAACTCCGGGGGCAGATCCTTTATATTTTACACAAAAGAATATAGATCACCCCGTTATCAATGCTCAGAATTTTAAAATCGGTACAGATTTCTTTTTATCTCCAAAACATACCATAGGTTTTCTAGCCAAAGGAACTATCAGTCATTTTGATCAGCAGAGTTCAAGTGATGTAAATATCGGCAAATCTTTTCTGATAACTGATTCTGTAATCAAAACGCCAAGTGCAATTTCAAATGTGCGTAAAAACTTTGCTTATAATATTAATTATAAAGGCATACTCGATACAGCAGGTCAGGAAATAAGTATCGATGCAGACTATTCTACCTTTGATGGCACCAATAACGCAAATTATATTAACCGCTTTTATTTACCCAATGGGGATTTTTTAAAAGACGGGCTGATTTATAGAAGTCTTTCCCCGTCCAATATAGATATAAAAGCAATTAAAGCAGATTATACCCTGCCAATCAATAAAAAAGTTAAGCTGGAAACCGGTATTAAAATCGCTGGTGTAAAAAGTAACAATAATTTCATTTATGAGAATAATGTTAATGGCAGCTGGATTTTTGATGCAACTAAAAGCAATCAGTTTCTATACGACGAAAAAGTGAGTGCCGCCTATGCAACCCTCAATATTACACTGGGGAAACTCAATATCGAAGGAGGATTACGTGCAGAACACACCAATTCTACCGGAAACTCAGTAACAACCAGTCAATTAACAAAAAAAACTTATACCAATTTCTTTCCTTCCCTTTCATTAAGCAGGAATATTGATGCAAACAGTACTTTAAATCTTTCTTATTCCAGAAAAATAAACAGACCAAACTATCAGAATTTAAATCCTTTTGTCTTTTTTCTTGATCAGTACACTTACAACCAGGGTAATCCAAATTTGAAACCAGAATATTCAACTAATGTGGAAGCCAGCTATTTATTCAGAAAGAAATACAGTATATCTTTAGGCTATACCCATATATCAGACGTGATCAGCCAGATCTTATTGCAAAATGAAGAGAAAAAATCAATCTATCAAACCTATCTAAACGTTGCATCACAGGACTTAATTTCTTTTACATTTAGTTTTCCAGTAAAAATAACCAGCTGGTGGAACACTGATAACAGCATTATGAGTTATTACAATCAGCTTAGTGCACCAGAGCTTCAGGGAGCTGATCTCAACACCAAACAAATCAGTGCAGACTTCTATTCACAAAATAACTTCACACTGAGTAAGCTTTTTAGTGCAGATGCGGCAATTATATATAATACCCCGGCGTCGACAGCTGCATTTATGATTAAAAGCAGATTTAGAACAGATGCTGGTCTGCGTTACAATTTTCCTAATAAAATGGGCAATCTGAAACTCACGATAACTGATGTATTCCACACTCAAAACAACACATTATACAGTAATTCACCTGCCAATACTTACAATCTTGAACAATCAACCACCTCGACCAGTGCCAGAATTACTTTCACCTATCGCTTTGGAAAAGCGACTGTAAAATCAGAAAGAAGCAGAACTACGGGGCTGGATACAGAACAAAAAAGACTTTAAATAATTACTTCATCAGACTTTTGATTCCTGTAATTGCAATTTGTAATCCAACGCAGAATATGAGAAAGGCCGAAATCCGGTTAAAGATCATTTCTGCATTGGAACTCAGGTAGTGGATAATATTCTTTGTATTGAGATAAAAAATATAAATCAGCAAACACATCACAACAATAGCAGATAAAACAGCTGCTGTATTTATAAAATAATGCTGTCGGTCTGAAGATTCACTATGCGCACTCAGTGTGAACAGTACAGAGATAGTTCCTGCCCCGGTAGTAACCGGAAAAGTAATAGGATAGAATAATTTATCCTCTATATTGCTATAACCTGATAATTTAGCTTCTGTATCTGCATTTACGCCATTCTGTTTTTTATCAGAAGAAAGATTCTCCCATCCCATTTTGCAGATCATTATCCCCCCGGCCAACTGGACAACAGGAATCGAAAGACCAAATAATTCCAGTATCCATTGCCCTGCAAATAAAGATACAGTACAGATAGAGAAAGCATAGAGCGTAATCCTTCCTACCGCTTTTCTCTTTTCTGCGGAACTCAGTCCGGTAAAAAAAGGACTGATAATGAATGAAGAGCCAATTGGATTCACGACAGGAAACAAGGCAATAATTCCAATAAAAAGGAGATGAAAATAAGAATGATACAGTAAGGGCATTACAAAATATTAAGTTTACAGCAGTAATATCAGTATTTTTCATAAAAATATCATCCTTTTATGATCCGGGCAATTGATATCAGCTTTTGTAAGCTAGCTCGCCATCTGGTTAACCCTGCTCACAGTATTGTAGGATTCAATATAGGCCCTGGGTGATTGCCCGGTTATACTTTTAAAAACACGGTTGAAATTAGTGAGACTATTAAATCCGGCTTTATAAGCTGCCCTGGAGATACAACCAGCATCTTTACCAGAAATCAGACTGTTACAGGCATCATTGATTCTGACACCATTCAGAAATGACACAAAAGTATGTCCTGTATGTTTTTTGAAATAACGACAAAAAGCCTGAGGAGTCATATAGGCTGCATTTGAGATATCCTCCAAAGCAATCTGCGTACTATAATTACGCATGATAAAATTGAGGATATTACTTAACCTTATGCCTTCATTTTCAGAAATGTCTGAAGAATAAATTTCAGAACAAAGGGGCTCTATACCAGCATTCATCTTTTGAACCTGATTGAGCAGCATAATCAGATGGAGTAAGACATCTGTGCCACTGGCCCTGTGAATTTCCAGTATTCTGGGATAAATATCCTGCGTATAGAGATGAGATATTTTAAATCCATGTTTGTTATTCCTTAAAAAGGATCCCAGGGTTTTCATTTCCGGAAGATGAAATAATGAGCCCAGAATCCCGTCAGGATTAAAATAAAGTGAACAGGCCTTAATAATTTTATGTTCATCCCCTATAAAATACTCGGGATTACTTTTAAATAAATGTGGCAGGTTTCCACCTATCAGGAACACATCCCCCGGCCGGAATGAAAGCATATTATTTCCAGCAATCAATGTTCCTTCACCCTCCTCTACCCAGGTAATCTGCCATTCATCATGACGATGCAGATACTGATAAAAATGAGGTAATTCAATTTGCTCAGAAATAACACTTTTATCATCCGGAACAAGTAATGTAAATGGAAGCACTTTCATATCAGCAGTATTTTGGGTTTTAGAGAAGTTATCCTTAATATACCAATATTAACCACTAACATCCAAAATAAGATACAATCAGGTTAAAATACGGTCAAAGCCGGCTAATTTATGCTATAAATCTGACCGGCTTTTACCTGGATGGAGAAAATGCACGAATATCGATAGCTGTCGGCTGTTCATTGATCAGCTGGCTTACCAGCACTCCTGTAGCAGGTCCAAGGCTCAGCCCCATCATCCCATGCCCGGTAGCCACAATCAGGTTTTTTCGCTTTGCACTGCGGCCGATATAAGGTAAACCATCAGGCGAAGACGGGCGAAAGCCAAACCAGATATCCTTATCCGCAGGAAGAGCAGGTTTGAGTTCCGGAAAATAATCAGGAATTGCTTCTAATATCCCCTGCACTCTTTGTTTATTAATTCTTGCGTTGATCTTATCTAACTCCATTGTACCACTGTATCTTATACTCCCATTCATTGGGGTAACGGCTACACGAGCTTCACAAAGTAATGCCGGAATGGTCATACGCCCTGCTGGTTCCTGTTCCATAAACGAATATCCCTTCCCAGGCATTACAGATACCTTTATATCCATCATTTTTGCAATTTCAGGAGACCATGAACCCGCTGCCAGGACAAACTGGTCAGCCTTCCATTCTTTTCCACCTGCAAAGACACCTGTTATTTTATGTTCAGCGGAACTAATCCGGGTAACTTCATGATTACGCATAATGACTACGCCCTGTTTTTCCAGATAGCCAGTTAAAGCATTCATGAGTTTTGAAGGATACAGATGTCCGTCACAGCGGTAATGAACAGCACCCAATACATCCAGTTCGAGGCCGGGTTGAAGTTTTGCTGCAGCAGCTGCATCAAGAACTTTCATATCCAGTCCTAATTCTATACCTTTTTCAGCAATATGTATCTCCTCTTCTGCTGTTTTCTCCGTTTTGTAAAAGGCCAGTATGCCATTATTTTTCAGTTCAAACTCAAAACCAGGCTCATTGGTCAGCTCTTCATAATACTTTTTACTGAGCAGGGATAAGTCCCTTAACGGGACCATAGACCGGGATACATGGTTCTCATTGGCATGTTTTAAAAATTTCAGTCCCCAGCCAATGAGATTCATATCCAGCGATGGTCTGACATAAAAAGGGCTCTTGCTGTTAAACATCCACCTGATTCCCTGTTGAATCATACCCGGAGATGCCAGTGGTATAAAGTGACTTGGTACAATCATTCCTGCATTACCAAAAGAACAGTTACTGGTTATATCACCCTTATCCAGAATAGTTATCTGATGACCTTGTTTGCTAAGATAATAGGCAGAACTCAGCCCGATAATCCCTCCGCCTATAATTATAATATGAGACATTTATACTTTAAAATTAGATTTAAATGAAATGATTAAATAACTTGAAAACCACGCGCATATGGATCGTCATCATCAATCTTAATGGTATTGTAACCATATACTTTTGCCCAGCCTTCGACGCTCGGTATAATAGCCTTTAAACCTGCAACCTCAACCTCTTCTTCTATCTTCCCGGTAAATTTGCTGCCAATAAAACTTTCATGAATAAAAGGCTGTCCGGTTACTAACATTCCTTTAGCATGCCACTGCGCCATACGCGCTGAAGTACCAGTTCCGCACGGAGAACGATCTATTGCTTTATCCCCATAAAAAACAGCATTCCTGGCAGTTGAATCCGCATCTATTGTTGCGCCGGCCCAAAGAATATGGCTGCATCCGTTAATTGTAGGATCAAGTGGATGAACAAATTTATACAGCCCGTTAATTCGTTTCCGGATAACCTGACTCCATCCGATCAGTTGCCCTGCAGTATAGTTTTCCAGTCCCGGAAAGTTTGGCTGCGGATCTATAATGGCATAAAAATTACCTCCATAAGCTACATCAAAAACAATCGGCCCCAGATCTGGACAATCTACTTCAAGATTTGCCGCAGCCAGATAAGAAGGTACATTACGAAGCTTAACTGAACTCACCCGGTTGCCTTCCTGTTTGTATTCAATCAGAACCAGTCCTGCGGGAGCTTCCATTCTTACTATCCCTGGTATACGGGGTTTAATCAACCCCTCTTCTATGGCAATAGTTATCGTTCCAATTGTCCCGTGCCCGCACATGGGTAAACAGCCACTTGTTTCAATAAATAAAACAGCTACATCATTTGCCGGATCATGTGGAGGATAAAGAATACTTCCCGACATCATATCATGACCTCTGGGTTCAAACATCAGCCCTGTTCTGATCCAGTCATATTCTTTAAGAAAATGCTGACGTTTAGCACTCATATTGATTCCTTCCAGTAAAGGGCCGCCACCGGCTACCAGTCTGACCGGATTACCGCAGGTATGTGCATCTACACAAAAAAATGTTTTACTTCCCATTATGCCTTAGTCATGTTTTGATTTATCAACCTATAAATTCCAAGTGGATTACCATCTTTTAACGCATCCGGCAAAAGTGATGGTTTCCAGTCCTGCCACGCCACAGGTCTGGCAAAACGATAAATAGCTCCCGTACCTACAGAGGTGAATCTGCTATCATTAGTAGCCGGATATGGCCCCCCGTGCTGCATTGCCGCACAGACCTCTACACCAGTTGGCATACCATTGAGAATCAGCCTTCCGGTTTTATCTGAAAGTTTAGCCAGTAAATCAGTATGAAAAGAAATTTCCTGCTCTTCAGCCAGTAAAGTTACAGTGAGCTGCCCTTCAAGCTGACCAGTAATCGCCTCAATCTCATTCATATCTTCAGCAATGACCAGCAGGGAATACGGCCCAAATATTTCAGTTTTCAACTTTTCTGAATTCAAAAACTGTTTTGCCGGCACTGTAAATACCTTTGCAACTGATTGATGCTGAAATCTGTTTTCTATAGAAACAGATTCGGCTAAAAGAACAGTTTCTTCTTCCGTCAAAATTTCTGCAGTAAGTTTTTGATAACTGGCATGTATAGCAGGCGTAAGCATCGTAGCTGAAGGAGTTGTTGCAATCGCCATGGCCAGGCTTTCCTTAAAGATTTCCAGTTCTGGTGAGCGGACAGCTATTAATAAACCAGGATTTGTACAAAACTGCCCGGCACCAAGAGTAATGGAGCCCGCACATTTTTTTGCAAGTTCATCTGGTCTGTTCTTTATAGCCTCCGGAAACAAAATCACCGGATTAATACTTCCCATTTCAGCAAATACAGGTATCGGATGATTACGTTGTCCGGCAAGCGTAATTAATGCAGTTCCACCCTTAAGTGATCCTGTAAATGTTACGGCCTTTGTTTTTGGATGTTTAACCAGATACTCACCAATGGTATAACCATCGTCATACAGCAGAGAAAAAACACCTTTTGGAACTCCCGATTTAAGAACAGCATTGATTATGGCAGCTCCAACCAGCGCGCTGGTACCTAAATGAGCAGGATGGGCTTTAACGATGACCGGACATCCGGCTGCCAGCGCAGAAACTGTATCTCCTCCAGCTACAGAAAATGCCAGTGGAAAATTACTGGCACCAAAAACCACAACCGGTCCCAGCGGAACCAGCATACGTCTGATATCCGGTCTTGGCAAAGGCTGTCTTTCGGGCATAGCCGTGTCTATAACTGCATCCACCCAGGAGCCTTCTTCCACCAGGTCTGCAAATAACCGCAGCTGTCCGGTCGTTCTGCCCAGTTCACCTTGTAAACGGGCTTCCGGAAGTCCGCTTTCTTTGCTGGCTCTGTCAATGAGTACACTGCTGATCGCTGAAATTTCATCAGCTATCAGCCTTAAAAATTTAGCTTTTAAAGTATTATTAATCAGTTTATAGCTATGAAAAGCAGTTTCGGCAGCTGTTAATGCCTGATCAGCATCAGTTATTCCGGCTTTATAGAAATCTCCTTGGAGGAACACCCCGGCAGCAGGATCAAGCGCTTTAAAAGACCCTTCGTTTGTTTCTGCATATTGTGAGCAGATGATATTTTCCCCCTTCATCTTCACTCCTTATTTACCCCAGCTACCAGCCGGCAATTGTGGACGATTAGCTAAAGCATCATTGATGATTTTAAGCACCCTTTCTCTTTCCTCACCTTTTAATGGCAAACGCGGAGCTCTGACTGTTTCTGTTCCTATACCCGTTGCAGTTTCTGCAAGTTTAATATATTGAACCAGTTTGGGATGAATATCCAGTTCCAGAACAGGCAGGAACCAGCGATAAATTGCCAGTGCTTCTGCAATTCTGTCTTGTTTGACTAATCTGTAAATTGCAACGGTTTCTTTAGGGAAAGCATCCACAAGGCCAGCAACCCAGCCATGAGCGCCCATAACCAGGCTCTCCATGGCCAACGGGTCCACACCTGTAAAAATCTTAAACCGTTCTCCAAAACGGTTAAACATTCGCGTAATATTAGAAATATCCCGGGTTGATTCTTTGACTGCCTGTATATTACTGTAGCCAGCTAAAACCTCAAACATGTCCAGCGTAACTTCTATTTTGTAATCTACCGGATTATTATAAATCATAATAGGCAGCGGAGTGCTTTCTGCTACAGCCTTAAAAAAGGCTAAAGTCTCTTCCTGATCTGCATTGTAGCGCATTGGGGGTAATAACATCAGCGCATTTGCCCCAAGTTCTTCTGCTTTTTTAGCAGCTGCAACAGCCTTTTTAGTCGTTGGTTCTGCAATATTTAACAGTACAGGAACCCGGCCATTCACCACTTTAAGTGTATGTGATAATAAGTCAGATTTCTCCTCATCAGTCAACACACTTGCTTCCCCCAAAGAACCTCCTAAAATAATTCCTTCAGCTCCGGCTGTCAGTTGTGCTTCCAGATTAATATCAAATGTTGTAAAATCCAATTGATCATCTGCGGTGAATTTAGTAGTTACAGCCGGGAATACCCCACTCCAGTTAATGCTCATAAATAATGTTTTTTGGTTTTGGTTCTTGATTAATAGTAACTCTTAGTTTAAATTATATTCAAATTTAGACTATAGCTCTACTAACAACTGACCGGATATTAACCAATACAAACAGTAAATATGCCTGTTACTTCACTCCCCTTTTCTGCACCGTATCCCGAAAATCAAAACTGAAATCTATATTCGGAGAGATTCCTTTCATCCTGATATTTTACACCTTATTTTAAATTCAAAAAGTCTTTTAATCAAATTAATAAACGGGTAACTATTTTGCCGCTGCTTTCATTCTCTGCAATTTCTCTTCCGTATGCGGAGAGTATTTAATATCAGGATCTTCAACCAGTGCTTTATCAAGAATCCCTTTATAGTGAGAAAACGCCCTGAAACCGGCTTCCCCATGATAATTACCTAAACCACTTGCGCCAACCCCTCCAAATGGAAGATTACCATTGGCTATATGCATGATGGCTTCATTTACACAACCTCCACCAAAAGAAATTTCTCCCAGTACCTTTTTCTTTACATTTTCATCTTGTGTGAACAGATACAAAGCAAGAGGTTTTGGTCTGTCTTTGATTTCTTTAATCACCTTATCCAGATCTTCAAACGTCATTACTGCCATAATTGGCCCGAATATTTCATCCTTCATGACCTTATCATCCCAGGTTACCTGATGCAAAACCGTAGGTTCAATAAAACGGGCATCAATATCATAATTACCTCCGGTATAAATCTTCGCCGGATTAATCAAACCAGACACCCGATCCGTATTGCGTTCATTAATGATTCTGACAAAATTGCCATTCTCCAGCTTATAGTCAGCCTTTTTAATCTCTTCAGCTACTTTCTGCAGAAATTTCTCTTCTATACTTTGATGCACATAAACGTAATCAGGAGAAATACAGGTTTGACCGGAGTTGAGATATTTTGCCCAGACCAGTCTCCTGACTGATATATCAAGATCACAATCAGGCATTATAATTACCGGGCTTTTCCCTCCAAGTTCCAATACTACCGGAGTCAGGTTTTTAGCTGCTGCCTGATAAATTATTTTCCCGACAGGCACACTACCGGTAAAAAAGATAATATCAAATTTCTGGTCCAGTAAAGCCGTAGTTTCTGCTATTCCGCCTTCTACCACATGAAAATATTGCTCCTCAAAATTCTCATTAACCAGTTTCGCCATAACTGCACTGCAATTTGCAGTCAGTTCACTGGGTTTGAGAATTACCGTACATCCGGCAGCAATTGCCGCAACAACCGGTGCCAGTGAAAGCTGATAAGGATAATTCCAGGGACCAATGACCAGACTTACCCCTAATGGTTCGGGAATCAGATAACTGGTAGCAGGTTCGTTTCTGGAATTGGTAGCTACCGGTTTCACTGCTGCCCATTGCTCAAGATCTCTTACAGCAACCTTTATTTCTTCAAACACAGCTGCAAACTCTGTCTGAAAAGTTTCAAATGGCGACTTTCCATAATCCCTGTAAATAGCTTCTTCTAATAAACGCTCGTTAGATTCCAATAAAGCATATAACTTATTTAACTGTCCGATTCTGAAACTTACAGATTTTGTCACGTTGGTATTAAAGTAATCCAACTGAGTTTTCACTAGTTTTTCCATAGCTATGATGAATTAATTCAGCTAAACGGAATTTCTGTCCCGGCTGATATAGATTTAATAGAAATTTACAACAAATTGTTTTAAAATAAAGAAGCCGCCCCCTGATACAGAGACGGCTTCTTTTAAGCTGATTGGTGCTATTTTAATTTTGAATGGTAGTCGTATTTCCTCCTCTTCCTTTAGCATTAAAAGCTCTGAGTTTAATCGCTCCTTTTTCTTTAACCGGTCCGGTATATAAACGATCCTTCACCGAAGGTTCTTTTCCGTTAGTGGTATAATAAATATTAAATCCAGGGAATTCAGTATTAGCTGATATAGTGCCATCTGTGATTTTTACACCTACCGGAGGTATCCTGTAATTCCAGTTTCCTTCATCCAATTTAGGGAACTCAATCAGTCCGACTCTTGTTATAAAATCAGCATAACTTTGCTGATAAGCTGTTTCTGATTTGACTTTATCTTTTTCTCTTGCCCATTCCGGATCTTTTGCCCATGCTCTTTCAGCTAAACCAATCAGTCTTGGCAGCAGCATAAACTCCAGTAATTCCGGATTTCTGATCTTTTCTGACCATAAAGCAGCTTTCAAACCTAATATATTGGATTTACCATAATCCGTTAAACGGTCCTTTCCGATAAACAGCGATTTGGAAATGGCTTCTCCTTTTCTATTCTCGGACGCATTTTTATAATAATCATAAGGAATAAAAGAAAATAACTTTTCCATATTCACAAACCCGGCCCAGTAATGTCCCGGTTCTGTTAAGGAACGATTATAGGCCATATCCAGATAAAAATTACTCGAACAGGTTAATACCACTTTATATCCGCCATTAGCCAGGCGGTAAGGTAAATCTTCTGAACCACCACCTATCACGTTATTCCAGACATCAAGCTGTACAGGATCATTAGCAAATAAAGGATTTGGAACCATTAATTTATTTCCATCCAGATAGGTTTTCATCATTCCGAATTCTTCCCACCCTGAAAGAATAATCCCTTTAGGTTTCAACAATCCCTGTAGTTTTGCAATGTAGTAACTCCATAAATCATCTGTAGAAGTCATTTTCTCCTGCTTAACCAGCTGAAGACTTACCGGCGATTTTTCCCAGACACCCTGTGGTACTTCATCACCTCCAAAATGTATAGTCGTTAACGGAACACCAGCTGCACGATACATATCCTGCAAACTTTCAGTAATCTTATTCAGGAAAGTATAAACCGAAGGTAAGGCTACACAAACCACATTATCATTCCAGTATTGTGCTGAACTGTAGACAGAGCGGTCGTTGATATCCCTCAACAGGTATTTCTCTGCTTCATCACGCATACCTTTGGCCATAAACCTGCTGTACCGTGCATCCATTGCCTTTATAGCAGCTCTCGCATGTCCGGGAGTTTCAATTTCAGGTATTACCTGTATATGTCTTTTTGCTGCATATTTTAAGATTTCTATAAAATCTGAAGTACTGTAAAATGCTTTATTCAACACTTCGGTAGTATCCGGACCAGAACTGTAAGTTGGCTGAAGTGACTTCTCATGGGTTAAGGTATGGCCTCTTTTTGCGCCTATTTCTGTGAGCTCAGGAAGTTCCGGGATAGCAATTCTCCAGGCTTCATCATCCGTGATATGAAAATGGAATACATTTAACTTATAAAAAGCCATCAGATCCAGTATACGCAGTACTTCTTCTTTCGAATGAAAATTACGTGCTACATCAAGCATCAAGCCTCTGTACTTAAAACGGGGGGCATCCTTTACAGCTACACAGGAAACAAGAAAAGCCTTTCCTCCTTTAACCGGACTATTAGCCATCATTAATGACTTCAGGGATTGCAGGCCATAAAAAATGCCCTGTGCATTACTGGCTGAAATCCTGATTGAAGCCGGAGTAATTTCCAGTTGATATTCATCTGCCGGCAAATCTGCTTTGGCCAGGCTAATACTTTTATCTTTCGCCGTACCCAAAGAAACTGCCGGTCTGAATTTAAACAGCTTCAACAACTCATCTGATAAATAATCAGCTTCATTTCTGAAATCCGGGTCAGTGACAATCGCAGTAGCCTGACTTACAGCAAAAGCACCGGTATGCGCTTCATAAAATACAGGTGTTGGCAGCAGTTTGACCAGTTTATTTTTCTCTGCCGGAGTAAATTTGCTGTTCCTGTTATAGGTATCCAGTGGAGAAACAACGTTCTTAATATATTTTTCTACCGGTTCAACCTGATAATGGTCTATTTTAATTCCTTTGTCCGGCATATGATCCCAAACCAGGTATAAACCACCGGGAGCATCGGCAAAATTGACAATTTCATCATTGGCGGGGATATCAAGTACTACGGAATCGCCTTTCTGGATAGCTTTAAAGTCTTTACCAGGCCGGATTCGAAACAAATCTCCATTAACCTGTTCTACGATGATCTGGCCACTGGTCTTTAATTCCAGATCCTTCATAGAATTGAAATAAAGACTCCAGTTAGCTGCCGGAAATTGCTGTGCTGATCTGTTCAAAAAAGTAAGCAGTGAAAGCGATTGTTTTTTACCAGCGGACTGGTTTTCTTTGAATGTCCATTTGACATAGAGATCCTTTACAGGATAAGAGTTCTCTCCTTTTTGTGCTGTTGCAACCAGCGGAAAAAGGAAAGCCAGGAGTAAACATTTTTTAAATTTCATTTGATTATTTGGTTTGGGGAACTAAAAACAAACAATAACAGGAAAAATTCATTTCTGAGCTGTATTGTCATTTTCGAAATGAGGGTTAATTATGAAACATTTATTATCTGTTTATAAATTTATTATTTAAATACTGATAATCTAATTAAATGATTGAAAATTTTCAGTCCCATAACATCTGCGTTATACAAAGGCATTGTTCCATGATTATTGCAGATAATTTTATAAATTGCAATCATAAAAACAATTATAAACTAATGAAAAAATCTGTTTTGACTCTGTGTATGCTTTTGGGAATGATTATTTTTGCCAAAGCGCAAAAAGCACCCCCAACTGCATCAGAAATGGCTACTAAAAGTATAGAAGCTATGGATAAAAAGTTAAAATTAAACTCAACCCAGAAGAACATCATCTATAATTATACACTTGATTTATGCAAGGAACAGGTTGCACTGTCTAAAAAACAGCAGACCGGAATGTATAATGAAGATGATATTTCCAAGTTCTACAGAATGCAGAATGAAACCACAAAAAATATAAGAAATATTTTAAAAGGTGAACAGCAAACTCAGTATGACCAGTATATTGAAGAAATGCTGCGTGGTGGAGACAAGAAAAAGAAAAAAGGAAAACATGCGAAAGACGAAGAAGAAGTAGTAACCGGAATTGACGGTTTAAAACTACCTCCGCCAGCCAACCCTTAAACTACTTCAGGTCTCTGACGCAACGAAAACCAATATGATTAGAGGCAGATCTGTAATCGCCCTTGCCTCTGGTTCCTACCATATAACGGGTACAGTATTGTTCGGTACATAAAAAAGACCCTCCACGCTGTACCTTCTTTTTCATTCCTGGTTCTTCAGGATCATAGGATTCCGAAGGTCCGCCCGGGTTTTCTGACACAGGATGTTTAGCCAGGGACTGATAATAATCTGTACGATACCAGTCATTACACCATTCCCAAACATTACCGGCCATATCATATAAACCATACCCGTTAGCCGGGAAACTTTTAACAGGAGCTATTCCCGTATAACCATCGGCAGCGGTATTTTTACCCGGAAACTCACCCTCAAATATATTAGCCATCCACTTACCATCTGGTTTTAACTCATTTCCCCAGGCATAAAGATTACCTGACAAACCTCCTCTGGCTGCATATTCCCACTCGGCTTCTGTAGGTAAACGTTTACCAGCCCATTTTGCATAAGCGGCAGCATCTTCCCAGCAAACCTGTACTACAGGATAATTATTTTTGCCATCGATACTACTTTTTACTCCTTCCGGATGTTTCCAGCTGGCCCCTTTCAGATAAGACCACCACTGTAAATAATTATCTAAAGAAACTGATTCTTTTGGTGGAGTAAAAACAAGTGACCCTGCTACTAAATTCTCCGGATCAGCATCAGGAAACTCTTCTTTGGTTGGTCGCTGTTCAGCGACAGTTATATAACCTGTTGCCTTAACAAAGGCTGCAAACTGTTTGTTCGTTACCGGAGTTATATCCATATAAAAAGACTTTACACGAACCCGGTGAACTGGTCTGGCATCATTCATCTGTTCATGTCCGCCTCCGTCCATTCCAACGGGATTTACACCACCCATACTAAACTCTCCCCCACTAATATATTTCATTCCGGCCTGCTCTTTTATTCCAGAGGAAACCGGTTTATCAAAAACAGTTTTCCGGAATTCTTTTCCGCCTCCCTGCATAAATAATGAGCTGTCAGATCGGCTAAAACCCGAGGGTCTGCACATCGCAGCCCCGTTTTCAGGAAAAGTCTTTATACTGACCAGAGAAACACTTTCAACAGGCCTGTCCTGAGACGCCGGAAGTTGATTGTCTTTCTTGTTTTTACAGGAATACAGCACCACAAAAAACAGTAAACAAATCCATTTAAATCTCATTTTACTATTACCTGAAAATCGTTTCACAGTCATTGATATACAATTATTAGTCCCGGCAGCATTTTGTTTCAGCTGCCACTGCAAGATAATTCTTATTTTTTTTTTAAAAGAGAGCCGCCTGCTTTAAATTTCAGGACGGCTCTCCGGATTATTTAAAGAAGGCTCAGCCTCTGCCTGAAGATTTCAATTTTTCAATGGCGTAAACCAATGTATCAATTTCTGCACAGGTATTGTAGAACGCAAGTGAAGGTCTGACCGTAGCTTCAACCCCAAATCTTCTGAGTATAGGCTGTGCGCAATGATGTCCGGAACGAACTGCAATTCCTTCCCGGCTTAAAGCTTCACCAACCTGACCGGTAGTAAATCCATCCAGCACAAAAGATAGTACACTGGTTTTATCTCTGGCTGTGCCGATTGGTCTGAGGCCAGGAATACGGGCCA
The DNA here is from genome assembly GCF_040026395.1 of Pedobacter lusitanus. Classification (NCBI taxonomy): domain Bacteria; kingdom Pseudomonadati; phylum Bacteroidota; class Sphingobacteriia; order Sphingobacteriales; family Sphingobacteriaceae; genus Pedobacter; species Pedobacter lusitanus. The sequence continues at coordinate 758,823 of NZ_CP157278.1, forward strand.
GCTTCTGACTGGCATATTCCAGCAGGTAATGCTCGTACTGATAAATATGGTCAATCCCTATTTTCTGTACATAGTCAATAGCGGCACCCAGACCTACTGCATCAGCAATATTACCTGTTCCTGCTTCAAAACGTGCCGGAGCTTTATGAAACTGAGTATGTTCAAAAGTGACATCCTGAATCATATTACCACCACCCTGATAAGGCTGCGTACTATTCAGTAAATCTTCTTTCCCATACAAAACTCCAATGCCGGTAGGCCCAAAAACTTTATGACCGGAAAAAACGAACCAGTCTGCATCCAGGTCCTGAACATCTGTACGGATATGAGAAACTGACTGCGCGCCATCGGCCAGCACCTTTGCTCCGGCAGCATGTGCCATGTCCACAATCTGTTTAGCCGGAGTAATCGTACCCAGTGCATTTGAGACTAAGGTGAAAGAAACCAGTTTCGTTCTGGGATTAAGCAGCCTGGCATATTCATCCAGTAATATCTGTCCATCATCATCAACAGGAATTACCCTGATCTTCAGTCCTTTTTTCTGCGCAAGCAACTGCCAGGGCACAATATTGGCATGATGCTCCAGGTGGGTCAGAATGATTTCATCACCCTGCTGCAGGAACTCATCTCCCCAGCTGCTGGCAACCAGATTAATTGCTTCAGTAGTTCCACGAACAAACACAATTTCATTAGGAGAACGGGCATTGATAAAACGCTGAACTTTTTGCCTTGCCCCTTCATAAGCATCTGTTGACCGGGCAGCCAGTTCATGTGCAGCACGATGAATGTTCGAATTCTCATGTTCATAAAAGTAATTCAACCTTTCAATTACCTGTTTGGGTTTCTGTGTAGTGGCTGCATTATCAAGCCAGATTAATGGTTTACCATTGACCTGTTCAGCAAGTATAGGAAAATCATTCCTGACCAGATTCACATTAAATGCCGGATATGATTTCCCGGAAACAATTCCATTGCCGTAACGGGAAACCTGATGTTCATTTAATTCTCCTCCTTTATTCAAGAACTGGATTCCGGAAGAAAAATAATAGGAACTCTCGTTTAAAACCCCGGAAGGATTAAAAGGTAACTGAGCAGACGGACTATAAACACTAACGGAGGCCAGTGCCCGCTGTAATTCTTTCTCATAAGGCTGATCTGACTCAAATGGTAAAGAAAACAAGGAAGCCCTGTCAAGTGGATTCCAGGGTTGCTCATGACGACCAGGATTACCCGAAGATCCAATCTGTGCAGTCGATGCCGGAACATGGCCAAGACCTAATCCATTAGCATCCGGCAGACTGGTTTGAGGATCAGAAAGATCAATGGCATTTCCCTGATAAATTGCGGAAGGCGAATGACTGAAATGTTCTTTCTGCAGCTGACTGTTTTCATGCGAAAGAATGTCCGGAGCAGGCAAAACTGCTGCACTATGGGTTCCCGGTAATGCAGAAAAATATGCATTCGCCAGCTGTTCTAAGGCATGCACATCTGGTAACCCATGTGGATTAGTAGTTGCATTACTCATAGCTTAATATTTATATACGTGATACTTATTAATTTCTACTTCTTCCAGTACTGCAATAGCATCATCAGACAAAACAGCCAGTGAGCAGTATAATGAAACCAGGTAGGATGCAATCGCTTTCTCATTAATTCCCATAAACCGGACTGATAATCCTGGTGATTGTTCTCCCGGAAGATCAGGCTGATAAAGACCAACCACTCCCTGACGGCTTTCCCCGGTACGGATCAGCAATATTTTGGACTTATTATTTTCAACCGGCACTTTATCTGAAGGAATAAGCGGAATACCTCTCCAGGTAATAAACTGTGAGCCAAACAGCGATACAGTTGGTGGCGGAACTCCTCTGCGGGTACATTCACGGCCAAATGCAGCAATAGCCAGCGGATGAAGCAGGAAAAACCCCGGTTCTTTCCATACTTTGGTAATCAGTTCATCCAGATCGTCAGGAGTTGGGGCACCACTGCGGGTAACGATTCTCTGCGAAGGAACAATACTATGCAGCAAACCATATTCTTTATTATTGATCAGTTCACTTTCCTGTCTTTCTTTAATAGCCTCAATAGTTAACCTGAGCTGTTCACTAATCTGATTATATGGTTTACTATATAAATCTGAAACCCTGGTATGAACATCCAGTACCGTATTTACTGCGCTCAGCAGATATTCACGGGGTTGTTCTACATAATCAACAAAAGTATTCGGTAATACACGTTCATCTCTGTTGGAGCAATCTACATCTACCGACTCTCCTTCTTTCACTTTATTGACCCTGTAAATACCCGATTCTACCGGGTTCCAGCTTAACAAATGCGGTAACCATCTCGGCGTAATCCAGGGTGCCTGAGGTACGGTACGGGTAGCAATCGCCAACGGCCTTGCTGCAACATCATTTAACGCGGTCTGTTGTGTGTTTTTAACTTGTCCTGCCATGTTTTATATAATTAACGGTTTAAAATTTTCAAAAATTCAGGCTATTGTCTGCTTAATTTTCTGATTAAAGCATACAGCAGACAACCAGCACAAAAAGCAAAAACAGATTCCAGAAAAGAGAAGAGCATTAATAGGATGAATAAAAAGAAAGCAAAATTTGAATAACCGGCCCACAGCAAGCCAAGGGCGATAAAACTCAGCACCATGCCTATTTTAGCAGCGAAACGTTTTGGTGCACGATCTGTTGGCTGATAACTGACCGAAAGAATTTTCACTGCCAGACCGCTTAATAAATTAAGTGGACTAAATTGTCCTCTGTTGACCGCTCTTAAAGTAAAATCTATCAGCAAAAACAGAATAATCCACCAGTAACCGGTTAATAAATAAAGTGCTGTACTTAAAAATACCCATCCGGCAGTAAACCTGACCTGATTTTCATTTATTGTAACAAAATCAACCGGGCACTGGTCTGGTGTAATCATCTGTTTGATACGCTTCATAAAATCAAATATAAAAACATAATCTACTAAATTAGTAGATTATTTAAATAAAGATAATAATCGTTAAATTACTGCTCCCCTATAGGACTATAAGCTATCCCAGAAACAGGAAAGCAGGGTATTCAGACTATCATTTTCCTATAATTTTGGAAGCAGCGGAATTAAAGAAGCGAGGGAAAGATCAAACAGTTCAGCCAGTGAACAAAACAGGATAAAATCAACAAACAAGAGCCTAAAAAAGCCGGTTAATATGCATATTAACCGGCTTTTTTAGGCTCTTGTTTATTATTTAATCAATTCCGAAGCTCTTTCTGCTTTTCGTATTTTTCCAGTTGTGTTTTCAGTTTAGATACTTCTTCTTTCAGCTGACGGTTTTCCAGATAGAAATAGATGGCAAAACCCAGAAATACTTTTCCAAGAATAAACACACCTATAAACAGCCATCTCCATATTTTATGCACACGCATATGACTGGATGAGGCATCAACTTCAATAAACTGGCCGCTTTTACGATGGTTACCCCCTTTTCGGTTTGGTGATCTTCTTATTGGCATGGCGTCATAATCAGGCGTTTCTGCCAGTTCATTAAGCCTGTCTTCAATTTTTAGCCAGGTATCAGGAGGAGGAGTAATCGCCATATGTTCTGCTATGCGTTCCATATCTATCTCCAGATGCAGCAATGCATCCTGTATTTGCGGATGTTTTGCCTTAAGGTATAAAAGTTCCCTGGTTTCCGCTTCTGAGGCTGAGCCCAATACATACGCTTCCAGTATTCCGCTTTCTATGTATTCGTTAATTTTCACAACTACTCCTCATTATTGTGAAAGCCTCTTTTAAAGTCTTCCGGGTTGATTCTTCTGTTTTATTTAATTCTTTTGAAATGGCTTCAATTGATTTGCCGTAGTAATAAACGCCGTAAAATATATGATGTTGTTCTGCTGTAAACTGATCGGGAAATTTATCCGCTGCAACGGATCTTATCGCCTCCTGTATTTGGGGGCTTTCATCCGGAACACCGGATTCAAGGAGCAGGTTTAATCTACTTTTTGCAAATCTTTGCAACTGACACCAACTGTTTGTATCGTCCCAATTTATTTCATTAAACTTTTGTGAGATATCACAGAATATTTTCACCATGTATTCTTCGGCTAAATTCCGATCTTTTACAATCTCAAAAATATAGCCCAGAAGCATGCTTGCATGTTTGTCGTAAAGGTGTCGTATGCTGGCACGCCTATTCTCTAATAATACCAGTGGTTCAGTTTTAAGCATAATATGTTCTTCATTAAGGTGTGTTCATTGATATATGAGCTGGCACCTAATGGGATTCCGTTTTATAAAATCTAATTTATGTAAAAATTAGTTGAATTAAAGAAATATATCTCTTTAAAATAGAATAATTTCAAAAATAAATTTGGCAGCACTGAATATACGCGCCCAATCACAATTAAACGCCTGTTTACAAATTACCAGAAGCAATTTTCTTTCCTAAATCGTTAAAAAAATTACCTTTCACAACCTCTTGTCAACAAGAAATGACTCAAAATCAGCCCTAAAAAAGGCCGGATTTAGTGTCGGATTCAAAAATATGCGGTTTTTAGTCCTCAAACGCATTTTTTCTGGCTAATTGAATATTTCAGGCTCTGAAAGATCAGACAAAGCGATTTTAGCTTTTTTCAGCCCCCAGAAACATGTATAATCCGGCAGATCCGGAGCTCAGAAACTGAGACAAAAAGAGCTCATGGGAATATTTTATAGCAATCAGGAATATCCGGCGGTTTTAATCATTATAAATAGCCTCATCAATATTTGCATTTTATAATTTTAAATGCTTTTAGCAAAAAAGAAACACATTTAACTCCAAAAATATTTCACATAAATAGAACAAGTATATACCTTTGTATCACACAGATACCTCTAAATTATGATAGATTTATGTTAGTAAAACATAGCACATATGAGTCATGGAGTGATGCCCAATTAATCGCATCAATGACTGCTGGGGATAAAGCTGCTTTCGATGAAATTTACGAAAGATATTGGAAGAAACTCTACAATGAGAGCTTCAAAAGATTAAGAAATATGGAACAGGTGGAAGAACTTGTTCAGTCTGTTTTTGTCGATCTCTGGACAAAGAAGGAAAGGAAAAATATTCAGAATATTTATGCTTATCTGGTAACAGCAGTTCGCTATCAGGTATACATGTTATATAAAAAAGGTCAGACTCTCCCCCAGTTCGAAGAACCACTGGAACATATGGCTGTATCATACAGCGGTGCCGATTCTTTACTGAATGAAAAGGAAATAAGAAATTACATTGCTGTATGGCTGGCTCTGCAACCTGAAAAAAGGGGTGAAATATTTAGAATGAAGTTTATGGATGAGTGCACCACAAAAGAGATCAGTATAAAACTGGGTATAAGTCAAAAAACGGTTCAGAATCAAATCATTACAAGCCATGCCAGTCTGAGACAATTTTTAGAGAAAATAATGGTTCTGCTTTCGGTAATGTAATCCCCATCCGGCCATCCGGAATTTCTCAGTTCCACCTTAAAATCAGCTTCTTTTACTCCTGTGACGGTTATACCGCCCGGGATTTTTTTTGCCTGGAAAAACAGCTGATCTGACAGTGATCTGCAACACAACTGTACCCATCCGCTTCACCTGCACAACTACTCCATCGTGAGTCCACCTTTTTGAGGGAAAAGGTGGACTCAACGTGGACTCACTGTGGACTCGGCGTGGAGTCAGACACTTGTTAACCTCAACTTGAATACTAAGTAAAATATGCTATTTTCGGCCCTTACTAAAAAGGAGATATGATTACAGCGTTTTTAAGAAATTTTAATGTATTAACAGACACCGAGATCAATGATTTTCTATCAATGGGAACTATCAGGCAGCTGCAGAAAGGAGACTTCTTTATCAGCGAAGGAAAATTCTGTAAAGAAGTGGCTTTTATCAGAAGTGGCATATTACGTTCTTTTTTCAGTCCTGAATCCGGAGAAGAAATTACCTATTGTATTACCTTTCCGGGCTCACTAATGACAGCATACTCTGCTTTTATCACCTCCCTTCCTACTTTAGAAAATATACAGGCAATTAGCGCGTGTGAGCTGCTGGTTATACAAAAAAATGATATAGACAAGTTAACAAAGTCCAGTATGAACTGGGTTAAGTTCTTCAAGATCATTGCAGAGCAGCAATATATTGAATTAGAGAAACGTCTGTTCCTTTTTCAAAAAGAAAAGGCGAAAAAGAGATACATGGATCTGCTGGAAAATCAACCTGCTTATGTCCGGCAAATCCCATTGCAGTATCTTGCTTCTTATCTGGGCATCACTCCCAGACACCTGAGCCGGCTTAGAAAAGAGATTATTTTTTAGACAAATGTCCGGTAGTTAGCGTAACCTGCCCGATACCTTTGTCCTGATTATAAAATAAAGGACAAAATGAAGAAGAATATTCTGATCATAAACGGACATCCCAACAAAGAAAGCTTTAATTATGCACTGACCGGAGCATATCAGGAAGGGGCTTTAAAAACCGGTGCACAAGTAGAAGTCATTCATATTGGAGAGCTTAGCTTTAATCCCAACTTACAATTTGGCTATACCCAAAGGATGGAATTAGAACCTGATCTGCTCGCCAGTATGGAAAAGATCAAAAAGGCCGATCACCTGGTCTGGATACATCCGGTATGGTGGGGAGGTTTACCAGCAGTGATGAAGGGCTTTATTGACCGTCTGTTTTTACCGGGCCTTACTTATCAGTACAGAGAAAATTCCATCTGGTGGGACAAATTACTTAAAGGAAAAACAGCCAGGATTATCACAACTTTAGATCAGCCAGGCTGGTATTACCGCCTGTTTTACGGGCGTCCAAGTGTCAATCAGTTAAAAACAAGCACACTGGAATTCTGTGGAGTCAAGCCTGTTGCAATTACTTATATCGGAGTTATTAAAACTTCAGAAGCTAAACAAAGGGAGCTTTGGTTAGCTAAAGTCCGTCAGCTGGGCCAGAAACACAAATAAATCCGAATTACAAACCCCTGTTTTTATTGAATTATGCCAAGAATTAAAGTTAAACGCCGTGCTTTAACAGTAGATATGACGGCTATGACCGATGTTTCCTTTCTGTTGCTTACATTTTTTATCTTAACTGCTGTAGCCAAACAGCCTGATCCGCTGGATGTAAAAGTACCTTCATCCACCTTTAAATTAAAGGTGCCGGATAAAGATATAGCCATACTGACCATCGGTAAAGGAAAAGTGTTTTTTGAAGCAGCCGGACAGGATATTAAGATTTCAATGCTGGAGAAAATCGGAGAACAATATCAGATTGATTTCAGCCCTGAAGAGAAAAAAAGGTTTAGTGTAATCAGTTCCTTTGGGGTTCCGGTACAGAGTTTAAAAAAGTTTATCAGCATGGATCCGGCTAAAAGAAAAGTATCCGGACTGGAAACCGGCATTCCGGCCGACTCCGTTAACAACCAATTAGCAGACTGGGTGCTTCATTCCAGAAAAGCTGTTGCAGAATTACATGCTACGGCCATGAGAGTAAGTATTAAGGGCGATGCTGGCGAAGCATATCCGGCAATTAAAAAGATTGTAGACATTTTGCAGAAACAGAAAATCAATAAATTCAGCTTATTGACCACATCTGAGTAAAAATTACCAGTATATTTCTATAACATAATAAATATTTCGGTTTGATTTTTATAAATTACACCATGAAATTAACAGAGAGTGTAGAAGAGTTTTATACACGTGTTCCTAAGGCCAATCCATTAGGACTAACTATGGACAATGCAGGGTCTGGTCATTTTAACGTATTTTCCAGAGCAAATTGTTCACCGCTTACACCTTATAGCAGGCGCGATTTTTATAAAGTATCTTTAATTATCGGCACTGGTAAAATACATTATGCAGACAAATGGATTTACATAGACAGGCCGGCACTGCTCTTCTCGAATCCTGTAATACCTTATTCATGGGAGGCAGAATCAGCACTGCAGGATGGCTGGTTCTGCCTCTTTACCGAGGCATTTATACACACAGGAGAACGCAAAGAATCTTTACAGGATTCTCCGCTTTTCAAAATCGGCAGTAATCCCGTATTTTTCATTAACGATACTCAGCTCAAAGAAATATCAGAGCTGTTCATCAAGATGACTAAGGAAATCTCATCAGATTACCTTCACAGATACAACCTGTTACGCAATTATCTTCACCTGATTATTCATGAAGCGATGAAAATGAATCCAACAGAGAATTTCGAAAAGCATACCAATGCTTCTTCACGTATTACTTCTTTGTTCATGGAACTTTTGGAAAGACAATTCCCTATTGATAATCATCAGCTGTCTTTAAAACTAAAAACGGCAAATGATTATGCCCGAAGTCTTTCTATCCATGTAAATCACCTGAATCGCTCTGTTAAGGAGTCTACAGGAAAAACAACGACAGAACATATAGCTTCCAGAATAACCCGTGAGGCCAGAGCACTGCTTCAGCATACGGACTGGAATATTTCTGAAATAGCTTATGGCCTGGGATTTGAATACCCGGCTTATTTTACCAATTTTTTCAAGAAAAACACAGGAGCCTCTCCGATTGAGCTCCGTCAGGCAGCCGTCTGATCCTTAATCCCAATTAGTTTGATTATTGTAAACATCTGTTTGAATACTATAATCTTCCCTGCTGCCCGGGCTTTAACTTTGTTTCATCAAATCTGATCATTATGAAATATAGAAATCTGGGAACAACTAAAGAGAAACTATCAGCCACAGGACTCGGCTGTATGGGAATGAGTTTTGCATACGGACCTGGTGATGATACTGAAAGCATTGCCACTTTACATAAAGCACTTGATCTTGGGATTAACTTCTGGGATACTGCCGATGTTTACGCCAACGGCATAAACGAAGAATTAATTTCAAAGGTTCTGGTTCCAAACCGCGACAAGATATTTATTGCTACCAAATTTGGTTTCCGTTTTCAGGAAAACGTGGTAGGCCCAAGCAATACCAGCGGAACATACTTTGATGGTTCACCTGAATGGATCAAAATTGCAGTGGAGAAAAGTCTTAAACGGTTAAAAATTGACACGATAGATTTATATTATGCCCACCGGGTAGATCCGAATATACCTATTGAAGAAACTGTCGGAGCCATGGCCCTACTGGTAAAAGAAGGAAAAGTACGTTATCTGGGCTTGAGTGAGGCTTCTCCGGCTTCTATACGCAAAGCACATGCTGTACACCCTATTGCGGCTTTACAAAGTGAATATTCTTTACTGACCAGAGATTTGGAGCATGAAATATTAAGTACAGTAAGAGAACTGGGTATCTCACTGGTTCCTTATTCGCCACTGGCAAGAGGTTTAATGACCAATACTCTGGATGTAAATACTTTATCAGATAACGACTTCCGCAAAACACTGCCTCGTTATCAGGAAGAAAATCTGGATAACAATGCCAGATTAGTGAATGGATTTGCTGCGATTGCACAGGAAAAAGGATGTACACCAGCACAGCTTGCCCTGGCCTGGGTATTGGCGCAGGGCGATGATATTATTCCTATTCCGGGTACCAAAAAACGTAAGTATCTGGAAGAAAATGCCGCAGCTGCAGACATTAATTTAATTGCAGCCGACCTGAAAAATATTGATGATCTGCTTCTCCGTTTCCCTGTCAGCGGAGAGCGTTATCATGAAGGCGCCATGAAACTGGTCAATAACTAAACAGATTTACCCGGTCTTCCGGAAGCTGAAATTTTAACTCAGACAGTTTTTAAAAACGGTCTGAGTTTTTTTATGTTTATTTTTTTTCGATCTTACTCTGAATTTCAATTCCTCAACAATCAGCTACCTATGAACAAATCTCAAAAGATATGGTATGGATTAAGTGCCTGTCTGTTTTCAGCAATTCCCTTTGCTGCAAATTCACAAACTACACCTGTACATGCAGATAAGACATGGATCATTCAATCAAACCTGTATACCGAACAACTCATTAACCTGGATAAAAAGTACTCACCGGAATATGGTTCTGCACAGGGACTGGCAGCATATGACACCCTGGTTGTTGTGCCTACCCTTGCCAACAAACTGGCAGAAAGAAAGGAAGAAGAAATACTGATTGCAAAATACAGGGCTTCTTTACTGACAGAAAAAAATACGGCTGTAAAACAGGATCTGAATATTTTAATTGCTCATTTAAATCTGGGTTTCAAGACTCAGGATTTTGAAACAAAAAGAAAAATACCTTTTTTAAATGCTGCCAGCATGATTTTTGAAGGTCTGCAGACTTTACTGGATGATCAGACCGCCGAAAAAAGAAGAGCTGCTGCAGTAATCCGCCTGCAGAAATATGCAGGTCTGGCACCTGGCTATCAACCCTTAACAGCTATATTGAAAGACAGGGTTATGCAGCAGATGAAAGGTACAGACATGATCTATCCTTCTAAACAGGAAATGGAAGTTACTTTATCACGAAATGCAAGTATTATTGAGGGTATAGCAGAGTTATTCAGGAAATATAAAATAGCGGGATGGGAAAAATCCTACACTGAGCTCAAAAAACAAATTGGAGAATATGATGACTGGACACGTAAAAACGTCCTGTCCAGGGCCCGTAAAGATTTTAGAATAACCAGCGAGGAATATGCATTACAACTGGAAGACTATGGTGTTAATATCGCTCCTGATCAGTTAGCTAAAATAGCGCATGAGGCCTTCACAGAAATTCAAAATGAGATGAAGCCTATTGCCGCACAAATAGCCAAACAAAGAAACTGGCCTTCAGCAGATTACCGTGATGTGATCCGTAATCTCAAAAAGGAACAGATTCATGGTGATTCTATCATTCCTGTTTACGAAAGACATTTGAAAGATATAGAAGCTATCATTCTTAAACATCAGCTGGTCACCTTACCATCGAGACCTGCCATCATCCGTCTGGCATCTGCTGCCGAAACAGCAAACAGCCCTGCTCCTCATATGGTTCCGCCTCCATTTTTAAATAATACAGGGCAACGTGGTGTATTTGTGCTTCCTTTAAATATGCCACCAGCACCGGGAGAAAAAGAAAGTGCTCATTATGATGATTTTACTTTTGATGCTGCATCCTGGACTATTATAGCACATGAGGCCCGCCCTGGTCATGAACTGCAATTTGATAAAATGGTTGAAGAAGGGGTTTCACAGGCACGTAGTTTATATGCATTTAACTCTACAAATGCCGAAGGCTGGGGTTTATATGCTGAATATATTACCAAACCTTATATGCCGCTCGAAGGTCAGCTGGTTTCTTTGGATTACAGACTGCTGAGAGCTGCAAGAGCTTTTCTGGATCCGGAAGTACAGTCTGGAAAAATTACACAGGATCAGGTTAAAAAAGTATTGATGGAAGATGTTGTACAGTCTCCGGCAATGGCACAACAGGAGGTTGAACGTTATACCATTAAAGCTCCCGGCCAGGCCAACAGTTACTTTTATGGTTTCACCAAAATGATTGCCTTAAGAAAAGACACAGAGAAAGCACTGGGAACCAGGTTTAATGCACTGCGTTTTTATGATTTCATCTTATCACAGGGTTTACTTCCTCCGGCATTAATCAGAGAAGCGGTAATGACTGATTTTATTCCTGCTCAAAATAAATTATAAGCTATAAAAAACCGGATCTGAACTATTCAGATCCGGTTTTTCAGGAATAGCATCAGCAGTCCAGTCAGATCTTCTTGTATAACAGCTCAATTAAACAGGAATAATTTTTCGTAATTTCGATTTATTATTTTTCTGAATTATGAAATCAGCGCTCCTCTGTATTTTTCTTTTTCTGTCCACAGCGGCTTTTGCACAGCATAAGCCCTACCCGGATAAACCATCTACACATGGAATGATGTTAATGGGTAATGAAGTGATCTATGCTTCACACTTACCTATGTTTCACAGCCCGCATGATTATCAGATAATCTCAGTGCTGGAATTATCAAAAGAAGATAAGGACAAATATGATCAGGACAAAAAAGATCATCCTGATGACTCAGTATATACTATTGAGCCTGAAACCTTTGTACTTCCTGAAATGATTAACCATACCAAAACTTTCAGAGCCAGTATCTATAGAGGCCATTTTGAAAGAGGCGGCACTAAATTTCTTGAAAATATTCCTGTAAAAATCAAACAGGTTATCTATTATAAGCAGTTTTATCAAACTGCAGTCAAACCGGCCAATCTTCAATATTTACTTTTTGGTAACCAGAAAGAACAGTTTCTGGTTCACCGGATTAGCTCCAAACCGGATTTTGATGAAAACATGACCGTGCAGATCACTGATCAAAAGACACTGAAAGCAATCACTGACAATCTGTATCTGACCATTGAGTTTCCGGAAGCAGATCTGCGTAAACCCTTCTCCTGGAAACAAAATACCGGAACAAGAAAGCACACGCATGAACCTGTTCCGTTTGCAGTACATCATGTTTTTTATCTGGAATATGGTGATTTAGAATAAGTCACTACGTTCTGTTTTAAGATACATCATTGCTTCTTTTACTATCTGAACAGGATTTTTAGGATTAAAACCTAATTCTGTCCTGGCTTTGGAGATGTCAAAATCCTGTTGTAAACCAGAAAACATTGCAATATCCTTGGTGGTTAGCAGCGGTGCTTTTCCCGTCAGCCGGCTTCCTGTTTCCATTAGCCATGCAGCTATATACAAAACAGTTTTGGGTACCGCGACAGGAAGTTTAATGCTTAATTCCGGAAAAAGTTCCTGAGCAATTTTTGTAGTCTGTTTAATAGAAGTACATTTTTCATTCGCCAGAATGTAACGCTCTCCGCTCCTGCCATTTTCGGCAGCCAGATAACATCCTTCAGCTACGTCTTTAACATCTACCCAGTTCAACGCAATATTGGTTTCAATTGGAATTTCTTTATTCAGAATCAGCTTTACAATATTGTAGGAGACACTTAATGGACCGAAAGCTTTATCGCCGATCATTGCAGAAGGCAAAACAGCTACCAGTTCTATCTGGTATTTCGCCGCCAGTTCAAAAGCCAGCTTTTCACCATCGTTTTTAGAATTATAGTACATATCCCGGCGATCCGGATTCTGTCCGTTACTTTCGCTGACAGGTTGTATGGTATAATTTAAAGCGGCTATAGAACTTACATAAACAATTCTTTTCACCCCCGATTCTGCTGCCGCTTCAATCAGGTTTTTTGTCCCCTGAAGATTTACCTGATAAATCTCTTTTTCAGGATCTTTAGCCCATAGTTTAAAAGCTGCACCAACGGCATAAACTACGTCTACGCCCTGCATTGCTGATATTAAAGATTGTTTTTCGGTAATATCGGCTTGTACCATTTCACAATCCAGATCTGCAAAAGAGCTGTTATTTTTTAAATTTCTTACAGATCCTCTTACCCGAATTCCTTTTTCAAGCAGTAACCTGATCAGGTTATTACCTAAATGCCCGTTACCCCCGGTAACCAATGCTAAATTTTGATGTATCATGTTCTTATCTTTTGAGAACACAAATCTGTACATTGATTAATGGCTAACACTTGACATTTGTTAGCTAATTATCTTTGGTAATTTTTCTCCGGATACGACTGAGACTCTCGGGTTTCATCCCCAGAAAAGATGCGATATATTGTAAAGGAACATGATGAATAATAGCCGGATAGTTATCTATCAGCTTTGTATAACGCTGTTCTGCAGTCAGACTGGCTAACTCTCTTGCGCGGTTTTCATTGTAAGCCAGTGCCATCTGGAAAACCAGGATACTATAATCTTTAAAAACTGAACTCTGCTCACAGATCGTATCCAGATCAGCTTTGGTAATCCTTAATAATTCACATTCGGTAATACATTCTACGTTTTCAGCTGCTTTGGTCTGACTGTTAAAATGCGAATACGAAGTAATAAACCCCGGTGGACAGTTCAAATGTGTAGTAACTTCGTCACCTGCCTCATTGTAATGAAAAAGCCTGATAAAGCCCGAAACAACGTAGTAAAGATATTTGGGGATATGACCTTCCTCTTCTATAATTTCATTTTTAGCAAATAATACCGGTTCAAAATACTTCCTGCATAAGGTAATATCCGATGCTGTTAGTTTAACCTGAGCAGCTGCATTGCTGAACAAATGCTGATACATTTTATCTGAAAACATTAAAATCTTTTAGGGATATATATGATAGGTCCAAAGGTCTGAATTAATATGCAATTGAATTTTATTTTATTAGTTTTTCTACTAATTTAGCAAGATTGCAAACGCTCCGCTGCTTAAGAACAAAAAGCTGCAGTAAAAACAGATCATGATGAAAGGACCAGATAAAGATGAGAAGTACCCGATGAGTCAATACAACAGACTCTGTTTTTTAAAGAACATCATTACCAATCCTAATATCATAGTCGGCGATTATACTTATTATGACGATTTTAAGGACGTTTATAATTTTGAAAGAAATGTTAAATATCATTTCGATTTCATTGGTGATAAACTGATTATTGGCAAATTCTGTATGATAGCTTCGGGAGTAACGTTTATTATGAATGGTGCAAATCATAAAATGGATGGAATAACTGCCTATCCTTTTAACATTTTTGGTAATGGCTGGGAAAAAGTCACTCCTAAAATGGAAGAACTTCCTTTTAAAGGCGATACCATTGTCGGTAATGATGTCTGGATCGGATCAAACGCGACCATCATGCCAGGAGTTCATATTGGGGATGGTGCCATCATTGCAACAAACACCACCGTAACCCGTGACGTACCCCCCTACACTGTTGTAGGAGGAAATCCGGGAAAAGAGATCAGAAAACGCTTTTCTCCGGAAAAGATTGAAGAACTGCTGGAACTGAAGTGGTGGGACTGGAAAATTGAACGCATTACAGAGAATCTTCATGAATTGACTGGTCCCCAATCACGTTTTTTATAAATCAGGCCGAAATTCTGTATTTTAATATAACCGGCTTATCCGGCTGCTTTTTCATGGCAGGTTTACGGTATTTTACCAGGTTAATCAGTAATACACTGATCAGTATCACAGCTAATCCGCCAATCTGCACTAACGAGATATGTTCCCCGGCAAATAGCACACCCAATATTACAGCAACAACCGGATTTACGTAAGAATGGGTGCTAACCTGGGTTACCGGCCTCACTTTAAGCAACCAGATATAGGCGCTAAAGGCAATAATAGACCCAAAAAATATCAGGTAAGCAATTGCGAACCAGGATGCTCCACTCACCTGACTAAAATGAAAACTGTTATATTCATTATGGAAAAATCCGGCTGGGATGAAAGCTATACCAGCAATAATCATCTGCCAGGCTATATTCATTCTTGCAGGAGATTCACTTGTTTTACGTTTAGAGAATAATGCACCCAGTGACCATGAAACCGGAGCCAGCAAGAGTAAAGCCATTGCAGAAAGCATAGTTAAATCAGGATGACCTGATAATGCTTTGCCTGCCTGTTCTCCGAACAACAAAACGACTCCGGCAAATCCGGTCAGCAGCCCTGTAAGTGTTGAGGTACTCTTGAAATTCACTTTCCAGTTAGCTCTGTCAAAGATGACAACCCAGATTGGCGCTACAGAAACAAGAATCGCAACCATAGCACTGGGTAATATCTGCTCTACCCAGATTACAATTCCTGTCGCTACAAATAATAACAGTAAACCACTGATACCAGAATTGATAATATCTCTTTTAACCCATATTTTATCTCCCTTATAAGCACACCAGGCCAGCAGCAGTATACCGGCTACGGTAAAGCGAAATGCCCCCATCAGCATTGGAGGAAAGCTCTTTAAAGCCATTTGTATAAAGAAGTAAGTAGAACCCCAAACGATGTATACCGTAGCAAATGCAATAACAACCAGTAATGCAGCAGCCTTTTTTTGAGTCATGTGTTCCATATCTTTTATTGTTTATATAATTATTAATTATCTATTCAAATTTAACTGACAATTGGCCTATCTTAGTAGTCCAGTATTAACAATATAAATAGGCCAGATGACTTATACAGGAAGCTTACTCAGCATCGATAAAAATCTGCAGATACCGGTATATCTTCAGATCGCAAATGGGATCATTGCTCATATCAGGCAGGGTGTACTGAAACCCGGATCAGCTTTACCCGGCAGCCGTATTCTTGCAACCACTTTATATGTCCATAGAAAAACTATTGTTGCCGCTTATGACGAGCTGTATGCGCAAAGCTGGGTTGACACTTTCCCCCGAAAAGGAATATTTGTAGCTAAAAATCTCCCTGATGTAACACCAAGGAACATCGTCGCTGATTCTAAAACCGGATCCTACCCGGAAAAGACATTTTTCATGGTAGATCAGAACAAGATTCCTTTTCCTGAAGTTTTTAAAGCACCACCTGCCTATAATCTGATTATCAATGATGGTTATCCTGATACCCGCCTGGCGCCGGTAGAATTACTGGTCCGTGAATACCGTCGTTTTGCCAATTACCATTTTTTACCCAAATACCTGACCTATGGACCAGAACAGGGATCTGAAAATCTGCGCATAGAACTGGCCCGTTTTCTCGCGGATACCAGAGGGCTGAATATTAGTCCTGAGCATATCTTAATTACCAAAGGTGCCCAGATGGCCATTTATCTGACTGCTGAAATTCTGATTACCAAAAATGATACTGTAATTGCCGGCGACCCGGGTTTTTTAGGTGCCAATGATATTTTCAAGCATGCAGGAGCAAATCTGGAGCTTGTTCCTGTAGACGAATATGGAATGGATATGGATGCTGTAGAAGAAATTTGTAAACGAAAAAAAGTAAAACTGATTTATGTTATTCCGCATCATCACAGACCCACTACGGTTACATTAAGTTCAGAAAGGCGGATGCGTCTGCTGGAGCTGGCCACCAGATATCGCTTTGCCATAGTGGAGGATGACTATGATTATGACTATCATTACAGCAGCAGTCCTATTCTTCCGCTTGCCAGCCTGGATTACTGCGGCAGTGTGATCTATATAGGTTCATTTAGTAAAACTATAGCTCCGGGTATCCGGATTGGTTTTATGATCAGCCCGAAAAATCTGATTATACAGGCAACAAGATTACGTAAATTAATTGACCGGCAGGGAGAACAGTTACTGGAAGAAGCAATGGCTAATCTGCTTAAAAACGGTGATATCGGCAGGCATCTGAAAAAATCAAATAAGATATACCATGAGCGCCGGGATATGTTTTGTCAGCTCTTACAGAAAAACCTGGAAGGACTGGTTGAATTTAATGTGCCTGATGGTGGCTTTGCAGTCTGGATGAAATACTTAAATGGGATCAAACCTCAGGATGTGGCTGAAAAAGCATTGTCAGCGGGTTTATCAATCAGTAATGGCACTGCTTATTTTGACGATGAAAACTATCAGCATCATTATATCAGGGCAGGTTTTGCTTCACTGACCCCAAAAGAGATGGAAGATGCGATAGAGATACTGGCCAGAGTTGTCAAAAAACTAAACGGCCTGTAAAAATTACATTTGCCGGATAACCTGTAAGACCGACCAGCTGTCCCTGCCTGATTGCAATTGGTCAAATTGTTTCTCACACGATTTTATTATTCTCCTTTTTTGCAGAAAATATAAAAATATGAGAACACAATTTAACAAGAGAAGTCTGTTTCTGATCCCTGCAATCGCTTTGCTTTTAATTACGAATACAGCAAAATCGCAAAATGCTATCCCATTCCACATCGGTTTAAAAGGAGGAGCCAATTTCACTGACTTAAGTCTTAACTATGCTGATCTGACTAATAAATATGCTGCCGGTTATTCTGCAGGTGCTTTTACAAGGATAGATATTTCCAAACTGTATGTTCAGGGAGAACTTTTGTATACACACAAATCTTCAAAGGTAGAATCAGCTAAACTGGGTACAGAAAAAACATCCTGGAACAGTATCGAAGTACCGGTTACCATCGGATATAAAATTTTAAAATCAGCTCATCTGAACGTTAGGGTATTCGGTGGCGGTGTATATTCTTATATATTAAATGATAAGGCACGCATACTTCAGGAAGTAAAAGAATCATTTAAGAAATTTGATAAATCAAATATCGGCTACGTTGCGGGTGTGGGTGTAGATTTAGGCAAAATCACGTTGGATCTGAGCGCCCAGGGAGCATTAACCAGGATGAGCAGCGACTTCAAATCCCGCCCTCTTACCTTTCAGGCAACCGTTGGCTTCATGATCTTTTAAAAATTCTTTCTACTTTAGAGCCTGTTTAAAATTTGACGGTTAAGAAACTATTTAAATTTAGGTGAAAAAAATCATTTATTTTTTCAATTGGTTTGCGTCTTTTTGCAGACGGAGCAATAGATCAGATAAATTTTGAACAAGGCTCTTAACAAATAATGAGCATAGCTTCAGGGGCCGGATAAGCTCTTGCAGGCTTTGTCATGTAATAAGAAATCTCATTAAGCAATGATACACAAAGCTAAAACAGCAATAACGACTAAATGAAGACCTTTACTTTTAATAAACGATGGCTCATCATAGGAGGCTTCTGGATTGTCCTGGAAATTGCTTTCTGGGCACAGGTCCTGCGTGACTATCCATTAATACCAGCCACCTATGTAGCTACTGTTATTACGCTTGCCTCAATGATATCTGCCCATACTTTAAGTGATTTATTATTACCTAAAGCAATGCTGACAGGAAAAATGAAAGTTTTCGCCATCCAATGTGTCCTGCTTACCCTTTTTCTTGCAGCTGCTATAGGTGGTGCAGCAGTAAGTTGCTACTGGTTATTTTTACATGGCACCCCCTACGACAGCCTGGGAAGAATAATTGCCTTTGATGACTTCTGGCTGAAAATGGGCAGCGCTGTTCCGTCAGCGGTACTGATCAACGCAACTGCATGTGGTTTGCGGTTTTATGAAGAACATGGAAAAATAGAAAAAAATCATGCACTCCTGCAGCAGGCACATCTTGAAGCTCAGTTAAGAATACTTCAGGATCAGATTAATCCGCATCTGATGTTTAATGTATTAAATCATATTCATATTCTGATGCAGAAAAATGTCGATCTGGCCTCGGTCCTGCTGGTCAAATTTTCAGATATACTCCGTTATCAGCTGTATGAATGCAACCGGGAATCAGTATTACTGGATCGCGAAGTACAATATCTGAAAGACCTGGTCGCAGTGGAGAAAATCCGGTGGGGAGAAGAATTAAAGGTTGTCTGCATCTGGAATATACAGGACGGAAAACGCGACATTGTGCCTCTTTTACTGGTACCTTTTGTCGAAAATGCCTTTAAACATGTATCCAGATTACCCATGGAAAAAGGGTATGTAACCTTAATTTTAAATCAGGAGAACGACCAGCTGATCTTTACCATAGAAAACTCCAGTTCTGTCCAACAACCCAGAAAAGGCAACAGTCACGGTCTTGGCCTGGAGAATGTCAGAAAAAGACTTGAGTTGTTATATCCCACTCAGCATCAGCTAAACATTGATAAAACTAATCACACTTTTAACGTAGCATTGACTATACATTTACATCCAAAGAAATAAAAATGGCGCTTATTCCCTCAAATCACACTCATGAAGCTCCTTTACAATGCCTGGTCATTGACGACGAACCTCTTGCCAGAGATGGTATCATAGATTTTTGCAGCAAACTGGATTTTTTACAGGTAGCAGGCTCCTGTTCTACAGCCATGGACGCTTCTGATTATATACAGCAGGGAAATATCGACCTGCTGTTTCTTGATATCAACATGCCCTATCTTTCAGGGCTTGAATTCCTGGAAACACTTGAACACCCTCCGCTTACAATTTTGACCACAGCCTATTCTGAACATGCTATAGAAGGCTACAGATTGCAGATCGTTGATTACTTACTTAAACCAATTACTTTTAAGCGTTTCTACCAGGCTGCATTAAAGGCCAGACAGCAGCATCTGATGAGTATAACACCCAAACATCCACAATCGGTTGATACTTTTTTATATGTCCGCCAGGGCGATAGTTTTCAAAAGATATCATGGGTTGATATCTTATTTATCGAAGGAATGCAAAACTATGCCAGACTTCATTTTAAAGACCGTGAGCTGATTATTCATCAAACCATGATCTCTCTGGAAGAGACACTTCCAAAAGATAACTTTTTCAGAATACACAAGTCTTACCTGATCAATATTTCTCATATCGACTCGGTATCCGGAGGAAGAATTTTTATCAATGGTACTGAACTTCCTATTTCCAGAAACCGCCGGGAAGACCTGTTAAAAGAAGTGGTCTATACCAAATTGCTTAGCAGATAAGCTTTTTGATACAGACCAGTTAATCATACCTCTTCATGAGGTATTTTTTTTGCTCCGGATTCGGATAAACCAAAGCCTATCCTGAATCCGGAGCTTTGATCATTTATTTTTTGGCTTTACTCAGATTCCATTTCAGTGCAACTGCTCCGTAAGCTGTAGTCACAAACCGAGGGTCTGCCATGTCTTTTGCTTTAAAGAAATCTTTAAGTTTCCTGCTTGTAGTTGTAAAAGATCTGGTTAAGGTCGTACCCGCAGTTAGTTGCAAAGTAATTGATTTACCTAATTTAATTTCCGGTCTCAAACCCGCAACTACCTGCTGATAGCCTAATAACATGGATTTATTATCCTTTGTAACTTCGGCAGTCATACCACTTAACTCAACAACTGCTTTAAGTTCAAATGAAGGATTCATTTGTACACCAAATTCTATATTTTCAGGGAAGTTAACATGTAAGCGATAGCGTCCGGCAGTAACCCAGTTAAAATAAAGACCAGGCAATATCATCGGGACGCCAAATGTATTGGAAACAACCGGTCCAAATCCAAAAGCAGTACGTGGGTTAAAGTGTTTAATAAATAATACCCCTCCCTGCACTAAGATATCATCCGAAGTTATCTTTTCCATATCTGTATAAACTCCTACCGAGGCCATCGCCATGATTGACCATGTTTTACTTATCGGGCGCATATGAACCAATCCAAGCTGTGCGTTCAGCATTTCTGTCGGGAACAATTTCACTTCGTAATCCCGGTTCTCCATCTGAGCATACGCTCCTTCTACATTCACCGCCCACATCTTTGGTCTTCCTGATGAATCTATCTTAACAGATAGCGGAATACTGAATCCCAGTTGCATCCGCTTAAAATTGCTGGAAGAACCGGTTTTAACGCTGTCTACCGGTCTTATGTAATTAGAGAAAGGAACGTATTCGGCCTTAATTTTACCAGAGATACCAGTTTGGGCACCGGCTTTTAAATTTAAACCCAATCCGACAACAATCAGGCAATAGTGTAAAGTTTTCATATTTCTTTTTTAGCTGTGATTTGATTTATAAATCATCACGAAGAACGTATGCTGTAAACTTTAAAGGGAAATTAATTGACCACCTGCCTGATCGTTTTGACAAGAGGTAAATCAGGCTGGAAATTGTTAAACCAGTTTTTCTTAAAGACGGACGGATTTTGTCCGGTAATCTTATTAAATAACTTATTAAAATAGGACAAACTATCAAAACCTACAGCGTAACAGGCTTCAGTAACATTTTTATCCTGCATTAACAGATTTTTTGCCAGATCAATGCGATATTGGTTTACAAAATCTGTAAAAGTCATGTTGGCCTGCTTTTTAAAATACCTGCAGAAGGCCGGGGTTGTCAGATTTACTTTAGCTGCGACAATATTGACATCAGGCTTTTGGTTATAATTCGCATCAATATATTCGTAAATGGCACCCATTCTTAATTTATCTCTTAAAAAGAAGGATAAATTAATCTCTTCATCATTCAGAATCTCGGTTTCTTCTGAACCGGCCAGCAAATGAAAGATTTCAATTAACCTGATGAGCTGCTGAAAGGAATTCAATTCGGCCATTTGTTTTAATTTCTCTACCACAATAGCTTTGGTTTCACCATGAAAGGCAATTCCCCCTGCTGCTTTTTTAAACAACTGGTCAATGCTGGTGAATTCTGGCGAAAGGGCTATTGCTGACCCCAGAAAATCTGTTCTCAATTGTATCACGATCTGGTGGTAGTCACTTCGCAATCTGTAATCGAAGTTAAGATGCGGAAGATTTCTCCCTATAAAAACAAGGTCACTTTTTGTATATCCGGAAATATGAGAACCGACATGTCTTATACCGGCGTCAGCCTCCACATAAACAAGTTCATATTCAGCATGAAAATGCCAGAAAAATGTATTCCTCAGTCTGGGCGAAAAATATTTAAAGGACTTACCCGGGTCAAAACTTATTTTCTCCAGCTGTATTTCATTCATTTGCTGTTGGTATATTGTCAAAAGCGCTGCATTACTATCTTTTGATTAATAAACATAGCTATTAAATCAATACAGAGCAAATACTGGTCATTACAACACATTTAATCGGCAGCGGGAGCTCTTATTTTTGGTCAAACAAATCCATTAAAGATGAAAAACCAGACAATGAATACGATGGCACATAAGGATATACCGGGTAATCCTTCTACGGCCAAATCCAGTGAAATACGTCTGAATGACCGCAGCAAGGAAACAACATTACGTCTGTTAACCGAACAGGACTGGGCATTCTGGATTACTAACGGTTATGTTATTATCAAAAATGCTGTTCCCCGGGAACAGGTTAAAAAGACAGCTGATTATCTTTGGGAATATGAGAATAAAGATCCAAATGATATAGAAAGCTGGTATAAAAAGCCAAATGCACAAATGCAGATGTCAGAACTGAACAATACTGGTATGGTGGAAATTTACAACCATCAGTATTTATGGGAGAACAGGATGTATCCAAAGGTTCATCAGGCCTTTGCCGACA
Source organism: Pedobacter lusitanus (assembly GCF_040026395.1). NCBI lineage: Bacteria > Pseudomonadati > Bacteroidota > Sphingobacteriia > Sphingobacteriales > Sphingobacteriaceae > Pedobacter > Pedobacter lusitanus. The sequence continues at coordinate 781,628 of NZ_CP157278.1, forward strand.
TCTGGGGAACCGAGAAACTATGGGTAACCATTGACAGGGCCAATTTAAATTTCCCGCTTCGTCCTGGTTTTGAATATAAGGGCTTTATTCACTGGGATTATGATCCGGAGACAAAACCTCAGAATGTACAGGGTGTACTGGCCCTGGCAGATCAGACTGACGAAAATATGGGTGGTTTTCAATGTATACCTGAATTATTCCGCACTTATGACACCTGGAAATTAACCCAGCCGGAAGATCGTGATCATTATAAACCAGATACTTCAGGATTTGATCTTGAAAAAGTAAAACTGGAAGCGGGTGATCTGCTCATATTCAATAGTTCACAGCCCCATGGCATCCGGGCGAACACAAGTAAAGATAAGGTAAGAATAGCTCAGTATATCGCTATGATGCCTGCACAGGAAGAAAATGAAGCGCTTAAGCAATGGCGTATTGGCAGCTGGAAAAACAGGGAGGCCATGCAGGGTTATGCATTTCCCGGAGATCCTTTAGAAAGGGAGAAGAAAAATCCGGTTGCAGAACTCACTCCATTAGGTAAAAAATTACTGGGACTTGAAAATTGGTAAACAGATATTTCTTAAAAACTAACCAAATACGCTGGTTTCTATCTAATTTGCGCTTATAATCGCCATAAAAAAAATGATCGAAAACGTAAAAATATTAAACACAGAGATTCTCTCTGATAACTGGTATACATTAAAAAAAATAACTTATACGTATACACTGAAAGATGGTTCATCCCAAACGCAGGACAGAGAAGCATATGACCGGGGAAATGGTGCTACTATCCTTTTATACAATAAAGAACAGCAGACTGTAATCCTTACCAGACAATTCAGGCTGCCCACATATATTAACGGAAACAGTTCTGGAATGCTGATTGAGGCTTGCGCCGGCTTACTGGACAAGGACAATGCTGAAGATTGTATCAAAAGAGAAACCGAAGAAGAAACAGGTTATAAAGTAACTGAGGTTCGTAAGATATTTGAAGCATATATGTCCCCGGGATCGGTTACTGAGATTTTACATTTCTTCGTTGCCGCATACTCTAAATCGATGAAGGTAAATGAAGGTGGTGGGCTGGAACATGAGCAGGAAAACATAGAAGTAATGGAAATTTCTATAGACCGGGCTATGCAAATGATAGATAGCGGAGAAATTATGGATGGAAAAACGATTATCTTACTCCAGTATGTTAAACTTCACAACCTGCTGTAGATTTCCAGAATCACAGGATTTCTGGCCGTGTCTGCAACTTAAACAGATGTGACCAGCTCTAAGCACTCTAACTGAAACAAATGCAGGAGAACGCCTTAAAAGCCTTCTCTTGTTTTTAGTTAAAAAATAATTTCATAAATCCCCGGGGTTTCTCGGATCCAATATGGGATTAAAGGAGCTTATGCTATATATTTGATAAATAAAAACTTAATCATAATATGATTATCTAATTAAAAACAAAGCATTTATTAATCGAAAAAGACTATAAATTCAATAAGCCCGGTTTGGATATACAACCCTGGAATGATAAAGTTAATACTATGGAAATAATTGACCCCTTTGGAAACAGGTTAACATTTAATGGCTAATCCAATGCTTTTTGAGCATTAATGATTACCATATCCCTCTCTACCTCTTCACCGGCAATACTTCTGACCTTTTCTGTATGCAGATTGACACTGATAATACTGAAACCACAGCCGCGTAACAGTTCTTCTGCTTCATGCTGGCTGTATAAATGAAAATCATATGGTGTAAAAGGAAGTTTCTCCATGAACTCTCTGGTACCAAAGGTCAGACTAAATATCCCACCAGGTCTGAGCACTCTTAAAATTTCAACGGCATAAGCTTTTGGATCTTTCCAGAAATATAAAGTGTTTACTGTAAAGATCTTTGTGAAAAAATCAGCCGCGAAATTTAACTTTTCACCATCTGACAATGAGAAATCTGCCCTGCCGGAAGTTACAGCGTCCTTATTTAACTTTATAGCTTCGCTAACCATCAGCGGTGATATATCTACACCATAATAAAGCAGATACTTAATCTCATTTAAGAGTGCAGGGACATGAAATCCGTTCCCAGGTCCTATTTCCAGCAATACGTCATTGGGTTTTGGATTCAGAGCCGAAATAGTCAGCGCAATCATATTGCCGTTAGTGGCAGCCATACTTTCGGCAGTCTTTACTCCCTGCGCTCCGCTAGGGCAGCTCAATTGCCCTGCTAACTCTTTAAAATCAGGTTGATTAGGTTTTTCAGCCATGCTTTTTTTGTTGCTTATTTTGAAAAAAGGATAAGATTTGTACCTGTATTACCCGCACTCTTTTGTGCGGGTAACCAGGATTTTAATAAATATTACTGAACACAGTATTTTTATCCTTGCCTAACCGTTATTGTATATATTGAGACAGGAAATCGCTGCTTTGATAGTCCAAAGGTACACTATTTAGAATCATTCTACGTTATTTAAATCTTTGTTACAATCTCATGACAATAACAAATGGTCTTTACAGCTTAATCAGATCGATAATCTGACCTAAATAAATCTCATCTGTCTCATCAAACTGAGAAAGCTCAATACTATCGACATCAAGCACACCAATTACAACATCGTTCTTCATTACCGGCAGAACTATCTCAGATCTGGATGCCGAGCTGCAGGCAATATGACCTGGAAATTTCTCTACGTCGTCCACAATAATAGTTTTAGCATCTTGCCATGCCTTCCCGCACACTCCTTTTCCAAGTTTAATTCTGGTACAAGCTACCGGCCCCTGAAACGGACCTAAAACCAGCTCCTCTTCTTTAACCAGATAAAAACCTACCCAAAGCCATCCAAACTGTTCTTTAAGTGCTGCAGAAATATTTGCCAGATTAGCAGTCAGATCCTGCTCTCCATATAACAAAGCTTCAATTTGAGGTATCAGTGATTGATATTGCTTTTCTTTACTTTCAGTTTTTATAATTACCAGGTCTTCTGCCATTATTCAATTTGCTATAATAAAGCTTTAAAATTAATCAATCAGCTGGAAATGGGTGTAAAGGATACGTAATATTCTATCAGAATGCCTAGAAATTTATCTGATAATTTGTTTGTGCTTTTTTTTAGCTGCAACTTCGTCAGATTTTTAAGCCATTAATATAATTCCCATATGAGAGTAATTGCAGAACTGCCACACCCTGAATGTAAAATCACATTGTTCAATATGAACCAGAAATATATTGTAAAATTTGAACAGGGAACTCTGGAACAAAGCTACAAATTATCTGAACTGGATTTGACCGGAGGAGGAGCAAATGAGATTTTCCAACTGCTGGACGAGATATTTATTGCGACTGTAGTGGAGCGTTTTAAGACTATGCGTACTGATTTTTCAGCAGCTTACAAAAGACAAGAGTATTAGTTAAGAATACAACACATAACACACTGTAATACAACGTATTTAAAAATAAATCAGAATATTATTCTGTATTTAGATGAATATTTGAGTGATATAAACTAAGATTCAGATTAATATATCCACCACAACTTTAAATACTTAAAATCAACAATAAGGTATACAGATACTTATAATAGTAAACAATATAATATTTTGCGATCAAAAATGACAAAATATTATATTGTTTACGATTAAATGCTGATAAAACAGCGTTAATCTAATTTAAGAAAAAGATCCTGAACAGACATCATTAATCAGGAATAATCACTCTATTAAAGACCAATAACCCCTATCTTGAATTTGGGAAGACTGAAGCAAAACACCACAGCATCTCCTTCCATATTCAGCTTTAGCTCTCCCATATTTTTTTCAATAAAGTCCCGGCACAATTGCAGCCCAAGTCCTACGTCCTACTCCCCGCTCATTTAAAGTTCCATAGGGAGGTTGAAAATCTGTATTCTTCAAAAGCTGATCCAGATTGGCAACACCTGATACCGCATTGCATATATCAACGTAAATAAAGCTCTCGTTTTCTCAGATTTTAAGACGGATATATTTACCTAATGGAGTAAATTTAATTGCATTATCAATCAGATAAGATCTGAAGCACAAAAAAAGCCCGGCTTCACGATTATGGATCTCCTATTTTGAATAGGAAGAACCGTCGTAAAGCCGGGCCTGATAAGGAGTTAAAAAACAGGATCTACATCCATCTGAAAATCTTCGTCTCTCAGATAAAGTATCTCCGTACTTTTTTCGTAGTTCGTTGACTTTTTAGAAAAGAAATCATGTTGAGTAGTTTCACCATTTAAACCATTTAAAACTATAGAGTTAACGGCTTTTATCTCAAACAATTCTTCAAAACCAAGATTCATCATGGCTTTATTGGCATTATAACGCACGTATTCTTTTACATCGGCGGTAAGTCCAACTTCAGTATATAATTCATCAGTATATTTCAACTCATTCTCATACAATTCCATCAACAGGCTAATCAATTCTTCTTTACTTTTTTCCGGATTTGGCAGCTTCTTATAGACATCCTGCGCAAGGAGCCCAACAAAGACACCATGAATAGATTCGTCAGCAACGATCTTTTTGATAATATCTGCACTTGCTACCATCTGCCCTTGCCCGGCAAGCCACAAAGGCATAAAAAACCCACTGTAAAAAAGGAAAGATTCTAACAAAACGGATGCTGCAAGCCCCATAAACAAATCTTCATTGCTTACTTTAGCTGCATCCAGACTCCTGTAATGTTTATCAATTGTTGCTGCTTTAAATTGCAACAGCTTATTATTCTCTACCCATTCGAACAACTCATTGATCTCTGCCGTGCTATTTACTGTAGTAAAGATAGTTGAGTACGATTTGGCATGAATAGCTTCCATCATACACATGAAAGAAAGTACGGCCTTATTTTGTAAGCCATCGATATGATCGAGTAATTTAGGCATACCAGTATGGCTCTGAATGGTATCAAGCAGTGTTAAACCACCTAAAGCTCTTTTATAAGCTTCCTGAATTTCAGGAGTTAAAGATTTCCAGCTATCGATATCTTTAGAAGGAATATATTCTGTATCAATCCAGAACTGACGCAGATTCTGCTCCCAGAACATGCCGGCATAATCATTTTCCGGAGTATTCCAGTTTACCGCTTTATATTGACTCATTTATGTCTGATTTAAATCTTGTTATTAAATTAAAAGCCTGATTAAACTGAGCAGGAAACACACTCATCAATTGACGCTTTACGTGTACGGGTATAATACAATGACTTCAGGCCTGCCTTATGTGCATAGATATAATATTTGGCAATATCACGTGTACTATCTTTGGTATTGGTATGCAGAATAGTTGAAATCCCCTGATCCACATGTCTTTGAATTACGGAGATTAACCGCAATACATTTTTCTGATCCATATCATAAGCAGACTTATAAAAGAAATAATTGTCATTATTCAGATACGGCATCGGATAATAAGTAGTACTATCACCATACTCTCTAACCTCTATAACGTCTACCACAGGCATTACAGAGGCCGTAGCATTCATAATATATGAGGTAGACTGATTAGGCGCTATAGCAAGCCTGTAAGCATGATAAAGTCCATGTTCTTTAACGTCATTCATTAAAGCGGTCCAGTCCGCAGTCGTAGGAATAGTCATTCCTTCAAATAATGCAGCGATCTTATCATTCACAGGAACAATGTCCTTAGCGATATAAGAAGCAAAATAGTTTCCGTTTGCATATTCAGACTGTTTAAAACCCACAAAAGTTTCATTTTTCTCTTTTGCAATCTCCATTGAGCTCTGAATAGAGTAAAAATTAACCATCATAAAGAAAACATTACAGAAATCAAGAGCTTCTTTACTTTCGTACATAATGAAATTCCTGGCCAGAAACCCATGCAGGTTCATCGCTCCCAGACCAACACTATGTAATTCCTTATTTGCTTTCTGAACAGAAGGAACCATAGCGATATTTGTCATATCAGAAACTACGGTAAGAGATCTCATTGCTGTTTTAACCGCTTCTTTGATTCTCTTGTTTTCCATAACCGAGGCGATATTCAAAGAACCCAGGTTACAGGAAATACCATAACGGATTTTATCTTCTTTACCATAGATTTCTATATCAGAAACCTCTGAAATCTGCATAATTTCGGTACACAGGTTAGAAAATTTCACGCTCCCTATGTCTTTTAATGCATGTCCTTTATTCGCATTGCCTTTAAAGAACAGGTATGGATAGCCACTTTCCTTTTGGGTCTGTGCAATTTTAACCATCAGATGTCGTGCATTAATCTTTTTCTTTTTAACCAGGGGATTGGTCACAAGTTCCTCATACATCTCGTCCATATCCATTTCATCCAGATACTTTCCGTACTGCTTTAATACAGTGTGAGGATGGAAAAGATAACAGGCTTCGTCTTTTTCGGCCAGCTCCATAAATTTATCCGGAACAACAACACCTATAGACAACGATTTGATTCTGACTTTCTCATCTACATTGATCTTTTTACAATCAAGGAATTCTTCAATATCGGTATGAAAAACATTCAGATATACAGCTCCGGCTCCCGGACGCTGCCCCAGTTGATTAGCATAAGAAAACGTATCTTCCAGTATTTTCATAATTGGGAGTACACCACCAGCACGGCCTTCCACATCTTTAATAGCCTCTCCTCTGGCACGGATTTTAGATAAATTGAAGGATACACCACCGCCAATTGAAGACAATTTCATAGCAGAATCCACCGCATAGCCGATACCATTCAGGTTATCACCTATTTCATCCAGGAAACAGGAAACCAGTTCTCCTGAGCGTTTTTTACCAGAATTTAAGAAGGTTGGTGTTGCTGGCTGATATTCCTGATTAATCAGCATTTCAGCGTATGATTTAGCCTGCCCGACATCTCCTTTTGCCAGAAACAGAGACACTGCAACAACGCGGTCTTCATAACGTTCCAGGAATTTCTCACCGCTGTCATCTCTCAGTGCGTAACTCTGAAAGAATTTAAATGCACTCATAAACGACTGAAACCTGAATTTCTTTGCGTATACAAGGTCATATACTTCTTCCATCTGCTCATAGGTGTACCATTGATAAAAATCAATATAATACTCCTGTTCTATCAGATAATCTATCTTCTCTTTTAAAGTATAAAAGAAAACAGTGTTTTTATTTACATAATCCAAAAAATAGGAACGAACAGCTTCTTTATCTTTATGAAGGCTGAATTCGTCGTCCTTTTTAATCATGATCTCATTATTTAATAAGATCCACTTTTTCGTTACCATATCATTAGCCCTCTATTTTGTCTATAAATTTTTGGATATCTGCCATTGTTCCTGAAAGCTCAAACTGCATCAGAATTGGTAATTTAAACTGAGCTGAAATTCTCGTAGCCGCCATAGCGTAATTAGCCCCCCAGTTCTTGTTACCACTTGAAGAGATAGATTTTATCATACTGCTATTTTCGTTCAGAAAACGTAATGTAGAAAGTGGAACCTCTCCAAATCCTGTAGTATAGGTAATCAGGTGCCCTTCGTGCAGGGGACGCAAGGCCTCGTCTATCTTTTGAATAGTCCAGTCACGTTGTAATTTCAAACGGTTTACAAATCGCTCAACATTACCAGTTTTACTATCGTAATAAATCCAGGTCATCGGCTCTGTGTAACTCTAAACTGCTACCAGTACTGATAATTCTTCAGGTTTAAAACCTATTACTCTTGAAAGCTCCTGTTCCTGTTCTAATAAGATTACTGTTGGTACTGACCTAACGCGGAATTGCATAGCTAATTCGGGTTGGTTAAACGGATTGATTGTTTCATAGACAACACCTTTTCTATCAAGATATTCTGAAACCATGTTGCATGGACTGCAATCGTCTTTTTCAAATTTGATTATTCTTTTTGTGCTCATAGTGAAGATTTTATTAAATCAGCCCTCTTGCCGACCTATTTTAGCGGAGCTCAAAAATGCAAATTTCCATTTAGACAGATTCTAAATGTTATCAACACCGGTGGAAAAGACAGCAATAATTATGACTGATTATTTACTGAAACACCAATTAATTTAGTTAAACTTTGTAAAAGATTTTCGCAATTCACTAACACGAAGAACATTGCGTTTTTTTCACGTCTATTGCTCCGACTTTCAATTCTTCTTCATCACATTTTTGCCCTATGGAAAAAAAATGTGATCAATTCCATGAACCTATCCGGGAAAGATTGGCCTGCTTTCTGCGCAAATCTATTTTTGACCTGAGTTGTTCCTGGTTGATTATTATCCTATTTGCCGGCAGATCAAGTTCTTTAGGATTCACATCCTGGTAATGCATACTCTTTGCTTCGGTCCTTGTCCCTTTTCCTTCAATGGCCAGTACAACTCCTTCAGTCCATAAAACTGGATTAGGTGAAAAATCAAAACCAGGTTCGTTGGTATACCACAAAATGAACTGATCGGTTATTTCTTTTTCCACACCCTGAATTTTGTGTTTTAATTTGATACTTGCAGTAACCTGATGACAGTTGAATCCTAATATCTGTTTGATCTCATCAGACTTAGTATACTCAATTACCGGAGCCGGGTGATTGACACTATCTCCTGGAACAGGTAGTATACCGAGCTTATCTTCCACTAAAAAGAGGGTATCATTCAGCACAAATGCCTGTAGCAGGTGGTGATTTTCAAAATTATAGTAATAGTGTCTGCTTGGTCCTGCCCCAAAAAAGCCTGATCCGCTATAGTGGGTATGCTTATTTTTGTTTGGTTCAGCAACCTGCCTGTAGATTCCTTTGTCCGGATTAAACAATAACTCAAAACTGGTTATTGAACTCCCGGGCATTCTGGCTGCTGCCTCATTACTTAGTTTTATACCATTTGCTGCAGTCAGAGCAGCAGGATCAAAAGTACTCTCAAACTTTATTATCCCAGATTTCCCATTCTGTGCATAAACCTGAACAGAAAATACCATCAGGCTAAACACTACCACAAATATTCGTTTCATATCTGCCTGTGTTATGCAAAAACGATGCTAAAATATAGTAGCGAAATGTTAAAAAAAGTTAAAGCCTTCAACTAGAGTCCGGCAGATCAAATCATTTCAAACAATTGATTTTCAATCCATTTACCGAAATACATCCTGCAAATTTCAGTAGCTTCAGGAAGAAAAACAAAATAACCGGCAACAACCTATGAAAAATCAATTATTAACACTTACCGCCATCAGCATACTTTTGCTGGGGGCCTGTAAAAAAACACAAGATCAGCCAGCTACCAATGAAGCTGCAACTACAGGAAAAGAACAGGTAAAAATCCTTGCCACTACATCAATGGCAAAAACTATGGAAGTCCCTTCTGCCGCCATGTTGACAGGAAACAATAAAGTCCCCATTCTATTTGTACATGGTTTTCTGGGTTTCGGGCCAGATGAAGCCTTTGGAGCCTTTCATTACTGGGGAGGATTCACTGATATTATAAAAGATCTGAATGATCAGGGTTATCCATCATTCGCCACTTCGGTGGGGCCGGTCAGCAGTAACTGGGATCGTGCTGTAGAATTGTATTATTACATCAAAGGAGGTAGTCCTGATTACGGTCAGCATCACAGCAGCAAATTTGGCCACAAGCAACATGTAGCACGTACCTTTAAAGGTATTTATCCTGAATGGGACGAGAACCACCCTATCAGTCTTGTTGGCCATAGTATGGGTGGGACAACAATAAGAAAGCTAATCACGTTACTGGAAAAAGGTGATCCTGATGAAAAACCGGGTGCAGAACCAGGTTCACTTTTTGCGGGAAATAAAAAAAGATGGGTAAAGACGGTGGTGACTATCAGTACCCCGCACAACGGCACCACGCTAACCAGTATACTTGGCGTTGGCAATTCATCCTTTATCCTGGGTGCACTAAACAGTGTTGCTTCACTGGCAGGTGGATTTGGCAGCAATAGCCTCTATGATTTTGACCTGGATCAGTGGGGATTGGAAAGAAACCCTAAAACAACAAATTTCTCCACTTATTACAACAATGTTAAACAAAGCAGGTTATGGTCAACCAAAGACTGTGCAGCTTATGATTTATCCCCGGATTTATCATTTAAGCGAAATAACACAGATCTTGATTCAAAAGATATATACTATTTTTCTGTTACAACCAGATGTACAAACCCCGGTATACTGACCGGCCGTGAATATCCCGGAATAACAACCTTTCCCGTGCTCTATCCCTTCGCAATATCCATGGGTAGTTACACACTCAATGAGCCTGGAAAACCTGTTTTCGACAATAAATGGTGGCCGAATGATGGTATAGTGAACGTTTATGGGGAGAGTGGGCCTTCCAATGGAATTATAAAAGAATATGATGCTAATTCAGTTTTACAAAAAGGCGTCTGGAATCATCTGGGGGTATATAACGGTTATGATCACACTGCAATTATAGGAATAGGCACCCTTATCGATGTAAGACCTTTTTACCGGAACCTGGTGCGATTAATCACTTCTATTTAGCGATTACGCAACAACTGAATCGTAAAGGCAAATCCCGAATAAATGGAAGAGATTCAAAATCAGCAACCTACTGCGTGAAATTAAAGCTATATCTAAAAGAAATTCAAAGCAGAAAAACAGAGTTTAGAATCAAAGGACATTTACACAAGGAATCCAAAGTAAAAACCCGCATTTTGTAAAACTTTACATGGTGAAAAACCTGTTTCTGTGTATTTTTAAGCGAAACAAGTCAATTTTATTTCTGGTAGCTTTCCTACCAGAAATAAAATCTGACGATTTGCAGCTAAAAAGACGCAGAAACTAGTATTCGAGCCACCCGTTTGCTAGGACATCTGCAAGATGCATGGTTTTAATGGGGAGACTATTTTTATCGATATATCCCTGTAAATGCATCAGGCACGATAAATCTGTTGAAATGATATAATCGGCATCCTGATCAAGGGCGTGATTTACCTTCTGTTCAGCCATGGCAGAAGAAATAGCGTCAAATTTTACTGCGAAAGTGCCACCAAACCCGCAGCACATATCGGTTTCCTTCATTTCCAGCATTTCAAGACCATGAACTTTTTCAAGCAAACGGCGCGGTTCTTCTTTAATCTTGCATTCTCTAAGGCCGCTGCATGAATCATGATAAACGGCTTTACCTTCCAGTTCTGCACCAAAATAATCCTTTTTAACCACGTTGATTAAAAAGTCTGAAAGTTCAAAAATATTTCCCTGTAGAGTTCTGCATTTATTATGCACGGTAGAATTAGTAAAAAGATCATTAAATCCATTTTTCACCATTCCTACACAAGAAGCAGAGGGTGCTACGATATAATTAGAGGAAGAGAAGTCATTCAAAAACTTGGTGCCGGTTTGCTTAGCCTCTTCCCAGTACCCTGCGTTATATGCAGGCTGGCCGCAGCAGGTCTGATTTGGATTATAACTTACTTCACAACCTGCTTTTTCCAAAAGTTTAACAGTACTGAAAGCCGTTTCAGGATATAACTGATCAACAAAACAGGGGATAAATAATTCTACTTTCATTAAAAAATATTAGGATCTTTCTATGTACTAATTTACTTTTTCCAGTCTGGCAACACCCGACTTATCTTCATCTACTTTTTTCGGGTTACCTTTATAGTAAATAGTTGTTGCCCCCGAAGTTTTTGCCTTAAGTTCATTCAGTACATTAATATTCAGTTTACCTACACCTTCAACATTAAGGTCATAAATCCCTGTAACAAAGTCAAATGCATTCATCTGTATTACACCTTTACTTTTCACCTGATGAACACCTGCCTGTCCGATGAGGTTGATATGTGCCTCCCCATCTGTGGTGGTCGTTAGTTTTCCGGCAAATAATTCGAGATTAATTTTAGTTGCTCCTGATGATTTAATGTCAAGATCGTTTACATTGATTCTGGCAGAAGAATAAATATGACTTGCCCCTTTAGCGTCAAGCGTTTTAAGTTCACCGATACCAGCGCTTACAATTACCGAGTCTTTTCCGCAATATTGCTTAGGATCAAGCGCTATCACCAGACCATTTTTGTTAACCTCAGCTTTCACCAGGCTGATTACATTAGAGTCTGCCTGTATATTAACCTTATAGCTGCTGTCCTGGCGCAATAGCAGTTTAACCGGCCCGCTTACGACAATTTCATTATAGGGTTTTACTGTAAATTCCTTAGTGGAATGCAGACCTGAATCTTCTACACATTTAGTTTCACATGCTGTAAAAAGCAAGGGTAGAGCTAAGCTAAATAGGAATAATTTCTTCATGATAATTTTTCAAGGTTGATCAAAGGTAATAGTTTTTGCCGTCTGTTTTAATTTTACCTGCATCTAACAGCTCCCGGATGCGGTTTAACTTATCCTGATCGGTACCAGTTTTAACCTGATTTATCAATTCATCAAGTATCCGCGGTTCCGTTTGAATCAGCGTTATAATTTCAAAATCTATTCTATCTTCCAGTTCTGCAAGGTCTTCATTTCGTTTTTGTGCAAGACAAACATCACATACCCCACACTGATCTGCATTTGGTTCATCAAAATAAGATAATAACTGGATACTTCGGCAAATAAATGTATCTGCATAAGCCAGTACCGCACTGATTTGTTCAGACTGTATCTTTTTTCTGAGGGCGATATATTTAACATCGGTATCCAGATGAAGCAGATCTACCCTGGCCTGAATAAACTGCAACTGAGGCTGATCAGTTTGAGGAAGATAGGAAATTAAACCCTGATCCTGCAAATTATTCAGCTGACGTACTACATCATTAAAAGAAACCTTTAGTTTTTTTGCAAGATCACTTTCGCTGATATTGGCATAATGGTCAAACATTCCTCCATAAGATCTCAAAATGGCTTTAATCAGCGGATCATAACCAGAATTTTCAATCTGGAAGCGGTAAACATCTTCATTACCCGCTGTAAATAATAAACGGGAAGGCAAAAATATATTCTCAGATAGGGTAATATAACCATCATGCTCCAGAAACTTTAAAGCAGCCATAGTTTTAATCACTCCCAATTTGAATCTTTTGCAGAAGTCGGCCAGGTCAAAACTAAAGTTAATACCTGCCCCTGCCCCATATGCCAGCTGAAAATAAGTTCCGAGATAATGATAAGTCTTTTTAATCTCCTCTACCGATGGAAAGCTATCTGTATATTTCGCCTTCAGTGCCAGCTGATCTGCAGAATTAGCCAGCAAAACAGCAAAAGCTCTTTTCCCATCCCTGCCTCCGCGTCCTGCTTCCTGATAATAAGCTTCCAGACTTTCCGGAAGATCAAGATGAACAACAAAACGGACGTCAGGTTTATCTATCCCCATTCCAAAAGCATTTGTTGCAACCATCACTCTGATTTTATTCTGTTTCCAGGCTTCCTGTTTTCTGGAACGTTCATCTTTTTCTATTCCTGCATGGTAAAAATCAGCAGCGATCTGGTTTCTCTTCAAAAAAAGTGCAACTTCTGAGGTTTCTCTCCGGTTACGCACATATACAAGCCCGGTGCCCTTCACATTGGTCGCAATATCAATCAGCTTTTTATATTTATCCTCCAGGCCAAAAACCACATAACTCAGATTTTTACGGGCAAAACTCTGCACAAAGATCTCCGGATCTTTAAGAGCCAGTTTTTCGACAATATCTTCCCTTACAAAAGCTGTTGCTGTTGCTGTCAATGCGATAAAAGGTACGTTTGGATGAATTTCGCGCAATGCGGTAATCTGCAGATAAGATGGTCTGAAGTCATAACCCCACTGAGAGATACAATGCGCTTCATCAATCGCAAACAGATTCACATTCATATAGGAAATGCGGGTTCTTACCAGATCAGACAACAAACGTTCAGGCGAAAGGTAAAGAAACTTAACAGGGCCATAAATACAGTTATCCAGCAAAATGTCGATTTCTCTTTTGCCCATACCTGCATAAATAGCAACAGCATTAATACCTTTTGCCTTTAAATTTTCTACCTGATCTTTCATCAGAGCGATCAATGGCGAAACGACAATACAAATCCCCTCTTTTACCATGGCCGGGACCTGGAAACATAAAGATTTCCCACCTCCGGTAGGCAAAAGTGCCATAACATCCTTTCCTTCCAGTACCGCCTGAATAATATCCTGCTGTAATGGTCTGAATGAATTAAATCCCCAATATTGTTTTAAAATATCTGTTTCGTTCATAAAAATGCGCTATATCCCCTGTGCAATCACAAAGCCGCAAGCCCATGCCCACTGAAAATTATAACCACCAAGCCAGCCTGTAACATCTACACATTCCCCGCCAAAATACAGTCCCGGCATTTTTTTACATTCAAGAGTTTTGGAAGACAACTCGTTTGTATCTATTCCACCACGCATAACTTCTGCTTTATCATAACCTTTATCACCTGCTGGCTTCACTTTAAACAGATGAATAGTCTGATGGATTAATTCCAGCTCTGTTTTTGTCAGTGAGGCTACCTGTTTATCTACAGGCAGATACTTGCTCATCGCATCGGTAAACTTTTTTGCATAATACCTGTTCATCAAGGTAGACAATAAAGTCTTTCCATTATGTTTTCTTTCTTCTTCCAGAAGTGCAGTAATATCTTCGCGAGGCAAAAGATTAATATTAATACTTTCTCCGGGTCTCCAGTAAGAAGATATCTGTAAAACAGCCGGCCCGCTTAATCCCCAGTGTGTAAATAAGATATTCTCTTCAAATGATATCTGATCATTGCTGACTTCGCAAAAAACTGAATTCCCTGAAAGCTGCGCATACCAGTCTTCTTCTTTTCCGGTGATTGTCAGGGGAACCAGAGCTGGTGCGGTATCTATAATGTTTAATCCGTTTTTACGGGCAAAACGCAATGCAAAATCTGTCGCTCCCATTTTTGGAATAGGCAATCCGCCTGTAGCAATGACCAATTTTGGAGTATTCAATGTATATGTTTTGCCTGATTGCTCATAAGTGACCAGATAAGAACCATCTTTTTGTATAATATCAGTTACATCAGCATTACATTTTATTTCCTGTCCAAAGTCTGAACACAACTCAGTAAAGATGTCTACGATGTCTTTAGCGTTCTTATGTTCAGGAAATAACTGTCCGAGGGTCTTCTCTTTACCATTAATCCCATAGGTTTCAAAAAAGCTAATCGTATCGTCAACCGTCCATTGTGTAAAGGCCGATTTACTAAAGTGCCTGTTTCCTGAAATAAACTGTTCATCAGTAGCGAACATGTTGGTATAGTTGCATCTACCTCCTCCGGAAATCAATATTTTTGCTCCCGCTTTACTTCCTTTCTCCAGTATAATCACTCTCTTACCGAGGTATCCGGCTTGTACTGCACACATCAATCCGCATGCGCCTGCCCCAATTATTATAGCATCAGCCTCCATCAAATCCGTTTATATTGTTATTTTTGTGCAAAATAAAGCCTGTTTAAATTTATATGATCAAATTGTTTACAGCTTATTTTTATTGAAACAAAGTTAATCTATATTCTGACAGCTATCCTGTCTGAATATAATTTGACGAAGTTGCAGCTAAAAAGAAGCATAAACAAATTATCGGATAATTTTTAGACAGACATAAAAGCATATATTTTCAAATTGACATGGCAAAACAAATAAGTGAGTTAAAATTAGGTATTCTTGGCGGTGGACAATTAGGGCGAATGTTAATTCAGGAAGCCATTAATTATAACCTGACTACGCTGGTCCTGGATCCTGATCATGATGCTCCCTGTAAACATCTGGCAAATTACTTTGAATGCGGATCGATTACTGATTTTGATACAGTATATAAATTCGGTAAAAAAGCAGATGTAATCACTATTGAAATTGAAAAAGTAAATATTGAAGCTCTGGAACAACTGGAAAAAGAAGGAAAAATGGTGTTTCCACAAGCCAGAGTAATCCGTTTAATCCAGGATAAAGGTATACAGAAACAATTTTTCAAAGAAAACGATATCCCTACTGCACCTTTTCAGCTGGCTAATACCAAAGATGATTTACTGAATTCAAGCTTCCCGTTTCCATATATGCTCAAACAGCGAAAAGATGGTTATGATGGCAAGGGTGTTATGAAAATCAACAACGTGGCAGATCTGGACAATGCTTTTGACAGCCCGTGCCTGATAGAGGAACTGGTTGATTTTGAAAAAGAAATTGCAGTTATTGTATCCAGAAATTCTAATGGTGATGTAAAAACCTTTCCTATGGTAGAAATGGAATTCAATGATGAAGCAAATCTTGTTGAGTTTCTGATCTCCCCTTCTACCTATCCTGAGCATGTGCAGGAAAGAGCAGAAGTGATTGCTAAAAAAATTGCTGCTGCTTTAAATATAACAGGTCTGCTGGCAGTAGAAATGTTTATTACCAGGGATGGACAGATATTAGTCAATGAATTGGCACCAAGACCTCATAACAGTGGTCATCATACGATAGAAGGCAATTATGTATCTCAGTTTGACCAGCATTTACGCGCTGTGTTTAACCTGCCTTTGGGCGATACGCGCGCGATTAATAATGCGGTAATGCTGAATGTTCTTGGCGAAAAAGGACATGACGGGGTAGCAAAATACCAGGGTCTTGAAAAGATCATGGCGATAGATGGTGTTTATGTACATCTGTATGGTAAAAAATATACAAAGCCTTTCCGTAAAATGGGTCATATCACTATTGTAGACCAAAACCGGGAAGCTGCTATTGAAAAAGCAAATTTTATTAAAGAAACACTAAAAGTAATATCTTAATGAGCGCACGGGTAGGCATAATTATGGGCAGCAAGTCGGATTTAAATATCATGAACGATGCTGCTGACATTTTAAAAGAATTTGGAGTAGAGTTTGAAATGACGGTAGTTTCGGCACACCGTACACCGGAAAGAATGTTCAGCTATGCAAAAGATGCTGCTTCAAGGGGTTTAAAAGTGATCATTGCAGGTGCCGGTGGTGCTGCGCATTTACCAGGCATGGTAGCATCTATTACTGTTTTACCTGTTATTGGGGTTCCTGTAAAGAGTTCTAACAGTATTGACGGATGGGATTCGATACTTTCTATATTGCAGATGCCGAACGGGATTCCTGTGGCTACTGTGGCGTTAAATGCGGCTAAGAATGCTGGGTTGCTTGCGGTACAGATATTGTCTACTGCAGATGATAGTCTGGCTGTAAAGATGCAGGGGTATAAGGATGAGTTGAGGAAAAAAGTCGAAGAGTCTGCCTCAGAACTCTAAGGTACAGTAAAAGAGATAAAAAACCAGACCTTGTATATGCGGGCTAAGTTCCTATAGAACTAATGCCCGCATATACAAGGTCTGGTTTTTTATTTCAACTGGTTTTCCTGACCTGGTTGGAGTTCTTCGTTGATGTTGGGGGTTGATGTGTTGTTTGGATGTTACTTGTTGGTGTTCATAGTTGGTGAACACTTTCCGATAATCTTAGTTGAAAATCCCTTTTTGAGATGATTAGTTGGGAACACTTTCCGATAATCTTAGTTGACAACCCTTTTTTGAGATGATTAGTCAGGAACACTTTCCGATAATCTTAGTTGACAATCCTTTTTTGAGATGATTAGTTGGGAACACTTTCCGATAATCTTAGTTGACAACCCACTTTTTGAGATGATTAGTCAGGAACACTTTCCGATAATCTTAGTTGAAAATCCCTTTTTGAGATGATTAGTCAGGAACACTTTCCGATAATTTTAGTTGACAGCCCACTTTTTGAAATGATTAGTCAGGAACACTTTCCGATAATCTTAGTTGAAAATCCCTTTTTGAGATGATTAGTCAGGAACACTTTCCGATAATCTTAGTTGAAAATCCCTTTTTGAGATGATTAATCAGGAACACTTTCCGATAATCTTAGTTGACAATCCTTTTTTGAGATGATTAGTTGGGAACACTTTCCGATAATCTTAGTTGACAACCCACTTTTTGAGATGATTAGTTGGGAACACTTTCCGATAATTTTAGCTGACAACCCTTTTTGAGATGATTAATCAGGGGGGCCTTTCCGATAATCTCTTGAATATTCCTCTTTTACATAACTCATCAGAAGTACCCGGATTGTCTAAAACTAAAGATCCTTATTCATGAGACTAAATAGATGCATTTACATATTTTAGCGAAAAATTTTTACAATTACAGAAATGAAATCTATCATCAAATTAACATTATTCAGCTCATTAATATTGCTGTTCTTCATTCAGAAAGCCTCAGCACAAGGTGAAACAGTCATGACACCATCCAATGGATCTGTGGGATCACTGGAGAACAACTTACTCTTCTATGCGGATACCAAATACAAGGTTTCCCAGAGTGGAAGTACTGCATTAAACCTGGCTGTTCTTTTTGACGGAAACTTTCAGCCTTCTTACTCAGAACCCATCAATCCTGCTGACCCATATGTCATACTAATCGAAAATCTACCTGTTATTCACGTACAGCGGGCTGCCTGGATCGGCTGGTCAACCAGATACTACCCACCTACAAAGTTTAAAATCGAAGTTTATAATGCCTATCAGGGAGCTGGTAACTGGGTCACCATTGCTGATGTAGATAATTATCAGCAATATAGCTTCATGACTCCTCTTTCCTCTGTCGCACCTGGAAAAATAAGACTGACTTTTTATAATACAAGCGGGGTGGAAAATAGATTAGGTCTTTCAGAGATATTTTTTATACATCCTGAGGCTACTTCTGCCTATGATAATTTACTGGTCAGATACAGCCCTACCGGAAATGTCGGACTTGGCGTTGATAACCCAACCGATAAGCTTGCAGTAAGAGGCACAATCAGGGCAAATGAAATTAAAGTGATGCCGGATGTATGGCCCGACTACGTTTTCTCTAAGGGCTATAAACCCATGAGCCTTCCTGAACTGGAAAAGTTTATACAAACGAATCAACACCTGCCAGAAGTACCATCTGCCAAAGAAGTTGAAACAAATGGGATCGCCCTGGGGAATATGAACAAAGTACTATTGCAAAAAATTGAAGAACTGACACTCCACCTGATTGAGAAAGACAAACAAATAGAAATTATGAAAAATGATCTTGAAATCTGGAAGAAAGAATTACTAAAACTGAAAACAAAAGTCAATTAGTAAAATATAATTATTATCCCTGAAAATTCTTTATCCCTAAAAATTCTGGTTTACATTGCTGCCTTTACTCCAATAATTCCGTGTAACTACTTACACGACAAATGGATAACAGAAAGTCAACAGACTAATTGAGATTAGGATTTTTAGGGAAATTACTGATATGTGCATATTTAGGTCCCAGATGAATGATTACTTCTTTCCAGAGCTTTTCTGCATCGGTAGAGAAAATCATATCGGAATCATACTGATCTGAAACAATCCAGGTGTTTTCCTCCATTTCAGCTTTTAGTTGTGCAGCCTCCCAACCTGAATAACCAACAAAAATCTTCACCTCCTGCTGAGTAAGCTCGCCCTGCCCCATCAACGCAATAAAGCTCTCAAAATCCCCTCCCCAGAAGATACCTCTGGCAATTTCCTCACCTCCTGATATCTTTTCAGGACAACAATGGATAAAGTGGATCGTATCGGTTGCTACTGGTCCTCCGTAACAGACCGGGAAGGCTGGCCCGC
Organism: Pedobacter lusitanus; assembly: GCF_040026395.1. NCBI lineage: Bacteria > Pseudomonadati > Bacteroidota > Sphingobacteriia > Sphingobacteriales > Sphingobacteriaceae > Pedobacter > Pedobacter lusitanus. The sequence goes on from NZ_CP157278.1 coordinate 801,192, forward strand.
CAATACCCTCAATCAAATCCCCCAAAAGGAGAAGACTTGGCTGATTGATCACAAAACCCAAACTTCCAAGCTCACTGTGCTCAGTCAGAAAAATCACAGAACGTGCGAAATTCGGGTCATTTAAAAATGGTTCGGAAACAAGCAGTTTACCGGCTGAGGGTGCTAATCGACTTATCATTTAGGAAAATTACTTATAATTTTAAATAAACTAAAGACTATTTTTGTCAAATGGAGTTGACCAAAGAAAATATTCAAAACCTAAGACAAGATTACCGCGCTGCCGAACTTGCAGAAAGCGATGTAGACAAAAATCCAATCACACAATTTGGAAAATGGTTTAAAGATGCTATCGATGCCAAATTATATGAGCCGAACGTAATGACACTGGCCACAGCCAGCCTATCGGGAAAACCATCTTCCCGCATCTTACTTTTAAAAGGCTTTGATGATAATGGCTTTGTATTTTTCACGAACTATAACAGTAAAAAAGGGAAAGACCTGGAAGAAAATCCACAAGCCTCCATGCAATTCTTCTGGCCGGAACTGGAACGTCAGGTAAGAATCGAAGGTACCATTACAAAAACTACTGCAGAGGCCTCAACCGCTTATTTTCATTCACGCCCGAAAGGAAGCCAGATTGGTGCTACTGCCTCACCGCAAAGTACCGTGATTCCCAACAGGGAGATTTTAGAAACCCGCGTAAATGAACTTACAGCTGTCTACCAGGAAATGGAAATCCCGCGCCCTGAACACTGGGGAGGTTATATCCTGAAACCAGAACACATAGAATTCTGGCAGGGCCGCCCAAGCCGCCTGCACGACAGAATCACTTATACCAGCGTCAATGGCGTATGGACAATTAACAGACTAGCACCTTAAACAAATAAAATGACTAAAATAGCAGTAATCGGATCAGGTACCATGGGAAATGGTATCGCACATACTTTTGCACAATTCGGCTACCAGGTAAATCTGATTGACATCAACCAGGAAGCATTAAATAAAGGATTAAGTACAGTAGGAAAAAATCTTGACCGTCAGGTAAATAAAGGAACAATAACTGAAGAGGACAAAGCTAAAACATTACAGAATATAACCATATTCACAGATCTGAAATCAGGAGTTTCCGAAGCAGATCTTATCGTAGAGGCAGCCACAGAAAACCTGGACCTTAAACTAAAGATATTCAGAGACCTGGATGCTTATGCAAAACCAGAAGCTATATTGGCCAGTAACACTTCTTCCATCTCCATTACACATATTGCTTCTGTAACCGGCAGAGGAGAAAAGGTAATCGGAATGCACTTCATGAACCCTGTACCGGTAATGAAACTAGTGGAAGTGATTCGTGGATATGCTACTTCTGATGAAACTACTTCACTGATAATGAGCCTATCAGAAAAACTGGGTAAAGCTCCGGTTGAAGTAAATGATTATCCGGGATTTGTGGCTAACCGTATTCTGATGCCTATGATCAACGAAGCAATTTATACCTTATTTGAAGGTGTTGCAGGAGTTGAAGAAATAGATACAGTAATGAAACTGGGTATGGCTCACCCTATGGGCCCGCTGCAACTGGCCGATTTTATCGGACTTGATGTCTGCCTGGCTATCCTGAATGTACTTCACAAAGGATTCGGCAATCCTAAATATGCTCCATGCCCTCTTTTAGTAAACATGGTTATGGCTGGCAAAAAAGGTGTAAAATCCGGAGAAGGATTCTATGATTATGCCGGTGGTGTTAAAGAGGCAAAACCAGCAGCCAAGTTTTTATCTTAACTTTACCAAATGAACGAAAACCTTGATCCATCTTCAGAAAGCTTATCACCCATTGAAAGGGATATAGAGAAAGTTTTACGTCCCCAGGCTTTTGAAGATTTCACTGGTCAGGATAAAATCATGGAAAACCTGAAGATCTTCGTTAAAGCAGCAAAACTGCGTGGCGAACCTTTAGACCATGTACTCCTTCACGGCCCTCCGGGATTGGGAAAAACCACACTTTCCTATATCATCGCCAACGAAATGGGCGTAGGTATCAAAGTGACTTCAGGCCCCGTACTGGATAAACCAGGCGACCTGGCAGGTCTTTTAACTAACCTGGAAAGTGGAGATATACTTTTTATTGACGAAATACACCGTTTAAGCCCCCTGGTTGAAGAATATCTGTATTCTGCTATGGAGGACTTTAAAATTGATATCATGCTGGAGAGCGGGCCCAATGCCCGCTCCGTGCAGATCTCCCTGAACCCCTTTACATTGGTTGGCGCTACTACACGGTCTGGTTTACTGACTGCCCCGCTGCGCGCGAGGTTTGGAATTAACTCCCGCCTGGCTTATTATGACGCCAAACTACTGACTACCATTGTACTGCGATCTTCACAGATCCTTAAAACACCAATTACGGAAGAAGGTGCCTACGAAATTGCACGCCGCAGCCGTGGTACACCGAGGATCGCCAACGCATTACTCAGAAGAACCAGAGACTTTGCACAAATCAAAGGAAACGGCACAATTGATACTTCAATTTCAAAGTATGCACTGACGGCCCTAAATGTTGATGAGCATGGTCTGGATGAAATGGATAATAAAATTCTGCTGACCATCATCGACAAATTCAAAGGCGGCCCGGTTGGTCTGAAAACTATTGCCACCGCTGTTGGCGAAGATGAAGGAACCATTGAAGAAGTATACGAACCTTTCCTGATCCAGGAGGGTTATATGATGCGTACTTCAAGAGGAAGAGAAGTCACAGAAGCAGCATACAAACACCTCAACAGACAATATCAGGCTCAATCGGGCAGATTATTCTAAGAGAATAAATTTTGAGGCACCATTTATGTGTATGAACAGGTAAATTACACCTGATCATGCCAGATATTACTAGTTAACAGAACCATCGCCTGTTTACCTGGTAATATCTGGCTTTAAAAATAAAACACATGAACATTGAAACAAGAAAGTTAACGCTCGAAGATTATGGTGATCTTAAAGAGTCAATGGAGCAGGCATATGATACCCTGGGCGGGCAAATATGGAGCAAACAGACAATCGCCAGATTACTTAAACTATTTCCTGAAGGCCAGCTTTGCATTGCCGTAGACGATAAAGTGGTAGCGTGTTCCCTTGCCATTATCGTAAACTATGATGAATATGGTGACAAACACACCTATCAGATGATTACCGGTAGTTATACATTTTCTACCCACAATCCTAACGGAGATACTTTATATGGCATCGAAATCTTTGTTTCTCCTGAATACAGAGGTTTACGTCTGGGCCGCAGATTATATGAGGCCAGAAAAGAATTATGTGAAAGCCTGAATTTAAAAAGCATTATAGCTGGTGGCCGTATACCTGGCTATCATCAATATGCTGAAACACTCAGCCCAAGACAGTACATAGACAAGGTTAAAGCCAAAGAGATTTATGACCCTACCCTTACCTTCCAGATATCCAATGATTTCCACGTCAGAAAAGTTTTAAAAAACTATTTACCGGGAGATCATGAATCCAAAGAATTCGCGACATTGATTGAATGGAATAATATCTACTATCAGGGGGTTGATGCTTCTGCCCGTTCAGCAAAAACTATCCGGATCGGACTGGTGCAATGGCAAATGCGTCTTTTCCCGGATATGGACGCTTTTTATGAACAGGTGGAGTTTTTTGTAGACGCTGTAAGTGGCTATAAATCTGATTTCATCATGTTCCCTGAGCTTTTTAATACGCCACTTTTACAGCCTTACAATCATTTACCAGAAATGGAAGCCATGCGCAAGCTGGCAGAATTAACTCCTGAAATTGTAGAGAAAATTCAGAGTTATGCAGTTTCTTACAATGTGAATGTCATTTCGGGAAGTATGCCTATCCTGGAGAATAATAAACTCTATAACGCTACCTATCTGTGTCACCGGAGCGGAAAAACTGAAGAGTACAGAAAAATTCATATCACACCTAACGAATTGAAATATTATGGAATGGTAGGTGGTGACAAAATACAGGTTTTTGACACAGACTGCGGTAAAATAGGTATCCTGATCTGCTATGATGTAGAATTCCCTGAACTCAGCCGTATTTATGCTGACCAGGGTATGCAAATCCTGTTTGTTCCATTCCTGACTGATACGCAGAATGGCTATACCAGAGTAAGAAGATGCGCACAGGCCAGAGCTATCGAAAATGAATGTTATGTTGCTATTGCGGGTTGTGTAGGTAACTTACCAAAGGTGAATAATATGGATATACAGTTTGCACAGTCCGCTGTATTTACACCCTCTGATTTCGCTTTTCCAACAAATGCTGTTAAAGCTGAAACTACACCAAACACAGAAATGATGCTGGTTGTAGATGTGGATTTACATTTACTGGATGAATTGCATCATTTTGGGACGGTCAAAATACTGAAAGACCGCCGTACAGACCTCTACGAGGTTAAATTACTTAAATAAATCTGACATAGTCAGGTAATTCAGATATACGATAATACGCAGGATACCAGGGGAACTGCTGGGGTTGTGTTGCAGTTTGAAGTGGGGTTGAAGCGGGGTTGAACTAGCCTTGAAGTAGCCCAGGCTAGTTCAAGGCTAGTTCAACCCTAGTTCAATGCTACTTCAAACCGCAACACAACCCCAGGACAACCCCAGCTATACTGAAATTAGTTACATCAGGAAAATTAATCTAATACTGATAAAAAATTACAGTAGCCCACCCCCTTTTTTTATTTGAGCAGGCAGAAGTGTACCTTTGCCGTAGAAATGTACAATAACCCTGCAAAATACAGCCAGCTGATTAAAGATGAAGCCCTGAGACTGGGCTTTATGCAGTGTGGTATTGCAAAAGCAGGCTTTCTGGAAGAAGAAGCTCCAAGACTGGAGAAATGGCTGAAGGATAACCGTCACGGACAGATGAGTTATATGGAAAATCATTTCGACAAAAGACTGAATCCACAGTTATTAGTGGATGATGCCAAATCTGTTATCTCCCTTACACTAAACTACTTTCCGGAAGAACGCCAGACGGATCCTGATGCCCCTAAAATATCCAAATATGCTTATGGTGCTGACTATCACACGGTCATCAAGGACAAATTATTCCAGTTACTCAACTTTATTCAGGAAAACATTGGTGAAGTAAGCGGCAGAGCCTTCGTTGATTCTGCTCCCGTACTGGATCGTGCATGGGCAAAACGTGCCGGTATTGGCTGGATTGGAAAAAACAGTAATATCATCAGTAAAAAAAGTGGCTCATTCTTCTTTTTAGCAGAACTGATCATTGACCTGGATCTTGTTTATGATAATCCTTTTACCACTGATCATTGCGGCACATGCACCAAATGTATAGATGCCTGTCCCACAGATGCTATTCTGTCCCCTTTTATCATAGATGCTACTAAATGTATTTCTTATCTGACTATAGAACTGAGAGAAGAGATCCCCAAAAGCTTTGATAATAAAATGGATAACTGGATGTTTGGTTGTGATATTTGTCAGGATGTATGCCCGTGGAACAGATTTTCAGTTCCGCATACAGAACCTGAATTTAAACCCAATCAGAATTTACTGGGTATGAAACGGGAAGACTGGCTGGATATTACCGAAGACGTATTTAAACAGATCTTTAAAAATTCGGCAGTAAAGCGGACTAAGTTTAAAGGCTTAACCCGCAATATTGATTTCATCAGGCAGATTCCTGATGAAGCTTAAGTTTTGTTGCTGCCTGTTAAACCTTATTTAACAGACAGTATATTATTATAGTCATTTTTATCCGGCACATAGGTGCTGCCAATCACGACTTTCTTTATTTTTTTATTCGTTTTAAAAGGAACAGAGATCATCTGAACCGGTTTTTCCCATACTGCAATACTCCAGTGTACTTTTTCAGTGGAACCATCCTCATAGGTTAAAGTCAGATCAACGGGTAAAGGTTTAAGACTTTTATTTTCTATCTGAAAAGTATAACCGTCACCAGTTTTATCAGCAGCGACAATCCCCAGGTCAATATCTCCTTCTTCAAAGAACCACCGTTTCCAGAACCAATCCATATTTTTACCAGCTCCTTCGTTCATGCTGTAAAAGAAGTCAAAAGGCATAGGATGTTTACCATGCCACTGCTCAATATAATGATGTAATGCCCTGGTAAATAATTCATCACCCAGATAATCTTTCACAAATAAATAACCCAAAGCTGGTTTGGGATAAGAATTAGTGAAGGACCCTGCCCCTTTCAGATCGGGCGTAAGCGTCATAATCGGAGTATCATTTTTCGTACCCGAATTAAAAGCAGTTGGCTGTATACCGTATTCGTCTACCATAGTAGAGTCTATCAGCGGAGAATTTAACCACTCACCGATAGTTGCCCATCCTTCATCCATCCAGCCATATTTAGTTTCATTAATTCCCATATAGAAAGGGAACATCGTATGAAAAATCTCATGAATGGTTAGTGTAATTGCATTTTCACGCTTTTCAGTAGGATTGTCATTCACCATCATCGGATATTCCATCTGATCAAGACCATCAAAAACTGTCTCATGAGCATAAGGATATGGCCATTTAGGGAATTTATAACTCATGGCCTCAACAGATTTCCGGGCAAAATCTATTACTTCATAATAATCTTTATGAATTGGATTGAATGCAGCATCCACACGTGTTCTTCTATTGGTTTTCGGATCAACCACTAAACTGCTGGACTTCCATAAATAGTGATTACTTGTAGCAAAGACAAAATCGGTCACATTTTTAGCTTCAAATTTCCACGTATTGAAATCCTGGTTTTTGGTCACTGTCTGTGTGGCAAGGTCATTCTCATTAATCACATTAACCACACTATCCACCTGCTCTGCCAGTGTAATTCTGTCTGCAATCTTTTTATGTAATACATTTTTGGCATTCAGCAGATCTCCTGTTGCCCAGATCACATAGTCTTTAGGAACTGTAACCGCTGCTTTGAAAGTACAGAAATCATTATAAAATTCTGCGTCTCCAAGGTAAGGATACTTATTCCATCCATCCACATCATCATAAACAGCAATACGGGGGAAGAAATAGGCTACAAAATAAGAACCTTCATCTACCATACCAGTTCTGTTATGCGAACCCTTGTTTAACATATACTGATAAGCAATTTTCACCCTGATACTTTTTCCGGGAGCCAGTGCAGCAATTGAGGTATGCATATTTGTTCCGTCGATATTCAGGGCATCAGCCGAAACAGCTTTATCATTAACAGAGAAAGCGCCAATCTTTACGCCCTCACTCAAATCTTTATCGGCAACTTTAGTTGCACGCGGACTGCCGTCTTTATACAGATTGGGATAGAGTTTAAACCAGACCTCTTTCAACGTATCCGGGCTCTGATTCTTATAAATTACATCAACAGTGCCTTTTAATAATCCTGATACCGGATCAAAATCTACTTTAAGATCGTAATCTGCTGTATTCTGCCAGTACTTCAAACCCGGCCGGCCATTCACAGCTCTTGTTCCTTTAGTATAGGCCTGCTGAATTTCAGGCGGCACAGGCAGCCCCTGTTGTGCAAAAACGCTCAGTCCTATCATACTAAAAAGGCTGAGCATCGCTATTTTCTTCATCCGAATTTATTGTTTAGCAGAAAGCCTGCATTCTATGATTAAAATGCAGGCTTTCTATTTATTTACCAAATTTCATTTTTAATTGCTCCAGCATATCAGGAGTAACATTAACTGCCGGTTTTTCTTTTTTAGCCTGTTGAGCAGGTTGTCTTACCTGTCCTCCAGCTTGTTGTGGTCTTGACTGCGCCCCTGCCGGTTTAGGTTTTACAGGATTAGCCTGTTCTCCTGGTCTTGGTGTTCCCGGTGTTTTAGCCGCTCTGTTCAATTCCTTTTTCTTGTTCCAGCGTGTCCAGATTTCTTCCAGTTTTTTCTTGGTATAAAGTGGGAAATCACCCTGTTTCATCCAGGCATAATAACTAGGCTCTGTATCAAAAACATGTTCAACTGTCTTATTTTTGTGTTTACCAAAGTTAAATACCTCTTCATCATTTTCATTGAAGACCATTCTGCCTGCAAAATCAACCGGTTTGTTCATATTAGTGAACGCATGCAATGCTTCTACATCATTTTTGACTGGCTGAGATATATTTCCTTGCTTGTCTTCAAAATCAACGTTCTCATAACGGTCAAGCTGAGCTAATAACACGTGATAGGTCGCTTTAATATCTGCCTCAGCTGAATGCGCATTGATAATATCCTGATCACAGTAGAATTTATAGGCTGCACGTAAAGTACGCTGCTCCATCTGATGAAATATGTTTTGTACATCAACAAATTTTCTGTCTGTCATGTCAAAATCTACCCCCGCACGCAAGAATTCTTCCAATAACACAGGTATATCAAAGCGGTTTGAATTATAACCGGCAAGATCAGCATCACCAATAAATGCGGCAATATCCGCAGCTACTTCTTTAAATTTAGGCGCATCAGCAATATGCTCATCATAAATTCCGTGAATCAGCGAAGATTGTAACGGGATAGGCATTTCAGGGTTAATGCGTAATGTTTTTACCAGCTCAGATCCATCTGGCATAGCTTTTAAAATTGCAATTTCAACGATACGATCTGAACCAACGTTAATTCCAGTGGTTTCCAGATCAAAAAAAGCAAGAGGACGGATTAGATTTAATTTCATCAGTATTTTTTATTTTCTTAATGGGTCAGATGGAGCCTTTGAGCATTAAAATAATTATTCCCTTCGGATTTAATAATTATTTTAATGCTGTCGGGTTCATCAGTATTTTTTATTTTCTTAATGGGTCAGATGGTTTTGCAAACCACGCACTTTATTTTTTTGTTTGCGCCTTTCAACTTAACTAAGTAGTATAATGCCTAAACCTATACCAATTATCATAATAAGATACATTAATATTTCAGTAGTAGCGAATTTTTTGTACTTAGTCCAAAATGATATTTCGTGTTTATTGGCTTCCATCTATATATTTTGTATCAATTTTAATCTTTTACTGGTCCCGCTTTAATCATGGCCCGCTGATAGGCAGGCAGGCTCAGATCATCTACGATCACGCCACGGGTAGTTGAGGCATGAACAAAGTAACCATGATTAAGATAAACGCCCACATGATCAATTCCATTGCCTCCAAACGAGAAAAAGATCAGATCTCCTTCTTTTAGCTGCGAAACATTTTTTTCTTTAATCACATCGGCCTGATCTCTGGATCTTCTTGGTAAGTTGAGACCATAAATCTCCTTATTCAGCAATAGTGCAAAACCCGAGCAGTCTACTCCTCTTTTATCCAGTCCGCCGAGTCTGTATCTCACTCCTGTCCAGTCATTAATAAAGCGGTATAGTGATTTATTTTTAACTTCTGACAATACTTCAGCAGCTCTGGCTCCTCTGGTGTCTTTATATGCTGTTGATCTTCGGCTTCCGCAGGAAGAAAAGAATGCCATTACGGCCAGCAGGATGATCAGTTGAGAAGCGCGGATACTGCGTAAAATCATAGCCCGTTTTTAGTTTTTAATTAATCTCTGAATTTCATCCAGTTTCAGTAAAGCCTCTACCGGAGTCAGTACATTTACATCAAGATTGTTCAGTACATCCCTGATTTGTACCAGCACAGGGTCATCTACAGCAAACATATGTAACTGATAAGCCTGATTCTGTACCTTTTTGAAACTATCTTTAATACTTTGTCCTTCTGTTCTGTCTATTTCCAGTTTTTTAAGGATTTCATTAGCCCTGTTAATCAGTTTTGGCGGCATACCAGCTATTTTAGCCACATGAATACCAAAACTGTGTTCACTTCCACCAGGAACCAGTTTACGCAGGAATATGATCTTATTACCTACTTCTTTGACTGAGACATTAAAATTCCTGATCCGGTTCATCGTTCCTGCCAGTTCATTCAATTCATGATAATGTGTGGCAAACAGTGTTTTAGGTCTTGCAGTAGGATGCGTATGCAAAAATTCTGCAATGGCCCATGCAATAGATATCCCATCATAAGTACTTGTACCTCTGCCTATTTCATCCAGAAGAATCAGACTCCTGTCAGAAATGTTATTCAGAATACTTGCCGTCTCATTCATTTCAACCATGAATGTACTTTCCCCTGATGACAGGTTATCTGAAGCACCCACACGGGTAAATATTTTATCAACCAGACCAATATTAGCCGCTTTGGCAGGGACAAAACAACCCATCTGAGCCATCAGTACGATAAGCCCGGTTTGTCTTAAAATAGCCGATTTACCCGACATATTGGGACCTGTAATAATGATCAGCTGCTGCGTATCATTATCCAGATAAACATCATTGGTAATATACTCCTCTCCTACAGGCAGGCGTTTTTCAATTACCGGGTGTCTTCCACCTTTAATGTCCAGCACTTTAGTCGCATTCATTACCGGTTTTACGTAATGATTTTTTATTGCCAGCTGAGCGAAACACAACAATACATCCAATTGTGCAACAAGGAAAGCGTTTAACTGAATTGGTCTGATATAGGCAGCTACCTGTCTGACCAGTTCTTCATAAAGCCTTACTTCAATCTGCTGTATTTTGTCTTCCGCACCCAGAATCTGTTCTTCATATTCTTTAAGCTCGGGCGTAATGTATCTTTCTGCATTAACCAGTGTCTGTTTACGCGTCCACTCTGCAGGGACTTTATCTTTATGGGTATGGGTTACTTCCAGATAGTATCCGAAAACATTATTAAAAGATATTTTAAGAGAAGGAATACCTGTATTTGCGGCTTCACGTTTCTGTATTTCTACCAGGAAATCTTTACCACCGGTAGAGATTTTACGCAGCCTGTCCAGTTCCTCGTCAACGCCTTCGGCAATAACATTTCCTTTAATTAATAAGGCCGGAGGGTCTTGCTGCAGTTGTTTCTCCAGCAGTTCACGTATACTTAAACATGGATCAAGCTGTTCTGCAAGCTGAGTTAGATATGGATTTTCAGCCGTTAAAGCTGTTTCTTTGATTTGTTCAATCTGATAAAGTGCTTTTTTCAGCTGGCTCAATTCTCTCGGGCCACATTTCTGCAAACCGACTTTAGAGATCAGTCTTTCCAGATCACCTATTAGTTTTACAGGAGTCAGAAACTCTTCAATCATCCCTTCATGGGCAACCATAAATTCGACTGTACCCAAACGTTCCTGTATAGGTTTCAGCTCTTTTAATGGCATTACAATCCATTTGTGAAGCATTCTTGCACCCATCGGAGTAGAAGTCTGATCCAGGACATTAAAAAGCGTCATTGCATTTTCATTCGCCGAACTGACCAGTTCCAGGTTACGGACAGTAAAACGGTCCAGCCACATGTAATTATCTTCTTCCAGACGGGAAACTGAAGTGATATGTTTTAAATTCCGGTGTTCGGTTTCATTTAAATAATGCAGAACAATACCTCCGGCAACGACTCCCTGCTGTATTTTATCTACCCCGAACCCTTTTAAAGAGGTAACTTCAAAATGTTTGTTTAATACTTCATTAGCATAATCGGTAGTAAAAGCCCAGTCATCCATTGGGAAAGTATAAAACCTGTCCCCGAATAACTCAAAAAACTCCTGGCGTTTACTCTTTTGAAAGATAACTTCTGTGGGCTTAAATCCCTGTAAAAGTTTGTCTATATATTCTGCATTACCTTGTGCAACATGGAACTCACCGGTAGATATATCTACAAATGACACGCCTATCATGGCTTTATCAAAGTAAACTGCTCCCAGATAGTTATTGGATTTCTGACTGATAATATTATCATTATAAGCCACTCCGGGCGTAACCAGTTCAGTCACTCCGCGTTTAACAATGGTTTTAGTCGTCTTAGGATCTTCCAGCTGATCGCAAATTGCTACACGCTGTCCTGCACGAACCAGTTTCGAGAGATAGGTATCCAATGAATGATGAGGAAAACCGGCCAGTTCTATATAGGCGGCAGCTCCATTTGCTCTCCTTGTTAAAACTATACCAAGTATCTGAGAGGTTTTAATGGCGTCTTCACCAAAAGTTTCATAAAAATCCCCAACCCTAAACAATAATAATGCATCAGGATACTTTGCCTTGATCGCACTGTGCTGCTGCATTAATGGTGTTTCTTTCGTCTTATCTTTAGCCAAAATATATGTTACGTTACAAAAATGTAAATATACTATCTAAGGATTAGCTTTAGGTTTTTTTTTGAAAAAATAAGGAGTAAAACTCACCTCTAATACGAGCTACAACTGTTCTATATAGGATAGAAACAGTGATAAAGCCTCTCTTTTTTTGTCAGTTAGTTCAAAATCAAGCTTGTGCATCAGATAATCATCCAGATCAAAAACAGGATTTACCGGCAGTGTTTTCAGCAATTCTTTTCTTGCTGCCAACCCCATTTTCAGGGCCGCATTAAACTCAGCTATAAAGTCCTGCGGAACAGCTTTATTTGCTACCCATGCAGCATACACAAAAGGAAGCCCGGTAAAATTCATCCACTCTTCTCCCATATCATAAGCAAAAGTATAATCGTCTTTTTTACCAAAAGTTCTGTCGCCTATTAAAACAATGGCATCTGTAATGGCATCAGGATCTGTAGTAAAGCTTACTTCCTGCTTAAAGTGAAATTTCAATAAAACACGGGCCAGGTTATTCGAAGTTCTGGAATGACTGTCTAAACGCAGTGTCTTAATTTCGTTTACCGGGACATTACTGAAAATAAATACAGAATTGACTGCTCCTACCGAGCCAATACAATAGTCAGAGATAATATTTGCATGAGGGACGTGCGGGATTGCCGCAACGGGAATCAGACCGATATCAACTGTACCGTCAATTAACTTGGCAGCACAATCAGAAGGAATATCTAAACTTAAATCTATTCGGTTGCTTACTGCAGAATGATTGATTCCGTAAATAAAAGGTTTGGTATTGGTATAGGCAACAGCAGAAATTCTGATCTTATTCAATGTTATGCGTTTAAATGGTCGGTATTGTTCTGAGCGATTACTGTAAAAGTATCACCCGTCAGATCAAGCCTGTAAAGACCTGTATTCTGATGTGGAAAATCGTACATGGCAGATAATGGTTTGCCGGTCAGCAGACACATGAGTAAGCGCAACGAGCGCCCGTGCATGCAGATCAGTATCAGTTTCTCAGCAGTTCTGCTTTTAATCACTTCAACGATCTCTTTGAGTCTTATTGCCACATCTGCCGGACTTTCACCTCCGGTAAAATGAGCATCGTAATCACCTGCCTGCCACTTTTCAGTAATATCCTTAAAAGCTCCGATTACGACTTCACTGGTATGTTTACCTTCAAATTCACCCCAGGCAAGCTCATCCAGTTCCGGATGTCTTTCCCATGGAATTCCGGCATCAATAAACTGCTGTACTGTTTGCTGGGTTCTTTGAAGAACTGATGTATAAACCTTATCAAAAGGTAAGTCTTTATATAATTGATAGAATGCAGCGGCCTGAGCTCTTCCAGTGTCATTCAGTTCACTGTCTATCCCTCTGCCCTGTATAATTCCCTGTTTATTCAGATCCGTCTCACCATGACGGATGATATATATCTCTTTATCCATTAATTAATTACCGGGAGCTTATAAAACTGAGGTTTAGCCTCTTCTTCAAAAACAAAATCTGTATAATCTGTAACTACATTATAAAATGTATCTCTTTCTATAGGCTTGCGGTTAACCTGTTTAATCAGATTGGCTAATTCACGGGTACTCATTCCTGGCGTTTGCTCTTCAGCACCTGCCATAGAATAAATTTTAGTAGTATCATCAAGCGTACCGTCTATATCATCCACACCAAAATTTAAGGAAAGCTGTGCAGTCTGACGGCTGATCATTGCCCAGTAGGCTTTAATATGATCAAAATTATCAAGATAAATACGTGCCACAGCATAGTTTCTTAAATCTTCAATGACAGAAACTTCAGGAACATTTTCCATCTGGTTATTCTGATTTCTGAATTTAAGTGGAATAAATGCCTGGAAACCTCCTGTTTTATCCTGCAGCTGACGTAAACGCTCCATGTGATCAACTCTGTGTTTAAACTCTTCAATATGTCCATATAACATGGTCGCATTGGTTTTTAAACCCAGCTTATGTGCCTGTTCATGAATATCAAGCCATTGTTCGGCAGTACATTTATCATTCGCAATTTTTTCTCTTACCTCCGGATGGAAAATTTCTGCCCCACCGCCTGGCATAGAGTCCAGCCCTGCTTCTTTGAAATATTTCAATCCGTCATAATGACCCAGCTTAGCCTTCTTGAAAATATAATAACACTCTACCGGTGTCAGTGCTTTAATATGTAATCCTGGACGATGTGCTTTTACTCTTTTGAAAAAGTCAGCATAGAATTCAAGATTTTGTTTGGGCACTACTCCTCCCGTCACATGCACTTCTGTTACCGGTTCATTGTCGTATTTTTTCAGGATATCCATCATACCGTCAACACTCATCTCCCAACCGTCTTCCTTATTTTTGATCAGACGGGAATAAGAACAGAAATTACAGGTATAAATACAAACATTGGTAGGCTCGATATGAAAATTGCGGTTGAAATATGTTTTATCGCCATGCTTCTCTTCTCTTATATAATTTGCTAATACACCAAGAAAGCCCAGTTCGGCATGTTCATATAAGTAAACACCTTCATCGAAAGTGATTCTTTCTTTTTGCTGAACTTTCAACGCTATTGCTCTCAGTTCCTGAGATAAATCATCATCGTTCAATAAAAAAGTAAGCTTTGCAGTCGTATCCATCTTTGATTAATTATAGACCAAAAGTAAGATAAAATCAACATAACAAGGCGTAACAATAATTTAAGGCTGTCAGTTTTGTGTAAAAGGTAAGCTTATGGGGTGCTTACAAAGGCCTTTTAGAGCTGCCTGCTAATAAAGTATAGCTTTAACTTTGGGTAGTATCAGCTTAAACCAGGCTGTATACTGATCTGGATGCAGAGCTATATCTTTTTCAACAGCTGCCAGACTAAGATACTTCCAGTCAGAGACTTCATCAGGATCCGGGACCGGAGACAGGTTCGCTCTGCCAAAAAAGACATGATCCAGTTCATGCTCTGTTAATCCATTCTCAAATTCGGCCTTGTAGATAAAACTAAACTGATGCGATAAATCACTGGTCATATTCATTTCTTCCATTAACCTCCGGTTTGCTGCATCAATCAGCACCTCTCCTGGTCTGGGATGAGAACAGCAGGCATTGGTCCACAATAAAGGAGAATGGTATTTTGCAGCTGCACGTCTCTGAAGCAGAAATTCCTTTCGATCATTAAAAATAAAGACGGAAAGTGCACGATGGAGTAAACCCTGCTGATGTGCAGCCATCTTCTCCATAATACCTGTTTCATTATCCTGCCTGTCAACCAGCGACACATATTCTGTCATATTCTTTATTTCAGCAAGGCTGATTCAGCTTTAAATCCAGCATCTGAAGTTCCGGTGTCAAAGATAAAAATTAAAAAGAAGCAACAGCACGATTTTTTTGACATAAAAAAAGCTGCCTCTTTTAATCAGAGGCAGCCTGGATGGTGTTGGTTTGATGTAAAATCTATTTCATTGCTTTGGTGAAATTCAATATAATGTAAGCAGGATTTTTTCCATAATCCACAGGCGATTTTAGTACCAGATTATCTCCTGTTGCCTGAGAAAGAATCAGTCTGTAGCCTTCAGTTACATTCTTCGCTTTATCTCCCTCATATAATTTTTTGAATTGAAAAGTCTGGTCTGCAGTACTTACTGACCAAAAAATACTTTGTGTTCTGGTAGGACAATCTGCAGTTCCCGGAAGCAAATATGTTCCATTTCCACTATTTGTTAATTTCCATGTACTACCGATAAAACATTTGTAAGAAGCTTCATTAAAGAGAGATTTCACATTCATTGCTGGTACGCCATCAAAAGTGATGTCATTTAATACCCAGTTTCCAGACACATTTCCTCTTTTCATAGCACCCTTAGGTGTATTACAACTTTGTAAAACCATCAATGAACTACATAAAATGGCTGCTATAACTAATATTCTTTTCATATCTTGTATTTTCGAAAACAGCTTACATAAATCCTGCCAAAAATTACCCGAAAATTAAAATTCTATGCAGACCGAAACGATTGCCATACATGCCGGAAACCTAACCCACAGTACCACAGGGGACGTAACACCACCTATCAGCCTCTCCACTACATTTTTCAGAGATGAAAATGGTGGCTACCCTGGCGGACATATGTATAGTCGTGTCAGCAATCCCAATCGTTCTGCACTCGAAAAAGTTATGGCTGATCTGGAAAAAGGCACAGATGCCTGTGCATTTTCTTCTGGAAATACAGCCGGAATGACTGTTTTTCAGGCCTTACCTCCGGGTAGTCATATTATTGCACCTGATGATATGTACTGGGGTTTCAAAAAACAACTGCAGTCAATTTTTGAAGGTATTCTGACTATAGACTTTATTGACCTTACTCAACCTGACCTCATAGAGGAGCATATTAAAAGTAATACCGCAATGATATGGGTTGAAACACCTTCAAACCCACTGTTAAAAATTACAGATTTAACTGTTGTCTCTGCAATTGCTAAAAAACATAAGTTAACCCTGGCTTGTGACAGCACTTTTGCTTCACCTTGTTTCCAGAATCCTATTCTGCTGGGCGCAGATATAGTCATGCATTCTTCAACCAAATATATTGGCGGACATAGTGATGTACTGGGCGGTATTTTAGTCACAGCTGTTCAGGATGAATTATGGAGCAGAATCAGAAATATTCAGCAAATCGGAGGTGCTGTTCCCTCTCCTTTTGATTGTTTTCTTTTACTCAGAAGCATCAAAACATTACCATACAGAATGAAGGGGCATGCTGAAAACGCTATGGCACTCGCAAAGTATCTTTCTGTTCACCCAAAAATTGAAGCGGTATACTATCCCGGCCTGCCTTCGCATGCGCAACATGAGATTGCCACAAAACAGATGAGCGGTTTTGCCGGTATGCTATCTATTCTGGTTAAAGGAGATGCAAGAAAAGTAGTCAATCAGGTCAGATTATTTGCCCAGGCAACGAGCCTTGGCGGAGTTGAGAGCTTAATTGAACACCGCGCCTCTGTAGAAGGTCCTGACACCAAAACTCCACAGAATTTAATTCGGATATCCGTTGGACTGGAACATATTGATGACATTATTGCTGATATAGAGCAGGCTTTAGGCTAAAAAACGTCATTTAAAGCTCAAAGACAGCCTCCAATATTTAATTTAAGTCACTCACATACAGATTGTTGATTATTTTTCAGAATATTATTTTGGAAGTAATCACAATATCACTACATTTGTACCATATAGCGCAAGCTATTCAAGTCAACCCGGTAACTGGGTTTGATTTATAAAGAAGTGGCGAGAGACAGGCTCCGTGACCCACTGGCAACCCTCCCAAATGGAGAAGGTGCCAATTCCTGACCAGTCAGCATAGTGCTTTCTGGAAAGATAAATTAAGACAAAATGAAAACAAAATACCAACCATCGCAATCAGGCGAATCTGTTTTTTACACAATTGAGCATCTGCAGACTAATGCATGCATGTGTTGTTGCATCGGCTAAACAACAATCTTCCACGTAAAATTAATTTAGTTCAACCGGAAGGCCTCTTTTCAGAGGTATGCACTCCCTTATACGGATTTTGTACGCCATAAATCCCGTATCTGTCTGTAAACAATCCCTTTAATCAATTAAATCAAGCGCAATCATGTCAGCCAATTATAGATTCGAAACACTACAACTTCATGCAGGTCAGGAAATTGACCCGACTACCGGTTCAAGAGCTGTACCTATTTATCAAACTACTTCTTATGGATTCAAAAGTGCCGAACACGGGGCAAATCTTTTTGCTTTAAAAGAATTCGGTAATATTTATACCCGCTTAATGAACCCGACAACTGATGTTTTCGAAAAACGGGTAGCTGCACTGGAAGGTGGTGTTGCGGGACTGGCGGTTGCCTCCGGACAGGCAGCTCAGTTTATCGCTTTAAACAATATACTGGAAGCGGGTGACAACTTTGTTTCTTCTCCTCACCTTTACGGCGGTAGTTATAATCAGTTTAAAGTAGCCTTCAAGCGCCTGGGTATAGAAGTAAGATTTGCAGATAGTGATGATACACAGGATTTTGAAGCTAAAATTGATAAAAACACAAAAGCTATTTACCTGGAAAGTATCGGAAATCCATCATTCAGTATTCCTGATTTTGAAAAACTATCCTTAATTGCACAAAAATATGATCTGCCCCTGATCGTAGATAATACATTTGGTGCTGCCGGTTATTTATTCAAACCATTGGAGCATGGTGCACATATTGTTGTTCAGTCTGCGACTAAATGGATTGGAGGACATGGAACGAGTATAGGTGGAGTAATAATCGATGGTGGAAACTATAACTGGGGAAATGGTAAATTCAAACAGTTTACCTCCCCTTCTGAGGGTTATCATGGTTTGGTATTCAACGATGTATTTGGTATCGGAAGCGACTTTGGAAATATACAGTTTATCATCCGCGCCAGAGTAGAAGGTTTAAGGGATTTTGGTCCTGCCATCGCTCCTTTTAACTCCTTTCTTCTGATACAAGGCCTGGAAACTTTATCCTTACGTGTACAAAGACATGTGGATAATGCGCTGGCACTGGCCACATGGCTTGAAAATCATGAGGCTGTAAATAAGGTTTCTTATCCGGGACTGGAAAGCAGCCCTTATCATCAGCATGCAAAAAAGTATCTTAAAAACGGATTTGGCGCCGTGCTTTCTTTCGAATTGCACGGAGGTAAAGAACAGGCCATTCAATTTGTAAATGAACTTCAGTTGGTTAGTCATCTGGCTAACGTCGGCGATGCCAAAACATTAATTATACAGCCTTCTGCCACTACGCATCAACAATTGAGTGATGAAGAACAGGCAGCTGCAGGTATTACACCGCAATTATTAAGAGTATCTGTAGGGATTGAACATATCGACGATATCAAAGCCGACTTCGAGCAGGCATTTGAAAAATTGTCCTCCGGAAAATAGAGATAAGCTTAAAAAAGATAGAAAAAAAGAATAATGTCATCAACACATATATATAACCACGCAAAGCAATTTAAACTGGAGAACGGGAAGAAACTGCGTGGATTACAAATCAGCTATCAGACTTTTGGTAAGCTAAATGCGAATAAGGATAATGTAATCTGGGCTTGTCATGCCTTAACAGCAAATGCGGATGTATTAGACTGGTGGAAAGGTTTATTCGGAGAGAAGAACCTCTTCAATCCGGAAGAACATTTTATTATCTGCGCAAACGTTATCGGCTCTCATTATGGCGGCACAAATCCGCTAAGTATTAATCCGGTAACCGGAAATCCATATTATTTATCATTTCCTGAGTTCACTATCAGAGATCTGGTTCATGGACATCAGCTGCTTGCAGCACATCTGGAAATTAAAAAAATCAAAGTACTGATTGGTGGATCATTAGGTGGCCAGCAAGCTGCTGAGTGGGCTATAACAGATGGTAGTAAAATTGAAAACCTGATTCTGGTTGCTACAAATGCTTTTCATTCACCATGGGGGATTGCTTTCAATGAAAGTCAGCGTCTGGCGATTACTACCGATCGTACTTTTTACGCACAAAAACCTGATGGTGGTATCAAAGGACTGAAAGCAGCGAGAAGTATCGCTCTGCTTTCTTATCGTACTTACGAAGCTTATAATGCTACTCAACTGGAAAGCGTGAATGAGAAAACTGATGGATTCCGTGCTTCTTCTTATCAGAATTACCAGGGAGAGAAACTTTGCAAAAGATATAATGCCTATAGCTACTGGTATTTAAGCAAGGCAATGGACAGTCATAATGTAGGCCGGGGCAGAAAAAGTGTTGTTGACGCTTTAAACTCTATCAAATCCAATACACTGGTTATCGGTATTGAGAATGACTTTCTTTTTCCTTTAGTGGAACAGGAATTCCTTGGAAAACATATCCCTGATGCTGAATTCCATAGTATTAATTCAGCTTATGGTCATGATGGTTTCTTAATCGAAACAGATATACTTACTAATATAATAGGCAACTTTCTGAAGGAAAGTACAAACAAAAAAATTGTTAAACTGCATAAAACAGCATAAATGAGCAAGAAACTTAAAATTGGAATATTCGGTTTTGGAGTTGTGGGACAGGGACTGCACGACATCATCCGCGGACAGGATTTAAACCTGGAGATTATTAAAATAGCCATCAAGAATCCGGATAAGAAACGTAGTCTGGACGCTGGTCTTTTCACTACCAATCATGATGAAATACTGAACAATCCGGAGATCAATACGATCGTAGAATTAATAGATGATGCAGACGCAGCATTTGCAATTGCAAAAAAAGCTTTAATCAGCGGAAAGCATGTGGTTTCTGCCAATAAGAAAATGATTGCCAATCACCTGGAAGAGTTGGTGGAGCTGCAGGCTACTTATGGTACGTCTTTACTTTATGAAGGTGCTGTATGCGGGAGTATCCCGATCATCAGAAACCTGGAAGAATATTATGACAACGAATTACTGCATGGCATAAGTGGTATCTTCAATGGTTCATCTAACTATATTTTGTCAAAAATATTTAATGAGAATATTCCTTACGAAATTGCACTGAAACAGGCACAGGATCTCGGATTCGCAGAAACTGACCCGATTATGGATGTTGGTGGCTATGATCCCAAATTCAAACTGGCTATTGCAACCGCTCATGCCTATGGCTTGTTCATTGATCCTGATAAGATTTTAAACATCGGTATTCAGAATTTATCTGAACAGGATATTCAGTATGCAAGAGAAAAAAATTACAAGATTAAACTAGTACCTACTGCTCGTAAAATCAGCACCAAACAGGTAGTCACTTATGTATTGCCTAAATTTGTAAAGTCTGATGATTTCTTATTTAATGTAGAGAATGAATATAATGGGGTTACAGTTCAGGCTGCTTTTGCAGATAAGCAATTCTTTTTTGGAAAAGGTGCCGGTGGCCACCCTACGGGTGCCGCAGTATTATCGGATATCGCAGCTTTAAGATACGGTTACAGATATGAGTATAAAAAGTATCATCAGAAAAATGGCCTGATCCATACTGATAATGTAAATATTGAAATTTATCTGAGATATACTCATGAGTATACAGTTGAGAAATTAAAAATTGAGAATATAGTAGAAAGATTTTCAAGAAATGATTTCAAGTATGTGATTGGAAGTGTAAGTCTGAAATCTCTGCTGGCTAATAAAGATTTACTGGTGCAGAAGGATGTTTTTGTAGCACATACAGGAAGATTTACGTATACGGATAAACAGATTGAAGTTATAGCCGGAGAAGAGGTTTTATTTAATTAATCTATTCGTTTTAACAAAAAAGCGGCCTTTTAAATTAATGGTGTGACCCCAAAAAGTTGGACAGATTCAAAATTAAGTTTTTTGTACGAGAGCTCGGTATTCCACCGGGCTCTTTCCATTTAACCTGTTTTTTATTCTTTTATTGTTGTAGTAATGAATGTATTCTTTTAAAGAAGTGATAAATTCTTCTGTAGTTTCAAAGCTCTCTCTGTACAGCAATTCTGTCTTCATAATACCAAAAAAGCTTTCGGCCAAGGCGTTATCTAAGCAATTTCCTTTTCTGGACATGCTTTGAATAATTCCATTTTTTTCCAGAGCCTTTCTATATCCGTAATGTTGATATTGCCAGCCTTGGTCAGAATGAAAAATAAGTCCCTTTGTATCTTTCACTTTATCAAAAGCCTCGTATAACATTTCTTCTATCATCTGCATATTTGGACTTTTTGAAATACTATAGGAAATGATTTCCCCATTGAACATGTCAATTATAGGAGACAGGTAAATCTTCTCCCCTTTAATGTTCATCTGGGTGACATCCGTAGCCCATTTCTGATTAGGCAAACTTGCTTCAAAATCCCTTTCAAGTTCATTAGGGGCAATTTTGCCAACCTCGCCTTTGTATGATCGATAACTTGCTTTCCTGATAGTGCATTTTAAGCCTAATGTTCCCATCAATTTTTGCACAGTCTTATGATTTATGTTATAACCCCGGTTCTTCATTTCGGCGGTGACTCGCCGATAACCATATCTGCCTTTATGCAGGTGGTATATACTTGCGATCTCTTCTTTTTCATGCTTGTACTTATCATCAGCATTCAGCCGCTTATGATGATAATAAAATACCGAACGAGCCATCTGTTTACAATCCAATAGAATTGCAATATCATGTTCCGGCCTTAGTTCTTCGATGGCTTTTGCCCACTCATACGTTCGCGGGCTTCTCTTTCCTGTACTAAGGCCTTGACTTTTTTTAATAGCGCGTTCTCTGCTCGCAAGCGGGCATTCTCCGCCTGGAGCTTCTCTAGTTCTGTTTCAGGTCCAAGTTTCTTTGATTTTCCCATGCCTTTAGGTGGTCGTCCACGGGGCTTTTGTTTGTATAGTACTGCGTAGCCTTCACCTCGTACTAATCTTACCCAGCTCTCTAAGGCACTTCTACTTACTTTACGTTCCAGAACAACCTGTCTTAAAGGTACACCTTTTTCTATAATGAGCCTTACAACTTCTTCTTTGAAACCAGAAGTAGACTTGATATTGGCTTGCTTGCGTAGCCCACTTTCTCCATGGAGGTTATATTTCCGAACCCATTCCAATATCATGTCATCATCAATACGCCGTTCTCGGGATATCCAAAGAATCGGTGTCCCTTTTATCACTTGAGAAACTATATCGAGCTTCTCCTCAAATGTGTGTTTTGCCATAAATGATAAACCCCAAAAGTTTTTGTCCAACTTTTGGGGTTCACTTCATAAAAGGCCGCTTTTTTTGTTAAAAATATTCTCGTTTTAGAATTCAGTAAAGCTTGCGTAATGATCACCGGTGTAATAACGACGGCCATCGCTGCTGATTACAATTCGTTCAGCTCCCCTGTTCTGACCACTTACTTTAGGATTTACGTCATATTCTTTGTAAGTCACTCCTGAAGGCAACAGGCCTTCACGGTTCTGGAAAACTGTTCCACCAACATATCCTTGTGGAGCTCTTCCATTTTTAGCTACGTAATCAGCCACTGTGTAGGCTTTTTGCGGAACTATTGCAACTGCTTGTTTAGCTGTAGCAGTGTTCACTGTTGTTTCGTTCAGCGTGTTTACAAATGCAGGAATAGTGCTGTCCTTTGTAAAAGACGAAAACAGGATCGTGAATGTTAACAGGGCTAATAAAATTTTAATGTGTTTCATAGTTTTTTGTTTATTAATGAATAGATAACTTAAATATCAGTGGATTTATTTGAAGATTTATGGATTTAGCAAAACTTAATAAATTGTTTATAGTAACAAAACATAGCCGGCGTGCAAAGATTATTTGCGTAAATTGTAATGATTATGATTATAGAAGATAGTTTATATGGTGAGTTTAGTGTTTCGCTGCTTATAAAAGAGCTCATCAACAGTAAGCCTGTGGAAAGATTGAAAAATATTCATCAGGGAGGTGGAATATTTCTGGTTAACCCAGCGTTAACGTTAACGAGATATGAGCATTCTGTTGGGGTTCTGATATTGATTAAAATGTTAGGTGGAACGGAAATCGAGCAGGTAGCAGGATTACTTCATGATATTTCACATACTGCATTCTCTCATGTGATAGACTATATTTTTGAAAATCAGGAAGAAGATTACCACGAAGGAATTTATCAAAGTATTTTAAGCAGATCAGAGATTCCTGACATCTTAAAAAGACATGGATACACGCTAACGGATTTATTGGGAAAGGATTTTCAAATCCTGGAACAGCCTCTTCCCAATCTTTGCGCGGACCGGATTGATTATGCAATCAGAGATTTATTTTACGCTGGTTTTATCAGCATGGATGATGTTCAGCATTTTATCGCAACGCTGATAATTCATAATGGTAGAATCATGATGACTTCGGTTGAAAAGGCCCTCTGGATTCAGGAAAAATATCAGATTTTGAATCAGGAGTATTTTGGTAAAAAAGAACATGTTTATGCCAATGAGAAACTAACAGAGATCCTCAGACACCTATTGGCAGAAAAAGTAATTACCAAAACTGATTTTGAAAAAGATGACAAGAATTTATTAGCATTAATTGAAGCTGATAGCTTTGGAAAACGAAGCATAGCAGCTATCCGGGCTTTAGACGGTATAGCGCATTACGATGCAGCTAATTTCAAACTAAAACACAGAGAGATAGATCCTGAGTTATATATTGACGGGCAGTATTTCAGACTGAGTCAGGTAAAAAACAGTGCATAAAAAAAGGGCATCCTTAAACCGGATGCCCTTTTTCATTATTATTTTATAATTAGATTTCTCTGTTAATATCCCAGTTTTCCAGGTAATCTGCAACACGGCGTACAAAAGTACCACCTAATGCCCCATTAACAACCCTGTGGTCATAAGACAACGACAGGAACATCATATGACGGATAGCTATTACATCGCCATATTCTGTTTCCAGAACTGCTGGTTTTTTCTTGATTGTTCCTACAGCAAGAATGGCTACCTGAGGCTGATTAATAATTGGTGTTCCCATTACATTTCCGAATGATCCAACATTGGTCAGGGTGAATGTACCACCTTGTGTTTCGTCTGGTTTCAATTTAGAACCACGGGCACGATTAGCCAGATCATTCACTGATTTAGTCAACCCTACCAGATTCAGCTGGTCAGCATTTTTAATTACCGGAACAATCAGGTTACCGCTTGGTAATGCAGCAGCCATACCGATATTGATATCTTTCTTCTTAATGATTTTGGTTCCGTTCACAGAAACATTGATCATAGGGAAATCTTTAATGGCTTTTGATACTGCTTCAATAAAGATTGGTGTAAAGGTGATCTTTTCGTTCTCTCTTTTCTCAAAGTTTTTCTTTACTCTCTCTCTCCATAACACCATATTGGTCACATCAGCTTCAACAAATGAAGTTACGTGAGCAGAAGTCTGCTTACTCATCACCATGTGATCAGCAATGATCTTACCCATACGGTCCATTTCAATGATTTCATCAGCTCCGCTTACACTAACTACAGGTTGTGCACTGCCAGATTTTGCAGCTGCAACTGGTGCCGCTACCGGAGTATTATTTGCAGGTGCTTCTGCTGCAGGTTGATTTTGAACACGGTTAGCCAATACTGCACCTGTACTCTTACGACCATTCTGAATATAATTTAACAGATCATCCTTAGTCAGGCGACCATCTGCGCCGCTGCCTGTAATCTGATCCAGTTCTGTTACACTTATTTGCTCCTGAGCAGCTATACTCTTTACTAACGGAGAATAGAAACGATCAGATCCCGCTGTAACTTCAGTAGGTACAGGAGCATCATTTAATTGTTCTGTACCGGGAATAACTGCAGCTACCTCAGCAATTGGAGCTTGTGCCGCAACTGCTGGTTTTTCTTCAGTTGCTGCAGATTTACTTTCGGCAGCATCAGTTTCGATCAGTGCAATTACAGCACCAACCTGAACTACATCATCTTCCTTATATAATTGTTTAATCAGTTTTCCGGCCACCGGCGATGGAACTTCTGAATCAACTTTATCCGTTGCGATTTCTAACAGGGTATCATCCAAACTGATCATATCACCAGGTTGTTTTAACCATTTGATGACGGTTGCTTCTGCAACACTTTCTCCCATTTTAGGTAATAATAATTCGTATTGTGCCATTTAGTTTACAGTAAATTTGGTATTTCCTATCGAATACAAAAGTAAGGCTTTTTTACACTTAATTGCTATCTTCTTTCAGCAGATTCAAAATCATTGTCAATGCAGCAATGGCCGAACGCTCTATATTCTGGGCTCTTTTGTTCCCGAAAGTGAAGAGTTTGGCAACAACTTTATGTTTGTTTGCCACTGCTATCCAGACAGTTCCGACAGGCTTATCAGGTGTTCCACCATCCGGACCTGCAATCCCGCTGACAGCTACACTATAGTCAGTTTTAAAATTTGTAATTGCACCCAAAGCCATTTCTTTTACAGTTTGTTCACTAACTGCTCCATATTTTGCCAGAGTTTCATCCGTCACTCCTACTAATTCTTTCAATTCGTAAGAATAGGCCACCGCACCACCGGCAAAAACTGCCGAACAACCCGGATGCTGGGTAATCAGGTGAGCTATATAACCACCGGTACAGCTTTCGGAAGTAGAAAGGGTAAATCCTTTCTCTTTCATTATATCCAGAATTGCTTTCTCGATTGCGATATCTTCTTCTGCAACGATATAAGGCTTTACCTTTTTAATAATCTGCTGTGCATAAACCTCCACATCAGCTTTTAGCTGAGCTTCATCAGTGCCGGAAGTACTTAATCTCAATCTTACCTGTCCTAATTTGGGTAAATAAGCCAGTTTGATCGAAGAAGGCAAACTATCTTCAATCTCTTCAATTTCCTGTGCTAAAAAGGATTCACCAATATTTGCGGTAAGTATGGTTTTATGGTAAATAAAAGGTAGTTCAAATTTCTTTTTGAGTCTTGGAATGATTTCATCTTCCATCAGGTACATCATTTCAAAAGGAACTCCCGGCATTGAAACAATAATTGTCCCGTTATGGTCAAACCACATACATGGTGCAGTACCATTAGCATTCTGAATCACCGTACAGCCATCCGGTACATCCGCCTGTTTCCTGTTAGATTCAATCATCGGACGGTTAAACCTTTTGAAAATTTCCTCAACATGAGCCAGTACCGCGGCATCCCGGCGCATTCCCATATTAAAGTACTTAGCTAGTGTATACTTAGTAATATCGTCTTTGGTAGGTCCTAATCCGCCGGTTATCAGGATAATCTCAGCTCTTTTCTCTGCCTGGCTCAGTGCTTCAGTAATATGATCAGCATCATCAGAAACAGAGGTTATCTGCTTAACTTTAATACCCGCAGCGTTTAGTTCTTTAGCCATCCATGCAGAATTAGTATCCACAATCTGGCCGATTAGTATTTCATCGCCTATTGTAATAATCTCAGCTAACATAAAAATTCGTTAAAAACGTGTGTAATAAGCTTGTTGCTTGCTCAATTTCAAATCCTGCAATATAGATGCCTTCACCTTAATTGTTAAGTTATAACTCCGGTATGGCCCGATTGGAATCCAGTTGATACTCATATCCCAGCAGTGCAAATCTCTGTATATAGCGAATGAAGTTGGTGATAAACCATTGCTTTTAAAGTCATAACCCGAAGTAAATTGTACTTTCCATTTAGGAGTAACGTTAAAATCGCCGTTAAAGTTCAATGTATTAGTTGTAGTTGGCAATAATCCATTTCTTTGCTTACTATAATCAAAACGATAAGAAAAGGTAAAATTCCATGGAATTTTAAAATCAACAAATGCATTGGGATCACTGCTAACCTCAGCTAATTGTGCCGCCTGCTCTGGTGTCATCCCATTAGTAACAGCTTTTTTAGTTGTTTTATCAAGATTTTCGTTACGCTTTTTAAAGGCATCAGCATTTAAGCTATAACCGAACGAAAGACTAAATCTGGTTAATCTTGGGAGTACATATCTGTCAACTAAAAGCCTGTCAACGAACTGTCCGGCAACATTAAAAGTATCTCTTGTTGCATAAGGCGTAAATGAACCATCATAAGTAATACCAAATTTATCTGTGAATTGGGAACGACCACTGAAACTCAGATCAGATAACTTAAACGAGGGTGCAAGAAAGTTGTAGGAACCATTAAAGCCTAAACCCTGAATAATAGGAATCTTCTTCATTCCTGTACCGGTTGTATCTTTTTTTGAGAACACTTTTGCTTCCAGTGTATTATCCAGACCAAAGCTGATACTCGCATTTCTTCCTTCCCCCGGGCCACCAAATAATGTTCCATCATGGATAGAATAACGTTTATCTCTTTTATAAACATCATCATATACAGGTGTACCATCCTGATATCTTAAAATCTTAAAGTTTCCTTTTGACGGATCAGAGAAATCCGGGCGGTAACTAAAGTTCGCATTAGGAGTCATTACTAAACGTAAAGCTTTTAAATTTCCCAGTTTCTTAAACTGCAGTGTATTGTAAATCTTGGTTGACACCCCCATGTTGATACTGTATTCACCGGAACGGTTGAATCCCTGAACAGTATCGATAACTGTTTTATATGGCTGGACAATACCATTCTGTAATATTCCTCTGATTGCAGTTTGTCTGACAGACTGAAATTGCCACTTCTCCAGGTAAGTTCCTCCCGCAGAAAAGTTGAAATATTTTAATGCTGTAAAGTTGATACTCACAGGAATAGTATGACTAAATCCGTTTTTCAATCTGTCAATTGCTTTTTTGGTAAAAAGGAGACTATCAGAAGTGGAAATAGAGTTTGAGGCTACCATTGAATAACCAACAGTAATTTTCTGATACCATTTTTGCTCACCCAATCTGTTTTTTGAATCAAACGGACTAAATGTTTGTACACCTAAAGCAATATCCGGCAAAGTGATATCTACAGTTTTGGACCGGGTATTCTGGTTATGTCTTGCTGCAGCTGAAAAGGTAACTTTCCCGTCAGCCAGTGTTCTTCCGTAACTCACACTGGATGAAAGTGCGTTTTCAGTTATCTGATTAAAATTATAAGTATTACTACCCGCAGTACGTGTATTATATCCACTGGTTTTGATATTTACGCTGGCTCCAAAGTTTGTTCCCGGGTGTGCGTTTGCATTTTGCGAGTGAACCCATTGTATACTATAATCCTTTTTAGGTGCATATTCAGGCGTACCCTCCAGGCCATAGCGGTTATTGGCATAATCAAACTTCAGACTACCATTATACTTATAACGTTTGACATAGTTTGAAGTTACGGACAAACCATATGAACCTCGGGTATAAATGGTTCCCAGTAATTTTGCGTCCCAGTAATCATTCAGATTGAAATAATATCCCCCGTCTCTGAAAAAGAATCCCCTGGTATAATCATCTCCGACACTTGGTATAATTACACCTGAGTTTCGTTTATTGGGTTTTGGAAAGAATGCAAATGGTAAACCTAAAGGCAGAGGTATATCTTCAATTTTCAGGTAAACAGGTCCGGTAATAATTTGTTTATCGGTAACAATACCTTTGGTAATAAAAATTCCGAAATGGGGATGCGGAAGATTACAGGTACTATAAGTCATTCCTTTTACGTGGATTTCATTATCCGGCTGTCTTTTACTCTGTCCACCGGAAAAGAATCCTCCCTCCTGTTCTGTGAAGGTATTAAAGACTGTTCCTTTCCCTGATTTGGTATTGTAGAATAGTGAATCTGCAACTGATGACCCCTGCTTCTCCATTTTAAAAATGGGTTTGCCAATATATTTTCCTTTATGATCTTTTCTTCCGCTGGCAAAAACAGTATTCGTTTTGGAATTATAAGTAATATAATCAGCATCCAGTTCAAAAGACTGATAAATGACCCTGGCTTTTCCGTACAGATAGATAATACTTTTATCCTTACTATACTTTGTAGAATCGACTGCAGAATATTCTATTTTTTCATCACCTTCTTTGACCAGGTTATTTTTACCACCTATTTTAACTTTAGTTTTGGTTGTATCTCTTTTAGTTGTATCCTGTTGTGGCAGTAACTGTCCTTTAGCTCCTGCATTTGCTTTAATTTTAGAAAGATCTTTTTTTGTTGTATCCTGTTGTAGTATCTGACGTGCAGAAAAATTTTCAAAGGCAAAAGCAGAGTGACCGGCTGATACCAGTAAAACGATAGAATTCAGTAAGAGGATAGTTCGTAAAAATTTCAAATTCTTGTGTGAATGTAGTAAATGCAAAGTGTTTTAACCCAAAACGTCCAAAATTAGCGAAAAATATAGCATTGCCGGGGGCAAATGCTATTTTGCTCAAAAATATTTCCTAACAACACCACAATCCAATGATTAACAGCCGATTGAACAATATAAATATTTAAAATCAGCGGGATAAATCAGCCTATATAAATCAGGTGTAACGTCAGAGGATAAAGCTTCGGTTCAAACATTTTCAAAGACCTGGCACCAATTCTGTACTAAAAATTATATTATACTATCTTTGTGCGCAAATAAGCTATAATTAACGGATAATAGTACCTGAATAAATTTCTAAAATCAGGCAGGTACCGGTCATTAAAAAGATTTAAATGAGATTGAAGAGAAATGTATTCTTATGCGCTATTTTTTTATTATTCAGTTCAGAGGCTGCCTTATCTCAGGGATATAAAGTAAAAACCATAGTTATTGATGCCGGCCATGGTGGTGACAAACCAGGGGCAGCAGGGAGTTATTCTTTAGAGAAAAATGTAACGCTGCAGGTTGCTTTAAAATTAGGGCGGAAATTTGAAGAAGAAATGCCGGAAGTAAAAATAGTCTATACCAGAAAATCCGATATAGACGTATCACTATATCGCAGACCTGAAATTGCTACAGCGGCGAAGGCAGATTTGTTTATTTCTATCCATTGTAACTCAATGCCAGACAGAAAAGTTGTTACAGGATATACTACCCGTCGCGGGAAGAGAACCCCTACCTATGGTTATGTTAAGAATAAAACTACCAGTGGAGCAGAAACTTTTGTTGCCGGTAGTCACCGTTTGAATGAGCAGGATGGTGCATTAAGGGAAAATGCAGATATAAGTCTGGAAAAGGATTATAAAAAAAATTATGATGGATACGATCCTAAGGATCCCGAAACATTTATTATACTATCTTTGTTTAAAAATATATACAGGGACAAAAGCTTAAAGCTGGCCCGGTTAATACAAAACAATTATACCCGTGATAACAAGAGATTTGACAGGGGTGTTAAAGAACAGGGAATTTTAATCTTACAACGATGCGGCCAGCCTGCTGTATTAACAGAGATTGGATTTATTTCCAATCCTGCCGAAGAAGATTATATAAATTCTGCACGCGGACAATCTGAAATTGTGAATGCAATCTTCAAGGCTGTGAAGACCTACAAAAAAGAAACAGAAATAAATTAAGTTAAAAATACTAATAAGTGAAAATAACAAACGAAACCAAAGTAGGCATATTAGCAGCCTTTTCTATTGCCGCATTAATTATTGGATATAACTTTCTGAAGGGTAATTCTCTATTTTCAAGCGAGACATTATTATATGCAAGATACACACGTGTGGATGGTCTTGCAATATCCAAGCCCGTGTTGATTAATGGTTTTCAGATTGGCCGTGTAGATAAACTTGTTTTACAGCCTAATGGTACAATTCTGGCTACTTTAAAAATAAAGGGTAAATATGATATTCCAAAAACAAGTATAGCGAGACTGGAAAGCACGGATCTGTTGGGTAGCAAAGCTATTGTAATGTCTTTGGGTACAGGTAAAGATTATGCGCAGGATGGTGATACGTTAAATTCAAATGTAGAAAAAGGTCTGATGGAGACAGTTCAGCCTGTTCAGAAGAAAGCTGAATTGATTATCGGTAAGATGGATTCTATTCTTACCAGTGTGAATTCGATCCTTAATCCTGACTTCCAGAAAAATGTGAATAAGAGTTTCAACAGTATTGCTGCTACGCTGACTTCACTGGAAGGTACTTCAAAAAAGGTTGATGGATTAGTTGGTTCAGAGAGTAAAAGAATTGCGGCAATTCTTGCAAATGCAGAGTCAATCTCAGGTAATCTGAAAAACAACAATGAGAAGATCAATGCGATCCTGAGTAATATCAACAAGATCACAGATCAGGTGGCAGCTGCCAACTTTAAACAAACGATAGACAACGCAAACAAAGCCGTTTCAGATCTGCAGGGAATAGTAAGTAAAGTAAATGAAGGCAAAGGAAGTTTAGGTTTACTAATTAATGATACCAAAATGTATGATAATCTGAATAATGCTTCTAAGAATCTGGATAATCTTTTAATTGACCTGAAGGCTAACCCTAAACGTTACGTACACTTCTCCGTATTTGGAGGTGGTTCTAAACAAGATAAGTAACAATAAAAACATAGCATAAAACAGAAAAGGTAATACAATAATTGTATTACCTTTTCTGTTTTATGCTCATTTCATTTAGCATTTAGCTTGTATTAAAACCAGCTGATTAACCATGCTGCCAATGCCCATAGGATTGCAATCAGCAGGATAAAGATCAGAGAAAGAATTACCAGGGCAAGTACGATAGTATTTTTTCCGCTTCCCTGATGTTTGCCTTCCCGGTAGTATTCCTGCATCAGGCGCATGTTCCTTGTATTGGATTTAAAGAAAAAATCCCAGACTTGTCCAATTCCGGGGATTGCTCCAATTGTACTGTCCAATAAAATATTGATGCACATTAATACAACAATTTTACTGGTCAGCCCTTTGCTGGCCATTGCTAATACCAATCCTCCTGAGACTGCAAAACCAGCTATATCTCCTCCAAACGGAATCAGGTTGATAAGAGGATCTAAACCAAATCTAAACTTTGTCCCGGGAATACTGAATTGTTCGTCCATGAGAAAAGAGAGTCTGGAAACCCATCTTAAGAGTGGGGTATCTGGAATATCATTTTTGTAGGGAGAGTTTTCTGACATTTTAGCTTAACGGAATTACACCTTAATTGTTTCAGCTTAACAAACATTTAACCCAATTAACTAACCCAAGTTGTCAGTTAAAGAATAAAAAAGAGCATTGTAAATATTGAGAGTTTTGAATTATCACAAAAAAACTGCCATACAATGCTCAGTGAGGCCAAAATTATATCAATTTTCTGTATTGTTGATGACATGCCAAAGGCATGCGGTCATAAAGAAGACATCCATATTAGGATTACTGACAGGGAGATAATAACAACCGCGATAATATTTGCGTTATACTTGATGTGCTTTTAAACTAAGGTCCATGCTCACAGCACGATTTGTGATAGCGCCTATTGAGACATAATCAACACCAGTACGGGCATAGGAGATAATGTTATCGAGATTGATACCACCAGACGCCTCGGTCTCGTACTTACCGTCAATTAGCTCAATTGCTTCTTCCAATAGCTCCGGCGAGCAGTTATCGAGCATTATGCGGTGTACATTGCCCACAGCAAGCACACGGCGTACATCATCGAGGTTACGGGTCTCGATCTCTATTTTCAGGTTGAGCTTGTTGGCCTCAAGGTACTTGTTGGTTTTCTGTATGGCCTTCTCTATGCCACCACAAAAATCGATGTGGTTGTCCTTCAGCATAATCATATCGTACAAGCCCATGCGAAGATTGTAACCGCCGCCAATGCGCACGGCCTGCTTTTCGTATTCGCGGAACAGCGGCGTGGTTTTGCGGGTATCGAGTATTTTGGTTTTGTAGTCTTTTATTTTATCAGCGTACTTATTGGTAAGCGTTGCGATGCCGCTCATGCGTTGCATGCAGTTAAGCACCAGTCTTTCTGCTTTTAATATGGTATGTACACTGGCTTCAACTGTAAACGCGGTTTCGCCATTATTTACAGCATCGCCATCTTTTTTATAGATGGTGAATTTTGCATCTTCTTCCAGATGATGGAAAATATCCTGCGCCACCTGCATACCTGCCAATATGCCTTTTTCTTTTATTTTGAGTATTGCTTTACCTTTAGCATCTGCTGGCAAGGATGCCAGTGTAGAGTAATCGCCGCTCCCCACGTCTTCGAGAAATGCTGCAGTAATGAATTCCTGTGTTGTCATACGCTATATATTTTCAGGTGCAAAATTAAGTAAATAACCCAAGTTCCCAGTTAAAAAGTAAAAAGAGCATTGTAAGTATTGATAGTTTTGAGTTACCACACAAAAGACTACATACAATACTCAGTGAGGAAAAAACCATATCAATAACAAAATCGCTATCTGCATCATGCCCAGATGAATGAACCTTTACTAATTTTTACAGATAAATAATAAATAAAGAAGGGTTTACAGACATTGTTCATAATTCATGAACGTCGTCTGTAAACCCTTCTTTATTTATTATTTCCCTTAGAACCCGCTAAACGGTGAATGTAATTCCTTCGAGGGCCAGCTCCGTATTTGCAAACACCCCCTGAGCCTCCTCCAGCAACGGCAATAACGTTTTATATCGTGAAGAAAAGTGACCAATAAGCAACTTACCAGCCCCAACATCTTTTGCCACCCTACCCGCC
The DNA here is from genome assembly GCF_040026395.1 of Pedobacter lusitanus. Lineage (NCBI taxonomy): Bacteria > Pseudomonadati > Bacteroidota > Sphingobacteriia > Sphingobacteriales > Sphingobacteriaceae > Pedobacter > Pedobacter lusitanus. The sequence goes on from NZ_CP157278.1 coordinate 835,313, forward strand.
TGTAAAGCCGTCGTATGGTGTGTTACATTTGCCCGTTCAATCATATCGTCCATAAAAGTAGCTTCATGATATAACATGGTACAATTCCGTATACTATCCAGATAACTGCCATCAGCCATTGTATCCGAGCAATAGCAATAACTTTTAGGCTCATCAGAATCTATAGTATACTCTTCATTCATTAGAACACGTCCGTCCGGAAGTGTCAGATCCATTCCTTTTTTAAGCAACTGATAATACTCCGGTGCTACATTATCTTTTTCCAGTTTCTCTACCAGGACCTTTCGCAATCGTTTCTTCTCTGTAAACTTAAATCCAGTACATGGGATTCTGTGATTCAGAATAATCGTTTCCACTGTCATATCCTGATTCTGGAAAATAATTCTGGGTTCATCAGCTGTAATTGGACAAAAATCGATTTCAAACCGGAGATTAGTTTCAGAATACCTGAATTGAATCTCCAGAATTTCCATCAGTGCTGCCGGAGCAAAAATCTGGAAAGGTTTGATACGGCCATTAAGATTCATCGTGGAGAGTAAACCCACCAGGCCAAAATAATGGTCACCATGAAGATGACTAATAAAAGCTACATCAATTTTACTGGCCTTGAGACCAAATCTGATTAACTGCTGCTGAGTACCCTCTCCGCAATCAATCAGGTAAAACTTATCTTTACAATTTAAAAGCTGTGCTGTTGGATTTCTATTAAATACTGGGGTAGCAGAACTACTGCCTAAAATGGTAACCTCAAACTTCATTAATTTTCCTGATCAAAGCTCCCTAGTAATTCCTTCTCTATTTCTTCCATGAAGATTAAATCTTCAGCCTCATCAAGGTTGCCAACGATGTTCAGTGACTGGTCTATAGAAGACATCTCAAGCAATTTGGCGATACATTTTGTCACTCCCGTAACCAGGAACAATCCATTCGCCTTTTTGCAGAGTCTGTCACCGACTAAAAGACAGCTCAGATCCTGAGAATCATCACAGTCATTTACCATCGACAAGTCCAAAACGATATTACAATATCCCTCAGCGTTCAATAAAATGAATTCAGATTTCAATCTGGGCGCATTATCAGCAGTCAGCTTAATCTCATCAAGCTTGATTGCGACATACTTTTCGTGTTTATCTACTGAAAATTTCATAACATCCCCCTTTTTTAATATAACAAATTAAGTATTTAATTTGATAAAAGTGTATCCAGACTCCCTAAAACATTTTTCTCTATTCTGTTCAGAATATCATCCTGCTCATTCTTTACAAACTGATCACCAGTGATCTGCTCATACAGTTCAATATAGCGTTCAGAGATAGAAGCAATAATTTCAGGCGTCATTTTTGGAACAACCTGTCCATCTTTACCCTGAAATCCATTTTCGATTAACCATTTACGTACAAATTCTTTTGAAAGCTGTTTCTGAGGAGTATTTTCTGCCTGACGGGCCTCATAACCTTCAGCATAAAAATAACGTGAAGAATCAGGTGTATGAATTTCATCAATCAGATAGATTTCATCACCAGACTTACCAAACTCATATTTAGTATCAACCAGGATCAGTCCGCGCTCAGCAGCCATTTCTGCTCCTCTTTTATACAAGGCATAAGTATACTTTTCCAATTGATCATAATCAACAATAGAAACAATACCTTTCGCCAGAATATCTTCTCTTGAAATATCCTCATCATGCCCTACAGACGCTTTTGTCGTAGGCGTAATGATTGGATGAGGTAATTTATCATTTTCCTTTAAACCATCAGGAAGAGCCACACCGCATACACTTCTTTTACCCGCACTATATTCTCTCCAGGCATGACCGGCAAGATATCCTCTGATTACCATTTCGACTTTAAAAGGTTCACAGATCCGACCGATAGTAACCATCTCATCAGGCACTGCAATCACCCAGTTCTGAACGATATCGGCAGTTGCCTTTAAAAATTTTGCTCCAATCTGATTCAATACCTGACCTTTGAAGGGAATTGCTTCAGGTAAAACCACATCAAATGCAGAAATCCTGTCAGTTACAACCATAGCCATCAAACGATGATCAATAGTATATACATCACGCACCTTACCCTTGTAAAAACTACTCTGTTTAGGAAAATTAAAATTTGTTTCTTTTATTGCTTTCATGTTGTTGATGGATCACATCAATTATTGTTTAAAAATTACTGTATATCTCCGTATGCTTTCAATATCCTTTTCACCAGCTTATGTCTCACTACATCTTCTCCGGTAAGATAAATAATATCAATACCAGGGATATCATCCAGGATACGCAAAGCATTATGCAAACCAGACATCTGTTTTTTAGGTAAATCAATCTGTGTAACATCACCGGTTACGATAAACTTCGCTGAGGGGCCCATACGGGTTAAGAACATCTTAAGCTGCAAATCTGTTGAATTTTGTGCTTCATCCAAAATTACGAAACAATTATCCAGCGTTCTTCCGCGCATAAAAGCAAGCGGTGCAATCTCAATAGTCCGGTTCTCCAGATATAATTTCAGCTTTTCTGCCGGGATCATATCATCAAGTGCATCATATAAAGGACGAAGATAAGGATCTACCTTTTCCTTTAGATCACCAGGTAAAAAACCTAAGCTTTCCCCCGCTTCTACTGCAGGTCTGGTCAGGATAATTCTTTTAATCTCCTTATTTTTCAATGCCCTGACAGCAAGTGCTACCGCCGTGTACGTCTTACCCGTACCGGCTGGGCCAATCGCAAAAAGCACATCGTTTTTGACAATACTATCCACCATCTTCCGCTGATTAGCAGTTCTGGCTTTGATCATCATCCCGTTATTACCAAATACGATAACTTCACCTCCTCCACCTGTACCATTGACTTTTTCCGGTGCAGCATCAGCACCATAGGAATCAGGATTATATTTAAAGGTTAAAATCGATTCTATATCCCCCGGACTTAATGAACCATATTGTTCAAGATGTCCTACAAGTTTACCGAACTTTTTTTCAAAGAGTTTCTGCTCACCTTCATCACCTAACACCTTCACTTCGTTGCCTCTGGCAACAACTTTCAGTTTAGGAAATGCGTGTTTGATCAACTCGTAATGCTCGTTGTTTGCACCCCAGAATTGTACCGGATCTACTGTTTCTAATGTTAGCTTAAGTTCGTTCAAAATATTGTTTTTTAGATAGGAGTGTATATTTTGATATAAAAGTTGAATATTTGTAGCGCTTTACCGCATACGCAAGAATAAGAATAAATATTCAATTTTTAATGGCCATTATCACTTTAACAACAGATTTAGGATCCAAAGATTTTTATCAGGCTGCACTGAAAGGCAGTATACTGACAATCTTACCTACAGCTACTATTGTTGATATAACCCACGAAGTTCCTTCCTTCAATATTTCGTATGCTGCCTTTGTTTTAAAGAATGTTTATCATTATTTCCCTAAAGGTACTGTACATCTGATAGGTATAGATTCTGTCTTCAGTGAAAACACAAAATATATCGGATTAAAATATCATGATCATTATTTTGTTGGTGCAGATAATGGAATTTTTTCTTTACTGTTTGACGGTAAACCAGACGAAATTGTAGAGCTGAATATTATGCAGGATCTGAAATATCTTCACTTTCCGCTGGTTGATATTTTTGTTAAAGCAGCAATTCACTTAGCCAAAGGTGGAAAGCTGAAAGACATAGGTTTACCTACAGAAAGTGTTGAAGAAAAGATGTTGCTGAACCCGGTCATTGAAAAAGACATGATAAGAGGGAGTGTAATTTATATAGATACTTTCTGCAACGTGATCACCAATATCACTAAAGAATTATTTACCAAAATTCAGAGAAACCGTGATTTCACGCTGTTCTTCCGGAAAAGTGAAACTATTACCCAGTTAAGCTGGCATTACAATGAGGTTTCTGAAGGAGAGAAACTGTGTCTCTTTGGCATTAGTAATCATCTGGAAATTGCAATTAACAAAGGTAAAGCAAGCGGGCTGCTGGGTTTACACCTGGGAGACATTGTCCGTATTCAGTTTCACCCCTGACCTTCTTTTCTCTGAACCCGTCTGAATGACGATAAGGCATGGATTTTGCTTTATTTCTTAAAATACAATACTATGATTAGATCTCTCCTCCTACTTATTTGTTTAAGCACCACTATTAACGTTCTGGCTGTACAAAATGACACTTCTGCTTACCAGGTACAAAGATTAAAAATAAACAGCTTACTCGCAGAGCGGAGTGCCAGATTCGGGCAGTACGATTTAAGTCTCAGTGCAAGAACAGGAATTTTTGGTTTACAGACAAAAAACGACCTGAAGAACTCCAATGAGATTTTACGCAGTATTATTCTGAATGACAATAATATTTTCAGAGAACTTAAGGTACTGATGAATTATAAAGACCAGGAAGTACAGCAGGTTCACAGCAACGCTAACAATACCGCAAAAAGAATTGAAGCTTACATGCTTACGATAAAAAAACTGCAGGATCAGAATGAGGAACTTAAAGCAAAAACAATAGATATCGCTGCAAAAGAGAAAAAGGAAACCTATACCATCATCTTTGCAGCATTGATTATCATTGCCGCTATAATTTTCTTCTACAGCAGAGCCCGTAAAAAAGTCAGAACCAGCTAAGCAGGTTCTGACTTTTCAGTATGCATACAATAATTAGTCAGTATCCCAACCAGAAACTTAGGTTCTATCCATGTAGATTTCGGTGGCATAACTTTATTCGCATCCGCTACATTGATAATCTGCTCCACTGAAACCGCATATAAGGTAAATGCAACAGCATAAAGACTGTTATCTACCATTTTCCGGATCTCCGATAAAGCTGTAATACCACCTTCAAAAGTAATTCTTGCATTGGTACGCGGATCATCAATTCCCAGCACCGGTCCTAACAGCTGATTTTGAAGGATACTTACGTCCAGTAACTCTACAGGATCATTAGCATCATAAGTATGAGGTTTAGGATATAATACATACCATTGTGCGTCCAGGTACATTCCTATCTGATGCAACTGTTCAGGATCTACCGCTTTATCTGATTTTTCAATAGTAAAACTATCAGTCAGCCGGGCAAGAAAATCCTTTACACTCAGGCCATTCAGATCTCTAACCAGGCGGTTAAACTGCAATACCCTGATCTCATCAGTATTCATAAATACAGTAGAAAAGTAATCCATTTTTGACATTGCTGCCGCACGATGATGACCATCAGCAATATAAACAGCATCAATCCCTTCAATTTCCTGAGTAATCAAGTCTATATCTTTCTGATCATCAATCAGCCATACTTTATGTACAGTCAGGTCAGTAAAGACAAAATCAATCACCGGTAATTCCTTAATATATTTTTGGGTGATCGTTTCAATTGCTTCCACAGGATGATAAGTGATCAGTACCGGGTTAGCATCCAGGCCTGTATTCTGTAAATAATCAGCCAGTAGTTTTTCTCTTCTTTCTACTGTTAATTCATGTTTTTTAATGCTGCCATCAAGATAACTCCGTACATCACTTAAAGTCCATAAACCAGTCTGTGTAAACCCATTATGATGCACCTGATAAATATAATAACAAGAGCGGTTTACAGGAATCAATACTTTTCCGTTTACAAAAGTATCAAAGTTTTCAGCGATTTTGCGAAAGACAAGATCCTGGTTCATGTCACGCAAATAAGCATGATCAAGTGCCGGACTGATTAAATGAAGGAAACTGTAATTATTTTCTGAGGCAATTAATTTTGCCTCACCTGTACTATAATATTCCAGCGGTCTAGTAACCACTGAAGACTGCAAATGTGCAGCAGGAATAAGCGCTGAAAATGGCTTTACTAAAGGCATGAAATAGATGTTATTTGGTTTGGGACCGAATATAATCAAATCCCAAACCATTTAACTTATTTTCATTAGTATATAATTGACTTTTAACGGCAATGAAACTATCATATGCTACCGGATTATATTCACTTCGGTTTATACCCTGCTGCACATGATGGTTTCATCAGTATAATAGCCGCTTAATTTTTAAAATGTGCTATAATCAGTGAGGCTAATTCTTCACCAATACGCTCCTGTGCTTCATTGGTTGCTGCACCTATATGTGGAGTCAAAGAAATTTTCGGATGCTTTAAAATAGCTTCCAGCGGAGTCGGTTCATTATCGAACACATCCAGTCCGGCAAAAGCAACTTTACCACTGTCAAGCGCATTAATTAATGCTGGTTCATCAATGGTACCACCTCTTGAACAGTTTACGATACCCACACCAGGTTTCATCTGGTCAAATTCTGCTGCGCCTAATATCGGACGATCAGCAAAAGGCGTATGTAAAGTAATGAAATCACTGTTTTTAATCACTTCTTCCAGGCTCACTGTTTTAACAGGAATATCCAGACTTAAATCACCCTGGAATTTCAAAGTCAGTTTACCATCAAAAGGATAAAGATCATATGCCAGTACATTCATTCCAAGACCCAAAGCCACTGTAGCTGTTTCTCTTCCTATTCTGCCAAAGCCAATAATACCCAGAGTTTTACCACGCAGCTCAATACCTTTAGCGTAATCCTTTTTCAGCTTATTAAAACTAACAGCACCTTCCACAGGCATTTTACGGTTGGCATCCTGTAAGAAACGGATACCGGTAAACAAGTGAGCAAATACCAGTTCAGCAACTGACAAAGAAGATGCAGCAGGTGTATTCACAACTGCACGTCCCTGCGCTCTGGCATAGTCTACATCAATATTGTCCATCCCTACTCCACCTCTGCCAATCAGTTTCAAACCCGGGCAGGCGTCAATTACATCTTTGCGAACTTTAGTTGCGCTTCTGACAGTAATGGCATCATAGTTTTGCAGTGCTTCAATCAGTTTATCCTGAGCAACAGTTTCCGTATCTACAATAAAACCGGCTTCTTCTAATAATCGTTTTCCGATAGGATCAATCCCATCGTTTGCAAGTATCTTAATCATTAAATTTTATTTTTGGTGTTTCTCTGCAAAAACCTGCATTAATTCCACTAGTCTGTGAACACTTGTAATTGGTAAAGCATTATAAATAGAAGCTCTGAATCCGCCGACACTTCTATGTCCTTTCAGGCCTTCAATGTCGTTTTCTTCTGCAAATTTCAGGAATGGTTTCTCCAGTTCAGGATTTTCCATTACAAAACAGATATTCATTCTTGAACGGTCCTCTACTGCGGCAGTACCTTTAAAGAGTGGATTTCTATCTATTTCAGCATATAAAGCATGTGCTTTGGCATTATTTTCTTTTTCTATCTCTGCAACACCACCCTTTGATTTTAACCATCTCAGATTCAGCATAGCTACATATATAGCAAAAACAGGAGGAGTATTATACATTGAACCGCCTTCAATATGTACTTTATAATCTAACATAGAAGGGATTTTATTGGTTGTTTTACCTAAAATCTCATCTTTAACGATTACTAAAGTAGAACCGGCAGGGCCGATATTTTTCTGTGCACCAGCATAGATCAGATCATATTTTGAAACGTCTATCACTCTGCTCATAATATCAGATGACATATCACATACAACCGGTACTTTAGTATCAGGCAGACTGAACATTTCAGTTCCATAAATCGTGTTATTCGAAGTGCAATGGAAATAAGTACTGTCTGCAGGAATAGAATAATCTTTAGGAATATAATTAAAGTTAGCGTCTTTCGAAGAGGCTACAACATTGGCAGCACCAAAGTTTTTCACTTCTTTGATAGCCTTATTTGCCCATACACCTGTTTCCAGGTAACTTGCTGTTTGTCCTTCGCTCAGCAGGTTCATCGGAACCATGGCAAACTGCAGACTTGCACCTCCCTGTAAAAATAAAACAGAGTAACCTTCCGGTACATTTAATAACTCTTTAACCAATTTAACAGCTTCAGCTAATACGGCTTCAAACTCTGGTGTACGATGGGAAATCTCTAAAATAGAAAGTCCATCCTTAAAATCTAAAACGGCTTGCGACGCCTGTCTAAACACTTCCTGAGGTAAAATACAGGGGCCGGCTCCAAAATTATGTCTCATTTTATATGCTAATTAATTATTGTAAATGTAATTGTTTTATCCAGATAATATTGGGGTTTTTGAAATATACTACCGAAATAATAGGTCTTATATACTACTGACAGATGAAGCAGATTCCAGCTTCATTGCTGCAATCATTTCCAAAGGAGATTCAGCGCCAAAAATAGCGTTCCCGGCTACGAAAACATCAGCACCTGCAGCCAGCAGATCACTCAGATTATTTATACTTACCCCACCATCTACTTCGATCAGCAATCCCGGATTAACCAGAGCTGCCATCCCTTTAAGTCTTCTGATTTTCAACAGTGTATTTGGAATAAACTGCTGGCCTCCAAAACCCGGGTTTACAGACATAATCAATACCATATCCAGCATTGGCAGTATATCAGTCAGTAACTCAACAGGTGTATGCGGATTCAGTGCTACACAAGCCTTTGCTCCTGCTTTATGGATTGCCTGAATAGTTTTATTTAAATGTACACAAGCTTCATAATGAACAGTAATCATATCAGCACCGGCAGCTACAAACTGTTCTATATACTGATCCGGATTTACAATCATCAGATGCACATCCAAAGGCTTTGCAGCATGTTTTTTAATGGCTTCCATCACAGGAAAACCAAAGGAAATATTCGGTACAAATACACCATCCATAATATCTACATGAAACCAATCTGCCTTGCTGGAATTAATCATTTCGACATCACGTTGTAAATTGGCAAAATCAGCAGAGAGTACAGAGGGGGCAATCAGGTGTTTCATTGTTCTAATTGTTTATTATTGATGAAGTAAATATAAAAAAATAACCTGTCTGTAGCGTAGATTTAGAGAGATAAAAGCTATATTGATTGTAAAAACAGAAACATAATTCTCTATGAACGATATAATTCGGGAGTTCCCTTTACTGGAGACTCAGCGGACCAGCTTAACTGAAATAACCCCGATCCATCAGACAGATCTTTTCAACTTATTCACTGATAGTCGTGTAACTGAATTTTTCCCCGTCATCAAATTCAAAGAAATTAAGGATATACTTCCGGTCATCAGACTTTTCGCAGAAAACTTTGAGAAAAATACGGCAATCAGATGGGGTATCAGACTCAAAGAGGCAGATGAATTAATCGGCACTATAGGATACAGCGGCTACAAAGCCGGACATCGCTCCTCTTTAGTATACGCGCTGAAACCTGCATACTGGGGTAAAGGTATCATGTCAGAAGTCATTTCTGCAGTCGTAAAATTTGGTTTTCAGCATTTACAGGTAAACAGAATTGAGGCCGAAACACTACCTGGAAATATAGGCTCAGAAAAGATACTGCTTAAATCCGGATTCAGGTTTGAAGGTCTGCTCAGAGAGTGGATGCACTGGAACGGAGCCGATTATGATGTCAATATGTATTCCATACTTAAAAAAGAGTTTCCAGACCAGATCATATAAAGCCAAACAATATTCTGTGACAAAACTATGACAACACATTTACAAAATATAAAATCGTTAAGCGGTAACATTCAGAATAATTTACTGAATATTACCACTTAATCAATTAATATACTTTTATCTTATAATTTGCATTACGTTCTCCCTTGAGCCCATGAGTTCGGGAAGCCACAGTTGAACTGTTTATTCGAAATTTCTAGAATCAGAATTTACTGGGAAATTGGTATTAGAAGTTGGAGTTTCCGGAAAATCTGACCTATAATATTCAACATAAACGCAAAAAAACCGTATCCTGAGTAACAGCAGGCGACGGTTTTTTTTATTAACTACAAATGACCGCTATAGTTTACTATAATTATACCGCTTTAATTTCCAAACTTTATACGATCTTTAATCAAGACTGTTTAATATTTACAGGCTAAAATTATCTCCTGAAAAACGGTACGCTAATGTACACCACCTGTCCGTTATCGAACGGTTTTAAATTTACAATGAACAAAAATCATAGTTTATCCTGTCAAAAAAGGACATAAAAGGTAATGGCATACGTTTAGCTTCGTGCATAAAAAAATATTAACCCCAAAAAGATGTTTAAACTCGACCTGAAAATAGCATTACGCAGTCTCTGGAAAAATAAAGGATATACACTAATCAATGTTGGAGGCCTGGCAATCGGATTAGCCAGCTGTATGATATTACTGCTTTATGTAGCTTATGAATGGAGCTATGACAGACAGTTTACCAACTTTGATAAAACCTATGTAATTTATAATAATGCTAAAACCGATACACAAACTTTTAGCTGGGCATGGACGCCAAATGGCATGGCCGATGAGGTAAAAAGTAAAATACCGGGCGTAGCTTACACTTCACGCTCATCATATCCGGAGGAAGCCTTACTGAGTAATGGAGAAAAGAATTTCAAAAAGAAATGCGTTTATACAGACCCGTCTTTTCTGAAGATATTCGATTATAAGGTTATTAAAGGAAATCAAAACCTGGCTTTAAACAATATCAATTCTGTTATTTTAACCAAAACACTGGCAAAAAACCTGTTCGGCGATGAAGACCCGATCAATAAGACAGTAAAATTAGAGAATACCGAGGTTTTAAAGGTTGAAGCAGTCATTGAAGATGTTCCGAAAAACAGCAGCATCCAGTTTGATTATCTGATGCCCTGGTCTTTATTCTTAAAACAACATCCCTGGGCAAAGGAAATAAATTTTGGTAACAACATGTGCCTGACCGTAGTTCAGCTCCAGAGTAATGTTTTCTTTGATAAAGCCAATAATCAGATCAGGGATATCTATAGAAATCATATCAAAAATGCAACCAATACGGCATTGCTTCATCCTCTATCAAAATGGCATTTGTATGGTAACTTTGAAAATGGTAAATCAGTTGGCGGTAAGATAGATCAGCTCAGAATATTTCTCATACTGGCATTCTGTATCCTCCTTATTGCCTGTGTTAACTTCATGAACCTTTCCACTGCCAGATCAGAAAAAAGAGCTAAAGAAGTTGGCGTCAGAAAAACAATCGGCTCTTCAAGAACTGCACTGGTCGGGCAGTTCTTGATAGAATCCACTTTGCTTTCTTTTATGGGAATGCTGGTTGCATTTATTTTAATGGAGATGAGCCTTCCCTATTTTAACACCCTACTCAACATTGAGCTTGTTATCAACTACCAAAACTGGACATTCTGGGCAGTTCTGGTTGGCCTGACGATAATTACTGGTCTTATCGCAGGCAGTTACCCGGCATTTTACCTCTCCTCTTTTGAACCCGTTAAGGTACTCAAGGGCTTTAGTACTGCGGGTAATTCTTCACTCTCGACAAGAAAGGTTTTAGTTGTCTTTCAGTTCGTATTTGCCGCCTGTTTAATCATTTGTACTGCAGTTATTTACCAGCAGCTCAATTTCATTAGAAACAAACCAATTGGTTATAATAAAGCTGGTTTAATACAAATACCCATACAGGGAAGCCTTACCAATCATAAGAAATTAACTATATTAAAAGAACGACTACTCAAAACCGGAGCAGTGACAGAAGTAAGTTATTTTAGCAGAAGTATAAATGAAGGCGGAAACAATACATTTGATGTTAGCTGGCCTGGTAAAAGTCCAAATGAGGATGTGCTGTTTAATAACCGTGATGCAGGTGAAGACTTTGCCAGAACCATAGGTGCCGAAATGGTGGCCGGCAGGGACTATTCTTCCAAATTCACTGCTGATTCCACCAGTATTGTAATTAATGAGGCCGCAGTCAAAGTCATGGGATTCAAACAACCTGTCGGGCAAATTATAAATATTTACGATAAGTCTTATACAATAATTGGTGTCATGAAAGACTTCGTCATGGAGTCACCTTATAATAAGGCTGCGCCTATGTTTATCACCAATCAAATCGAAGGAGTCAAATTTGTAATTGCCAGACTGAATCCTGCTCAGAATATCAGTACATCAGCAGACCAGATTGACAATGTTTTTAAATCCCTCAACCCTAATTTCCCGGTAGACAGAGTGTTTGTCGATAATAGTTTTGAACAGAAATTCCAAAATGAAAGATTATTAGGAATTCTATCCAACTGGTTTGGTGGTTTTGCTATTTTCATCTCCTGTCTGGGCTTATTGGGCCTGGCATTATTCATGGCGGAACAAAGAAGAAAGGAAATCAGTATCCGTAAAGTTTTAGGTGCAAGTACCCTGAATATTTTAACACTGCTCAATAAAGACTTCATTAAACTGGTAGGTATTGCTAACCTCATTGCATTTCCAATTGCCTATATCCTGATCAGTAAATGGCTGTCAGGTTTTGAATTCAAGGTAGGGATTACAATCGTACCTTTTACTCTGGCCATTGGTTTATCGCTGATCATCGCTATTATAACGGTAAGTGTACAATCTGTTAAAGTAGCCAAATCAGCTCCGATAGACGCACTGAAACACGAATAATAAAATCATAATCACAAAAAAAGCCTCACAAAATAATTGTGAGGCTTTTTTTGTGATTATGAACCTTATGCAGGCTTATTTTCCTGGACACCTTCCGGTTTTGGAGGACGAGGCAATAAAGCTTTTCTTGAAAGTTTCATTTTACCCTGTTTGTCAATGTCTAATAATTTAACCTGGATTTTGTCACCTTCTTTAAGGACACCATCCATAGTTTCCAGACGTTCCCATGCAATCTCAGAAATGTGCAGTAAACCATCTTTACCTGGCATAATCTCAACGAAAGCACCAAATGGCATGATAGATTTAACTTTACCATCATAAGTAGCACCTATATCCGGTTTAGCGGCGATTGCATTGATACGTTTAACAGCAGCATCAATCGCGGCTTTGTTATCAGCAAAAATTTCAACGATACCTTTGTTACCAACCTCTTCAATAGAGATAGATGCGCCGGTTTCGCGTTGCATTTCCTGAATGATTTTACCACCCGGGCCAATTACAGCACCGATAAATTCTTTGTCAATGCTCAGAGATACGATACGCGGAGCGTGATCTTTATAATCTTCACGGGGAACAGCGATAGTTTTCGCCATCTCATTTAAGATGTGTAAACGGGCTTCATTAGCTTGTTTCAAGGCAGCAGTTAAAACCTCCCATTTCAAACCATTGATTTTTAAGTCCATCTGACAAGCAACGATACCTTTTTCAGTACCAGTTACCTTGAAGTCCATATCACCTAAGTGATCTTCATCACCAAGGATGTCAGTAAGGATTGCATATTTACCAGTTTTCTCATCAGTAATTAATCCCATTGCAATACCCGATACCGGAGCTTTGATTTTAATACCTGCATCCATCAGTGCTAATGTACCAGCACAAACAGTAGCCATAGAAGAAGAACCGTTAGATTCAAGAATATCAGAAACGATACGGATTGTATAAGGATTTTCTTCCAGTCCCGGTAATACTTTTCTTAATGAACGCATAGCCAGGTGACCATGACCAATTTCACGACGGCCTGCACCTCTGTTCGGGCGAACCTCACCAGTAGAGAATCCAGGGAAATTGTAGTGCAATAAGAATTTATTATATCCATTGATGAAAGCACCATCAATCATTTGCTCATCATCTTTAGAACCTAAAGTAACCGTAGTTAATGATTGAGTTTCACCACGTGTGAATACTGCAGAACCGTGAGCAGAAGGTAAATAACTAACCTCGCTCCAGATAGGACGTACAGTACGTACATCACGACCATCTAAACGCATACCTTCGTCTAAAACAAGGTTACGGATAGCGTCATATTGTACATCGTGGAAATATTTTTTAGCTAAAAACGCAGTTACAGCATCAACTTCTTCACCAAGAGTTGCTACGAAAGCAGCTGAAATCTCAGCAAATTTCTCCGTACGCTCATGTTTTGCAGTCTGGCTTTTAGCTACAGCGTAAACCTGATCATAAGTAGCAGCATAAACCTGCTCTTTTAATTCAGGGTTGCTGTCTTCATGAGAATATTCACGTTTTTTTGTTTTACCAACTAATTCAGTTAATTCTTTTTGAACTTTAACCTGAACGATGATCGCTTTATGAGCAAATTCGATAGCTTCAACCATTTCTTCTTCAGAAATTTCATCAGCTTCACCTTCAACCATTACGATATCATTCTCAGTACCAGCCACTAAAAACTCTAAAGTAGCACGTTCTAAGTCACTAACATATGGATTGATCACTAATTGACCATCAATTTTAGCAACACGAACTTCAGAGATTGGTCCGTTAAAAGGAATGTCAGAAACAGCGATGGCAGCTGAAGCAGCTAAACCAGCCAGTGAATCCGGCATTATATTTTTATCAGAAGAGATCAGTGTGATCATTACCTGAGTATCAGAGTGATAATCTTCAGGGAACATTGGACGTAAAGCACGGTCTACCAAACGTGAGATTAAAACCTCATAGTCTGATAATCTAGCCTCACGACGTAAGAAACCACCTGGAATACGACCAGCAGCCGCATATTTTTCCTGGTAATCTACAGATAAAGGTAAAAAGTCAACACCAGCTTTAGCACCTACTGAAGAAACTACAGTAGCTAAAAGCATTGTGTCACCCATTCTTACCACAACTGAACCATCAGCCTGTTTAGCTAATTTTCCAGTTTCAATTTCGATGGTTCTTCCATCGCCAAGATCGAACGATTTTTTTATTACATTCATTTACAAATTGTTGCGGTGTGTTTTCCTCTTTGGACACACCAGATTTATATATATATTTTTATTCTTCAATTAAAAAAGCCATCCTTTAGAATGGCTTTTCTTGATATTTTAACGCTTATTTACTATCTCTTGTCGAACCTAATGGTTTGATAATATCTCTTAAACCTAAAGATTTAATGATAGCACGGTAACGGTTGATATCTTTTTTAAACAGGTAAGCCAAAATACCACGGCGTTTACCTACTAATTTTTGAAGAGACAATTGAGTAGAGAAATCTTTACGATTTTTCTTCAAGTGTTCTGTTAAGTGCGCGATACGGTAAGTGAATAACGCTACTTGTCCTTCTGCAGATCCTGTGTTAGTTTCTACTTCGCCGTGTTTTTTGAAAATGTCGGCTTTTACTTCTTTACTTAAATACATTGCTTGAATTATACTAAAGTGTATATTGATTAATTAATTAGGCGCAAAGATAGTGTAAGTTTTCAGGATAACCATCTATCCTGATAAATTATTTCTGTAAACAGCCCTCAAACTTTACTTTTGCAGGATGGAAAAGACGGAATACAGCATATTTGAGACAGCATTACAGGTAAGACCCGATGATATAGACATGTTTAATCACGTCCATAACAGTAAATATTTTGATTATGTACTGGCTGCGCGTTACGATCAGATGGAGAAATTCTATAAAATGCCTATGGAGGAATTCCTGAAAAGCGGTTTCGGGTGGGTTGTCCGCACTGCACACGTAGACTATAAAAGACCTTTGATTCTGGGAGATCAGCTTAAGATAAGAACTGGAATACTGACGATCAATGAAAAAGGATGCCGTGTTCAGTTTGAAATAGAAACCGTACGCACCGGCAAAATAGCATCAGATGGCTGGTTTGATTATGTACTAATAGATACCACTACCGGAAGAGGCTGTAAGGTTAGTGAAGAAATGATTAAAGCCTATAGTGTATAAAGAAAAACACCCTGTATAAATATAATTTATTATTACATTAGGATAATAATTATATGACTACAAAACAAAGCCATTCAGCCAGTAAGGCCGGCAAAATCTTCGACTTACTCAAACAAGCTGTTCAGGGTAAAGAACTTGACTTTACTCAGGGCAGTATGCGCAGAGCCGTTTTATTACTGGCTATTCCCATGATGCTCGAAATGATCATGGAATCCGTATTCGCATTAGTAGACCTTTATTTTGTAGGCCATCTTCACAATAGCAGTGAAGCCATACAAACAGTAGGTTTAACAGAATCAGTACTGACCATTATCTATTCTCTTGCCGTTGGGATGAGTATGGCAGCAACAGCAGTGGTTGCCAGAAGAATCGGAGAAAAAGATCCGGCTGCAGCTGCAAAAGCAGGTATGCAGGCGGTACTGGTCGCTGTGGTATTTAATATATTACTGAGTATAGCAGGTTTTATTTATGCCCGGGAGATTCTGATGCTCATGGGCGCTTCGGCAGCAACAGCTACGGCCGGCACCCCATTTATACAGACAATGATGTGCGGAAGTACAATTATTGTTTTGTTATTTCTGATTAACGGAATCTTCAGAGGTGCAGGAAATGCTGCCATAGCGATGAAAAGTTTATGGGTAGCCAATCTGGCCAATATTATCTTATGTCCGATATTAATTAATGGATTTGGACCAATACCGGCTTTCGGTTTAACCGGCGCTGCCATAGCAACTACTATAGGCCGGGCAACCGGTGTCTGTTATCAGTTGTATCAGTTGATTAAAGGAAATGGTCAGTTAAAAATAAAGCTGGCTTACCTCTACCCCCACTTCAAACAAATCACTGCCTTACTTAAAATTGCCGTTCCAGCGATATTCCAATTCGTTATCGGGTCATGCAGCTGGATTTTTCTGGCACAGCTGGTTGCCACTACAGGCGGGGATCATGGTTCAGCGGGTTATCAGACGGCATTGAGATTAATGATGTTTTTTATGCTGCCAGCCTGGGGTTTAAGTGGTGCTGCAGCAACACTGGTAGGACAAAACCTCGGAGCGAAAGATCCTAAACGCGCTGAAGACTCTGTCTGGCAGACTACAAAATATATTTTAATCTATATGGCCATAGCCATGATACTCACATTACTGGCCGGGCACTACTTCATTTCATTTTTCACAGAAGACACCTTAATTCAGGGTGTTGCTTCCAGGGCACTGAATATTATGAGTATGGGATTTTTGTTCTATGGAATAGGCATGGTCATGACAAGTACCTTTAACGGAGCCGGAGACACAACAACACCAACACTGATTAACTTCTTTGGTTTCTGGTTATTTCAGATTCCGCTGGCCTTTATTCTGGCAAAACATTTCAATTTGGGGCCGGATGGCGTGTTCGTAGCTATCCCGGTTTCCGAAACAGGAATTGCTATTGCAGGCTATATCTTATTCAAAAAAGGCAACTGGAAAACCAAACAGGTTTAACCTTATATTGATGATCGTATAATTTCTGTTTTAAAACAGAAATTATACGATTGCTGAATTATGCAGATTTAATGAAATTTGCAGGATCATCACCACTACCTGGTATATAACCCAAACCCGGTGTTAACCAATGTAACAGTATTACTCTTGAATATCTGTAGTTAAACGGAGAACAGATAAAAACTGTTAACAGCAGAATACCTACATAATACCATAGATTATCATAAACAAGCGGCAGGCCTAAAACATAAGTAGCTACACTCGCACTAATCATTTCTGCCACATTCATTGCGTAACTGATAAACATTGCAACGTAGAAGAAACCAGGTTCTCTCTCAAAACGCAGATTGCAATGTGGACAATACTCATTCGTGATTTGTCCTTTGAACGAAAAAGAATACATTTTACCACTAAAAATATTTCCCTGTCTGCATCTTGGACATTTACATTGAATGACGGCTTCTAACTTTGTAATAGGTGCCATAAACTTTAATTTTATTCGTAATAATTAATATACAAAATTAATCATTATAATACATCCTTTTTATGATCTATATCATATCCTGCCTTAACAATTTTCCCTCTTACCAGTTTAAGGTCTCCAACTGCGGCTAATTTCTTTATTGTTCTGATTACAGTTTCCACTCTCAGACCGCTCATATCTGCCAGTGTTTGCCTGGTTATATTCAAAGCAGCCCCGTTATCCAGATCCAGGCACAGATAATTGATCAGTGTAAACAATCTGTGTTCGGCCTGTTCGTTGGCCAGTTCTTCAAGCATCATAGATTTGTAAAACAATCTTTTACTCATCGTCATAATCAGATCCATACTAAAAGACCTGTTCTGATCAATCATTTCAAGAAATGCAGCTCTGTCCAGCTGGATCACTTCAGTATCCTTTGAAGCTATCGTATAAGCCAGGTAAGGACGGTCCAGCAGTAATGCAGGTTCTCCGAAATGCTGCTTTGACTTAAATACGCCCTGTATAAACTCTCTTCCATCCCGATTAACGGTAGCCATCCGGACTTCCCCGTTTTTGATGAAATAGACATATTTCGGTTGCTGCCCCGGCTCATACACTACTTCGCCCTTTTTATAAAAGGTAGTTTTAAAATTCCGATCTGTTAAATACTGAATATACATTGAGCAATTTTAACCAATAGTCTCTTTAATCAGTTTGGTATAGAAATCATTTAGTTTCAGTCCGAAAGCAGCGACCTGCTGAGGGATGAAGCTCGTTACTGTCTGTCCCGGGATCGTGTTGATTTCAATAAAACAGAAATCACCTTCATCACCAGTTAAAATAAAATCAATTCTCACTACCCCTCTGCAATTGAGCTTAGCATAAACAGCTGTTGCAATCTCTTCCACACGTTTACGGGTTTCAGGGCGCAAAGGGGCCGGCGTTGTTTCAACAGCAACACCAGGAGTATATTTTGCTTCGAAATCAAAGAATTCTTTAGCCGTCTCCACTTCAGTAGCAGGCAGTACTGTGATTTTTCCATCCAGTTTAACTACACCAACAGTAAACTCGCGTCCTTCAATAAACTCTTCAATCAGAATCTGGTTATCCTCTTTAAAAGCCTTATCAATTGCTGTTTGCAGATCATACTGGTTTTTCACTTTGCTCATGCCGATACTGCTGCCGCCATTGTTCGGTTTTACAAAATATGGAAGCTTAAGCGAGCTCTTGATATCAGAAAGATTATAAGGTGTTTCCTTAAAAATCTGAACAGATTTAGCGATATGTAAATTTGGAATATCCTGCACAATTGCTTTGGTATACCCCTTATTCATGGTCACGGCAGAAGTCAGCGCATCACAGGTTGTATAAGGCAGTCCCAGCATATCAAAATATCCCTGCAATTTACCATCTTCACCCGGAGCGCCGTGAATTGCAATAAAAACCCCGTCAAAAGTGATCTTTCTTCCATTATAAAGTACAGAAAAGTCATTACGGTCTACCTCTATCCTGACAGAATCAACAGGCTCATAAAACCAGCCCTGCTGAGTCAGCATGATTTTATAAACATCAAATTTATCAGGATCAAGATTATGTGCGATAGTTGCGGCACTTTTCACAGAAATCACCCATTCCCCTGTTGTCCCTCCGGTTATTAACGCTATTACTTTTTTCATTATTTTTATTCTTGTTTTGTCGGTTATTTATATTTCACCAGATGCTCAGGCGCACCAGATGTTTTTAAGGCCGGTGAAAGTGTCGTGTACTAATTACAGATGCACTACGTTTAGTGTAAGCTGCACCTGACACTTTCATCCTGAATATTTCTGATTAATCAAATTAACGATAAGATATGGCTCAAAAATATTAAAATAGTTTATTCAGATCTCATTTAAATTCCGATAAAATATAATTTTAGTCTAAATTTGAGCCAAATACTACGTACACAAAATAAATAAATGGCAAAATTCATTTCCTACTTACAAACTAAATCATTCAGAAACAACCTTTTCGCTGCCATCGCTACTGTAGCTGTGCTTCTTTTCGTTGCATTTTTCAGTTTGCGTTATTATACCAAGCATGGTCAGGGATTAAATGTACCGGCAGTAAAAGGCCTGTCTTTTAATCAGGCTGTAACCAAATTAGAAGATCTGGGTTTACGTTACGAAGTAGACTCTGTATATATAATGGATATGCCACCGGGAACTGTAATTGATCAGGATCCAGAAGCCAATACTTTTGTAAAAGATAACCGTACAATTTATCTGACTATCAATACAGCGCAGGCACCAAATGTTAAATTCCCTGACATCCAGTTTAAATCTTTCATAGAAGCACAGGCTATAATCGCCAGTTTCGGATTAAAAGTTGGAGATACCGTATATAAAGCAGATGTCAGCAGAGATGTTGTGCTGGAAGTTTCATTTGGCGGATCAGCTATAAAACCAGGGGATGTAATCCCGAAAGGTTCCAAAATAGACTTGCTTTTAGGTGATGGACGTGGAAACGAGGATGTAGAAATTCCAACTCTTTTAGGTTTCACCAAAGACGAAGCTGTGTTCTCTTTAAAAGGTTCAAATCTTAAACTGGGAACGATAACCTATGATGGCAATATTACTGACACTGCAAATGCCGTTATCACTGCACAAAGCCCTGCTCTTTCAGATTCACTTTCAAAAGTTAAAATCGGAACAGCAGTAAACATTACCCTGTCTAACAAGAAATAAGCGCATAAATCAGAATTTCAATTTTCTATGACAACTGAAACCACCAAAGAAATTAAAAAGAGCACTAAAATCATATGGGCTGCAGTTTTAATCCTGCTCGTTGCAGGCGCATTTTACGGTCTGAAACTTTATAAAGTTTACTTCGCTCCCAACATCAGCGGTAAAGAGCAATATCTGTATATCAAAACAGGTTCTACGATAGATGACCTGTATAAAGAGATCAAGAGTAAAGACTTGCTGACTGATGTCGGAAGTTTTAGTCAGGCAGCAGTAAAAATG
Source organism: Pedobacter lusitanus (assembly GCF_040026395.1). Taxonomy (NCBI): domain Bacteria; kingdom Pseudomonadati; phylum Bacteroidota; class Sphingobacteriia; order Sphingobacteriales; family Sphingobacteriaceae; genus Pedobacter; species Pedobacter lusitanus. The sequence continues at coordinate 855,868 of NZ_CP157278.1, forward strand.
GATCTGGAACAACGTTTAAAACCTGGTCGCTATAAACTGGCTAAAGGAATGAATAACCGCAGTCTGATTAACCTGATCAAGGCTGGTAATCAGGAGCCTGTTAAACTGAAGTTCCATAACATCAGGAAAAAAGAAGAATTTGCAGCTTATCTTTCAAAGAGCCTCGAAGCAGATTCCCTAACCTTTTTAAAGGTACTGGATTCAGCTGCGCTGGTAGAAAAATACGGTTTCACCCTTGATAACAGCTATACCATGTTCATCCCGAATACCTATGAGATGTACTGGAATACCACTCCGATTGAATTCTTTAACAGAATGCAGAAAGAGTATGATAAATTCTGGACTGCGGCACGTAAACAAAAAGCAGCAGCTTTGAATTTAACTCCTCAGCAGGTAACTATTCTGGCGTCAATAGTTGACGGAGAAGCTTTATACGACAAAGAAATGCCTTCTATTGCAGGTCTGTATCTGAATCGTCTGAATAAAGGCATTTTACTACAGGCAGATCCGACTGTAATTTTCGCCAATGGTGATTTCACCGTGAAAAGAGTAACCGGACCATTATTACGTGTAGATTCTAAATACAACACCTATAAATATGCAGGTTTGCCTCCGGGTCCGATCATGATGCCAAGTATCAATGCTATTGATGCCGTGTTAAACCACGAGCACAACAATTATATATATATGTGTGCTAAAGCTGATTTCTCCGGTTATCATGCATTTGCGGAGACTAAAGCACAACATGAAATCAATGCAAAAGCATACAGAGCAGCGCTGGATAAACGTAACATTTTCAAATAGGCCATGTATACACACAGTACAAAGATCAGGGTAAGATATAGTGAGACTGATCAGATGGGCTATGTTTATAATGGAAACTATGCACAATATTACGAAGTTGGACGGGTAGAAATGCTGAGAAGTTTAGGCATGACCTATGGTAAAATGGAAGAAACCGGGGTGATGTTGCCTTTGCTGGAACTTAAATGTAAATTTATCAAACCAGCGTTTTACGATCAGGAGATTACGATTAAAACCTCGATCAAAGAACTTCCCGGAGTGCGCATGTCATTTGACTATGAACTGTATAATGAAAAAGAAGAATTGATTAATATCGGATCTACTATCCTGGTATTTTTTGATATGATAAAAAAGAAACCGTGCCCTCCGCCAGACTATTTTCTGGAAAAGATTGCACCATATTATGAATAAATGAACTGGGTACACAGACAACTTTTAAGGATTAGGCTATATTCTTTATTTATAGACTGGACAAAAGTTTATGTACTGCCAGGTTTTAGTCCTATCCCGCTTTATACTGTAGCTTCCTTTTTTTTCAGGGAGCTGGGTAAGGATTCTTTAGTCAATAAAGCATCCTCGCTTGCGTATACATTTATGCTGGCTATTTTCCCGGGTATTATCTTTCTTTTCACTCTGATTCCATTTATCCCCAAGCGTATCGGTTTTCAGGATCAGCTGATGGTTCTTTTACAGCTGATTCTCCCTGCACAGGCATACAAGGCATTTGAAGCTACCTTGTCTGAGATTATTAAAATTCAGAATGGAAAATTACTATCCTTTGGTATTATCCTGTCTGTGTTCTTTGCCACAAACGGGATGCACAGCCTGATGAATGCTTTCAACAAGTCATCACTGATCGTGGAGACCAGAACATGGCTTAAACAGCGGCTTATTGCTTTAGTCCTTACTTTCGTGCTGGCAATATCCCTGATCATTACTATAGGGGCAATGACTGTTGGGGAAATTGCTTTAAATTACATCAACAAAGGCTTACATATCAAAGGTCATTTTATTGCTTACATCATAGATATTTCCAGGTGGGCTTTGCTTGGTGTCCTTTATTTTGTGACGATATCGATTCTTTACCGTTACGGGCCTGCCAATACCAAGAAATGGCGTTTCTTTAGTCCTGGTTCCTGGCTGGCTACTATCCTGGCCTTCCTGACCATCTGGGGATTTTCCTTCTATATCAATCACTTTGGTTCTTACAATAAAGTATACGGTTCGATAGGTACATTAATTGTAATTATGATCTGGTTATACCTGAATTCTCTGATACTTTTGATCGGTTTTGAGCTGAATGCGAGCGTTGATCTGACTAAACGCAGTGTCAGAATCATCAAACAGCCCTTCAATTTGTTCAAAAAAACACCTTAAAAGGGGGCAAAATTCATTTTTTCTATCTCTGTTTTAACAAGTTATGAATTAACTGTTAAAAAATTAACATCATTATTTGCAGAATCAACAGGTATTCGTACTTTTGTCGCGGAGAGTTGTCAGAGTGGTCGATTGAGGCAGTCTTGAAAACTGTTGACCTGTCAAAGGGTCCGCGGGTTCGAATCCCCCACTCTCCGCCAGGCAAAAATGCTACCCCAAAGGGGTGGCATTTTTTGTTTTAAATCGGCCTGAGCTCTTCAGCTCATAGGCCAGATTTAAAACAAAAAATTGCCAGGAGCGCAGCGACAGCATTTTTGCCTGAGGCCTCCCCCCTCAGGGATCAGCGAGAGTAACGAGCTAATCCTCATTGGAGAATATCCCGGAGTAATTATCTTCCAGCTTTCTTAAGACCCTGAAAAGCCAGACCATCAATAATACTTGAAGTAAAGTATCTCACAATAAAAGTATTATTAAATTTATTTTTAAAAGTTGTAGTTTCATTATTGCTGAATGTAAGATTAACCGTTGCTGCAATTTTCAAAGCATCAGCTGCAGGAATCTGGAATTTACCTGTCAGGTCCGAAGCAATAGACTGTATATTTATTTTGGTCTTGTCAAACGTTCCATCTAACCTGATAGCCACCAAAGCCGTATTTGCAGCAGCTTTATCCGAGTTTACGTAACGTTTAACACTTCTGGAAAATTGATCATTTCCTATTTGCGACAAGTCTGCATTTGAGATGTGAGCCTCAATTTTGGCAATATAAGCAGGATGAAGTCTTGCATCAATGTAAATCCCTTTAAGTACTGTAGACTCATCTGAGAGAGAACTAAAGTACGCTTTAACTTTAGCACTGAGTTCAGCATTGTTACTGACTTTAATCGTATCTAATTGTGCAACAAGATTGGCAGTAGCCTGTTTAACCTTCTTCTTATCAACAGAAAACTGATTAGTGATTATTTCATATCTGCTCAAAAGAATATAATCCTTTATCAGTTTGGGTGTTGCAAACAGAATTTTTTTCTTGTCAGCTATACTTGTATTAACAGAGTCTACGATATAAGATTTTAGTTTGAGATACTTAACATCATCAATTACTTCAGGGTGATTACTCTCTACTGCCCCTATCCCATAACTTTTATAATAATCAAAATCGATAGCATCTAAAAATGGAAAACTGGAATTTTGCAGAGAGAGGTTAAAGAGATCTAAAGTTTCCGTTTTTTTAAAGTCTGGCCTGAACGATCCCAGGCTATAGAAATATTCGTCATTTTTCTGGGAACTCAGTTGTGATGGAATTGCGGTTTGGTACCATTGCGTACCATTGCTAAATCTATTTTGACCAGTAACCTCAACGGCATTAAATTTAATATTAAAAATCTTGACCCTTTCCTGTGAAAAAGATTCTTGCGGTAAAAGTATGAAGGTGAACACCCCTAATACCAGAGGTAATAATACATTTTTTTTCATTTTCGAGGCTATTTAGACACTTAAATCTAATAATTAAATATTTAAAAAACAGGCATTTATACTTAATAAAAATATCATTAAGCATATAAACGCAGTCATTCCGAATAAGACTGCCTTCTTATCAGTTTCTTCAATCTTAATACCTCCTGTAAAATCGGCACCAACTTCTTACCCACCTCAACATTAACCACGAAAAAACACTGTTTCGCGATGCGTGCAGGAACCCATACTGATCAGTTCTGGGCTAAATACCTTAAAATACTGACTTGTAAATAGAATCAGGTCAAATAACCGTTGACCCGTAGAAAAATCACTGGGTTAACGGTTAACCGAATTAATCCTCTTAGTCTTCAAGCCTTGTCAAACCAGCAAGTACATATTTAGCGTTTCCGGGTATAGAAAATGATTGAGGTGCTACTATCGTAATTTCGCTGGGAGTATCCTTTTTTATGTTTTTATGCTCAAGAGCAAAATTCTCATGCAATTTCTCCATAGCAAAGGCCACTTTCTGACAACTATCAAAAACATACACTGTATCTCCACTATTAATCCTCAGACAGACGTAAAGATTTGCGTTCAACTTCCCAGCCTTGCATGGCTCTTCATTTGGATAGGTCTCTAAGATCCTAATATCAGTATAAGTTTTCTCTGTAAAAACGGCTTTACTGAATTTACTAAGCTGAATTTTTTTATTTACTGTGGCAACTTTTGTACTATCAGCACATGAAATCGCCGATAGTACAAGTAAAACGCGGAGACCTTTTAAAAGGTTGCTATAGATACATCTCATTTGTGGAGAGTTATTCAGTTTAAACTCTTTGTATTCTCTTTGATCTCAAATATGGTAATACCACAACAACTATAGCATACTCATTTTTACAATATGATAAACAATAATACCACCCGTAAGTAAAGTAATAAAACCATTTATATACCAGAATTTCTTAAACCATTCTCTAAAGAAAAACATATTGAATAAACTAATCAGAAATGTTCCACAAATTAATCCAATAATAGCATAAGTTCGTAATACAAACGGAACTTCAGAACTAGAACTGGAGCCAGCACTTAAAGCGGGGATGAATAATCCAAAGAGAAAACAAGAGCCTATCCATAACAAGTACAAACCGATTGCACCAAATCTATTATTTTTCATAATTTATTGTCTAACAAACTTTCCATTTATGAATTTATAAGTTCCTACAGACAGTGTAGATACGGCTCTCATAAAATCTCCAATATCATGACCACCATAAGACAGGACATTATCATTACTACCATTTTCTTCCCGACCAGATTGTTTTGCATGCCAACTTCCATTACTGTAACCAATAGCTCCACTAACAACATCATCTCCAATGTTATCAAACTGAAATAATGGTACTCCAGGTATTGCCGATAATTTATTTTGCTGAAAGGCTGCAAAATCATATTCTGTTATACTTAATCCCCTTGCAAGTTTAGGATGTGCCTTAGCATATTCAATAATTGCCTTGATATATCCTTTACCAAAAGCAGCCCCCATACTATGGGTAACTATTTTCAGACTTTCAGTGATTACTCCATTGGTTCTTGCAAGACTATTAATTAGTACCGCCGCATCTTGCTGTCCTTGCTCATAACCTGCATCAATTCTATTTTGTAATTTTAAATTTCCATTATTAGGAGCATGTCCACCTAGCGATCCATCTATATAAGCATTAAATGAGGTTCCCTTCAAAGATTCATTATGATCTTTAAATCGGTTCATAACGGCCTTATCGAAAAACCATGGATGATAACTTTTTGTATCATCATAATTTGATCCGACAGTGAATCCTCTCCAATATTTAGGGCTCCCACCCGTTCCATCATAAAAATTCCCATTAATGAATATAACAATATGTCCATTAGGATCAATGGCATTTGTTGGAGTATTAGCAGCATAGGCATATGGAGTAATTTGGAAATATAATTCTGATTTTGCATCAAGTACATTCCATCTCCCAATTACCGGATCATAGAATCTGGCACCATAATCATATTGCCCTAATTCATCCTGTAGTTCTTTACCATTATACAAATATTTGTTATTTAAAGATACCGTATTCCCGGACGATTTACGTAATCCAAACGGATAATAATCGTCACTCTGCAGTCTCTCAATTTTATTAGTAACAGGATTCTTGTAAAAACTATAACGTACATTACCTAAATTATCAGTCAGATTATACTCATAACCATAACTATTGTCTTTTCTTCTGGCCAGCCCGGTTTCTGTCTGTATAAATTCTATAACTCCCGCTGTATACTGAATTCCTTCAATATAATCCGTAACCAATCCCCCCTTAATTTTTTTCAGCTTATTCCCTGCCGCATCGTATACATAAGATAGATCTAAACCAGCTATTTTAACAGGCAAATTCAGATTATTATAGCTAATGGCCTGTCCATTCTTTCCATCTACAATTGCATTACCATTATCATCATATGCATAAGCACTTTTCTCGGTACCTCCTGTTATCTGATTTAACCGGTTTCCATTATAAGTATAGTTTCTGGTTATATTATCCCGTTTTAAACTCTGAATATTTCCCATCAGATCATAACTCATAGCTTCACTCATTCCCGGACCAACACCGCTGCTTAATCTGTTCAGCTTATCATAAGTATATACAAAATTATTAGCTAATGTATTTCCAGCTCCCCATAGCTGATCAGAAATATTCCCGTTAAACTGTGGATTCGTGCCATCCTGATATTTTAACTGCTGACTAAACTGATCAGATTTACTTGATTTTAACCAGCCACGCTCATTATATGTATAATTTGTTTTCTGGTCACCATTATTTAATTCCTTTGTCTTCAGCTGACCAATTTCATTATATAAATTCTCAGCAAGCAAGACTTCATCATCCGCATTGATCTTTTCATAGTTTTTTACTTTCCTACCCATGTGATCATATACATAACGATTAGCAATAGTAGTTTTTGCTGTTCCGACATGATGTATCCTTGTACTGGCGACCAGCCCTCCTTCAAAGTTATAGCTATTGCTTATCTCATCATAATTATCAGTTTTTACAGATCCGGATAAATAATGTTGTTTATTCTGTTTAACAATACGACCTTCATCATCATAGTAATTAACAGTCCATAAGAAGTCATTTGTCCCCAAAACCTTTACTTTAACAGCCGTTAATAATCCCTGCATTTTTTTGGTGTAACCAGCAGATTCATTTCCGGGTATACCAGGAATCGTATAGTCATCATAGTAGTTTATCATTTCCGGCTCAACGGACTCTGCTAAAGAAGGAATAGCTACATTACTGTATCCCTGAATACCTGCAGCATTTCTGGATTCCCAGTCCCTTGATTGGTTATTTACCTGCCCCTGTAATACAAGTCTTGTAGATACTGAGTTATTTTGAATACCAGTCATGATCACCCTCCCTAAAGCATCGTACTTAAGGAAGTTCCTCTTCTGACTTTTTTGCTGCACAGGATCCTGTGTAAACACCAGTTGGTCAAGTTTGTTATAAACCATCTCTATCCATCCTGACATCGCCGGAATCCGTTTTTCAATTATCCTTTTTCTTTCATCATAACGATATTGGTAGCAATACAGATCCAGCGTTAACTGATCAATAACAGGGCCATCGGGATTAGATGCCGGTGGAAGTACATAACTTAAATTCCCCAGATCATCAAAAACATAATACGTAGATAATATTTCAATATTTTCTCCATTTCTGTTAAATACGCGTTTCAAGACGGTATTTCCATCTTTATCAATATATTCTTCTGTAGTACCAACTTTCCCATCTCCGCTCGTCCAGTTTTCATCTTTTTGTGTTTTCAAAAACAGCTGTCCTTCAGCATAATATCCATTATTACTCAGGCTTCTCTTATAATCTGTTCCCGTAACTGACTCTGCACTCCAGAAACGTACGGTGTTCACTTCGTTCCTACCATAACCTGTAACCTGGCTCCTGCCAGCTGTATTGCTACGCTGACTTGCTGGTTGCCAGACTGTCCCCGGAGATCCCTGCTCGATTATTCTGTCCAGTGGTGAAGTTTCAAATATGGTCTGGCTAAACGGAGCGGCTGTTTTCATAACCATATCATCATATCCAGCTGCAGAATAGAACTTTGACTGGGTGCTTAACGCATCAGTTTTATAGGCTCCATTTCCCGCTTTTGTTGCATAAGGCAGATATTTCATTGACTCTCTTCCAAAAGCATCATAAATAATTGGCTGAACAATATCATTCCCAAGTGGACTACCTTTAGTCTGAACAGCTTGCAAAGGCCGGCCTAAACCATCGAAATACTGAATATGCTGGCTAACTTCACTAATCATTGCATTAGTAAGATCTACAACACCTGCCTTTTTAAAAGTATTTGTAATTACATAATTCTGATCCTGGCTTGGTGCAGAACCTAATTTGGCTATTAAGTCTCTGGTTATAAAAGCACGGAACGGCCCACTTGTACTAAACCCAGGTAATAATGTAATACTCTGATTAGAAGAATACTCTCCCGTTGTTGGCCCGGAAAACTCCAGATACTGACCATAAGTCATCCCTGGGGTTACCAGAATAATAGTCAGAAAGAAAACGGTAATTTTATATAGAGGTTGATTTATATACTTTTTCATGGGAGCTTAATTTTTAAAATGATAACTGTTACTTTTAACTATTTCCCAATTCTGATCTTTTGTCATTATCAGTCGTTGCAATCCATCATAGATATAATAGACTGATTTACCTTTTTCATCAGTCTGACTTGTCATTCCTACCTGAGGATCATAAGTATATGTAGTCATTTTAGCATCTGTTGGAAATATACGCACATCATCTACCGGCCCTGTCAAAGTAAGATTTGCCGTATAAGCCTGCTGATTGAATACCCACTTACTGCCATTATAGTTCCACCATTGAATTATATAATTCCGTCCACCCGGCTGACTAAACTCAGGAGTATAATTACCATTCCAGTACTTATTTCCGGTATGCCCTGCCCCAGTGACCACATTACTAAGCTGATTTTCTTCAAATCCTTCATAATAAAACTCATTAATTCCTTTATTAGCAATCACTTTATCATTATAGCGTAAAGTAAGGCTACGGTATGTACCAGCAGGTTCAGAACCCGAAGTCCTTATTGTAAGGGTATAATTTCCCGCTGGCATATTATTAAATATAACAGAAGAGGGATAATAACAAGTCCTTGAGGTTCTGCTGATGCAAAGACTACCTGACTGACTAACAGGTCCCAACAAAGTATAATCCAGTGTATACATAAGTCCTGGTTCGCCGTTTACATTTAAACTTATCTCAGTTGGTATAGTTGTAGAGAAAGCTGTAGACGCGGAATTTGAATTATCCTTGATAACCAGCCCCCGATATTCCGAACTTATCGTTGCACCTGAACTGATTCCGTTTGCATTTTCTATTATAGCTATAGGAAACTGATCAGCATATCCCCAGATATAACTCGTATTTGGACCTTTCCTGGTAGACTTACCTGAAACATTTCCCTTATTATCATAAGTATAATCAGTAAGTGTTTCAACAGGATAGCTGCCAATACTCTGCTCTACTGATCCAGGCATAAAAATATCTTTACCTACTTCAACATAGTTATTACGTTGAAAAGAAGCTGGAATAACTGTACTTGATCCGGCTTTTGTGATAACATTACGTTCTTCTATTACCGGAGAAATAATGTGCTTATCCTCATACATCTTCTTATAAGTAGCTGAAGACTCTTTCAAATTCCCCGGGTAATTATAAGTAGTAGTAGAAGTATATCCCTTACTATTAGTAGATATTATGCTACTTAGTCCATTATTGCTATTATCATAAGTATATTCAGTTGACTTTGAGATAATCGAAGGCGAATAGTTGGTTACCGTTTTTTTTTGCAAATAAGGATAAAAGGTAAAAATTCTGTTTGCGTTAATTCTGGTGAATGGAGTTTGATCCAATCCTACAAGTCCGAATTTTGAAACTGCCTTCACAAAATCATTATATCGTTCAGGAAAAGAATTGTATTCGTTTGTAATGGTTTCCACCGGATTATTACCTTCATCATAGGTTTCCTGTTTGATCAATAGCCCGCGTTCTAACTCTCTTGAAGTAAATGCATCTGTTAATGTCCTGCTATCCATATTTGTATAAGTGTATAATGGCACTAAATCAGGAAACAGATCATGATTAGTATACTTATAGACTATTTTCCCATTCCCGATGGTTTTTTCTACGACCCGGGAATAAGTAATATGACTTCCATTTGTATTCCCCAGCTGATTGACAAAATTTTCGGATACTGTGATGTAATTCTGTGTGTTGTCAGCAGATTGACTATAATAGGTCAAACCACTCCAGCCACCATAATGATACTTTACATGCATACGTCCATTAGCTCCATACAAAGGCACCCCTGATAAAATGCCACTGGAACTATTATCTTCATTGAGATAAAGATATTCTTTAGTCGTCTCTGAATCTGGAGATCCGGCTTCCGGTCTGGAAATGATTTTTCGTATTCGGAGCCCACCCGCAAATCCATTAGCCGGGTTTAGTTTAAAGTCAGGAAACTGAGAAGCTATCTGACTGTAATCATGTGCTTCATATTGAAAAAATGTTGCACCACCTGTGGGATATCTAATAGCTGTTAGCACTTCTGCTTTCATCAAAGCAGTATCCGCTGACCGGTATGCATACAAATTTTCTGCACTAACACCTTCATATTTTTTTCCGTTATAATAACCCCAGTTATCAGCCATCTTTGAATTATAAGACGGCAATAATCTGGGATTATAAGTGAAACTATAGTTTCCTCCCGGGTTGTTGTTAAGATCGGTAATGGTCAAACCATTTAATTTCAGACGTTGGTTAACATTTTCCGTATAATTAAGTTTAATACGCTTTTTACGATTAATAACGATCTCATCCAATTTCATCCAATGATCCTGCGCATTAAAGACAGTCGGACTGATATGTGTTAAAGCCTGAAACTTACCAGCATCGAATGGCTCTTTTAAATCCAGTGCCTGACTTTTTACAAAATCAATTTGTGTACCATCAGACCCTGAGACATCAGAAAGATAAATCGGATTCTGCGTTGACAAAGAGGTACGATCCGATAAACCACATGAACTTACAGTCTCTTTTCCACCTTTTATAGTAATACAAGTCTGCGCTGTAACATTGCTGGTAAAAATCGGATTGCCGTCTCTTTTATAATTGAAATTGATTTTGCTTCCTAAAACACTGGTAATATTGGTCAGATACCATGTTACAGGAGTTGAAACCATATAACCTGAATTTACATCGGTATCAAACTCAACAGCATTGGGTTGTCCACCAAACGTATATATTTTTCCATCCTCTGTTGTCACTGTAAATTTGTAAAACGGCCCGTACATTGTCGGTGTTCTTATACCACTTTTATCATCATAAAAATCAATATTCAAATATTGTGGTATTTCAGATTTCACGCTGATTTTCCTTCCATCTTTTGACTTAACTTTTATCTTTACATTGTCAGCAGCATCACGATACAGATAAAAGCTGGCGCTAACACCCGGAGCGCTAACCATAAATTCATCAGGATCACCATCCGCATAAGTTGATTGAGAGGTCTCTCCTGCCGGCAGAAAACTAATAAGACTTTCCATACTGGTCCAATCAGTCCGGTCTAAAGTATTTGACCTGTAGAAATAACCAAATCCATACGGAATAAAACCATAATTGGTTTCCCGTTTAACATCCTCATTATTCGTTTCATCTTTCAGTCCTCTAATAACCCTTGTAATTGAGCCGCCACAGGAAAGACTCCAGCCTAGTCCAACCCATGTGGGCCGTTGCTGTAATTTAATTCCACTGGCATAATAACTTAATTGCACAGGTACTTCTATATCTTTAATTTTGATAAGATGAAGAGGTATAGTAATCTGGGGTAATCCATTAAAAAGATCTGTAGGAATCTGACCATATCTACCCAACTCTGCGGCATTTGGAGTCTGTGGTAATCTTTGCGCATTTGTTTTAAAGTAGATGCCGCAAAAAAATAAAAAATAGAAGAGCGTTTTTTTTATCATCATATCAGGCTATATTTAGTAGAATTGCTTTAATTACATATTAAATCAGCCCGGCACTTACGGATAAAATTAATTTAAAGAGAGGCTAAAAAGTCTGATCAAGATAATTTATTTATTCAAAACAACATAATATATATTCATTTTGAGAACCGATTTCTTTTCACAGGTTTTCACCTTTCTCTTAAAGACATGCCAAATCTGGTAGCTGAACCGGATGATGATGCATTATGGGATTATTTGACAAGTGGATAAACTGAATTATAAAGATGGAGAAATCCATTTCAGTTGCTATTTGAGTAATCTATTATAGACCATACCCCTACCGATAAAACGGCCTTTAATGCATTCAATATTCTGCATATGTAATTCTCAACAACAATTTCATCAAATAATTTTAACATGTGTAATAGATCGGGGTTGGTATAGGGTTGGTATACCCCCGGGGTATACCAACCCTATACCAACCCCGATCTATTACTTATCACAAACATCTCTAGAACTTATCTATATCATTTCACCAGTTTGGTAATCTATAAACTGAAAAATTCGATATTGAAATTGTGAAGATGTATTGACTGTTAGATTTCCCTGTGAAAGGGATATTAATTCTGGATGAGTGAGATATTATAGATTAATACAGTCGGGTGAATGATCCATTTTTGACAAAATGGTACAAATATGGATGGTTAAGAAAATCGTAGCTAAAAGCTATTCTTTTAATTATTTTCTTTTATAACAATTATACATATCACAATTATATAGAATATGCTTATTCCAATTTTAACAGGGATGGTCAGATGTTCATTATAGGAAAATATAATTGTTAGCAGAAAAAACAATGAATAGCCTATTTTTAAAGCAAGAGGTCTGTTATAAGTCAATTTGTCAGCAATTAAGAAATTGTATATCTGATTATTCTTCTTCGGACATATCCTCTCCGAAGTGTATAATATTACCATTATTATCAAGTACACTGAACTGGCGCATTTCCCAGGGCATATCTTTCAAATCTCCGTTTGGATGTATAAGCTCTTTTTCTTTTAACTCGGCATATAGTTTATCAACCTCGGTCACGTTTACATAACATCCCGTTGATTTGGCAATTTCCGGATCTTGTGCAGGCCACAAATGAATATTTACCCCGTCTCTGCTGAATATTAAATATCCATCCCAGCTCGCATGGAAAGTGAATCCCAGTTTTTCAGTATAAAATTTAACAGTTTCTTCTTCATTCAATGAAGCTAGTATAGGTATAGCATATTTTAGCATTGTGATATCATTTAACAACTACAATTTGCAGTTAATTCAAATCAATTCCTAAAAAAAAGACTGATTCTCGCCTCTTCATTACAGGCTATTATGGTTCCAACCGGGTAAATCAGCCAAAAATCCTCTTTATTTCACTTTAAATAGCATTTTTTTCAATTCATACTGAGGCATTTAAACGATTACAGCAGATTAAGATTTGCAGAAATGGTGCTTTTTTGTACTTTTGTGACGGAGAGTTGTCAGAGTGGTCGATTGAGGCAGTCTTGAAAACTGTTGATCTGTCAAAGGATCCGCGGGTTCGAATCCCCCACTCTCCGCCAGGCAAAAATGCTACCCAAAAGGGGTGGCATTTTTTGTTTTTAACCGGCCTGAGCACTTCAGCTCAAAGGCCAGATTAAAAACAAAAAATGCCAGGAGTGCAGCGACAAGCATTTTTGGTTGAAGCCTCCCCCAAAAGGGATCAGCGAGAGTAACGAGCTAATCCCTCACTCTCCGTATAACGAGAATCATTTCTCATCAACGTAGGGCTGTTCGACAACGATCAGCCCTACCTGTTTTAAAAACAGCGAGTTACAATTCAATTTCGATTAAAAACCATGTATATTTTTGCTGCTTTTTGTAGAAATCTTTCTGCCTCAGAAACAAACAAACAATAAAATCTGCATTAAAATAGTTTTAAGTATAATAGTCATTAAATTAACAGCCTTTATTTATGACCGCTTTAATCATTATCGATGTACAGTATGATTTTTTACCAGGTGGCGCCTTAGCTGTTAACCATGGTGATGAAATCGTCCAAACCATTAACGAATTACAACCAAAATATGATCTGGTAGTGGCCACGCAAGACTGGCATCCTGAAGGCCATAAAAGTTTCTTTACTTCCCACCCAAATAAAACACCGTTTGAAGAAATATCGTTAAACGGATTAACTCAGGTGCTATGGCCCGAGCATTGCATACAGGGAACAAGGGGAGCCGAATTAGTTTCAGAGCTTTCAACGAATGCTATCGAGGCTATTTTTAGAAAAGGAATGGATAAAGAAATAGATAGTTACAGTGGCTTTTTTGATAATGCCAGAAAAAAATCTACCGGCATGGCCGACTATCTTAAAGGAAGAGGAGTTACCGAGGTAGCCGTTTGTGGATTGGCCACCGATTTCTGTGTATATTATACTGCCAATGATGCCTTAGACTTAGGTTTTAAATCAAGTATTATAGAATGCGCTTCCAAGCCGATAAATTCAGAAAGATCTGAACTTGTTAAAAAAGACTTTCAACTAATGGGAGGAACTGTTATTTAGCCACTTAACAGCATATTTCCCTAAAAGCTTTATTTATACAAATATTACTATGATCATGATATCAAGCATCTTTATACGTAAAATACTTTCACAAAAAAATCAATACACAAATCTTATAACGACATTATAAACAATAAAAATACATAATTAATAATTATTTGTTTAATTTAGTAATCAAAAAATAATTATATGAAAACTAAATTAAAAAACACTCTTTGTGCAGCTCTTACCTGTGTATCATTATTATCTTTCAGTAATAACTCCGCAAATGCAGCTATCCTAAAATCAGGAACTAACGATCCCTCCCCAGAAGAAATGAAGTTAATATTTAATATGATTGATAAAGATGGAAATGGTGCTATTACCTTGCGCGAATGGAACATCTCGGGCTTCACTGCATATGAAAAAGTATTTAATAATCTTGATGCCGATGGGTCTGGTGATCTGAATTTCAATGAATTTTTAGTTTTAGATTATTATTTATTACGTGATCTTAATGTTTAATGGCTGATAATCTGGCGCCATACGACATTGCTCATTCATTTAAGTAAATCAGATAAAAAACGTACTCTATTTTACTTATTCAAGGACATTAATTATAAGAGTATTAAGCATAAGAAAGCGGCAACGATCCTTGATCGTTGCCGCTTTCTTATGCTTAATCATGAGCAATAAACTCCTTACCTTTTCAGTTCAATCAAATTCTTCAACAATTCCGATTGTCTATCAATTGTTTTCTGCTGTTCAATAATATGAAGCGTAAGTTCTTCTATTTTCTCCATCATCCTCGCCTGCATCTCACTTACATTCACACCTTCTTTCATTAATTCTTTAGCTGAAGGTATTGATAATTTTACTGCACATATTTTTTTCAGAAACAGATCATGAAGAAAGAAGCAATTGTAAATAACAACTCCAGTTGTAAGACCAGAATATTAGCGATTAAGGATACAATGGGAATATTATCCGGTAAATGGAAGTTTCATATTCTCGGCACACTGATCCTTGAGAATAAATTACGGTTTATGGACTTATTGAGAGAAATTGATGGAATAGGTGCCAAAATGCTGTCTAAGGAACTTCAAGACATGGAAGTCAACCATCTGATAACCAGGACTATTTTAAATACAAAGCCCATAACAGTAGAATATGAAATCACTGAATATGGAAAAACATTAAGTCCGATTATAGATGAAATAGCTAAATGGGGTATAGCTTACAGAGACTCCATATCTGGAAAATAGTCGATTAAGAATTCACCAAAGAATACCTACGGTAAAGTAAATTTGCTAAACGATAAAAAAATACAAAGATAGGAGCAAAAATTGCATCAGTCATCCAACATGATTTTTGCAAACCAGTACTCACAATCTACTATAAGTATGGTCTCCCTATCTTTTTCTACCTTATGCAAAGGTAATAGTTGTTTATGATGACTTCCAAAGTTCAGACACCGCATAAAGATGCTACTCAGTTTCATGTAATACTCACTCCACACAAAGACTATATCAAACTGATAATCAACAAAAAAGACAAGCCATATCTGTACAAAATCCTCATGGAAAATTTCAATAAAAAATATAAAAACAGCACAATCTGATATCAGATCATGCTGTCGGGGATTGGTGTGATTTTCTTAAATACCTTCAGACTCTGAGCATTGCTAAAAGTTCCCCTTTATTAAAAAATAGCTTTGATAAATATTTGATAGGATTTAGAGATTCACAAAATCTGAAAATTTAAAACCTGATCATAATAGAACCAGAACAAGGAGATGCAGCCAGGGACTTACAATAATTACCCCAGGCAATTTCAGGATAATCCCATTTGTTATTGATATACAGGATAAGTTGTTCATCAGCCATCCGATCAATACGACAAGAAACATCCGCCAGTGGAGAAATCACTGAAATCCTGGACAGCCTTGCACCTGAAAGTGTATAATAATAAATATTTTCTTTCATGCTCTTCGCTTTATTGGTTAGCGGTTTTTCACTCCTGGCACCCTTGTCTGACCAGTAATAATAGTTACGTGTATCTTGTCCCCAGGATTGTACTGGCTTTACACCATAAGCAACCTGTTTACTCTCATAAAGATGAGTTTCCCCATCGTTTCCGGCAAAATCTCCTTCGGGATAATAGTTCCAATAGCCATTACGTTTCCAGTCAAGCTGGTCAATATCATCAGGCATATAGTATTTAAGACCAATCTCTCTGAGATATCCATTTGGTTCACCTACTGTATGGTAGTTCGTGGTAAGCTCTCCGCTCTCATTCAATGTAATATTAAAATAGGCTTTCAGTCCCTGGTAAGTTCCTTCAATGGAGATCAGGGCAACACCATTGCTGATTTCACATTTAAGAGCTGTTTTTTTCCAGTCCTGATCAAGGATCAAAAATTTATTCGCACTTTTTCTTACTTCAGCACCAGTTAAATGATTCAGATTTACATCTATATTCAGGAACGGACCTTTTTTAATAAACACTTTTCCGTTTGATGTTGCATGCTCAATTAAACCACTTGCCTTAGAGACAGGGATCTCAAAACCATCTCCTTTAATTAGATACATAGCTGCATTTTCAACAAGTGTCAATGCTCCCCGATGTGTTGCAACGGGCATACTGACCGGACGTTCTCCGAAATAGTATTCGTATGTATCTATGACCAGGCCATTGCGGTCAACAAAGTTCATTAAAACTGATTTTCCGGCTTTCCAGTTTTCTGCAGGTAGTTCAAAATGCCCTTTTTTATGTGGATTGATATTCGGAAGGGTTATCGTTTTCTTCCGGTTCTCATAGGTATACTCCAATTTCACTTCATTCAGAAAAGTATGATCAAACCGGTTATACACCGAAAACTGAATCTTTTGATTTGGAATAAAGTTTTTGATTACTTTTCCTTCATCTAAAATACGGATCGGTGACTGAGCTTTTTTAACAGACCAGAATTCTGGTTTAGGTCTTCTCCATACATCTACAATCCCCCACTCTCCATAGCCTACTGCATGACCCTGGAAATCTGCTGGTTTGGCAGTTTTAGAAAACTCATTCCAAAAAGGAATTCCTTTTTTCAATTTCGTGGGAATATTAAAAGTTTCATCAACATAACCCCATATGGCTCCTCCCAGACCACCTTTTGTCGGGAACAAACGTCCCCACATCATATCTAACGAGATCCCCCAGAATTCTCTGATATTCGGATCATCACGTAAAGTCTGATAAGTATAACAGGCAGGATGCGCCCATTCATCAAATAATGCGGGTATACCTTCACTTCCTTCATAACCTTTAGTTGTTTTCCCATACTGAGTCAGATTACCGTCCACATCCTGATAATGCATACTCAAAATATCATAGATCTTGTCTTCACTGCTCTGTGTACCCGGATAACTCCAGATTACAGGCCTGGTCTTATCGGCCCCTTTCACATAATCCCGGCTTTGTTTAAAGTTACTTCCGTATTGGGATTCATTGCCAATAGACCAGATGACAACAGCAGGATGTGATCTGAAAGTATTGACCATTTCACGGCACTGGCTTAAATATTGGGCGGTATAATCCGGGTTATCCTGAGTAGCTCCGGGCGCATAATTTTTTTGTCTGTAGGTATCCACAAAACAAACAGATGTTTCTACTTCCACATATATCCCAAAACGATTACATAATTCAACAAAACGCTCAGAAGGCGGATAGTGGGAAGTACGGATAAAATTGATATTCGATTCTTTAAGTAACTTAACATCCAGACTATCATAATATGGAGTACTGACACGACCAAGAACCGGGTGCAAATCATGACGATTAGCACCTCTCAATTTTACAGGTTTTCCATTAACCAGCATCTGATTCGCTACGATCTTTATTTCTCTGAATCCGACTGCTTTACTAAATGAATAAATGTCTTTACCGTCTTTCTTCACCTTTACCACTAAACGATATAAATCAGGATGTTCAGCATCCCATTTCAAAGGATTTGAAACCCGGAAACTGTTTACGTTTTGCCCATCTTTAACTGTAAACTGACGATTCGTCTGTGGCACAGGCTGATGATGTTTATCTAATAAAACATACTGGATCGTTGTTCCTGCTGCCTTTTCAGCATTGTAACTCAATTTCAGCAACCCATCCCGGAAATCATTTTCCAGATCTGTTTCTACTCCAAAATCATGTATACTATTTACCGGTGTCGCAAAAAGAGTAACATCTCTTAAAATCCCGCCAATCGGGTGATGCGCGTAACCTGAAGCATAAGAGATATCGTCTAACCTATCCTGAATTTCCAGAGACACTGTATTTGGTTTTTCAAATGAAACATATGGAGTTATATCGCTTTCCCATCTGGAAAACCCTCCTTTATGTGTCCTTAGAGTTTTTCCATTAACACTTAATATGGCCTGACTATATACCCCATCAAACCTTAAAACAATCTTCTTTCCTTTAAAATCAGCTGGAAGCAAAAACTCCTTCTTATAAAAGAAAGATTTGTCATGTTCAATACCATATCCCTGCATCACAGCTTCTGCAGGTACATGAATCAGATCCCATCCCGAACCGGTATCAAACTTAAACTGCCATTCTCCATTTAGAGATATAAGAGGCCTTTTAACACCAATGACACGGCCGGGCAATTCGTAAGCCTGTTCCTGACCTGAAACATTCATGGCTAAAATCACAAATACAAAAAGAAACAATATTTTTTTTGACATCTTCATTAAAAAATTTGATTACTAAACTTCAAATTAAACCCTACAATCTTTAAGGTAACCTTATAGAGTCCAGAGAACAAAGCTATCACCATCCAAATCAGAAAACTAAAACCTGAGATACATAAACTGAAACTTTTTATACCTTTTCACACCCGGGAAAATCACTAACAGGTCCCTGACCCGTAACTAAGTATTTATACCCTGTCAAAAGGGTGTTTTCCCGGAAATAAAAGGGTGCTTTAGCGGTGTTACCCCGTATAACATGTCAGTACATTTATGAAATAAACCTCAAAAAAACAGACATGAACAAAGAAATCAAAAAAATCGACAACATTACTGACTTGCGTAATGAGTTAAAAAGCATTCCCCGCGTAAGACTCCAATTTGCAAAAGCAATGACTGATCTTTTACACAGCCATCACATTAGTGTAAGTGGCGACCTGCTGGGTAAGCTGAATATTGCACATTGTGAAGAGCTCGAGAAATTAGGAGCTGATGGTGGCTCTACATTTGGAACATGGACTAATTAATAACCATGAGCAGCAAAATTGAAATTATAGAAGGAGGCATCTTTGAAGAAGTTGCCCCTTCTGTTTTCGAGGCAGATATGCTGTCTGCGGAAATATGCGAAGACATTCTTTCGGAATTCAGCGGCATACAACCCTGGAAACAAGCTAAAATAGCCGTTTCCCAGAAAACCGAATCCGGGATAAACGACATTATAGGCATTATTGACATTACCCAGCGCAATTCTCAGCGCATGCGTTTCAGGGAATTAGATATGCTGACTAAACCTAAGACCAGCGAATGTTTAAACCGCATTCAGCGCCAGGTAAGCCGCTTTGCGAGCCAGGAATTTGGTCTGGACTTCAATGAATTCGGCGGTGAAGAAATTGTGCGATATCCTGTAGGAGGTGTATTTACGCCACATACAGATACGCATAAAGGTAATTCTCAGCGCGCATTTACAGTCATCATCTATCTTAATGACAACTTTAGTGACGGTGAAACCAGTTTTCCGGATTTAGACTATAAATGCAGTCCAAAAACCGGCCGTGTGCTCCTTTTTCTGTCAACAGAATTACACAGCGGATTACCGGTAGCTGCCGGAGAGAAAAACATCATTGTCTTCTGGGG
Source organism: Pedobacter lusitanus (assembly GCF_040026395.1). Classification (NCBI taxonomy): domain Bacteria; kingdom Pseudomonadati; phylum Bacteroidota; class Sphingobacteriia; order Sphingobacteriales; family Sphingobacteriaceae; genus Pedobacter; species Pedobacter lusitanus. Next base: position 876,024 of record NZ_CP157278.1, read on the forward strand.
TTTCTTCCCGGGCAGTATGGATAAAGACAGAATAAGTAACTTTTTCAAAGCAGATTAATTACATTCCAGATGATCACTCCGGCTCAAACTATTTCTTCAACTGCACCTGCGGCCATACAGATTCTCGAGGCCATGGAAAAACCATTATCCCTATGGCTGGGACAGACAGAATTTAATAACTGGTTAGCACAGGTTGACAATCTGCCCAGCTGCAGTGCTTTATTCCTGGAAATCTCCACGAATTCCCTCAGACCGGGATGCGACGTAATTACCAGCGTCAGAGCCTCCGATGGTACACTCACAGAGCTCTTGATCAATCCTATTACTGAAACCTCTGCTGCGTGGCAGAAAACGGGCGCTATGCTTACAAGATGGCAGCAGCAGTTGCAGGGGCAATCCGGATATCTGCGTACACATTGCTTTAGCATGTGGCTGGAATTTGACATTCAGCAGCAGCAGCACAAGGCGGGAGATCCTGCTGTATTTATTGCATTAACCCCACAAGCCAGAATCACAGAACTGGCCGGAGATCTGATTGATTATCCTGATTTGCAATATGCCCTGCAACGCAGCAAAAGCCTGCTGGAAAAAGTTGCAGGAACAGATACCTTAGTATTAGGCCATATTGGCTATATGGCTTCCCGGCAAAAAGAAGAAAACAAAATATTACCCTTACGCAGCTGCTGGCGTTGTAATGATCTTTCACATTTTTATCAGTTACTGGAACTGGCAGCTATACCATTCGAGCTTTCGGTGGTGAATAAAGAACTTCAATGGCTGGAAAACCTCTCTGTATATGTGAATTCCATGATGCTTGATCTGGACAGTGATACAGCTTTTCTATCAGATTTCTCCCTGGAACTGAACGTCTATAAACCCTATGCGCCCCCGGCAGCAGAAAGGGAAAATGAGCTTTTCCGGATAATTGCAGACGCTGGTTTTATGAAAATAGCACAACAGCAGAAACTGCTGCACTTCAGTAATACCTACTATTTAAAGAATGACCAGGGATTTATATCTTCCCTGCATCATATCAAACTGAAATTTTCCAATTCAAAAATACAGGAAGTCAAGTGTTACTGGCAGGCTTCTGCAAAACCCCGCTCATGGTAAAACACTATACCTCAACCCCATAAATCCGGGATTCCTCTTCCCATGGATGATAACCCTGACCGATATAGCTAAACCCATATTTTTCATAATAGCCAACATGATCAGTACACAGATACATATGCCGGAATCCCGCTTTTTTGGTATCCTGTTTTGCTTTTTCAAGCAACAGCGATCCATAGGCATGCCCTCTGTATTTTTCATCTACATAAACTGCGCAAACCCATGGATACAAGTCCATTCTGCTAATAAAATCGTTAGGCACCAATCCTGCACAACCTATGATTTCCCCACCGTTTTCAAGCAGGTACCATTGCGGCAGATCACCACCTGCATTTATACTGTGATTCACACAGTCTTCATAGATTACCGGCGGTACCTCTTCCCAGATTTCCTGCAGATAAGCTATTGCCCTGTCCTTATATTCCGGGGTTTCCCGCACTGATATGACCTTTACCATAGTCTGACAAATATATTAAATTTAAGAAACCGGATTCACCTAAACATAAAAACACCAAGATGAATGACTTCATGCCCCAGATCAAACATATTGTACATGTGATGCTCGAAAACCGATCATTTGATAACCTGCTTGGCTGGTTATACGAGGAGGAAGAGAAAAAGAATATCATCACTGTTATTGATACCAATAATCCGCAGCAATTTAACGGACTTCAAACTGACTTCTACAATCTGGACAAAAACAATGTCAAACAATTTGTAATTAAAGGAACTGAGAATAACTTCCGGATTCCGGCATTCGATCCGCATGAACCATTTGAACATGTCCGGACACAATGTTATACTTCATTAACTCCCGGAGTACCCTATCCTACCAATATCCCCGAAATGGGTGGTTTTTATGTAGATTATGACAACTGGCCAAACACGCCTGAGGATATCATGAAAACCTACACTCCTGATGAATTAAGCATGATTAACGGTCTGGCTAAAAATTTTGCAGTCTGTGATCAGTGGTTTGCTTCCATTCCATCACAAACAAATTGCAACAGAGCATTCGCTGCCACTGGAAATTCTATTGGAAAAGATAATTACTCCAGTAAAGAAGGTGCCTGGGTGGATAATCATTTTGATTTGCTTGACCCGGTAAAGTTAAAGGTTGATTTTACAGAACAAACACACTGGAATATCTTAAGTAATGCGGGTTTCAATACCACAGACGACTGGATGATCTATCACAGCAAATTATGGTACCTGAGCGATTACTGTTATACCCGGGATTTGTTCACACAAATTCAGAGTGATGAATTCAGTAATCATTTTGATGACATATCCACCTTTTATAAGCGTGCAGCAGCTGGAACTTTACCTTCCTATTCATTTCTGGAACCCAGATGGACAACCATGTACGGAGACTTCGGTATTCATGGAAATGATTATCATCCACCAGGCAATGTAGGGCCGGGCGAAGAATTTTTAAGTGAACTTTATCAGGCTGTCACGCAGGGTCCGGCATGGAACGAGACCCTGTTTATTATCACTTTTGATGAGCATGGCGGCACCTATGATCATTTCCCTATCGCTACCGGTGCAACTCCCCCATGGCAGGACGGTAATCCTCCATGCCCTGAGAATTTAGAACTGGGCTTTAACTTTGATACGTTTGGGGTACGTGTACCAGCTATTTTTGTCTCTCCCTATATTCAGCCTAATACTGTATTCCGGCAGGAACCCACAGCTGTACCTTTTGATCATACCTCTGTTATAGCGACTATTTTAAAGTGGAAAGGAATAGATCCGGTAACCTGTGGTTTAGGTGCCAGAGTTGCCAATGCGCCTACATTTGAAGCCGTACTGAATGCTGAAGAACCCCGTAATCAGGTGCCGGTAATCCAGCCAAGCCCTGAAATACCCGCTCCTGCTGATGAAGAGCCGAATGACCTGCAAAAATCGGTTGCAGCCAGAGCCATATTACATACCATCAGGAGAAACCAGACAGACGAGCAGGAAGGAATAAATTTATACAGACAACATGTTCATGCAGCAAAAACATTAACAGCACTGAAAGATGGTTTTCATGAAGTGATGAAGCAGCTGCACGGATAGCAGTTTATCAGACTATTTTTGTACCAGTCTCTTCAGCTGACCCAAATCCTCCTTTAATCCACTGATCACTTCTGTGAGCAGCCGTACATTGTTATCGTCCTGGTTTAGCAGCCAGGACCATTCCTGATCCGGTAGTTTGAACTGTTTTTTGAACATCAATGGGATTTTGTTGCTTTGGATAGTGAGCACACAGGCATAAAAATACAGGCATTCAATAATCCCTACCAATGTTCTCAGGTAATACAATTTCAATTTTTTATAACTCTTGGATCGCTTGTAGAGCAGAACGAAGGGCCTGAACCGTTGTGACTGTATAACTATAGTTCCGTTCTCCAGGTCTTCGGTCTCTTCAATACCAAATCTTAAGATCAGTTCCATTTTGAGGTCAATCAATTTAAGCTGGGCACTCCGGCAATTCTGAACAAATGGATCATCTATTTTTTTAAAGAACTCATCTTCATCTATAGATTTTTCCCAGGCATCATTAAAATCTTTAGCATAGGCCTTCATTGACCTTTTAAATGTCAGATAGTACACATATTCGTAAAGATCAGAATGCATATAGGTTGTTAATACGCCCAACCCTCTGATACAAAGATTCTGATCAAAAGGATCTTCCCTGGAAACTTTCATAAAAATTAATTCTAATATGGTCAGCTTAACGCTGGATATCGATACTTTCTCCTATTGCTGGCAGATAAAGCGTCAGATCAGATTTTTCAAATTCCTTAACAGCATCATCCTTATCAATTTTAATCAGTCCAAACGTATCATAATGAACACCGATAACCTGATCTACTTTAACAAACTGTGCAGCTTCGATAGCATCTTCAACACCCATAGTCAATACATCGCCTATTGGAAAAACAGCAAAGTCTAGATCTATCCATCTTGGTATCAAAGTCATATCCAGAGTGAGACCGGTATCGCCGCTGTAATAAAAATTACCATCAACAGTCTCGAGCACAAAACCGCAGGCTACTCCTGCATAACTTCCATCAGAAAAACTGCTTGAATGTTGTCCGATAACAGATTTCACTGTTCCAAAATCGAAAGTGGCTTTACCTCCAGGATTAATAGGATGCACTTTTTTAAGCCCTTGTTTCTTAAAATATTCATACAGCTCCCAGATTCCCAGAACCATCGCACCTGTCCGGTTTGCGATAGTTACCACATCGAGCATATGATCAAAATGACCATGAGAGACAAAAATGTAATCAGCCTTAATCTCATCAATATTAATAGCGCTGGCTAATTCGTTTCCGGAGATAAACGGGTCAAAAAGGATATGTTTACCTGCTGCGATTACTGAGAAACATGCATGACCGTAATATGTAACTTTCATTGGAATATTTGCTTTTTAAAGGTGACCACATTATTATTTACTACCTGGTTTCTCTTGATTGCTGCTGTACATAACGGTTTTATTTACCGTGTTTTTTAATAATTTTTCTTAAACAGCTATAAGATGAACCGAGTCTGTTAATTTACAAAATCATTTTAAAGAATGTTATTTAACTTTCAAAAAAAGCCCCAGCCAAAATCAGCTAGGGTCACCAGAAGATAAAACCATGACCTGAATCCACAGGTCATGGCTGTAATTGATTGTCAAAGCAGGCTAATCACGACATCAATATTGCCTCTTGTAGCTTTGGAATACGGACAGGTTTGATGTGCAGCTTCGGTCAGTGCAAGGGCAACTTCAGTTTCCAGTCCGGGCAGACTCACCTGAAGACGGGCCTGCAGGAAATAACCATCGCCAGCTGTACCCAGGTCAATTTCTGTATCAATAGCAGCAGCAGCCGGAAGAGTAATCTTCATTTTAGCTGCAGCCAGTTTCATCGCTCCGATAAAACAAGCTGATCAGCCGGCAGCTAACAATTGCTCAGGATTAGTTCCTGCACCTGTTGTTCCGGGCGATGAAAGTTTAACGGACAGACGGCCATCAGAACTCAGAGATTCGCCATCTCTGCCACCGGTAGTGTGGGTCTTACCTGTATAAAGTACTTTTTCGATTGGGGTGATGTGATCAGACATTTTGATTCATTTAATTGGTGAATATTCGTTTTGTTATTTTTAATCAGCTGATTTACGTAAAGACTTAAATGCTGCACGGATTTCCTCTGCAAAAAGCTGCGGTTCTTCCCAGGCAGCGAAGTGACCGCCTTTGTTTACTTCATTGAAATAAATCAGCTTTTTATAGCTGCGCTCTGCCCAGCTTTTAGGAGCCTGATAGATTTCTCCGGGAAAAACTGTAATTGCTGCAGGGATAGTGACATTGACAGCATTGAAATTATTAGCATTATTCTCCCAGTAAAGCTGCGCAGAAGAAACTGCAGTATTGGTTAACCAGTAAAGAGAGATATCATCCAGTATTTCATCTCTGGTCAATGATTTCTCGGCATCTCCCCCGCTATAGGTCCATTCGTTAAATTTGTCATAAAAGAAAGCCGCAAGGCCAACAGGGGAATCAGACAACCCATAACCTAAAGTCTGCGGACGGGTAACCATCATGGCAGCATAACCTCCGCCTTTGGTGTATAAGTGATTCAGGGATTTAAATGCAGCCTGTTCTTTGGCAGAGAGTCCGGCTGGTGGCTGCTCTCCATTTTTTAGTGCTTTAGCCACATCTGCCGGAACTGTTGCCGGCATGTTCACATGAATTCCCAGCAATCCCTGAGGTTTTTGCAGTGCCATTTTATCTGCCACTACTGAACCCCAGTCTCCTCCCTGGGAAACGTAATATTTATAACCTAAACGTTTCATCAGTACATCCCAGGCTTTTGCAATATGGTCTGCATCCCATCCTGTACCCTGTGGTCTTCCTGAAAAACCATAACCCGGCATGGATGGCAGGACAAGATCAAAAGCATCTTCAGCTTTACCTCCGTAAGCTGTAGGGTCGGTAAGCGGGCCTGCGATTTTCAGCAGTTCAAAAATTGAACCCGGCCAGCCATGAGTTACAATAAGCGGCATGGCGTGGGGATGTTTAGAACGGATGTGTACAAACTGGATATCCAATCCGTCAATAGTGGTGATAAACTGAGGCAGTGCATTCAGTTTTGCTTCAGCTTTGCGCCAGTCATAGTCTGTGCCCCAGTAAGCTGCAAGTTTTTTGATTTTCTCCAGCTTTACGCCCTGAGACTGATCTGTAACAGTTTCCTGTCCCGGCCACCTGGTTGCTGCTACACGCTGACGCAGATCAGCTACGGCTGTTTCAGGCACATTAATGTGAAAGTGACGGATCGAATCTGCAGATCCGGCTGCCGGAGCAGTCTGTGCAAAGGTCGGGGCTGCAAGTAGCAGGGTCGCTGCGGTAATCAGGGTACCGGCAAAGATGTTTTTATTCATTTTCATGGGATAATTTTTTAGATTGTGTTTTAATTTCTTCTTCAAAAGTATCCCTGATTCCCCCTCTCCAAATCAGTAAACAGGCTGTATAGACCGATTTGATCCTGAACCAGTCATTTACGGGTTTGAATTGTAAAAAATAGGTTATCAAGCTATTTCGAAACTAATATGTTTTAGTTTTAGATAAATTAACCCCTAACTCCATTATGAAGAAAACCTTACTTGCCATTGCGCTGGTATTTTCTGCTACAACCCTCTTTGCACAGCAAACTACCACCTATCCCGTTAACGGGTCTTATGATACCAGGCCTGGTATGTTCGCCTTTACCAATGCCACTATTGTAGTAAACTCCAGTCAGACACTTACCAATGCTACACTGCTGATCAAAGGACAAACTATTCAGGCCGCCGGTTCTGGTCTGGCCGTCCCTAAAGGTTATGTTGTTATTGACCTGAAAGGGAAATTTATCTATCCTTCATTAATTGATGCTTTTTCGGGCTATGGTTTAGCTGAACCTGTAGTACAGCCTCGCGGAGCACGTCAGTCTATTTTTGTCTCGACCAAAAAAGGTGCTTATGGATGGAATCAGGCAATCAGACCTGAGACGCAGGTGAAAAGTATTTTTTCTGCTGACAGCAAGAAAGCTGATGAACTCAGGAAAGCTGGTTTCGGGAGTGTAAATGTCATTAACCGCGATGGTATTGCAAGAGGAACCTCTGCTGCAGTTACCCTGAATGAAAGTCCTGATAATAACATATTTCTGAAAGATCAGACCGCCGCAAATTACTCTTTCAGTAAAGGTTCATCCTCCAATGATTATCCGGCATCATTAATGGGCGCTATCGCGCTTCTGCGTCAGACTTATTATGATGCACAATGGTATGGCCAGCAAAAGGAGGAATATAATATCTCGCTGGAAGAGTTCTCCAAACAGCAAAATATACCTCAGATTTTTGAGGTTGAAGGCTGGGCCAATATCCTCCGGGCTGATAAAATCGGTAAGGAATTTGGCAAACAATATATCATTAAGTCCAGTGGGGATGAATATCAGCGTATCAATGAAGTTAAAGCGACAGGTGCAAGTCTGATCATTCCGCTGAATTTTCCTAAAGCCTATGATGTGGAAGATCCTGCAGAGGCAAGAAATATCACACTGGCACAAATGAAAGCCTGGGAAATGGCACCGGCAAACCCTGCAGCACTGGAAAAAGCAGGGATTAAATTTGCCCTGACTTCCTTTGGACTGGAAAACACCCGTGATTTCTGGACCAATATCCGTCTTGCTATTGAAAATGGACTGACTGAAAAACAAGCTTTACAGGCTGTTACTGAAATTCCAGCAGCTCTTCTTGGAATTAGCGCTCAGGTTGGTTCGCTGGAAAAAGGTAAAATTGCTAACTTCCTGATCTCATCTGACAACCTGTTTAAAAGCGGAAATATAATATTTGAAAACTGGGTACAGGGAAAACGTTTCATTGTCAACAAAATGGACGTGGCTGATGTACGTGGAATATATAATTTAACTATTGACGGGATTAACCCGCTGACACTGAAAATCACGGGAACACAGGGCGGTTCAGTCGCTTCCATTGAAAGAAGTGGAGCAGATAGTGTTAAAACCACTGCCGCTTTTACCAGAAATGGGGACTGGGTATCGATCAGCTTCAATCTGAAGAAAAATCCTGATGGTTATATCCGTTTAAGCGGTTACTTAACTGCTGCAAGCCCGTTGCTGTTTAAAGGTGAGGCCGCATTGCCGGATGGAAAATCAGCTCTTTTCACCGCTGCTTATAAAGATGCAGCAAAAGAAAACGCTAAAAAAGATGAGCCAAAACCAAATCTGGCTATGGGTACATTAATTTATCCTTTTGGCGCTTTTGGAAATGCAAAATTGCCTGAACAGGAAAATGTACTGATCAAAAATGCAACTGTCTGGACCAATGAAAAAGAAGGTGTATTACAGCAGGCAGATGTACTGCTGGAAAATGGCAAAATTAAAGCTGTTGGTAAAAATCTGACTGCTGGAAATGCAAAAGTAATTGATGCCACTGGTAAACATGTAACGGCAGGAATTATTGACGAACACTCTCATATCGCTGGCAGCGGAGGGATTAATGAAGGTACCCAGTCTGTTTCTGCCGAAGTGCGTATAGCAGACGTAATCAATTCTGAGGATGTAAATATCTATCGCCAGCTGGCCGGTGGTGTCACGACCTCACATATTTTACATGGCTCGGCAAACCCTATCGGCGGCCAGTCCCAGCTGATTAAATTACGCTGGGGTAAAGCACCTGAAGAATTAAAATTTGCCGGTGCTGATGGCTTTATCAAATTCGCATTGGGTGAAAATGTAAAACAGAGTAATTTTGGCAACGGTGCGCGCTTCCCGGTAACACGTATGGGCGTTGAACAAACATTTGTTGATGAATTTACGCGTGCAAAAGAATATCAGAAAGCCATTGGGGTTAAAGGAAACCATGTTCGCCGGGATTTAGAACTGGATGCCGTTGCAGAAATTCTTAATAACAAGCGCTTCATAACCTGCCATTCTTATGTGCAGAGCGAAATCAATATGCTAATTCATGTTGCAGATAGTCTTGGCTTTAAGATCAATACGTTCACGCATATTTTAGAAGGTTATAAAGTGGCCGCTCAAATGAAAGCCCATGGTATTGCGGGTTCTACTTTTTCAGATTGGTGGGCTTACAAAAATGAAGTGGCTGAGGCCATTCCCTATAATGGAAAAATCATGCATAATGTAGGGATCACAACTGCTTTCAACTCTGACGATGCAGAAATGGCGCGTCATCTAAACCAGGAAGCCGGTAAAGCAGTGCTGTATGGTAATGTTCCTGAAGAGGAAGCTTTAAAATTTGTCACTTTAAATCCTGCAAAAATACTACATATAGCTGATCGTGTGGGAAGCTTAAAAGCGGGTAAAGATGCTGATGTGGTCATATGGTCAGCTAATCCGCTGTCTATTTATGCCAAAGCAGAAAAAACCTTTGTGGATGGCATTGCTTACTGGGATATAGACAAAGATGCCGCGCTGATCAAAAATCAGCAGGCTGAAAAAGCCCGTTTAATTCAAAAAATGTTAAACAGCAAAAGCAGTGGCTCTGCTACGCAGCGGGCGCTGGGCAATGCTCCCCGTCTTTACAATTGTGAAACTTTAGAAGATTATTCAGCAGAATTAAACGAATCAGAACATGCACACTAACTTAAAAACATATTTACTCAGCCTGCTTTTATCGGCATCGGCCATTACTTCTTTTGCACAGGCTAATATATCGCCTGCAAAAAAACAGGATAAAACCATTGCTGTTACCGGAGCCACCATACATATAGGAAACGGAACTGTAATTGAGAACGGAACTATCCTATTTGGAAATGGCAAAATTATATCAGTAAGAGCTGACGGACAGGTTCCTCAGGATGATGTAATGCGTATTGACGCTGCCGGAAAACACATTTATCCAGGCTTTATTGCAGCTACCACAAACCTTGGATTAACAGAGATTGAGGCCGTAAAAGCCACTCTTGATTTTTCAGAAATCGGAGATTATAATGCGCATATCCGTTCAATAGTAGCTTATAATACAGATTCAAAAGTTCCTGCAACTTTACGCAGTAATGGTGTTTTGCTGGCTCAACCGACCCCGCAGGGCGGAATAATTTCTGGCAGTTCTGCCGTTGTTCAGCTCGATGCCTGGAACTGGGAAGATGCTGCTGTTAAAATTAATGATGCCATGCATATGAGCTGGCCGGCTACACCCCGTTTCAGAGAATCAGGCAGAGGACAAACTTCAGCTGAAGTAACAGCAGAGCGTACGCAATCAACCATCAATCAACTGACCTCATTCTTTGCCGAAGCAAAAGCTTATTCGGAAATGGGTAAAGCTGAAGTTATCAATACCCGCTTTGAAGCCATGAAACCTGTATTTACTGGTAAAGAGAAACTATTTATCAAGGCAAACAGTGCGAAAGAGATCGTTGCAGCAGTAAATTTCGCCAAAAAATTCGGGATTACACCAGTCATTACCGATGCGGATGAAGCTTATCTGGTTATTGATTTTTTAAAAACCAACAATATTACTGTGGTAGTGAAACAGCCTCACGCATTGCCAAATAACAATGATGATGATGTAAACATGCCCTATAAAAATGCAGCTGTGCTTGCTAATGCGGGTTTAAATGTGGTTTTGAGTATTGATGGTTACTGGCAGCAGCGCAATCTGCCTTTTATGGCCGGAACCGTTGCCGCCTGGGGTCTGGATAAAGAAAAAGCATTATCTGCTATTACACTGAATGCAGCCAGAGCTATGGGGGTAGATCAGTTAACGGGAAGTCTTGAAGCTGGAAAAGACGCTACTTTTTTCATTTCTGCAGGTGATGCACTGGACATGAAAACGAATAAAGTGGAACAGGCATTTATTCAGGGCAGAGCTATCAATCTGGATAACCTGCATAAGCAACTGGACAAAAAATTCAGTGATAAATACGCTTCTGAAAAGATTAATTAGCCGGATTACGACCGCAAGTTTCTGTTCTTTTCAATAAAAAAGCCGCTCCTTTCGGGAGCGGCTTTTTCGATTATTTAGATTTTTTCTAAAGAAGATCTCTCTTTTATGACCATAAAGTCTGGCTTCATGTAAATTATTATGCATTTGGCGTAAAAAACTAAGCTGTTAATTGTAGTGCACTATTTTTGCTATAAATAAATACAAAAATTAACTCTCAGTATTAGTTTATAGCCCGAATCATTAATTACTCAAAAACCATAAATTTTATTTCAAGTGAAAAAAGTAAATCTACTCTCTATTCTGGTGATAGGACTTGCCGTGTCCTGTAAAAAAGAAGCAAAAATTGCTTCAAACGATGCTAATGAACAAAACAAGGATTCACAATTAAGTGTTTTCCAGGACAGAAAAATCATCGAAAATCCTATGATTGAAATAGGTAAAGGTTCGAACCTGAATTTCAGTCAGTTACTTAACAACCAAAAAGCAAGCAGCGGGATTGTCAGAGACAGTGTCTGGTCCAATAACGAAGGAAAAACAGTATTCGTGGAAACGGATGATGTAATGGTTTCAAACGAGAACTGGGACCTCGCCTATCCGGGTGCAATTTTCAACAGTAAATCTATTGTAAATGGTTATTTGTTTAATCCGCTAAGTGTAAGAGACTATGATCCGCTACCAATCAGAGCAAGTCTTTCAATTCCTGGTACTAACGTTGGTGGTACTATCGAAAACCCTGATATCTCATCAGCACGTGATTTTGTTGGTCAGGTAATTGCCAGACAGGGTACTGTTCCTCAAATCAACAGTTTCTCTTATACTTCAAATCAGTTTACTGACTATAATGAACTTAAATATACCTTTGGTGCTAACGTAGATATCGGTAAAATCGTAAGTATCGGCGTTAACGGCGGCGGAACTAAAATTAAAGCCCGTACTGGTGTAATTGCCAAATTTGTTCAGGAGAACTTCACTGTAGATATGTCATTGCCTAAAAAAACAGAGCTGATCAGTGTTAGTGATGCCAATTCATTAATGGGTGAATATGCTCCTGTTTATGTAAACTCAGTAACTTATGGAAGATTTGGAGTATTTATGGCTGAAACTGATGCTTCATACCAGGATTTCAACGTAGCTTTTAAAGCTGGTTTAAACATCGGTATTGTAAAATCTGATATCAATGTAACTTCTGCTCAGAAAGAATTACTGGACAAAGCTAAAATTACAATTTATATGAAATTCGGACCGGGTCAGGCTTATGTAGCTACTGTAAATGGTTATGATGCATTCAAAAATGCCATATTAGCCGGTGCATCAGTTACCAGTGACAGTTACGGAGGACCAATTTCATTCAGAATGAGAAACCTGAAAAACTTTGCACTGTTTAAAACAATCTTCAAAATCAATCTTGCTAATAATTAAACAGATAAAAATCATGAATGTCTATTTATTAAGCAGAATGAAGGTTTCTTTATTCGGTATCTGTGGCTTGCTGCTCATCAGCACTTATGGATGCAAAAAAAGTGATTCTCTGAAAGCAGGCCAGCAATCAGCTGATCAGCATACAGGATCACCTAAAACCCAGGGTTTAGTTGAATCTTCTGATTTTACCGTCATGGATAATAACGCTGATCTCGTTTATGCGGGTAATATTATCTCCGGAAAACTACTGACTGATTCTGCAAAGTTCTGGGGCCTGAATGATTATCAGAAATTACCAATCAGAATCAGTTGTTCTTTTCCTGGTCAGAATACCGGTGATGTAATCAATACGCCAAGAATGTCTTCTTTCAGACAGACCTTACAGAATATTCTCAGGAGACAAACCTTTCAGAATACACAGATTGGTGCATTCGCTTATACTTACAGACCATTCTATGATTATGATGAACTGAGAAAAGAATTTGGCTATAATTTAAGCGTGAGAGGACTCTTTTCTTCTTCTTCTACAAGTTTGATGCATAATGTTACCACAATCAAAAAAAGATTTGGTTTTGTGGCCAGTTTTGAAATTGAAAACTTTACTGTGGATGTACCTCTGCCTAAAAAGACTGAATTAGTCAGCGAGACTGATCTTGCTGCTTTGGTTGCTACAGGTGAGGATCCACTGTATATCAATTCCATTTCATATGGTCAGAAAGGTATCCTTTCGGTAGAAACGAATCTCGATATGGAAGAGACCAACAAAGCTTTTACCAAGGTGACCAAAAAGATCTTCAAGAAAACTACGGAAACTATGACCGAATACGAGAAAAATCTGATCCAGCAATCAACAATTACCTTGTTTTTAGTTGGCGGACCAAATTCCGGCAGTCCGATCACGATAGATGGATATAATTCATTTATTACTTATGTGACTTCATTGGGAGACTTCTCTGCCGATAATCCTGGTTATCCAACCAGTTTCCGCTTAAGAAGACTAAAAGACTATTCACTGTTTAAGCTTAACGTTAATTTGCCAAATTAAAATAATGAAACTATTATTACCCACTCTTTTAGTTTTAATTATCATAACAGCTTCCTGTAGAAAGGAGGCTGTTACGGTTAAAAACTCAGATCAAAAATCAGCTTTAAAATCTCCGGAAGGAAGTAATGTGAATATCAGCAGAGCTGCGATCTCCACCTTTAGTAACCTGATGCAGGCATCCTCATCAGTAAATTCACACCTGAATTCCGGTAAAACCAGTGATATTCCTGGTACAATGATGTCCGGGGGCTCGTTGAGAGACAAGTTAATTGGTGCAGTGCATATCCAGACAGACAGTATGTGGCTTGGAGATTATGCAGGCAGATCTTTTATTGGTTATGCTGATGAATTTACCATGCTGCCTGAATGGCTTGGACAAAAAGATAACTTCTATCTGGGTAATCTGATCAGAGGAAATTCTATTGCTTCTTTAGCTATGACACCACTATCTGAACGTTTAGGTCATTATGAATCAAGACCCATAAGTGCTTCTATTTCCTTACCGGGTAAAGTGGTTTCCGGAATGTTTAATCCCAATGAGCTTAATGCCACTCAGTTTTACAGTAAGCTGTTACAGGATAACGGAATATCAGGTTTGCAGAATGCATCTTACAACTACAGTATCCAGGAATTTACTTATTATGATGAGTTAAGAACTGTTTTTGGTTCAAATGTCAAAGTCAATGCACTGTTTTATGGTTCAAACTCAACCTCGACCAATGGTGTACTTAAAATAGCAGGAAAAACAGGACTTGTAGCCAAATTTGTACAAAAGAACTTTACATTGGATATGGACGTTCCGGTAAAAGGTGAACTCTATGAAAATCTTGATCTGAATGCTGTTGAAGGTTACTGGCCGGCTTATATCAGCAACATTACCTATGGCTCAACTGGCATACTGGCTATCGAAAGCGATGATGACAGACAATTGGTCAACAACACTTTTAACAAAGCATTCAGAGTACTTGGAGGATTAGTCTCAGGAACATCAGACCTGACATCTGCAGAGATATCAACAATCAACAACTCGAAGATGACCATCTATTTTATAGGTCCAAATGGTGCGGAAACAGTAAAGAAAATATTCACTGTGGAAGAACTGCTTGGCTTCATTAAAAAAGGTTCAACCTTCTCTGCACAAACTCCGGGAGTACCAATATCATTTAAAATGAAGTCTTTAAAAGACAACAAAACGATAAACAATAATTTCAGGATTGATGTGCCGGTAGAAAAAATATGGGCAAAATTTTCTGATCCTTATGAGGTTCAGTCAGCAGGATCTGTCAGAACAGCTAAACAGCGTTTAACTTTTTATGCCGATAAAGAACTTACTGCTCCTATAGTTGCACCTGCTTCTAAAGGACTTACTTACAGAGCAATAGTGCATACTTATATTTATGGACAATTTGGTCCGCAGGGAATTCCTCAGCCTTATATAGTAGCTCCAATCAGAACGATATACAATACTAATCATCAAACTTCCATTGAAATTAAATATAATCTCGGCCCGGTAAAAACAGAACTCCTGTTGCTGGAAAATCCCAATTATTTTAGTGCTCCTGTTTTACCATCCGGACTGCAGAACGGCACGCCTAATTCTGGTGACTGGGACATTATCCGATAAACAAATATCACTATGAAATTATTATCTACCCTGTTTTTATTCCTTATTGTTTTCGCCTCTTGTCAGAAGCAACCGGCAAAAATTAAAAATTCGGACCAGAATATTAGCCTCAAATCTCCTGAAGGCAGTTCGATTAGCATTAACAGTGGCTCACTGAATGCCTTTAACAGCTGGCTGCAGGAAGCTTCTTTTATTAAATCACAGCTGAATTCTGCAAAAACCAGTGACCTCGAGGTTCCTGATAAGTTAATGTTTGATGGTTCCTGGAATGACCGGACAATTGGTGCGGTACATATCAAAACGGACAGCATGTGGATCGGTGACCTGGCAGGCAGAACCTTTATCGGTTATGCGGATGAGTTTACCATGTTACCTGAGTGGCTGGGACAAAAAGACAACTTTTATCTGGGCAATCTGATCAGGGGAAATACCATTTCCACGCTTGATATGACTCCGTTATCAGAGAGACTGGGACAGTATGAATCAAGACCGGTAAGTGCTTCTGTATCTTTTCCTGGAAAGAATGTTGCGGGTGTATTTAATCCCAATGAATTATCGGCCACACAGTTTTACACTAAATTACTGCAGGATAATGGCCTGGCCGGCACACAAAAAGCAGCATACAGTTATAGTTTGCAGGAGTTCACTTATTACGATGAGCTGAGAACTGTATTTGGTTCTAATGTCAAAGTCAATGCATTATTCTATGGTTCTGGTTCAACCAGTACCAACGGGGTACTTAAAATTGCCGGAAAATCAGGACTTGTGGCCAAATTTGTACAAAAGAATTTTTCTCTGGATATGGATGTTCCTGTCAAAGGCGAACTTTATGAAAATCTGGATTTAAATGCAGTTGATGGTTACTGGCCGGCTTATATCAGCAATATTACCTACGGTTCTACTGGTGTACTGGTTATTGAAAGTGAAGAAAATCAGCAACTGGTAAACAGTACGTTCAAAAAGGCTTTTTCTGTGTTGGGCGGACTGGTTTCAGGGACGTCTGACATGACCTCTGCTGAAATATCAATCATCAATAATTCAACGATGAAGATCTATTTTATTGGTCCTGATGGTGCTGAAGCTGTGAAGAGAATTTACAGTCTTGATGAGCTATTGGGTTTTGTGAAAAGAGGTTCTTCTTTCACTGCGCAATCTCCGGGAGTACCAGTATCGTTTAAAATGAAATCTCTGAAGGACAATAAAGTCATTAACAACAATTTCAGAATTGATGCACCTGTAGAAAAAGTCTGGGCTGCTTTCAGAAGAATCAAAGAGTATAAACCAGGAAAAGACATGGCCAGGTTATGCTTTTTTGCAGATGAAGCGTTAACTGTCCCTATTATTGCTCCAGCTAAAATAGAATTCAAGTATCTGGAAACATGGCCAGGCCCACCAAGGGCTGATAATTCAAGCCGTGGTTCAGAGTTTAACAGAGATCATAAAACTTATGTTGATCTGACCGAACTTAATCCAACACAGCCCCGGGCTTTCAAATTAATCAAAAGTGATCTTTATAACGGTGGCACACTGGTTTTATAAGCAAAAAATATGTTTGATAACAAATATTATATATTCCCTTTTCTACTGCTGGCACTGACCAGCTGTAAGAAATCTGAACCGCTTAATGTCGAGAAACAAAGCCCGGAAGAGTTGCTGATCAGGGACTCTGTTTTTAATTATGCAAAGGAGGTTTATTTCTGGAATGATCAACTGCCTTCTTACCAGGTATTCAACCCTGGAAAATACAGCAGTGTGGTTCAGGAATTATTTGATATCAGCCAGTATGCTGTCAATCCGGAAACGCAGAAGCCATTTGAATTCAATGCAGAAAACCCGAAAACAGCAAAATATTCAACTGTGACTGGTCAGGAGAGTGTTATTGAAAATCTTCCTGCTAATGGTAAGCTGAATACAGGATTTGGAGTGACCTTTGTAGCCGTTAAAGAAAATGATATCCGGATAGAATATGCAATTCCGGGTTCTCCGGCTGCAAAAGCAGGGCTTAACCGCGGAATGAAGGTAATCAGAATAAATAATACTCCGGTAGCAACCGGAGCAGCTTTTTACCAATATATCAGCTCTTTACTGAATAGTGCTCAGGTCAACATCACGATTGATAAAACTGATTTGCTGTCTGAAAAAACTTATATATTACTCAGAAAGGAGTTTGTTGCCCAGCCTGTTGCTAAAGACACCATATTCAATTATAACGGTGTAAAAACGGGTTATCTCAGCTATTTGAGATTTAGCAGTCCAAATGGACGGGACCAGCAATTAGATGAGGTCTTTAACCGGTTTGTTAATGAAAATATTTCTGAACTGATTGTTGACCTGCGTTATAATCCGGGCGGATATATTTCAACTGCTGATTATTTTGCGAATCTGCTGATTCCACAGGCTTTTGATCAGCAGGTTATGCGTAAAGAAAAGTATAATGCTATCATGCAGAATAATCAGACAGAATTACTCAAAAAACAGATCTTAACTGATGACAACGGGCGTCCTTTATATTATATCGGCGATCGCCCTGCAACGATGGCAGACGGGGATTATTCTTTAAAAACCAATACTTATTATTTTGATAAGAAAGCTGGGATAAAATCATTAAAAAGAGTTGTTTTCATCGTCAGTGCAGAAACAGCTTCGGCAAGTGAACTGCTGATCAACTGCCTGAAACCTTATCTTGATGTAAAACTGGTTGGTGTTTCTGCCAATGGTAAACAGCAGGTTAAGACTTATGGTAAACCTATTGGTTTTTTTGGCCTTAAGATCAATAAATATGTAATTTATTATTCCATGTTTCAAAATTTGAATGCCAGGGACCAGGGGGCTTATTTTGATGGAATAACTGCTGATGTAACTGCTGACGATGATGCAAGATTTAGTTTTGGTGACACTAATGAGCCTGGAATAAAAGCTTCAATGAGTCTTATTTTCCCATCCGGATTTGCCAGATCTGAGTCTGTCAGAAAAGCATCGGATAACGGCTTCAGCAAAGTTGAGATCAAAGTAGAGTCTGATGCTCCTGTTGGACTGATTAAAGACAGATCAGCTATAAAGATCAGAAAATTTTAAAGTGCATTTCCTGATGGATAAACAAAGAGCCTTCTTTTATAATAAAAGAAGGCCCTTTTGATATCGTCGTACTATTTAACAGTTAAAGTATCTTTTAATACTAGTTCTTTACTCGAAGAACCTATCATGATTCTAAAATCACCGGGTTCTGTAACTGTTTTCATCCTTGCATCCAGCATCTTTAGCATATCTGGTGTAATAGCAAAGGAAAGTTGTTTGGTCTCTCCTGCTTTTAAGCGGACTCTTTGAAATCCTTTCAGCTCTAAAACAGGTCTTGCCACGCTGCTGAGCATATCACGGATATACAGCTGCACAACTTCATCGCCATCATAATTACCTGTATTCTGCAGGGTAAAGCTGGCTTTCACTGACTCAGTACCGGCAATCTCTTTTTTACTCAGTTTAAGATCTTTATACTCAAATTTTGTATAACTCAATCCGAAACCAAAAGGGAAAAGTGGTTCTCCGCTCAGATTATTGTAGTCATCTCCCCTGCCTGTAGGCTTATGATTATAGACCAGAGGCAATTGCGACTCATGAACAGGATAAGTAACTGGTAAACGGCCCGCAGGATTATAATCTCCAAACAAAGTTTCTGCAACTGCATGACCACCCTCTTCACCCGGATACCAGATATTTAAAACTGCAGCAGCCTGGTTAAACCAGCTGTCCATCGTGATCGCACTGCCACCAACCAGCAAAACCACTACTGGTTTCCCTGATTTTTCCATTGCCTGAATAAGCTGTTCCTGATTACCGGGCAAATTCAGCATAGCACGGTCCTGAAATTCACCTTCTTTTATGCCTGCTGCAACGACAATCACATCTGCTTTTTCAGCAAGTTTCACTGCGTCCGCCAGTTCTTTAGCCTGATGATCAGGGGTGCCGTAGTTCCAGATAAATTTAAGGTGTGCATTACCTTTGGTTTCTTTAAATTCAATACGAACAGCGTATTTCTTAGTCTGATCAAAAGAAAACGGGACTAACTGTGTATGATAGGATCTTTTCTCCCATTGATCAATTAATAACTGATCATCCAGATACAGACGATAACCGTCATTACCTTCCAGACCAATCTGATAGGTTCCTGACTCCGGCACTTTAAGATCTCCCTTCCATCTGACTGCATATTGATCTTTGGCCAGACGTTTATCCGGAGAAGAAAGTGTCCACAGGAAATCTATGTTTTGATCTGTTCTTTGAAAAACGGGTTTACCACTTAATGTAAGATTATCAAAATATTCACCAAAAAGCCCTTGTGCAGTGTCTGCTTTTAAGAATTCTTTATTGACTGGCACATATAAAACCGGGTTACGGCTGCTCCCTTTACTATAAGTAACATTAACGTGCTCACCGCCTCGTTTTTTCAGTCCGTCAACGATATTGATCTTGCCGTTACCGGTTCCGCTATAACCTCCTAAACGGGCTTCAATGGCATCTTCTCCTACGACCAGTATGTTCTTTACATTTTTGAGTGGTAAAACAGATTTCTCATTTTTCAACAGCACAAAGGATTGTAAAGCGGCTTGCTTTGCGATAGCTTTATGACTCTGATCGTTTAAAGCTTTTTGAGCTTCTTCTTCTGAAACATAAGGTTTTTCAAAAAGACCCAGCTCAAATTTGGCTCTCAAAACTCTTGAAACGGCATCGTCTATTCGTTTTTGTGGGATTGAACCATCCAGAAACGGGGTAATAAACAATTTATAATGAGCGTAATCGGTTTGAAAAATCACGTCCAGACCTGCTGTTATGGCCTGTCTCGTAGCATCGGCATAACCACTGGCGGTATAGTGTAATACATTTGCACCGCCAACAGCTCCTGCATCCGAAATTACAAAGCCTTTAAAACCCCATTCATTTTTTAATTTCTGCGTCAGCAGGTATTCGTTTGAGGTTGCCGGAGTTCCATTGACAGTGTTATAGGCAGTCATCAATGACCGGCTTTTACCTTGTTGTATAGCCGTTTTAAATGGAGGAAGATAAATCTCTTCCATCAAACGATCGTTATAATGTATGGGATAGCTATCCCGTCCGCCATCGCCAACATTGGCTACAAAATGTTTGGGCGTGGTAATGATATTCTGATTTTCAAAGGCACTGACAAAGGCCAGCCCCATCTGAGCAGAAAGAAATGGGTCTTCGCCATAGGTTTCTTCGGTACGTCCCCAGCGCACATCTGCTGCAATATTAATTACCGGGGTTAAAATATCTCTTATCCCTCTGACTTTAGTTTCCTGAGCAATTGTTCCGGCTACCTGCCCCATTAAGGCTGTATTAAAGCTGGCTGCAAGCCCGATAGACTGAGGAAAAGCTGTAGCTCCCTGTCTGACTAATCCATGAAGAGCTTCGTCAAATGCAATAATAGGAATCCCCAGACGTGTTTCTTTGACAAAATATTGCTGTATAGCATTGATTTTTTTGGCAAGGGTATATGCATTTTCCTGAGTATTATAACTCAGCATCTGCCCTGCGCCACCACCACCTTGAGAAACAGCACTAACCTGTAAACCGAAAATACCGTTTTTATACCGGTTTTTATCAACCCCGTCCAGGTCACCGGGAATCATAAAAAGCTGCCAGAATTTTTCTTCGGGAGTCATTCTTGACAACAGATCAGCTACTCTTTTTTCTATAGCTGCAGCTGGGTTTTTATAAAGAGGAGCAGCAATCCTGTTTTTTTTCACGGCTACATTAACTGTATCATTTGCGCTTGCTGCATGACTGAGCATGACAAAGAAAACCGGCAATAAAATAACTTTAGTAATTATATATTTCATCAATCACATTTTAAGCGTTATAGAAGATAAGAATTGTAAAACACTAGTTAGCAGGAGTAAATGCAAAAGCTAATGCAGCTTCGGCCCCCATAAGATTAGTGGGTAACTCTACTGTTGTTTTGCCATTTACAGTATTCCATTTTAATTTTTCGCCACTGGAAACCAGTGTGACCACAGTCCCCTTTCCGGGTACATTTCCTGTCCAGCTAATAGCACCTGCCGGATTCTCTCCAACATTTCGGCAATAGATTGCATACCGTGTTTTGCCATCTTTACTTTGCGTGAACCAGGTTTGTCCGCTATGGTAGTTTTTGGTAATTCTGGTATTGTAAATCGCCCTGCCATTTTTTGAAGTCCATTTACCAATATCGTTTAGCCTGGTAATAACTTCGGCTGGCAGTGTACCTTCGGCATTCGGTCCTACGCCTAAAAGTAAACTACCGCCTTTGGCCACGATCTCGACCAGTTTCTGAATGACAACACTGGCAGGTTTATATTGATCGTTATTGACAAATCCCCATGCACCGCCAAGGGTCATACAGCTTTCCCAGGGATGATCTAACTGGGTATCTGGTATTTTTTGTTCTGGTGTCTGGTAATTCTCATATGGTCCGTGCACTGTTCTGTCTACCATCAGTAAACCTGGTTGCGCTTTCCTTGCCATACGGGCAATTTTAGGCATATCTATATCCTGGCTCCATTTCGGAATATTTGCACCCCAGGACAGGACTTCTGCATTGACGGTTTCCAGCGGTCTTACCCAGCCACCATCCAGCCACAAAATATCAATACTGCCATAACGGGTCATGAGTTCTTCTATCTGGTTATAGGCAAATCCTTTAAACTGATTCCATCTCCATGGGTTCTTTTTGATATCATAATTATTATTACGGTCCGGAGTTGCATATTTAGACCACCAGTAATAGGGTGAATGCCAGTCTGGTTTTGAAAAATAAGCGCCGATCATAAAGCCTTCTTTTCTAAAGGCATCAAAAACATATTTTGCAACGTCTGCTTTGGGATTATCTGCAAAAGGACCTTTAGCAATACTAAAATCGGATTCCTGGGTATCAAACATCGCAAAGCCATCATGGTGCTTGGTGGTAAATACGAGGTATTTCATTCCGGCACTTTTACCTGCTCTGGCCCATTGTTCCGGATTAAATTTTACCGGGTTAAAACTTTTATTCAAATCCCAGTACCATTTCTTATACTCTTCATAGGTTTTTGTACTGTCACGATCTATCCAGTCTTCGGAACAGATTGACCAGGACTCAATTATACCGGGAACAGCGTATAAGCCCCAGTGTACAATCATACCAAATTTCTTATCCTGCCACTTATCAAGTTTTTGTTTTACCATCGGATCAGACGGCCATTCATAAACCGTTGATTGCTGATGAACACCATTTTCCTGTGCTGATAACCTGCAAAAAGCACAAACCAGCAAAGCCGCAACTATAATTTTTCGTTTCATTCTCTGAATATAAAAATGTCCCGGCTAAAAATCTAACCGGGACAGGATATTACAAAATATTTCAATTATCAAGATCAGCTTATTGTTGCCAGAAGATCTTCGTTTTACGGGTATCTTTGGCTTGAACTGCCTGATAGTTTTCTGAATTCAAAGTCTTCTCTTTAGCCGGATATACTAACCTGGTTGGAGGAGTTTCAAAACCAGACAGCTTACCATCTGAAGGGAAAGTTAAAACTGGAAAACCTGTTCTTCTGTACTCAGACCACGCTTCATTAGACTGAAGGACTCCTAAATGCGTCCATTTCTGGATATAGATATTGGTCAGCTTATTTGTCTGAGAACCTGTATATGCAGCAGCAGATGAATTTACCCAGGCATCCACATCGGCAGATGCCGGAACCGGAAGATTAACATATCCGCCACCTTTGTTCAAGTTATTCAAATAATAATAAAAAGTTACAGACTGTTTTAATGCGGTTTCATAAGAGGTCTGAGCACTGGCAGAACTACCCCATCTTTCAAAAGCCTCAGCCTTTAAAAGGTTTACTTCAGAGGCTGTGATCACTATACCCGGCAATTTCTGATTATAAAGAAAAGTAGCAGAATCAAGTACTGAATAATCTGCAAACTTTGTCTCCTGATCTGCGCCGCTCATTGTAACCGGCATTGCTTTGTATGTTTTATTAGGAACAAATTTACCTGCCACTGTTCTTCCATATTTATCATAAATTACCGGAATGCGCGGATCATTTGCTGGCAGCATGACTGTATTTAACATATAGTCTGTAGCATACCAGCTACCTTCTGTAAATGCAGCACTTAAATCACTGGTGCTATTAGTCAGAGGTTGTAATAATACATCTGAAGTACCCGGATTGTATGAAGCGCTATTCCCGCCATCGATCAATGGGAAAGCCGCCGCATTGTTTAACATATCCAGTACAGCTGTTCTGGCAGTTCCTTCGTCAACTTTTGAAATGCGCATCAGTAATCTTAACCGTAAAGAGTTTGCATAGCGTGCCCATTGATTAACATCACCTTTCAGCAAAATATCTGCTTTAGCAAAATCTTTATTAGTAGGATTTGCTTTAAAATAAGCGGCGGCAGCAGCC
Source organism: Pedobacter lusitanus (assembly GCF_040026395.1). Taxonomy (NCBI): domain Bacteria; kingdom Pseudomonadati; phylum Bacteroidota; class Sphingobacteriia; order Sphingobacteriales; family Sphingobacteriaceae; genus Pedobacter; species Pedobacter lusitanus. The sequence goes on from NZ_CP157278.1 coordinate 899,605, forward strand.
AGATCACTAATGAAACTGGTATACAAGGCTTTTTGCTCATCAAACTTTGGATTTTTAATCACACTACTCGTTTCCAGGCTTCCTGTTTCTGAATAAGGAATATCACCCCATAAATCGACCATCTTCGCAGCCTGTTCTATCAAAACAACCTTTGCAGCCTGCATCAATGCTCCCTGTGCTGTTTTTTCACCATCTGTTAGTGTTTTAAATTTTGCTTCCATTGAGCGGTATTGTGCCATACTGCCACTTCCGTTACCTCCTGTAGCATAAAAGTCATCCCAATAGTTTTGAGAATAGCCATCACTTTGCTGATAAACAGAATTCGCATTTGGAAAATAAGAAGTCTGTGCATATACGCCAGGCATCTGACATAAAAAAGTACGTACATTCCAATATTTGGCTGCAATTCTGTCGTTATTCAGCATTGCTGTAAAAAGACCGGAAAGACTGGCATTCTGCGCCTTTTCCGGGTTATAGAATTTTTCTTCTATTGCTTTTTTGCAACTCACCAATGAGGTTACTGCTACTAAAACAAAACTTATATTTATAATTAACTTTTTCATAATTCCTGATTAATGCGATTAGAAATTCGCGCTTATAGAAAAACCATAGTTTCTTGATGCTGCTGATGAACCCACATCAACTCCTTGTGACCACCATTTGTTTCCTAGCGGTGCTTCAGGATCAAGATCTTTCAGCGTACGCCAGATATAGAATAAATTACGGCCGATAAGTGATACTCTAAGGTTATTGATCTTAAGTTTGCTGGTAAATGATGCAGGTATTTTATAACTCAATACTACTTCTCTCATTTTGATATAGCTGTTATCAAAGATCTCACCATCCGTTAAAGTACCTTCACCCCAGTTATAGGTGTTCATATAGTAACTTGCAGCTGAAATCACTTTTGTATTGGGCTGACCTGTTGTCTGATTAACTCCCTGCAGCAATACACCGTCATTATAGCTTTTACCATTTTCAGTATAGGCAACTCCACCGTGTTCAGCATCTCTGAATTCCATAGAGTTTTCCAGCATACCTGCTCCACGCATATATTTTAAATTCGGTGCTAACATTTTACCACCAAAACGGCCGTCAATAGTGAAATCAAGTGAAAGATTACCATAACTTACTGTATTGGAAAAACCACCAACTACTTTTGGCATAATGTTACCAGCTTTTACATAGGTACTATTATCCATCACATATAATCCGTCATCGTTGATAATATAATTTCCTTTTGCATCTGTTGCTCTCGGGCGCATATAAATATTACCAAGCTCTTCTCCTGCTTTTGCTACAATTTTAGCGGTAGCCTGATCTGAAGGATAGAAATTCAGCTCTGACATTCCTTCCATCAGTGAAATTACTCTGGATTTATTAGAAGAGAAGTTTAAACGGGTATCCCAACGGAATTTACTGCCCTTTACTGGTGTTGCATTTAAAGCAACTTCAAACCCTTTACTTCCAATTTCACCCACGTTTACAATCTGACTGGTTGCACCCACGGTTGAACTTACCTGCAAGGGTACAATCTGGTTTTTAACACGGTTATTATAGTAACTCACATCTAAACCAAGACGACCTTCTAAAAAGCGGGTTTCCAGACCAATTTCTGCTTCATGTTTCTTTTCTGGCATTAAAGTATTATTTCCATAAGCATTAGCGGTTACCAATGATGGAACTGATCCGTTTATAGTTTGAAGAGAGGTTTGTGTATAAACAATATTTGATTCATATAAAGGTGGCGCATTACCCACAACTCCATAAGAAGCTCTTAATTTACCATAGTTCCAGAATTTTGGCATTTTAATCAGATCACTGAAAACAAAACCACCATTTAAGGAATAATAAGAGTATTTATTATTCTGAGGAGGCAATGTAGACGCATATTCCTGACGGGCTGTACCTTCTAAGAACAGGAAGTCTTTATAACCTAAATTCAGAATACCCAGATAAGCATATTTTAACTGTTGTTTTCTTATATCAGAAGTTTCTGCAATGCCGAAAGAGTTACTGATGGCAAACCAGTTTTCAGACACTAATCCATCTTTAGTATTGGATTGCTGATCTTTATAAGTCTCATTTCTGGCCTGATAACCACCACTTACGGATACGCTCAGATCTTTACCAATTTTATTAGAGTAAGTCAATAATGCATCTCCGTAAAGAATTGCATACTGCCCTTGTGTAGTAGTGTATCCACCGGTACTTGTATTCCCATTCAATCCAATCGGAACCTCAGTAAACTGACGGTTTTCTGTTCTGGCACCCGTGTAATCGTTACCAATACGTCCTCTGAATTTTACATTTTTAGCAACGTCATAGTTTAAAGTGAAACTTGACAATAACCTGTTTTCATTTTCAACGTATTCATTTTTTAACTGCTGCCAGTAAAAGTCCAGCAAATTAGTTGCTCTGATATTATAAACGAATGGCTCAGGACGGTCTAACTGATTAAACTGAGCATATTTATAACCATTACTGGTCTGGAATTTTTGTTTCATCAGGTTCATATCTTCAGCACGACTGAAGAAACCACCAAATGAACCTAAAACCTGGCCTAACTGATAAGGTCTGTTCTTTGTGATTGTGTTTACATAACTCACAATTACATCCGCAGAAAGTTTTGGTGCAAGTTTAATGGTAGAGTTTAAATTAAAAGAGTTCTTTGAACCTGTATTTCCAGGCTGTGTACCTTTGTAATCCAAACGTGACGCTGAAAAACGATAATTGATAGCATCACTTTGATTAGATATGGCCACGTTAGCGTTTGAAGTATAACCGGTTTGATATACGTCTTTGTAATTATCTGGCTGTGGAGAATAAGAACGGATTGAACCATCCCACCATTTAACCTGCTGACCTTCCATCTTCGGGCCAAAGTTTGCATAAGATCTGAAATAAGGTCTCAGGCCACTTGGTGAATCTTTGTCAACAAACCAACCATCATCACGTTTAGGTTCAGGGCTATTAGCAAAATTAGTCTCTCTGTCATAACCTGGTCCATATATATTTTGAAAATTAGGAAGAAAGGCAACTTTATCCACTGATCCCTGATAGTTAAAATCTATTCCCAGACCTCTGGCTTTTGAACCTTTTTTAGTTGTGATAACTACAACACCGCTACCTGCATCCGAACCGTATAAAGCTGAAGCACTAGCCCCTTTTAAGACAGTCAGACTTTCAATATCGGCAGGATTAATATCCAGGATACCATTTCCTCTGATACGCTGATCACCCCAGAAATCATTATTATTAGCACCTTTAGCTCCGTTCTGACCATCATTTCTAATCATTACTCCATCAACAACATATAAAGGCTGCTGATTATAGCTGATTGAATTGATACCACGAATCTGCACGTTTACAGCACTGCTTGCACCCCCTGGTGCTGTAGTGATTTTCACCCCAGCTGCTTTACCATATAATGCCGATGCAAAGTTTGTATTACCTGCTTCAGTTAATTGTTTAGCTGTCACTGTACTTACTGCATAACCCAGAGATTTCTCCTGACGCTTAATTCCCAGTGCGGTGGTTACCACTACTTCGTTTAAACTATTCTCACTTTCAACCAGGATAACATTTAAAGATGTCTGATTGCCAATGGTGATCTCCTGTTTGGCATAACCTACAGCAGAAAAAGATAAAACATCATTAGGGCTTACCGGAATTGAAAACTTTCCGCCGGCATCTGTCTGGGTAACTTTAGATTTGCCTTTTAACGAAACACTAACCCCAGGCAAGGGGCCCGAAGCATCCCTTACCGTCCCGGTCAGGGTCTTCTGTGCAAAAGCATTTACTGTCAACAACGTTAACAGAAAAACACTTAAATACTTTAAGTAAATTTTTCTCATGTTTGGTGTGGTTTAGTTAATAATTCGATTTAGTTTTGTTTTTATTATTGATAATGGTGTGAATTCAAAGGATGTCTTGATGTCATATTATTCAAAAAGACTATGTTCAATAACTAAACTTGCGGATGCCAGCAATTCTGCATCTGCAGCTAATTCAGATAATACGACTGAGGTTTGAGCGGCAATTCTGGGAATACAAAATTCATTGATGGCCTGTTGTATAGGCGGAAGAAGTATTTTACCTGCCGCGGCACCGCGTCCGCTTAATACTATACATTCAGGATTCATAATGTGAATTAATGTAGCAACTCCTTTGCCTATATGAAAAGCTGCCTCAGAAAGAATGGAAACGGCCAGAGGATCGTGATTGCGCGCGGCTTCCAGAAACATTTCTCCGACATTTCTGCCTTCATCTTTAAATAGCTCAGTCATACTGCTGGCTGCCCCTGCCTCAATCTCAGCTTTGGCTTTTTGCGTCATCACCAATAAAGAAGTTTCTACTTCCAGACAGCCCCGTTTACCGCAGGAACATAGCACGCCGGTATTGGTTGACAGAGGGATATGACTAAATTCACCGGCATAGCCACTGTTTCCTCTGTATAACTGACCGTTAATGATCATGCCCAGACCTGTACCCCAGCCAATATTCACAACCATGACATCCTTCATCCCTACTGCAGCTCCAAAATATAGCTCTGCATTAGCAATCAGACGTGAATCGTTATCCATATATACCGGAAGTTTCAACTTATCCCTTAAATATTTACCCAAATGAGAACCATCATTCGTTTTTAAATTGGAGTAGTTTGCACCTTCTTCTGAACTGATAAAACCTGGCATACCTATACCCACACCCAAAAGGTTTTTCTGATCAAGACCAGAGGCTATGATGTTTTTATGGATAAATGAAACCAGCTTATCAACTGCTTCAGGATCATCAGCAAGATCAAGTTCCATCATTTCAACAGGATGGATAATATTATTGGCAAGATCATAAATAATCATACGCGCCGTGAACTGATCTGTCGCTACAGAAACAACATATCTTTGTTTTTCAAGATTCAGCAGAAATAATGAAGCTCTCCTGCCACCGGTAGACGGACCAAGTCCCTGCTCCTGCACATAGCCTTCATCAACCAGTTCATTGACAACTTTGGTAACCAGAGGTAAACTCTTATGAGTTAGTTTACTTAACTCAGTAAGGGAAAGCGGATTTTTATAATAAAGCTGCTTAATAATATCAACTCTCAGGAGTCCGCGATTCTTCATGGTTTTAATAGACTGGTTTAGTTGCCTTTACCAAACTTAATAATTTAATTTTAAACAACAGCAAAACTTATTATTTTTTTTAATAAGTATACGAGCTACAAAAACATTCTTTCATTTGCTGATTACACTTGTTATAAATCGTTTATTTTATTTCCTGAAAACCATTACACAACAGGTTTGTTACACACAAGAATTCATAAAACAAATAATTTTTAAACCGTTGGATAAATTTGATGATTATGACAAAATATTCTAAAAAAGCTTCAGAAAAGGTGGAAGCCACCTTACATGAGATGAAAAAAGGAAAATTAAAATCGGGCAGCGGACAAAAAGTAACTTCCAAAAAACAGGCTGTTGCCATTGGCTTATCGGAAGCGAGAAAGGCAGGAGCAAAAGTCCCGCAGAAGAAGTCTTAGACAGAAATTATAAAAGTTTACCAGATTATTTGCAGACAGCTTATCCGGTAAACCAGTATCTGCCCCGGCATTATTTTACAATAAACATATTATTATTAGGAAAGAGAATTCAAATTCATAGCCCTATCCAGATCAGCACTATGATATTCAGCCTCATCAATATCAGACAGTGTTGATTCGTGGACACGCTCTCCAAGACTATAGAATTGCTGAAAGCTCATGATCAAGGGCTTCCACTTATCGGGATCAACGCGGTTTGGTTTTCCATCCATTATTATACCATCATCCAGATGCACACACTGAATACGCAGTTCAATAGTATATATATTACCTTTTCTAAGCGGGTCATCTTCACAAAGACTATGAACAGCTTCTACAATGGCTTCCATCCGGACCGGACATTCTTTAACTCCGGGGGGTAAAACCGTATCAGAGGAAATTGCAGTCAGACCTGCCAGTTTAAATTTATCTGCTTCATAATGGTAACCTTTCTTTATTTTACTTTCCGGAACCGGGTTAGCTCCTGTAGTGCGGGCAAGAAGGTTAACTGCGGCAACTTCATTTACAGATGGCAGATTGAGTACACACTGACCCGTACGTATCATATTTTTTGTAGTTTGTGAAGATCCGGCTATTCCAATTACACACCTCCAGCCCAGCCAGAAGACAGATGATATCGGTGCAAGGTTATAAGAATCATCTTCATTACATGTACTGATCAAAACTACAGGGGTTCCGAAATATAAAATTTCTGGCTCACTTACGCTATGCATAATTTGATTATTTAAATAATAAAACTATGCTGAATCTGCCAATCGCCAAACCCGGTTCTTGCGGAGTTTAAATTAAATTTCAACCAGAATTTTCAGGAGTTATGAGCATCCTGTTTCTAATTCAGGTAATTAGTAGTAATTTCATAACGGGAACGTTCCCGACCATTAGCGATCTGTCGGGAGATACATCGTCAACAAAACACTAAACCAAATAAACAACCAAATCTATGAACAAAAAAACAGCTTACCTATCGGTGAGGACCGCTCTGATTATGGGGCTATTTCTCTCTTTCTCTTCATGCAAAAAAACAGGAATTACTGACCTCCCCTCATCGGGTCTCAACAAACAGATTAAAGCCGATGCTGCTACAGGTTCCGGAGGAGATGTAATGATGCAGGCTTTTTACTGGGATGTACCTCAGGGCTCCTGGTGGAATGTAATCAATGACAAAATTCCTTCATGGAAAGCAGCTGGAATTGGCGCTATATGGCTTCCCCCGGCAACTAAAGCTCAGGGCGGAGGAACAAGTATGGGTTATGATCCATATGATTACTTTGATTTTGGCAGTTATAATCAAATGGGTACCACAATTACCCGTTTTGGTGATTCAACCAGTCTGAGTAAACTGATCACTACTGCGCATAATAACAGTATCAAAGTATATGCAGATATGGTGCTTAATCATTGCAGCGGAGGAAGTCTGGAAGCCAACCCATATACCGGTACAAACACTTACACCAAATACACTCCTCTTTCCGGAAAATTTAACCGGACTTACGTCGATTTCCATCCAAATGATATAGAGACTGCAGATGAAGGTGCTTTTGCCGGTTTTCCTGATCTGTGTCATAAAAAAGCAAATGTATCTAACTGGATATACAATGCTTCGTATAGTATGTCAAAATTATATAAAAACAACATCCATTTTGACGGGTTTCGTTTTGATTATGTCAAAGGTTATGGTGCATGGGTTGTCAAAAACTTCGTTAACAGTGTCGGCGGACCAGGTGCGGTTTTTGCCGTTGGTGAAGAATGGGATGGAAATGCCGCGAATCTGCAAAACTGGGTAAATGCGACCGAACAGACCTCTTCTGCTTTTGATTTTGCCTGTTTTTATTCAATGCATGAAGCCTTTGATAATAATAACCTGACAAGGCTGAATGATGATATGTTATTAAAAAGAAATGCAGCTAAAGCGGTTACCTTTGTAGCTAATCACGACACCGATATTACTTCTAACAAATATTCCGCCTATGCCTATATTATGACACATGAAGGATATCCCTGTGTATTTTACAAAGATTATGAAAATCTGCTGGACAAAAACAGACTTACCAATCTGATCTGGATACACAAAATGCTGGCTGGCGGGACAACAACCAATTTATTTTCAGCATCAGACCAGTATATCGACCGCAGAAACGGATATAATGAAATGCCTGGATTAATTGTATATTTCAATGGTACTGATAACTGGCAGCAGCAATGGGTAACTTCTAACTGGGCAAATCAGAAAATAAAAGAATACACCGGAATATCCAACTGGGTGCAGACTGTAGCAGCTGATGGCCGGGTATTGATTCAAGCACCACCACATGCTTATTCTATCTGGTCAGTTACCGGTTTGTAGTAAAATCTATATCCATTTAAACTTATAAGTTGAAGGGGCTGAACCTCTTCAACTCTTTGTCCCAATTATTTATTAATTAAAACATGAGAGTATCCCTTCTATTAATTTTACTAACCACCATTTTTTCCTGTAAAAATCAGACTGAAACAAAAAAGGTTAAAGGAGACTTAAATTATACTGCAGCAAATCAGCAATCCGTTCAGCTGGAAGCTGCATTAAATCTTACTGCAAATATTAGGAATCAGGCATTACAGGCAGATCTGGAACTTAAAAACCCGGGCAATGATCTTCTTACTATAAATGATATAGAATTATCTACACCTGAAGGAATAAGATCAATACCTGAAACCGGAAATATGGGCTCAATAGTTTTGAAACCAGGAGAAAATAAAGCCATCTCTTTAAAATTCCATCCTTTAAATGATCTTAGAGAATTTCAGCTCAGTGGCAGAAATGGATATTTTAAATCCGGATACAATCTGTTAATTAACACTAAATCTGATCAGGATAGTTCTCCATCAATGCTAACTATACCGGCTAAACTGACTGAACCTGAGTATAAAACTTATCTTACAAAGTATAAAATTCCCGCAACGAGCTACAAGTTTAATACAAAAACTGATTTTACAGCAAAACAAAAACTCTATCTTTCAAACTTAAAACAGCTTAAACAATCACCATTTGTCTTCCTCAGTGACCAGGAAATTGCTGTTTCTGGTATAAATATCAGATTAAGCAGTTACTGTGAAAAGGATACCTTAAATGCAAAACTGTTTATAGTTAATCATGCTGATTTTCCAGTCAGGATTAATCCGGATCATCTTGGCTTTGGATATACGGGTGAATCATCCACGGATTTAACGAACGTTAAAGTCATAAAGATATCCGGTTCGCAGGAAAAGAATCTGATAGATAAAGGCGACAGAGTTCTGATTCATCTTAAAAAATATTTTAAAAATCCGGATAACAAAGCTGTATTATCATTTAACAGGGTTTTTGAATTCAGTAACGGCACACCTTTGTTTAAAGACAATGTCGAATTGATAAAGCTTACACTTTAACACAATCTCATTCTTTTTTCAGCTGTTTCAATGTTCTGTTTAAACTTCTGATTGTAATTCCCAGATAAGCAGCCATATCATCTCTGGTAAGAGTAATCTGTTCTTTTTCCTGCAACTGCAGTAATTTAGATAAGCCATATTCCAGAGGATATAACTGCTGAAACGAAGATCGGCTACTGGTATTCAGGATACGATCAGTTAATACGTGCAGCAATATTTTATTAAAATCCAGATTATTATCAATTAAGGAAAGGAAAAAGGCTGATGACATACAATAGGCGGTTACCGGACTGATTGCCTCTATGGTACACAGACATGCTCTGTTTTTAAGTGCCTCGGTCTCTCCTGTAATTTCCCCTTTACCTAATAATTCAAATATATAATCTTTATCATTTTCTTCGGTCAGATAACATTTCGTCACCCCTTCCCTGATGATAAATACTTTATCAATTTTAATGTCCTGTTCAAGCAGCCGCTCACCTTTACCAAAAGTTCTCAGAATAATATTATCTTTTCTTTCCTGAGCAGCATAAAGCTTTTCAATGAATGCTAATAAGTTGATGTTGGTTCTTAACATAGTTACAAAGCGGGACAAATGTCCTTTTTCCAGAAATATAATGCTTTACTTTTGCAGGCATTCAAAACAAAAGTAATGATCAGAAATCAAATTCAGGTAATAGCCTTCGATGCAGATGATACCCTTTGGGTAAATGAACCTTATTTCCAGGAAACTGAACAGGCATTCTGCCATTTACTGGGAGAATATATGCCATCGGATGAACTATCTAAAGAATTATTCAAAACCGAAATGAGTAATCTGTCTCTTTACGGCTATGGAGTTAAAGGATTTATGCTCTGCATGATAGAGACTTTAAGCCGTATATCTGATGGCAAAGCCTCAATGGCAATGGTAGATAAAATTATGGAACTGGGACAAACACTTTTACTGCAACCGGTAATCTTACTGGATGGCGTGGAAAAAGTTTTAAAACACCTGAAGAAAGATTTCAGATTAGTAGTGGCCACTAAAGGAGACCTGCTGGACCAGGAGAGAAAACTTAAAAAATCGGGATTACAAAACTATTTTCATCATATTGAAATTATGAGTGATAAACAGACTGGTGATTATCAGAAACTGATTAAACACCTGGATTGCCGCCCTGAGAATTTTTTAATGCTGGGCAACTCTGTCAAATCTGACATTTTACCCGTACTGGAGCTGGGTGGTTATGCAGCTCATATTCCTTTTCATACAACCTGGGCACATGAACAGGTTACAGATAACTTAGAACATCCAAACTTTATGCCGTTGAATACCATGACCGAAATCATCCGGATATTACAACCAAACAGCTAAGACAATAAGATTTACAATCTATAACAAAATGGAAAAAGAGTTAGACATAGACCAGTGGAAAAGAAAAGAACATTTTCATTTTTTCAGGAAATTTGAGGAGCCTTTCTTTGGGGTAACTGTAAAAATTGACTGTACAAAAGCTTATTACAGGGTTAAAGAATCAGACAGATCCTTTTTCCTTTACTATTTATATCAATCGCTCAGAGCAGCCAATACAGTCGAAGAATTCAGATACCGTATAAAAGGAGACAAAGTAGTCGTTCATGATCAGGTTAATGCTTCAGCAACAATTAATCGCCCAAACGGGACTTTTGGTTTCTCTTATATGGACTTCTATAAAGATCATCATCAGTTTGATAAAATGGCAAAACAGGAAATCCAAAGGGTATCAGAAAGTACCGGACTTTTTCCTGCAGTAACCAGTGAAAGTGTTATTCATTATTCTGCCCTGCCCTGGATAGATTTTTCTTCCCTTTCACATGCCAGAAGTTATTCATCTGAAGACAGCTCACCAAAAATTTCTTTTGGAAAACTGACAGAAACAAAAACAAAAAAGATAATGAGTGTTTCTGTTCATGTACATCATGCTTTAATGGACGGCCATCAGGTGGGAATGTTCATTGAAAAATTTCAGGAATTCATGAATGAATAAAGACTATCCAATGAATTATCCCCCTTCATAATAACTGAAGCAATAATTGTAACAAATAAATTAAATACTACTTAAATAGTAGTATTTAATTTAAACATTGTATATTTGTGGCATCAAACACAAATGCCAATTATAAAATGAATTCCTCAGCAACAAGAACTGAATCTCAATTGCCTCTGATCTGCTCTAATTCAAATGAGTTAATCTATGCTATGCGAATGCCATCCATGCGATGTTGTTCAATGGCATAATCTGCCAGTTCCGGTATAACACCGTCATTTAACTAATTATTTATTTCCGGCTTTTTCCAATAGTTCCAATTTCAGGGACCTGGGAATGGTATGCCTCCATCTTTTCAATCTTTAATTATGAAATTAAAATTACTACAGCTCTTTTCGCTGTTGATTCTGCTGTCTGTAAAGACATTTGCGCAGAATAAAACAATTACCGGCAAAGTTGTCGATCAGACTGATCATCAGCCAATTCCAGGAGTAAGCGTCCGTTTACACAACAAAAACACCGGCACAGTAACCAATGCACAGGGAGAATTTACACTTACGTTATCAGGAGATGAAAAATTCCTTGATTTCAGTTATATAGGTTATCTTTCCCAAAGTGTTAAAACGGGTGCTATTGCAGTAACTGTACAGCTTGTTCCGGATCTTCAGCAACTCAGCGAAGTGGTTGTAACCGGTTATGGTACTCAGGAACGAAAATTTATCTCCGGATCTATATCCACTATAAAAGGTGATCAGCTGAAAGATATTGCAGGATCCAGCTTCAACCAGCTGTTACAAGGCAAATCAACCGGTGTACAGGTATCCTCAGACTCCGGCGTACCAGGCGGAGGAGTTACCTTTCGTATCAGGGGGAACAACTCTATAAATGCTTCTGTTGAACCTTTATATGTAATAGACGGAGTGTTTGTAAACAGTAAGGATCCGATCACAACGAGCCTGGGTAATCAGGCCGGCTCTAATCCATTATCAGATATTAATCCGGCAGATATTGAATCTCTGGTAATCTTAAAGGATGCGAATTCAACAGCTATTTATGGCTCACTGGGAGCTAACGGTGTGGTATTGGTAACTACCAGACGCGGAAAGCTGAATACTAAAGCAAAAATTAATTTAAGCACCTTCCAGGGCTGGTCTGATGCGAACAAAAAGTTTAAAACCGCCACTGGTCCTCAAACAGCTGAACTAGCCAATGAAGCTGTAATTAACACAGCAAAAGACCGGGGTACCGACCCAGCCACAATAACACTACCTTTTCCAAATCCTTCTGCACTGCCAACCTATGACAGAATAAGCGATTTATTCAGAACTGCCAGAACTTCAAATTATGAAATCTCGGCACAAGGTGGCTCTGCAAACAGTACTTATTATACAGGCTTAAGTTATCTAAAACAGGAATCTATTGTTAAGCCTTCCGGCTTTGAAAGATATACTGGCAGATTTAATTATGATAATAACCTCACAGATAAACTGAAAGTAGGAACCAGTTTCAATTTCACACGCACTTTCAGAAATGTGAGCAGTAATGACAACAATGCAACAGGTGTAATTAATTCTGCAATATTTCCAAGATCCTATCTTCCTGTATATAATACCGACGGTACTTTTGCCAGATACGGAAGTTTCGACAATCATATTGCCCTGATCGAAAACCTGAATAATTCTGCCGTGGGTTGGCGGACAATAGGTAATTTATTTGCTGAATATACAATATTACCGGAATTGAAACTGAGAAGCAGCTGGAGTATTGATAATAACAGCGCTTATGAAAACAATTACAGCAATACATTAATCAGTGCAGGTATCGCTTCTAACGGATCAGCATCTTCGTATGAAAGCAAGAACCTGGTATTAACCAATGAACAGGTTTTAACTTATATTAAATCATTTGGAGAAGATAAAAAACATAATATTAATGCATTAATCGGGAATACGTTAAGCACTAATCTTGCACAGGGAACCAGTGCTACAGGAACCGGATTTGCAACCAATGCATTAACTGCTATACAGGATGCAGCAATCCGCTCAGGTTCCTCTTATCGCTCACAAAATAAACTGGTTTCTTTTTTTGGTAAGGCGAGTTATACTTTCAATCAGAAATATACTATCGACGGAAGTCTGAGAGCCGATGCTTCTTCTAAATTTGGAAAAAACAAGCAATGGGGATATTTTCCGTCAGGAGGATTGACCTGGAGAGCCGGACAGGAAGAGTTTATTTCCAAACTGGGAATCTTTAATGAACTGAAATTCAGAGCAAGTGCTGGTTTATCTGGTAATCAGAATGGAATTGGTGATTATGCAGCCCTTGGCCTTTGGAAAGCAGGTTACAATTATCTTGAAAATGCCGGGACAGCCCCTGCCCAGCTGGCCAATCCGGATCTGACCTGGGAAACTACCCGTCAGATAGATCTGGGAACAGAATTTTCAATTTTAAAAAACAGATTGAGTTTCACATTCGATTATTACAATAAATACACCTATAATTTATTATTAAATGTCCCTGTGCCAAGTCGTTCAGGTTTTAGCTCACAATTACAAAACTTTGGAGCCGTAAGAAACAAAGGTCTGGAATTAAGTATTCATTCGGTCAATATTGAAACAAAGAACTTTAGCTGGACAACTGATTTCAATGTCTCTCAAAACACCAACAAAATCGAAAAATTAGCCTCTGACATTACATTAGGAGCTTCGGGAAGAAATATTTCGATACTGAGAGAAGGTTATGCCGTGAATTCTTTTCAGCTCTACAAACAGTTATATGTTGATCCGAATACTGGTAATGCGGTATATGAAGATGTCAACAACGATGGTCAGATCAATACAGCAGACAGGCAGATTGTTGGCAGTGCGATCCCTAAATATACGGGTGGTTTAACCAATACCCTGACTTATAAAAACTTTGATTTTAACTTCTTCTTTTACTTTCAGCAGGGAAATAAGATTATAAATATGCATGATTTCTTTCTTGTTCATGGAGGAACACAGAATAATATTGGCTTTGATCCCAGACAATTGGAAAGATGGCAAAAACCAGGTGACATAACTGATATTCCAAGACTGACTACTTACAGTGGTGATCCTGCAACGAATGGAGGTTCTGCCAATAACTATGGTGGCAATGTAGCCAGGCTGAGTACCCGCTATCTGGAAGATGGCTCATTCATCAGACTCAAAAATATTACCCTGGGCTATTCTATTCCGTCTTTAATCACTAACAAATGGGGAATAAGTAAAGCGAGAATTTATGTATCAGGCACAAACCTGCTCACTTTCACTAAATACAAAGGATTAGACCCGGAAGTAAGTTCACAAAGTGCAGATCAGAATACTGCTGGCTATGACTGGGCTACGGTACCTCAGCCCAGAACAATACAGGCTGGCATAAGTGTAACATTTTAATTTTTTAAAACGATCAATATGAAATATCAGAATAAATATATCACTGCAACCTCTCTCCTGATTCTGTCTTTGCTATTGGGCTCCTGCAAGAAATATCTGGAAGAAAAACCCAACAATGCAATTCCCTCAACTACTGCAATTACCGATGCGGGAACAGCAAGAGCTGCTATTTTAGGAGCTTATGACGGACTGCAAAGTTATTATAGTGCAGACTATATTACCTTAGGAACAATTACAGCAGATAATGTTGGTTTTAATGGCACCTTAAGTGAATACCTTCAGCTCGATCAGAATGCAATTCCTGCTGATAATGTGATTACTGTATCTGTTTATCAAAAGATATATAGCACAATCAATTCAGCGAACAGCGTAATTGCCGGTTTACCAGCTGTAACAGACCCGCTGTTAAATCAGACAGAAAAAAACAAAATTCTTGGAGAAGCTTATTTTATCAGGGCACTAAGTTATTTTGATCTGGCCAGAGGCTGGGGAGGCGTACAGTTACAACTTAAACCAACGGCAGATATTAATGGAATAAAAGGTATCAAAAGAAGTACATTATCCCAAACTTATGATCAGGTTCTTGCCGATCTCGTACAGGCTGAACAACTGTTACCAGAGGATGATTCAAATACCAGAAACAGAGCACAAAAAAGTACAACAAAGGCTTTACGCGCAAGGTTAAATTTATATCGCGAAAACTGGGCTGATGCGGTAACGTATGCTACACAAGTGATAGACAAACCCAAATTTGCACTGGTCAGCAATTATAAAACTTTTTTCACTGCACCATTTTTAAGTACTGAATCTGTATTTGAACTGACTTTCTCAGCAAATGATCAAAACGGCTATTGGTCAGTATGGTATCCAAGTTCTATGGGTGGTTCATATACGTTGAAACCATCGGCCTCACTAATCAGTAAAATAAATAACCCGGCAGTTGGCGGATCAAGAAAAAGTCTCATAGATGGTACTGGAAATAGTGTTTATGGGGTATTATATAATACTACCGGGGTCAGCATAGATCCTTCATATCTGATTAGAATTGCTGAGCTTTATCTGATCCGCGCAGAAGCAAAAGCACAGCTGAATGATCTGAGCGGAGCATTGACGGATCTTAATATTATACGCAAAAGAGCTGGTGCAACGCCACTCACTTCGGGTACACAAGCAGAAATATTACAGGCAATTGCAGAAGAAAACAGTATTGAGTTTGCTTTTGAAGCACATCGCTGGTTTGATCTTGTAAGAACAAAACAAGCTGGCAAAGTGTTGGGATTGACTAATACAAATTACTGGTTATTCCCTATTCCTTATTCAGATATACTTTCTGATCCGGACGTAGTTCAAAATCCAGGTTATTAAACTGAGTTAATTATACGATCCGCTATAAGCGGGTCGTATTTTGCTACTATTTAAAAGAATTTACGCCAGAATCTCAGTTCTTTACAATTCTACTTTTAAATTGTCTCGAAAAAAAACCGCAAATCCTCATATCGCCACAAAAACAATCCAGAAAAAACAAAAAACAGAGATAAAACCACAAATCATCAAGCATAAGTTTCAATAATAAGGCGATATAAAAAAAAACAATACAATAAAGCAACATTTCAACAGGTTGCTTGCATAATAAAAACAATATAACAAATGATATTGTAAAGAGAAAACATAAAATGAATTAGATTAAACTACAATCCCTTCTTAAAATCATAAAACCATGTCTTAAAAACGGACAATTCAACTTAAAGAAGAAGATATAGAATAAAAAAAACAGTAAACATAGATGTCACAATAAATTTATTGTAATATTTTAGTTAGATTACAGTCTAAACGAACCTAACTATGATAAAAATCTTACTAAAAACCGTATTTATTGTCTTTTTCACTGTGATTTCATGCCAGTTATCCGCTCAGATACTGAAAGGAAAAGTTACTGATTCTACCGGACTCTTTATTCCTGGTGCTACTATCCAGGTTATAGGACATAAATTAGGAACCTCTACGGATGCTAATGGAAAGTATGCTATAAAATTTCCAAAAACAGGCACTTACAGAATCCGTGTGTCATTTACCGGTTATCAGAATACAGAAACTGACATCCAAATGGACAGCATTTCAAAAACAATGGATTTTGCGCTGTCAGACACTAAAACCTTATTGCAGAACGTCGTGGTTATTGGCTCCAGATCGTCTGTACCGAGAACAAACATTGAAAGTGTAGTTCCTGTAGATTTGATTACCAGTAAAGATGTAAAAACCTTTGCTCAGGTGGATCTTACACAGATCCTGAATTACGTCGCCCCATCATTCAGTTCAAACAGACAAACTGTTGCTGATGGTACAGATCATATTGACCCGGCTTCATTACGTGGCTTAGGCCCTGACCAGGTACTGGTCTTAGTTAACGGAAAACGCAGACATACTACTGCTCTGGTTAACATCAATGGTACATTTGGACGTGGTTCGGTAGGTACTGACTTAAATTCAATTCCGGTATCTGCAATTGAACGTATTGAAGTTTTACGGGATGGTGCTGCTGCTCAGTATGGTTCTGATGCAATTGCAGGCGTAATTAACATTGTACTTAAAAAGGTAACACCTTACAGCTTTTCAACTTCTTTTGGGCAGTCTGATTCAAAAGCGCTGGGGCGCAATTTCAGTGACGGGCGAACATTTCAAGCCGATTTCAGTAAAGGCTGGGCATTCAGAAATGATAAAGGTTTTATTAATCTGGCCGGCCAGTATATCAATCGTGAATATACAAACCGCGGCGGTTTAGACACTCGTCCGCTCTTATATTCTGCTGCACCGACCAAAGGTGCTTTGGAAAGTGAGGCTACATTTGAAGCCAGATATGCAAGTTTAAAGGCAGCAGATGATGCAAGAGCCACAGCAAACGGACTGGATAGAAATAATATGCGTGTTGGTAATTCAGATTCAAAAAACGGAGGTTTCTTTTTAAATGGACAATATAATTTCAATAAAAACTCCAATCTTTATTTTGCCACAGGTTATACCCATAAAACGGGCAGTGCTGCCGGATTTTTCCGCTTACCAACTCAAACTACCCAGATTGACCTGACTTTATTCCCCAATGGCTTTCTTCCTTTTATAGATACAAAAATCAACGATCTATCTTTCTCGGTAGGTTCAAAAGGTAAAATTGGCACCTGGGATTATGATATCAGCAATACAAGCGGTCAGAATACAATTAAGTTCAACATCAATAATACTGTAAATGCCTCCCTCCCTCTAGGCACAAGTCCAACTTCATTTTATGCCGGTGAATTATTATTCAGACAGAACACAAGCAATCTTGATTTAAATAAGAAATACGAATTTGATGGTGGACTGATGACCTCATTAAATACAGCTTTTGGTGGAGAATTCAGGATTGATAATTATCAGATCAAAGCAGGCGATGAATTATCTTATTCATTCGGACAACCATCAGCAGGTATTCCGGGAAGAATGGTTGGCACTTCATTTACTGCAGCCGGTGCCCAGGTTTTCCCCGGCTTTAAACCTGGAAATGCTATCGATAAATCAAGGAATAACGTAAGTGCCTATGCAGATTTTGAAGCCGAATTTGGCCCGAGAGTCTTACTGGAAGCTGCCGGCCGTTATGAGAATTACAGTGATTTCGGCTCCAATTTCTCTTATAAATTTACAGGGAAAATAAAATTATTCGGAGATATTTCACTACGTGGGGCATATGCTACAGGTTTCAGAGCTCCATCCCTGCACCAACGTTATTTCAATAACGAAAGTACACAGTTTGTAGCCGGCAACCCAACCCAGGTATTAACCGTTAATAATGATAATGCTATTGTCTCCCAATTTGGCGTAGGTTCATTGAAACCTGAAATTTCGAGATCAGGAAGTTTGGGACTAGCCGGAAAAATTGCTAAGACTTTTACTTTTACCATAGATGCTTATAATATTGACATTAAAGACCGTATCGTTTTTTCAAGTCAGTATGCACGTGAAAGAACAAGCAGCGGAGCATTAATTCCAACCGGAGTAGTTAACCAGATATTAAACACAGTTGACCCTAATGCTCAGGTGAATAGTGTACAGTTTTTCACCAATGCAATTACAACAAATACTGCTGGTTTAGATGTGGTATTAACCAACAGATTTAATTTAGGGACTAAAAGCAATTTATTACTAACTGTTGCAGGTAATTTAAACAAGACTGTGGTAAGAAGTATAAATGGTTCAGATAAAATAGAAAGTGACCCTACCCTGAAAGCTAAATTATTTGATCGCCTGGAACGTTCACGCTATGAGAGCTCAGTTCCAAAAAATAAACTTAATATTACTGCAAACTATACTATTGATAAACTGAGTCTGGTTATAAGAACAGTACGTTTTGGTGAAGTTACTTATCTCAATGCAATTGATCCGACGGTTGCTGCAAATAATTTACCTGCAGAACTGGATCAAACCTTTAACCCAAAATGGATAACAGACTTTTCCGTGAGTTATGCGGCAAATAAATCATTAACATTAACTATAGGTGCAAATAACGTTTTTGATATATATCCTGATAAGTTATACATTAATCCAAGAAATAACGAGAACAATTTAAGTGGTATCTCTACCGACAATTATACTGGCGGCCTTGATAACACATCTAACGGAAGATTTTTATATCCAAGGGCAATCAGCCAGTTTGGTTATAGCGGCCGTTATGTATATGGTAAAATTGCCTGTACTTTCTAAATTGAGTTAATTATAAAATGGAAAGGGCTAATTAGCCTTTTCCATTTTATATTCTTCAATTTCGCGGACAAACTCCATTGCTTTCATCAGGCTTTTTCCGCCAAAACTTTCCATAATATACCTTACCCATTTTCTGTGTATATTTTTCATGGTTAAAGTCCTGTACAGATAAATTGATACAACTATAAAAAAAGTAACTACAACAAATTGAATCAGCCAGAACGTTGTCCCTGCATGTGCAACCAGCTCATCAGAATAATAAAAAGTACAGTAAAGCGGAGCCTGCAAAATTAATATCCTGCCTACATTATTCAATGAAGCCTGTATCAAACTTAATTTTTGCTGAGCCTGTGTAACACTCTCTGCAATATTAATCTGATCGAGCAACGCTAAATGTCTTATATAAGCTCCTACAGCAAAAACATTAAACAAAAGAATTATTCCAATTGAGATGAAGAAATAGAGATTATTGCGCCCATAATACATCAGAAAACCTAAAAATATGACCCACAGTATTCCCAATACGAGAACAACCACCTGATTTCTCTGAAATGAGCTGATTTTTGCAGTTGCTTTATCAGTCTGCATTTCTCGTATTATTTTATAATTCAAAGCCAGAGATTTCTCCAGCTTTTTATCATATTCCTGCCACAACTGTTTAATATCCTGCTCTTCCATTTTCATATTTTCTTTATTTTCAAATCCTTAATTCCGATCACTAACTTTTAAAAAACGCTGTTTTAATTTTTCTTTAATCCTGTTGATTTTAGTTCCGATGTTTGTTTCAGAAAGCCCTAATATTTCTGCCATTTCCTTCTGGCTTTTTTCTTCGAGATACAATAACATTAATGCTCTGTCCAGCTCTTTCAATTCGCTAATAAAGTGCTGAAGCAGAAGGAGCTCATTGCGGTTGTCTACGGGCTCAGCTTCACCGATAAATTCAATCATCGATCCGGAAATCGGCATAATCAGGTCGTTTTTCTTTCTCTCTTTTCTATAAAAGGTAATCGCAACGTTCAAAGCGACTCTGTACATCCAGGTAGATAACTTAGCGGTCTGATTATAACCGGGATAAGCGCGCCATAGCTGTAAGGTAATTTCCTGTATAAGGTCTTTTTTATCTTCTTCATCTTTATTAAAGGAACCAGCAATCTTATAAATGATTCCCTTATTCTGCTCAATTACAGTTAGAAATTGCTCCTGCTGGTCTGATGTATTCATGGCTGTGCCTGTGCTGTTATTAAAGTTAATTTTTAATCCACCAATTATTCGAAGCAAAAGGCAGAATGTCACACTATTGGAAAATAAAATATTTCAACAAAGAAATATCTGTTGTCTATCGCCAATAAAATCATATTAACTTTGCGGCATGAATAAAGAAATTGCAGTTATTTTTGATATGGACGGAGTCATCTGTCATACTAACCCATACCACTCTCTTGCTTTTCGTGAGTTTTTTGCAACCCGGAATCTAACTCCGACTGATGAAGATTTTGCTGCTCATATGTTTGGAAAAAGTAACAGTTATATCTTATCTCACTTCCTGAACAGGCCCATTTCCGGTCAAGAATTATTACAGATGGAAGATGAAAAAGAGAGTCTTTTCAGAAAGATTTATGCACCACATATTGAGCCAATCACCGGTATAATTGAATTCATTACTGACCTCAAGCATAACGGTGTAAAACTGGGAGTTGCCACATCAGCTCCATACGCCAATCTCGATCTGATTTTAAGTGAGGTTCCAATTCGTAAAGAATTGGGTTCTGTCATGGCCAGTGAAGATGTGAAAAAACATAAACCAGATCCTGAGGTATACCTTACTTCGGCTAAAAATCTGGGAGTCTCACCAGATCAGTGCCTTGTTTTTGAAGATTCATTTTCCGGCATATCGGCTGCACTAAATGCGGGAATGCGGGTAGTAGGTGTACTTAGTTCCCATAGCATAGAAGAATTGCCAAAGTGTAATTTATATATAAATAATTATACAGAATTATCATATAATAAAATTAAAACATTGTTTCTTAAAGCATAAAAATGTGGCATCATTTTTCTGGCAGATCCGTTACTATGACCTGAATATCATAGCAACAGATCTAAAATTCATAAAAATGAAAAAGTTATTATTACTTAGTTTGCTGGGAGTTATCGGCTTTTTGCCATACCATGCAGCAGCACAGATCAGTGTAAATGTGAATATTGGTTCACAACCGCTATGGGGCCCTGTAGGATATGATCATGTGGAGAATTATTATCTGCCGGATATTGAAAGTTATTACAATGTATCAACCAGACAGTTTTCTTATCGTGATGGAAACCGATGGATTTCCTCCGTATCATTACCTTCAAGATATAGTGGTTATGACCTGTACAATGGATATAAAGTAGTTATTAACTCCAGGGATCCTTATCGTAATTTTGATAATGACAGGGTAAAATATGCGAAATACAAAAAAGTCCGCAGCCAGAAAGTAATTAAGTTCAGTGACGATCCAAGATATTACGTTGTCAAAGGACATCCTCATGGAATGCCTCCGGGACAAGCTAAGAAATACTATTCAAAAGAAAATGGTAAAGGTAACTGGAAAGACGATAAACACAACAAAGACAAATGGGATGACGACGACAGAGGTCGTGGTAACGGCAAAGGAAGAAATTAAATTTGATCAAGAAGCCTGTTAATTTAGATTAACAGGCTTCTTTTTATAAAAGAGCTTTATTTTATTAATAAATCAACTGACCTGACCAGTCGAATGCGGCTTCAGAATTTAATCTGACAACGAACTTTTCACTATCTCCGATTGATGTTCCGTTCAGATAGATTTTATCTACCCCATTTACAGTGTTTACCTGTAGATAATAGCGCTTGTTAAAATTATAAGAGTTATAATCTTTGAATACAATTGTATCCCCATCCTCCAGAATTGCAGAATTACCATTAGCCTTTTTCACGATCTCAAGTTCCAGTGATTTTAGTGCCGTACCATTCTTTGGATAGTAATAATAATCTCCACCATTAAGAATATTCCAGTACCAGAAATTATTTAGTCTTTCACTGAGTTCCACCCTGATTTTACCATTAACAATTTCATTGTATTTATCCGGACGGTCTGTATTAACCAGATTAAAATGAGCAGAAAGTTCCTTTGATGTAATTCCATTAACTGTCAGCCAGTCGTTCGGTTTGGAGAGATTATAGTTAACATATCTGCCTGTTTTCACAGACTGGAATGATACATTATCATATTTTCTGTATTTCATACTGCTGGTGGGAACAGAAGCATCTGCGCTGATAAAAGCCGCAACAGGGTAATGATCCGAATACTCAGTCCAATAGCTTTTCTCGCCCAATAAATTTGTATAATTCATCAAGGATGAACTTACAGGATCAATAGCCAGATTTTGCCATTTCGGTGGTTCTAAATGATCTTTTGATACTAAAATATAATCCAGATACTCTCTGTTATTAGCCGGATACGGATAATGATAAGATGCCATCACATTTGTTTTTGTATCCCAGGTATAGGGTACGCCTGCATAATGAGGTTCACCTACATTAAGATATTTCAGCATCTCGGTGTATTCTGGTGTACCTTTAATCACATTAAAATCCCCACCAAAAATAACCATCTCAGTTTTTGGAATATGCAGACTATCTATATAGGCTTTCATAGTTTCAAACTGAGTTTTACGTACTGTAACCTCACTCCCGCCACAAGATGGCTGAGTTGACTGGGTATGACTGGCTACAAAATGAATTCTTTTACCGTCCTTAATTATTGCAGCATATACAAATCCTTTAAGTGAAAATGCATCCGCATCACAACCAGCAGGATAAACGTGCTGCATCATTTTTTCTATCGGCCATTTACTGGCGATCATTACACCCCCATTTGTGCCACCACCCTGCAATAATTCCCGCCAGGTTCCGCTGGTCTTGTCCCAGCCACTTTTAGATCTGCCCAGGACAGGCGTCTGATAAGGAAATGTACCGGCAAGATTATCTTTTAATGCTTTACTAGCTGTATTATCAAAACACTCTTCCAATAATAATACATCATAATCTTTCAGATAGGCTGCAGATCCGATTACCCCTCCCCTGACAGCTTGCGACCATTGTGTAGTCGATGATACAATCACATCAGGTAAAAGAAAGAGATTATGTGTCAATACTTTTACTGATGTTCCATTAGGATCACTGGTTACACCATTAATGGCTGAAGAAACCTTTGCGGATGACTCTTTTGATAAAACATTTTCCTTTCTACAGGAGAAATTGAGTAATAATACGGCTACAACGATAAGCCATTTAATAGTTTTTCTAATCATAGTTTAGCTGTGCTTTCATGGGTAAGATGGTAGATAGTTTTTCAACTCAAAACTACCTCAAACACAGTCAACTGGAATTAACTAAACATTATCAAATTATCAAAAAATCCTGGTTATCAGTTATATTTCCTATTCAATCCAGCATGAACCAATAGAGAAAGTCCTCGCATTTCCACCTATAATCACCCTGTCACCCAGATTTATGCAGTTTAACTCACCAGTTCTCTCAGACAACTGCATAGCCTTCATTTCTGTCTTCCCAAGCTGATCAGACCAGTAAGGAATTAAAGAGCAGTGAGATGAGCCAGTAACCGGATCTTCTAATATACTTGCCTGCGGGGTAAAAAACCTGGAAACAAAATCAAAGCTATCGCCTTTCGCAGTAACAACCACCCCACCCGGGTCTAGATTAATCTGATCGAATAGCTGCCTGTCAATCTGTATGTCTCTGATCTCACTTTCATTCTCATAAACCAATACAAAATCTCTTGATTTTAAAACTTGCCGGGGTTGTATATTCAGTGCATTTTTTATGATTTCAGGAAGATCAGCCTGCACCGGATTTCTTGACGGAAAATTAAGCAGATATAGCTCTCCCTTAATTTCAACAGTTAAATCCCCACTCAGCGTCTCAAATACAATGCTGTTTTTTGTATAACCCAAAATCTGTTTAATTGCATGAGCCGCAGCAAGTGTTGCATGCCCACAAAGATCCATCTCAATTTCTGGTGTGAACCATCTGAGATGAATCTTTGCCCCATGATTCATAAAAAATGCGGTTTCTGCAACTGCATTTTCTTTAGCAATTTTTAACAAAGTTTCATCAGGCAGCCATTCGTTAAGCGGAATAACACATGCCGGGTTTCCATGAAAAATCTGATTAGTAAAACTATCTATCTGAAAGAGGTCTAATTTCATTTGTATAATATCTTATTAAACTTGCAGAGCCGCAATATAAGCCATAATAAGCAATTGTGCTGACAGCTCACTGTTAGAAATATTATTTTAGAATTTATTATATTTATTATCAATAATAAATGAATATAATTCGGAATTAAGTTATATTTACAGAATGATAGTCGAAAACAACATCAATTTAGACCATATTGATCTTGCCATACTAAGGTTAATGCAGGATAATTCAAGAATCTCCAATGTCCATATGGCAAAAGAGCTTGAAATGGCTCCTTCTGCTGTTTTAGAACGTGTGAAAAAGCTGGAGCAAAAACAAGTAATACAACAGTATACGACCAGAATTAATCCTTCAGCTATAGGATTAAAATTATTGGCATTCATTTCAATTAAAGCTTCACATAGTCTTGGCTGTACTACTACAGCTATCGAACTTGCTAAGATTGAAGAAGTTCAGGAAGTACATATTATAGCCGGAGAAGATTGTTATCTGGTTAAAGTCAGAATAGCTGACTCTGCTTCCTTAATGGAACTTATGCGAAACTCTTTTAGTAAAATAACTACGATCGTTTCTATCCGTACCACAATCGTTTTAGAAACTGTTAAAGAGCAGCAACAACTTGTCATCCCTGAAAACAAAAAAATATCATGACCAACAAAACCGCTTCTCCGCTCCTCGTCTATCTCGCCTTTGCAATTGTATATGTTGTATGGGGATCTACCTATTTTTTTATCCAGAAAGCGCTTGCAGGCTTCCCTCCGTTTATCCTTGGCACATTTCGCTTTATCGTTGCAGGCACCCTGTTAATGAGCTGGTGCAAGTATAAAGGGGAGAAAATATTCGATTGGAAGAACATCAAATACGCAATAGTAAGTGGTATTCTTATGCTTGGCGTAGCAAACGGAACAGTAATCTGGGTAGAACAGTTTATTCCAAGTGGACTGGTTGCTATTATGGTTGCTTCTGCAGCTATCTGGTTTGTGATATTGGATAAACCCAAATGGAAAGAGAACTTAAGCAGTAAATCAACCATTGCCGGATTGATTATTGGCTTCATTGGTGTTATCCTGTTATTTTCGGAGCAGGTTCTCCAGGCAGTAAATACCACACAAAGTACTAATCAGATACTGGCTATGGGACTACTGGTTCTTGGGCCGGTAGCCTGGGCAGGAGGATCTTTATATTCTAAATATCACTCGGCACCAGATAGTTCTGTATCAGTAAATACTGCATGGCAGATGATTGCTGCCAGTATCGCTTTTATTCCGGGTAGTGTATTAAGCTCAGAATACCATCGTTTTCAATGGAACAGTGTTCCTCTGGATGCCTGGTTATCACTTATTTACCTGATTATTTTTGGATCCATTGCAGCTTTTAGTGCCTATGTCTGGTTATTAAAAGTAAGGCCGGCAACACAGGTAAGTACTTATGCCTATGTGAATCCAGTTGTAGCAATCTTATTGAGTGTATGTTTTACGAACGAAACAGTAAGCCTGATTCAGATTCTGGGTCTATTTGTGATTCTGGGCAGTGTACTTTTGATTAACCTGGTTAAATACAGAAAAGATAAAATAATCGACTCAGCATCTCTTTTAAGCACTAAAAATTAGAAGCGATACAATTTTTTGTTCCAGATTATATTGGAACAGATGAGTATTGTTAACAAAAGCTTGCAACCTCTGAAGAACAGGTGGCAAGCTTTTACTTTTTATTACAGAATCTTGTTTTGTTTCATAAAATCCATCTCTGCATCCGTGATATGTTCATCATCAATTGCCGGAGCAGCAGTGATTTTAGCAACAGATAACTCATCCATAATGTCTACAAAGTTTTTATAAGTAGCACCCGATGTTGGCTTGATAATAACTGCTAATGTTTTTTTAGGATCATTATTATTGGCAAAAGCCACATTGGTCTTATTGCTTAATATAGCGTGGCGGATTTCCCCGAACCCCTCAATATTTGGCCTTTTCTTTCCTGCCTCCCCCATATACCATGCAACCTTATTGTCTTTACCCAATAAAATTGTCATTGTTCTGGAAGCTGCAAAATCCATAGTTGCATCAGGATCGCTTTGATCCGGTTTGGCGATATCCATAGCTACTGGTTTAGACAATGAAGTAGTCAGCATGAAAAACGTAATCAGTAAAAAAGCCAAATCTACCATAGCGGTGAGATCAACTTTTGGCGTACCTTTTCTGTTTCGGGAGGGAGTGTTTAATTCAGCCATAATCGTTTAGTTTAATTTCGCATAACGCGAATGGGTTAAGGTGATTTGACTAAATGATGCAGATTAAAATCTGTTTCCATACAACAGCATCAAAAAAACAATCTTCCTTACCTATAAACGAATTATTGACCTGTATTTTTCACAAAAAGTCCCGTAACCTGTTTGATGCACCTTGCAGGTTTCTTTTCATCCTGAACAATTATCCGGAATGGCCCGTCTGATGCCGGCAAAGGCTTTCCATCCATTTCATTAGCCAGAATAATAACTCTGTCTGTAAAATCCGGATACAGTTCTGCCATTGCAAAAATCACCTGGTACCCATCAATAGCTTCAACCAATAAATATTTAGTAAGATTTGCACCTTTCAATTCTTTACCGGACACGGCACCCGCCTGCTGCAGAATATCAGCTAAAACAGCACCAGAATAGACATGATTATTACCATCCCGATCCTTCCTGTTTACTAAAGTCTTTCTAAATTTCCCTAGTTCAGCACCGTTGATCAGTAGTGGAGTTTTCACTTCACCCCCAACTTTTACCGGGGTTTCTTTTTCCAAAGTCTGCCCTTGCATTAAAAATGGAGTACTTAGGGCACAAACAGTAATCAGAAGAGTTAATAGTTGCTTTTTCATTAGAATAGCCTTGTTTTTTATCAGTGCAAATTATACAAAAGATTACATTCTTTTTTATCTCCGATAGGAATATGCTGATCATGAATACGAATGGTATTCCACCTATCATTCTGATTTTATCAATTGCCACAATATAAGTTCAAACTAAGTTTAGAATTTCAACGTTATCTTTGTAAATTTGTAGATTAAACCTATCAGGGTACACACAAACATTAAAACAAACCTGCAAAAAATAATGTCCGAAAACATTAAAAACAAAACAGCTATCAGAACTACTTTCACTGTTCTCTTTCTGCTTAGTTCTTGCTTCCTTTACGCACAAACACCTCAACAACAAGCACAACCAGCACAACAAATACAGCCTGCACATCCGGTTCAGCAAGTATTGCCAGGTCAGCCCCTCAAACCTATGATCATTGTAATCGATGCTGGTCATGGTGGAAGAGACGGATCAACAAGAGGATTATTCTCCAAAGAAAAAGATGTTGCTCTGGATGTTGCCATGTTACTTGGACAAACCATTGAGAAAGAAATTGAAAATACAAAAGTGCTCTATACACGTACTGAAGATGTATTTATTCCTTTATATGAACGCATTGAACTGGCCAATAAAGCACATGCAGACCTCTTCATTTCCATTCACTGTAACTCTATGCCCTCAAGTATGAGAGGCAGAACAGAAACTTCGGGCGTTGAAACCTTTGTTTCCGGTTCAGGCAGATTAGGAGAACAGGAAACAGCGATGAGAGAGAATGCGGTTATCTTATTAGAGAAAGACTATAAGGAGAATTACGATGGCTATAACCCCAGTGATCCTGAAAGCTTTATTGTCCTTTCCCTGATGAAAAATGCTTACCGTCTTCAAAGTATCAAACTGGCTACTTTGATCCAGCAACAATACATTAAAGCCGGCCGGGTTAATCGTGGTGTAAAAGAACAAAGTTTAGCCGTATTAGCCAGAGCAGGTATGCCGGCTGTACTAACTGAGATAGGTTTCATCAGCAATCCTGATGAAGAAGAGTATATTAATTCTTTGAGTGGAAGACAGGAAATAGTTCAGAATATAAAAAATGCTATTCAGGAATATAAAAAGCAATTAATTGCTAATTAATCAGCTCCATGATATTTTTCAAATGATAAATGCTCCTTTACCGGAGCATTTATCATTTGAAATCAAAAATACATCACTCAATGACTGACCTGTTTACCATTGGAATCGTAAAATAAACAACAGTTCCTAAACCTGGTTCACTTTCCAGCCAGATGGTCCCTCCGCTTATCTCTACAAATTCACGGCAAAGCCTCAAACCGAGTCCTGTTCCTATTTCATTTTGTGTTCCAGGTGTAGAAAAATTGCTGTCCATATTAAATAAGCGTTCTATATTTTCTTTTTCAATCCCCATCCCTGAATCTCTGACAGAAAACAACACCGCATTTAAATGATGATAACCGGCTTTCAAAACAATCGTACTATTAGCATGGCTGAACTTTATTGCATTTGCAATGATATTCCTCAGTACCGTATTCATCATTTGTTTATCAGCTACAATCCTGGCCGGACAAGTCTCTTCAATTTTTAGCTCTATTCCTTTCTCTATTGCCATAGAAGAGGAGTTCTTCTTCATTTCGTCCAGCAGTTCTCTAACTTCCAGCTCCTGCGGATCAGGCTTTAATACGCCAGTCTGCATTTTTGACCAGTGCAGTAAGTTTTCCAGTAATGTATAAGCCTGCCTGGCTGAATCGTTCATTCTCATCGCTAAACTCCCTATCTTTTCCGCGTTTAGTCTGTTAACGTTCTTATAAATCAGTTCGCTGAAAGAAATTAAGGAAGTAAAAGGGTTTCTCAGATCATGTGCAATAATGGAAAAAAATTTATCCTTTGTTGCATTGAGTTCCTGTAACCTCCTTTCAGTAACCCTTAAATCAGTTATATCATAACAAATTATCAGATAGGTTTCCTGATGATGCTCTATCTTATATTCCGGTATAACCTGTATAGAGAAAGAATTGGCATAATGGTCTTCATTCAAATCAAAATTTATTTCCAGCGTAGTTTTTCTCTGCTTTACCTCTATCAGCATTTTAATCAGTAAATTTTCAAATGACGAAGGAAAACCCAGATGACTTAGTTTTTTACCTGTATAAAATTCATGCCTGTGCGGGAGAAATTTTTCCAGTGCCTGATTAGCATACAGACATCTGAAATTCCTGTCAAAGCGAAAAATCAGTTCTGGCAGATTTTCAGTAAGTGTTCTATATTTTTTTTCACTATCCTTTAAATCCTTAAATATCAACTCTGCAGGTCTGGTCAGTCCGGTTTCGACATTCGCTTTATAGATCAGAAAGAAAGAGATCAGTTTGGCATAATGACCAAGCTCGGTGGGGAAACTGAAAATTGACACATAAAGTGTAAAACAGAACTCACTCAAAACCGCAAAAAATAAAGACAGCATTAAAAACCTGTACACAGAGAGTGTAAAGCTATTTTTTGAACTGTAGAGTAAAAATCCGGCAAAAATCAGCATCGCGATGATTACATATTCTGCAGTAATTTTAAAAGAAGTCTGTCCCTTTCCTTCGATATAACATACAGGGAATATTTTCCAGTACAGGATTGAAAGTATAATCAGTAAGCTCACTACGCAGTAAGCTAAAATTGTAATATCCCCGTTCAGTATTTTTTTCCTTTTCAGAAACCAAAAACCTATAATCAGACTACATGCCTCCAGAAACCTGGTAGCTATCCAAAACTGATTGGTATAGAAGATCGTTCCGGGGATGATATTCATCCCCGGATAGGTAATGGTATGCAGTAAATCCAGTGTGCCAATAAAAATATAGGCCAGACCTACAAAATAGAGATAATTATTGTCCAGCATTTTCCTGGTATTCCAGGTAACTATAAAAACAGCAAAGGCAATAACTATAGATGATAACTCTACAAGAGTATGAAACAATAAGAAGTTTTGCCTCACACTTACCATAAATATCAGTATCAGTAAACCCACTGTAAAAATGGTTCTGTAATTAGCTTTTATAAAACTATGCAGATAAGCTTTCAACTGAAAATTGATTAGATATTTTTACTCACATAAATTTAAGTTAATTGTTCTTATAAATAACAACAAACCTGCTTATCCTTTTTTTATAAAAAAATAAACAAAACACTATTCAGAATTACAGCTTTCTTATAAAAACCGCCCCGTTTGAATCATTTCCTTTATCACCGGATACCATAGCTTTTATAGTAAAAGCTGCTCCGGTTTCATAATTACTTATGCTAAATTTATAACTGTTATCTTTTTGCTCTCTGCCAGTATAACCATCATGCGTATCTTCAGCTACTTTAACCCCATTTTTATAAACTTCTATAGCCTTTATTGCTAATGCCGAGGTTCCGTCCGTGTACCAGAAAGAAAGCAGGTATTCACCGTTTCCTGTAATCTTTCCTGATCCGTTCATTTCAAAAACCGAGAAATCTTTCTCCCTGATCAATGAGGGCTTCCACTCAGCAACCAGATTCCCGTGTTTCTGGAATTTCTCATACTTTTCAGGAAAATAAAGTGGCAGAGAATATATGCTGCGGCTCACTACAGTGATAGCTTTAAAATCAGTTAGCTTCTCCACTACCACAGGTTCACTATATACGGCTGAAAAAACATTAGGAGGCGTACCATCCGTTGTATACCTGATTTGAGCACCTTCTACAACGTTTTCGACCTTCACTATATAACCATTTCCTTTTTTCTCTTTACTAATCAGTTTAGGCTGCGGAACACGATAACCATACCCGGCATTGTCATAACGTTTATAGTGACTGCCCAAACGTTTTTCAAAATCTGTCCAGCTCTGTTTAGCTAAAGGTGTCCAGCAAACTTCAGCAAGTGCTGCCAGACGCGGAAATGTTAAATAATCAAAATACTTTTCTGACCGGTTTTCGTTAAGTAACGGAATTTCCTGAAGTACGGTTCCGTGGATAAACTGATCAGACCATAACGTCGCACTTGCACCTAATATCAGCGGGCGGTATTTTTCATCCAGACCTTTAAGCATAGGATTTAACTGATATACCTTTTCCAGTGAGATTGGAGGTAACCATGTAGCTGCTTTGAGCTCACCAGGAATATTGCTCTCAGCAACATCAAAATAGCAGTAACCAGTCAAGCTCATTACCGAATAGTGCCCTGCTTCAGAAGCTTTAAATGCCTTCTTCTGGTCATGCCAGATCATGCCTACAGCTTTATCTTCTAATCCGTCTTCTATAATCTCATCCCAGCCCACTATGGTTTTTCCATATTTCTTAACCATTTTCTGTACGCGCTGATTGAAATATACCTGTAATTCTTTTTCCGTTTTTAAACCCAGCGCTTTCTTTCTTTTCTGGCAATACGGACAGGCCTTCCATCTGTCATAATTCGCTTCATCACCACCAATATGAATATATTTAGAAGGAAAAAGAGCAAATGTTTCGGCAAATACATCCTGTAGAAAATCAAAAGTAGATTCTTTTCCCACACAATAGATTTCATGACTGATGGAATGCTGAGTCTGCACAGTATATTGTTCGCCTGTACAGGATAAATAAGGATAAGCTGCAATTGCAGAGAGCACGTGGGCAGGGAGTTCAATCTCAGGAATAATGTCTACATTTCTTGCTGCTGCATAAGCCACCATTTCCTTAATATCTTCCTGTCTATAATAGCCACCCACCCGATTAGCTCCCTCACCCCTAAAAGCACCAACTGAAGTTAACTTAGGATATTTTTTAATTTCTATCCGCCACCCTGCATCATCTACTACGTGAAAATGAAGTGTATTCATCTTATACATTGCCATCATATCAATAAACCGGAGCACATAATCCTTTTCAAAAAAATAACGGGCAACATCAAGCATCATTCCTCTCCAGGGGTATAAAGGAGTATCCTCCATCAATGCACCTTTAACCTCCCATTTTGCTGCTCTCTGGCGTTCTTTATTGTAAATCTCTGCAGGTAACATTTGCAATAAGGTCTGAGTACCATAAAATACACCCGCAGCTGTACCTCCTTCAATGGTTATCTGGTCATTTTTAACACTTAATGTATAGCTTTCATTATCAGTCGTTTTATTTGTTTTCAGCTTTAAGTAAATAACATTTTTCAATGGCTTGCCCGACTCACTAATTTCAAAATCAAATCCGGTAGCTGGTGATAAAGCCGAAAAAAGAAGCTCAGCCTGCTGTTTCAGTCCCTTTTCATAATAGATTTTCGTCTCTTTGGTAATCGTAAACTTATCACCGTTTTCTTTCAGACTTCCGGGCTGGGGTATGATATTAAACTGCGCTTTCATTGACAGACAGCACAATAGTAATACGCATAACATGGCCAATTTATTTACTCCTTTCATTACAGCTTGTATTTGATTTAACACAATAGTAATCAAATATTCTACTAGAAAACAATGCATTTTCCCCTGAGATATTACGCAATCGTTTGCATTACATAGTTCAACCGTTTGCGTAAAAAAATAAAATAATCAAGGTGCCCGGGAGAATAAATTGATTGAGATATACAAAATAACAGATATTATGTGCTTTGATTACAAAAGACTAAACCTTTTATACTCAATCACATATTTTTTACAATTCATCACAATCATTTAATTATTATTGTTTTAGTCAACCAAACTAACCTAATGAGAGATGAAACTATCATGTGCGGTAGCAGATCACCCAAAATGCACACGACAAGAAGTACATGACAGCAACATTTTCATTAAAAAACAAATACAACCTATGAAAAGCAACATCTTATTAAACTCAAAAACAATTTCTCTGGCTCTTTTGATGACAGTAGCTGTAGTAATCAGCTGTAAAAAGAGTAACAACGATGTTCCGCCAGCCGGACAAAATTCAACTACCGAATTAACAAAAGCAGAAAAAGATGCCATCGCAAGCGCGGGTTTCTCACCAACAAATGCCTTTAAAACACAAGGCGGTTATATTGTTGAAGGAGATATTTTCCTGACGCTAAATGATTTACAGACTCAGAAAGCTTTTGTTTCATCATTATCAGCTAAAGGCCCTAAAACAGAACAATACAAAACTGTTTACAAGGTAACTCTTGACACGATTAAAATAAAAGTCAATGCTGGTCCTGCCCAGGCGGTATTTACAAAAGCTACTACCGAAGCTGTTAAACGTTACAATGACCTTGGTCTTAAAGTTGGATTTAAACTATTGGATTCTGGTTCAGTGGTTAAAGAGGATATTCTGATCGAAGGTCAGAAATTTGATGATCCAAGAATACTGGGTCAGTCTGCAGGCTTCCCGTCAGCTGATGGAAAACCAGCAACTCCGATCAAATTGAGCAATACTGTTTATGATCAGAACTACAAAGATAACAACCTTCTTGCTACTGTTGTAGCTCACGAAATCGGTCATGCTATCGGATTCAGACATACTGACTATGCAGATAGACGCTATAGCTGTGGTTATCAATCGTTCCTTGATTATTTCCGTGCCGCTAATGAAGGAGACGGTGGAGCTGGTATTGGTGCTATTCACATTCCTGGTACTCCAGAAGGCGGTGAGCCGGGATCATGGATGCTGGCCTGTTCTGATGGAACCAATCGTCCATTTACTGCAAGTGATATTGTAGCGATTAAATATCTTTATCCTGCTAAATAAGCTGGCAGAACCTATTCTAAATAACTGAACATTTGGTTGACTAAGAAAGAAGATGTCTTGTACAAGACATCTTCTTTCTCTATTAATATCCACAAACAAAACAATTCCCTGCGTTGAGCTAACCCTATCAAAAACATATACCCTTATGAAAAATTTACTATTCGCATTATTGTGCGTATCAACTCTGTTATTTTCTTGTAAGCAGAGCGATATCGCACCTTCAGGAACAAAAAACACAGAAACGAATGCTACCGCAGGCGGCACTTTAAGAGTTTTTGACCAGATCTTATT
This sequence comes from Pedobacter lusitanus, assembly GCF_040026395.1. Classification (NCBI taxonomy): domain Bacteria; kingdom Pseudomonadati; phylum Bacteroidota; class Sphingobacteriia; order Sphingobacteriales; family Sphingobacteriaceae; genus Pedobacter; species Pedobacter lusitanus. The sequence goes on from NZ_CP157278.1 coordinate 933,830, forward strand.
TTATGATGGTTATGCCGCAACCGTTTCAGAACCGGTACCCGAAGGCGTGATCAGAGTAAACAATTCAAAATACGTAAAAAAACTAACTGCTGCACAAATAGAAAGCATTGGCAACGTTTTACAGATGAAGGTGACCATTAAGGCTGCCTGTGATAATTATGACCGTATAGCTTATGCAGGGCTGGCGCTGGTTAAGAAAAATACAACTTATAGTGATGCTGATGCCAAACACCTGGAAATAGGCCGTTTCATCACCCCCTTCATGAATAAAAATAAAAAACCAGATGAAGTTCCTTATCTGTTCAGTATTAATAATGTCGCTTCTATCTTAAAAGATGCGACCATTAACAGTGACTATGATTTATATTTTGAATTAAGCGTATTTGGTGTTCCTTATGCTGCCAATAAAGAAATAGCGGGGTGCGCTGGTAGAAATGACACCTTTTTTGGAACCGTAGACCTGATCAGCACCAACAGCGGAGTAACTGCCACGACTCCTGCGGTTATTTTAGAACCCATGTCATTCAATCAAAATATAAACAACTATGATAATACCGATGTAGCCGGTAAAACAGTCAAATCAATCACAGTTAACCTGGCCACAGCAGTCAAATCTGCTAAACTGTATTTGATTACCTCCAACCATGGTGCTAATTCAGGAGGTGAGGAATATAACAGACGTGATCATTTTATCTACTTTGATAACGTACAAAAATTAACCTACAAACCAGGTGGTAAATCATGCGAGCCTTACCGCCCTGTTAACACACAAGGTAATGGTATATATGGACCCACACCTAAAACTACGGCGCAGTGGGCATCATTTAGTAACTGGTGTCCGGGTGATGCTATTCCAATCAGAGTTATTGATCTTGGAGATTTAACTGCAGGCAGTCATACTTTTAAAATAGAAGTACCCGATGCTGTTTTCAAAGATAAACAGGGATACATTCCTCTGTCAGTATACCTTCAGGGCGAAAAATAATCATATAATATGCTGAGGTTATCCTCAAAAAGGATAACCTCTTTTATCATTCAGCTATGGGCTGAAAATAAGATTTCTGATATTCCAGCGGACTCTTCCCAGTCACCTCTTTGAACTGTTTATGAAAGCTGACTACATTTTGAAAACCACATTCATATCTGATTTGCTTGACATTCATATGGCCTTCAATCAGTAATTTACAGGCTTGCCCTACTCTTACATCCAACAAAAACTGTTTATAGGTTATTCCCATATGCGTCTTAAAGTATCTGCTGAAAGAAGGCACACTGATATTGGCAAAATCTGCCAGCTCTGCTATACTTATCCTCTTATTAAAATTAACCAGTATATGATTATAAATATTGCTGATCGGGCTATTATCCTTGATGGATGTATTGACCATAAAATCAGCAGACAATAACGTATACCCGTTCAGATTATTTCCTATAATGGCAAGAATTTCCAGTAACAATAACAATCTTCTTGAACCTGCACTGGAAAATATCTGTTCCATCAGCTCTCCTATTTGCTGACAGTTATTCTCCTGAACCTGAATTCCTTTTTTTGACTCCTGAAGAGTTTTCCGTATCGCCTTATTCTCCGGAAGATTTAAAAAACATTCCCCAAGAAAGTCCTCACAGAAATGAATTACAATGACATCCGTATCCGTCCCGTTTACCACAGAAAAATACGAATCATCAAGTTTCCAGTAATGTGGCAGATGACTGCCTACAAGTACGACATTACCTGACTTAAAGGGTTTTACACTATCACCGATAAATTGGGTGCCAGAACCATTTTTGAAATATATTAATTCTATTTCACGATGGTAATGCCAGTGATTGTTTACATCCGGTACGGTGTCTCGCCTGATGCTAAAAGAATTAACAACTGGTGTTGGGATCTTTAATAATTGAGCTCTCATTTTTGTTTTGCATGGTAGTGCATCTAGAACTCTGATTTAATCAAAGTACTAAGTAACAGTTTTTTGAGAGGTAATTATACCCTAAAAATAGCCATAATTATTTACCCTACAAAAGCAATAGAGTAAATTTATACTAAATAACTTTTCCAATAACCAAAATTAAATTATTTTATCAGGAATTAATATTTACAATAATAAAGCCGGCTGAACAGATAATCTTACCACCGAATCAGCAAATAAGAATAATACCTGTTTCAACTCAGTTACTGCATGCTATTTTTTCCCTTTCTTCAGAAACTCATCTGTGAAATGGATTTTTGCTTTTGGTTGAGAAAACTTCTCGCCGTTAAATTTTTGAGAATCGCCCCGGGGTATAGATAAAGATGTCCATTCTTCGCCAGCCAGCATCTTGCCGATAAAAACAATCTGGCCAATATGATAAGGGTAATGAGCCAGTTGCCGGTTAATTGCCTCAGTAATCGAATGTCCCTGATTTCTTATATAAACTGTTTGCTCAAAATTGTCTTCATTGATTGAATTTAATGCGGTAAATAAACAAGTCCAGCCTTCATTCCATTGATTTAACAATTCTTCCCTGCTGTTGATATCATGATCAAATTCCGCCTCCCTGTTCCGCCACTCTTTTTCACCATCAGTGGTTAAAAAATCAGTCCATCGGGATAACATATTACCTGAAATATGTTTTACAATAGACGCAATGCTGTTACTCTGTTCATTATACTGATAAAAAAGTGCCGAATCAGTAACCTGAGCAAAAGTCTTCTCTCCTAGCACTTTATAGTATTCAAACTGCTTAAATACACTTTCAATATAATTATTTATCATAATCCGGCTGATTCTATAAATGATCCATCTAATTTACATCATATATACAAGAATCAACAGACAATTGATGGTTACTGCCAGGAACCAGAGCCCCAGTAAAACATCAGATCTTATTTCTTTCATCATACCATTATTGCCAGAATCCCTGAAGCTTAATGCTTCCGTTAAAATCGTTGCGTTGTCTTAAATGCCTGCGCAGCTGCATTGCTGTTGGAATATGCCCGGCAATATAAATAGTTTCAGTACTCAATTCCTGCGCATCTATCCAAGACACTAAAGAGATGTCCCAGTTTTTTTCCGGTATCGGTTGTAAATAGGTGTCAAAATAATCTGAGAATTCACGTGCATGTGATTCCATTCCAAAACTAATTGCACCATAAACTTCTCCTATACCCAATGCCAATTGTTTTAAAGCCAGGAAATGTCCGATGCTGCTCATATCTCCCAGGCATAACAATCTGCTGTCAGCAACTGGTTTGTGGAAGGTAGACCCTATTCCAATATAAGAGACTTCATCCCCCTTTTTTAATGACGAAACCCAGGCACTTCCCGGACCATTATGATCAGAGCTGATACAAAGTGTACAGGTACTGGTCTCCGCATCCCATAATGCAGGTGTATAATCACGGTAAGTATATTCAGAGACTTTAACTTTCATATGCTGGACACTGGTCCATTTTTCCATATCCACTCCCGGAAGATGTAAATCAACTTCAAAAAAAGTAGCCGGATTCCATGCTCTGACTTCCAGTACATAACCTTGTTTTAGAACCTGGTTTTCAAAAATCGACAGAAATTTCTTTTTGATAATATTCATGAGCTTTATTTTATACAAAACAACAATAAAACAAAAACTCATTCAAGAGACTATCCAAGGTATCAATTGGACTATTCGCGGTAGCTTTTACGAAATTGAATTGGAGAAGTCCCGGATACTTTCGTGAAAAGTCTGGAGAAATAAGCATGATCATCATAACCCAGTGCAAAAGCAATTTGTTTAACACTTAAATCACTGTAATACAACATCCTTTTAGCTTCTAAAACAACTTCATAATGAATCCACTGACTCACAGGAGAGCCAGTAACGGCCTTAACCACCTCATTAAGATAAGAAAGCGAGAGTGAAAGCGCGTCGGCATACTGACTTGGATTTTTAACGGTTTTAAATTGGCGCCCCACTAATTTTCTAAACTCGCTGGTAATCATTTCCGGTCTTAAATTTTGTTTATCTTTTTCAGGTGCGCTACACTTGTAAAGATCAGCAAACATTCCTACATAGGCGGAAGCCAGTGAGTGAATTATAGTGGCCGGAACCGATGGTTTATCCATATCATCAAACATACTTAACAGGAGTTCAGCACATTTTATCAGCTGTGCCGATTTTTCAGCACTTATACTCATCACCTGCTGATGCAGTGCCAGTTCTTCAAAAACCTGATGATAACTTTTATCAATCAGCGCAGAATCTATAGCCATAAACCAACCGCCCGAATGATCCGCTTCAGGTATATGATGCACTTGTCCCGGCAAAATGAAAAAAACAGCAATTCCCCTGATATGAATATTTCTGAAATCTATATTAATCATGCTGTTTCCGTATTCCTGTAAAATAAGAATATAATGATCATCTCTGTGTGCACCCAGATACCTTATCTCTTTATTGTTAAAATTCGCTGAATAGCGGATTTGTATGCCCAAAGCAGTACGTTCCTGAAGTTTATGAACAGGTATGGCGGTTCGTTTATGCTTTGATTGTTTCACGATTGAAAATATATTATTGCGGTGATCAAAGATGATAAATTCTAACAGGATAATAAAAAAGCCCTGAAAGATAACTGAATTTTAATTTCAGTTATCTTTCAGGGCTATTAAAGCTGGATCTTTTTCTCCTGTTTAATTTGCTGCCGGAACTGCAGTTACAGGAACAGCAAATTTATCATATGTTTTAACTGTAAAACCACTTTTCTTTAATCCCGGAACAAACTGATCCTGTTTACCAACAATTACAACACGGGCATCATCATAACCGAAGTATTTCTTGCTTACACGCAGAATATCATCAGCAGTAACTGCGTTAATTTTCTGAAGATAAGTACGATAGAAATCTTTTGGGAGATCATTAATTAAGATATTACTGGCAAAACCGGCTGTCCTTGCAGGATTCTCCAACCCTAAAGCAAAAGATCCGTTATATAGATTTTTTGCATTCTGCAAGTCATCAGCACTCACTTTTTCTGTACGCATTACTTTAATTTCTTTAAGAAACTCTACCACAGCACTATCAACCTTTTCATTTCTCACTGCAGCATTTGCACGGAACTCTGATTGAAAACGACCTGAACCTGTTGAGGAATATGCCCCATAGGTAAAACCATGTTTTTCTCTCAGATTTCTGAAAAGTTTAGCATCGGCACCACCCCCAAGAATTTCATTAGCCAATAAAACAGCGTGATAATCAGGACTATTTAAAGGTAGATTAATCAGGTTGGTAACTGTAATTTCTGATTGCACGGCATTTGGAACATCAATTACATCAACCTCTGTTTTAGCAGGATTATTTACCTTTGCCAATACAGGGAGTGATAATACAGTTCCTTTCCAGTCCCCCAAAGCTTTAATAGCCAATGCTTTTGCAGCCTCAGGTTTAATATCTCCTACAAAAGTAAGATATCCTCTGGATGGCGTAACATAACGCGTATAAGCAGCTTTTACATCATTTAAAGTAATTGAATTGATGCTCTTTTCCGTTTCAAACTCTCCAAAAGGATGATTCACACCATAAGAGAGCGCATTCACTACGCGTCCGGAAATAGCTTTAGCACTACGTTCACTGGATTTCAGGCCTGTAAGTGCCTGTGATCTTAATTTCTCAAATGAAGCTTCCGGAAAAGCAGGATGACGCAATGCATCAGCCATCAAAAGAAAAGCACTGTCAAAATAACGGGTCAGCGCTGAAGCATGGCCTCCGGAGGAAGAAACACTTACATTAGCACCTAACTGATCAACAGCCTCATCAAACTGGATCTTGCTCTGGGTTGTTGTTCCCTCGTTCATTAATCCGCTTAATAAAGATATGATGCCTGCTTTTGATCCCTCGGTAACCGGTCCTGCATCTATATTAAAAGTTGCAGATACCTTTGGCAACTTATGATTTTCTACTACCAGAACTGTAATCCCGTTAGGAAGCTTATAAATCACAGGGTCTGTAAATGTCAGCACTGGTGCCGGACCCGGTTTTGGTTTTTGGCTTCTATCTAATTTTTGCGCTGATACAGCTTGTACAAACAATGCTGTCAGGGCAAATATGAATATCTTCTTCATTTCTTAAGGTTAATCTTGATTAGAATTATACTATTTCTTTGGTAAGTAATAAAGAACAATACGCTGATCCTTATTCAGATATTTACGTGCAACTTCCCTGATTTCTTCACGGGTTACAGACCTCACTTTATCCAGTTCTTCATTGATATTGTTTGTGTCTTTATCGTAAAAAGTATATCCACCGGCAAGATTCTCTGCTACGCCAATCATCTTGCTGTTTGCACTGACATAACCATTTTCAAATTGATTCTGTAGTTTCGTTAATTCAGACTCACTGATCAGATCAGTCTGCAGACGAACAACTTCAGCATCAATATCTTTTAAAAGATCATTAAGAGGTGTATTATTATTGGGTAAGGCCAGCGTAATGTAAGCACCATAATCTTCCAGACTATAACTAAATGCTGCTACCTGCAGAGCAGTTTTCTTCTCATCTACCATTTTAGTACTCAGTCTTGAACTTCCGCCGCCAGAAAGCAGGGTACTGATCATCCCTAAAACTTTACTGTCATGACTTTTCATACCTGGAACACGATAAGCAGCAAATATTGCCGGGATCTGGATATTTGCATCATAAGCCGTATCAATAATTTCCTTATTAATTGGCTTTAACTCATAAACTGACTTTACAACCGGGGCCCCTTTTGGAACCTCATCAAAATATTTCTGTACTAAAGCTTTTGTTTTTTCTATATCGAGATCACCAGCTATGGTTAATACCGCATTATTCGGAACATAATACTTCTTAAAGAAAGCAATAAATTCACTGAGTTTTGCCGCATCCAGATGTTCCATAGAACCAATTGGCTGCCAGCGATAAGGATGCCCGTCAAACAGGCGGGTAAATATTTTTTCCGTGAATTTTCCATAAGGAGAGTTGTCGATACGTAATCTCTTCTCTTCTTTAACAACTTCATTTTGCGTTTTAACACCTGCTTCATCTATCTTTGGATGCAACATACGCTCACTTTCAAGCCACAAACCCAGTTCCAGCTGGTTGGAAGGAAATACTTCATAATAAAATGTTCTGTCCTGTGAGGTATTGGCATTGTTTTGTCCACCATTGCTGCTTACAATTTTCATGAACTCACCACGTTTCATATTGTCGCTGCCTTCAAATAAAAGATGTTCAAAGAAATGTGCAAAACCAGTTCTTTGCGGGTCTTCATCTTTTGAGCCAACATGGTACATAACCGATACCGCAACTACGGGTGCAGTTTTATCCTGATGCAGGATAACATGTAAGCCATTGGCCATATCATATTCCGTAAATTTCACCTTTTGCGCCGAAGCACTCAGGCACAAACCCGAAATGGCCATTGTTAATAATAGTTTTTGTTTCATACTTAAATCGATTCCTTTTTTTAGATTTAATATTCCGGTTAGTGGTACTGATATTAATTATCATACACCAGTCAATTGTATTAAACAGCCGAACCAGCTCCTGGGAGTAGACAATTTGAATAAATTGTCTATATGACTCCGCTGAACGATTAAAATTACAAAAAAGAATAAAAATATTTAAGAATGTGCCGGCACCTGCGGTATGGCAGCTGCGATTTCCCGGACAAGATCAGCCTCAATAAAAGGTTTTGTAACCAAACCTGAGAATCCTTTTGCTTTAAGCCCTGTATCTTCTCCATCTGCCTCATCACCACTAATTACAATAACTGGTATCTTACAAATTGAACTATCCGAGTTTCTGATGGCAGAAAGCAATTCATACCCGTCCATTTCGGGCATCTGAAGATCAGTGAGTACAACCGTTACAGATTCTTTTTCCAATATAGCTAAAGCTTCCTTTCCGTTTGACGCCTGGTAATATCTGACATTCCATTTAGAAATCATCATTTTAAGAAACATAAGATTCAGCTCATTATCATCTACAGCCAAAATACTTATTCCTTTAAGCAATAATAACGGATCATCTGTTACTGTTTTAGTATGCGTGTGATCAGTGATGTTTCCATCCTGATACGGAATACTGAATTTGAAAGTGCTGCCCTCACCCGCTTTGCTTTCCACACTGATCACACCTTTCTGTAACTCAACCATCTGTTTACAGATATAAAGACCAAGTCCGGTACCAGTGGTACCTTTAGCAGAATTAGTCTGATAGTATTTAGAAAACAGATTTGCCTGTTGCTCTGAACTTATACCCAGGCCGGTATCCGTAATACTAACTTCCAGCTGGTTTGCTTTCTTATCACTTATTAGTTTTGCATTTACAGTGATCCCACCCGTACTGGTATATTTGATCGCATTACTCAACAGATTAACCATTATCTGTTTGAGTCTGAAACTGTCTCCTAATAATACTACTTCTTTATTTCCCTCAAAGTTATAACTGATAGTAAGCTTCTTTTTAGTTGCACTGAACTCCATACTTTCTATCACTTCTTTCAAAGCAAAATCAGCATTAAAAGGGTCCGCATTGATCTTAAACTCATTGTTCTCCATTTTTGCAGCATCAAGCGTATCATTCAGCGTCAGCAGCAACATATCAGAAGATAATGTAATGGAGCCGAGCATTTCTTTTTGTCTTGGAGAAAGAGTAGTTCTGCTGAATATATAAAGGAAACCTTTAATTGCAGTTAATGGATTACGTATTTCATGACTCATATGTAACAACAAGTCCATTTTTTGCTGTGCAATCGTAACGGCGCGATCATTTTCTTTACGCAGAATTATTTCCGACCTATCCAGTTTGATGATAAAGACGATCAGTAAAATGGCAAATATCAGCACCAGGAATAATGCAGCCAGATAAAATTTATTCAATAAGGCTGTAGTCTCCTGATAACTTTTAAAAGCCATCTCTTTGAATTCAGCTACCAGGCTGTAGTTAATCTCTTTAATACCGTTAATAATCCGTTCCATTTCATTATTAATCCGGATATTCAGTGTGATTAACTCTTTTTGTGCTGTTAATAATTTCTCGTTACGCTCCTGCAACTGTCTAATACCTGTTGCATAAGCTTTTTTATCCTTCCCTGCAATTTTCATCGTAACCGAATCAATAGATCCGCTGGTACGGTTATGATTGATTTCTATTACACCTGTCCGGGATGTCCCGTTATTGGAAATTGCATCTTTGAGTCTGGTAAAAAGACCTTTCTTCTTAACAACCACGTCTTTACGTATCGTATCGGTATCAACTTTGGCAATCTTTTTATTTGCATGTATAATAGTTTTGATCCCCGGAAGCGCTTTCTGACTTTGATTAAAGTCAGTATAAGCTACAAGCAATGAGTCAAAATTGTGTTTAAGCGTATAAAGATTTTCAGACAGCTTTAACTTCTTATGATACCAGTATTTGACTTTATTACGCTGCGCAACCGATAAACCTGCCGTGTCTGTGTTCTCTTTCAGTAAAGAATCAATCTCATCAAAAGCCTGCGACAATTTCACCTTATAGGCATTGTTTTTAATGGTATCAGTACTTAAAAGCGATTCCTGAAAATCATCTTCTGCCTGATGGAGTAATAACAAAGCGCGTTGCGGTTTAGATTGATCATGTTCAATATTATAGGCAAATTTCGAAAGATTCTCCAGCTTATGTGTGATAGAATAACGTACAAAAAGCGCAGCTATAGCCAGAACAATAACACCCACTAAGAAGGCAAGTATGATCTTTCTAGACAGGGATTTAGTATAAGTCGGTTTCAAGTCTTAATTATTTCATTCAACAGAATGACAAAAATACCATATTTATTCCGGTTACAAATAAATCTTCAGTGACTCAATCATTTGTTGGTGTTTTTTTATCAATTCCATGATATAAGTACCAACACCAGACTCCTGGAGCTCACTACCAAAATAATGTGCTTTTTTTCTTAATCTGATAATCAGGTTCTCATGATCTTCCAGCAATTCGGCAATAAACTCTATCCCATCATTTTTAACCTGGCACTGCTCAACCAGATGTTCCAGTTTCAGAAAGATCTCCAGTGTGGCAGGAATATTATACCCTGTGGCATGAATACGTTCAGCAATGCTGTCCATCAGCTCTTCCAGCAACTCATACTGCTCTTTAAAAAGCATCAGTCTGCGATGGATATCATGCTTATCCAGATTCCAGTGCGCATTTTTTGTTTTAGTATAAAGTAGAAATTCATCCGCAAGAATAAGATTCAGGGCCTGCGCTGTTTTAACTGAGTTTTTTTCGATAGTTCCGATTATAGGTTCCATTGTGTGTGTACTGTTTTTTATGGTGTGTTTGACGATATACTGTTTTTAAGAATCAGATCCTGCAGGCTATTCCAATAGTTCCCAGCCCCCTGTATCCCCAGCCCAGTTCTGCAAAGCCGGAGATTCTGCCGTTCCCTACACGCATAGCAATAGGATTAATCTGATAGATGAATCGGTTTGTTCCCTTCCCGTCTCTGTTCTGGTATAGTGCTGCGTATTCCGGTTTACCTGTAACGATTCTGTATCCGGCACTCATGGTGCCATAAAGTTCAATAACTCTGCCAGTTGAATAATCAAAATCCGTGCTTGCTGCTAAGGTAAATTCATTGACGCGCGTAGCTAAACAGGTCCCTCCCTGGTAACCAAAATCGCCACCCAGTTTTATTTTTTCTGTAATCTGATGCCGGTAGCCCAAAACGGTTAATCTGGAAAAATCCGATTCCGCTCTTACAAAACTTTCGGATAACCTTATACTGCCTGATCTTTCTGGCTTAAAGTCCTGTGCATTTACCTGATTTAAGAGCCCCGTTAAAATAATAACAGTAGCTATTCCTGCAATTCTTCCTATGAACATTATTTCCGATTAATCTATCCTTTTGCTATTAGACGACCAGAAAGCCAAATACCCCCATCTCTGATTTTATTTTATTTCAAAAAATCTATATGCCCGATCAATTACAAATAATTTTACCTTTGTTTATTGTTAGCCTTAGCCAGGCGTTAACCTATGCACACAAAAGAACCTTTATATTCAGATTTTCAAAAGTTATTCCGTCTGCATCACAACACCTTATGTATGCATGCTTACAAATACCTCGCAGATAGTGACGAAAGTCAGGATGCTGTGCAGGAAGTATTTGTTAAGTTCTGGGAGATCAAACAGGATATGGTCAATGATAAAAATGCCTTGTATTATCTGATCACAGCTGTACGGAATAACTGTATTTCAAGATTGAGGAAAAGAGTGCATACAGTATCCATGGAAGATGAGGCCGTTTATAACAGAATAAGCGATACCCCACTGGAGGAAGACCGGAAAGAGAGTACCGATATTCAGACACTGGTCGACCAGGCACTGGCACTGCTTCCGCCAAAATGCGGTGCAATCTTCAGAATGAGCAGAATTGACAAGCTTACCTATCAGCAAATCGCTAACGAACTGGGCATATCTGTCAAAACTGTTGAAAATCAAATGGGTAAAGCGATTGGGATCATGCGTGAATTTGCCCGTACGCATTATATTCCTTTCTCTATATTATTCGCATTTATTTATTTTATCGGGCATAGGGGTATCCCGAATTTATACGTTTAACCTCTGTTTAACAGCAAACATGCAAAATCAAGATATTAATACGCTTCTTGCCAAACATTTCAACGGCGAAACTCTTTCTGAAGAAAGAGCCATAGTTGAAGAATGGATTGCATCCAACCCTCAGGAATATAATCGCCTGAAATCATTGGTGGAGCAAACAAACCATCTTGCCGGCACCCCTCATTTTGATTTGGAGAACAGCTGGCAGAAAGTTGATGCACAGATCAGAGGAAATCAGAACAAAACAGTTAAACTCATTAAACAACCTGCTCCACGTAAATTATGGCTTTCTATTGCTGCTGCGCTATTTTTAGTGACCAGCTTTGGCCTGATCTATTATAGCAGTTATTATAACCCATTAATCACCATAAGCACAGGTACTATTGCTAATAAACAGGTTCAGCTTGAAGACGGCTCTGTGGTTACACTGAATGCAAACAGTACATTAAAATACTTTAAACACCTGTCCTCTGATAAAAGACAGGTAAGACTTCAGGGAAAAGCTTTTTTTGAAATTACTAAAAACCCTTCCAGACCTTTTATCATTGATGCCGGTAAAGGAGAAGTAAAAGTACTCGGAACTACATTTAGTGTAAATACAGATTCCGGTAAAGTAGAGGTTCTTGTCAAAACCGGTAAAGTCCAGTTAAGCAGCAAAATAAAACGCGGGCTCCATGTTACTCTTCTGCCTGGAAACAGAGGTATACTGAATAATGATCAGCTGCAGAAAGACACTGTTCTTTCAGAAAATGAATACGCCTGGAAGACAGGGCGCCTTGTTTTCAGGAATGAAAAACTGGCCAGCGTGATTCAACTACTTGAAACCACTTATCACAGAAAAATTATATTGGATAGTAATGCTTCATCATGTTCGGTGACGGCTACTTTTTTTACAAATCATACTTTAGAAAGTATACTGGAAGAGTTAAAACTCATTCTGAAGTTTAAATATGAGGTTAAAAAAGATTACATATTAATCCATAATTTAGCCTGTGAGAATGACAACAGGCAATAAAATCTATTTTTTCCTCTTTTTAATACTGGTTCCTGCCTTTTTAAATGCGCAGCATAAAACCGGCCTGTTAAACACGCCCGTTAAACTCACTGAAAGAAAGGGATTAATCTCCTATTTTCTGAATCAGGTAGAACAATCGGGTATCCTGTTAACCTATAATCCGGATAACATCCGGATGAACAGAAAAATAAGTCTTTCCGGCAGAGTCAAAACAGTAGGTCAGCTACTTGAAGAAGTTTTACGCGCAGAATCCATACGAATTAAAGAGTATCAGGGAAAAATACTCCTGATCAGTAACCCCGGGATGGTCACCATTAGCGGAATCTTAAAAGAGCGAGGTAGTGATGAAATCATTATTGGGGCAAATATCACTGAAACAGGCAGCCGCAACAGTACCACAACCAATGGTTTTGGTTTTTACAGCATGACTCTGGAAAGAGGTAGTTATGAACTGAACATCACCCATACCGGCTATGATCCGGTCTTGTTGAAAGTTGACCTGGACAAGGAAGACATCAGACAGGACATTTATATGAAATCCGGCCTGGATCTGCCCGAACTGATCGTGACAAAAAACACAGAAGCTAAAAACAATCTGAATATAAGAGGTGATCAGGTAGATCTTGAAGCAGCCAGTAAACTTCCGTCTTTTCTTGGAGAGAAGGACATTGTCAGGGCTGTACAACTCTATCCCGGAGTAGCAGGTAATAATGGTGGTACTGTCAATATGTTTGTAAGAGGCGGCAACTCCGATCAGAATCTGGTCACTCTCGATGACATCTCTATTTATAACATCAATCACTTTAACGGGATGTTCTCTATTTTCAATCCCGATGTGCTTAAGAGTGTAGATTTTTACCGGAGTGATTTCCCTTCCAAATATGGCGGTCGTTTGTCATCTGTACTCAACGTGCGCTCAAGAGATGGCAATATGGAAAAATACCATGGCCATGCCACTATCGGATTGCTTTATGGATCTGCAGCTCTTGAAGGTCCTATTATTAAAAACAAAGCCTCTTTTACGGCCAATATACGCAGAAGCTGGCTTGATTTATTAGGGGCAAAATCACTGGAAGATGCCGGGCTTTACTATTATTTTTCCGATCTGAATTTAAAGCTCAATTATATAGCAAATCCAAACAACAGATTTTATATCAGTGGATACCTGGGGAATGATTCATACCGCCAAAAGGTATATTTACCTGCAGATTCTGGTAATGGGACTAAAGATTACCGGCAATCTCTGAAATGGGGAAACCGGCTGATTGCTTTCAGGTGGAACAACATTATAAGTCCCCGGCTTTTTAAAAACACAACAGCAACTTTTAGCCAGTACAGTAATAGCTTTGACATTAAAGCACCACCTGTTGAAGGCATACCACTTAAAATCTATTCTACGATTAAAGATTATGGGATAAAAAGCGATTTTAATTACTATCTGAGGCCAGATCTTAAACTCAATTTTGGTGGCGGAGCCAACATCAATTCCTTTAAATTTCCATCAGGAATCTTCAATGGTGAAAGTTTCAAAATCAACACTTTGAATTTCAATGCCTATGTAGAAGATGAAGTTAAGATTGGAGCTCGTACAGAGCTGATTGCAGGTTTACATTATGCCGGATTTAAATCCGGCAATACGACTTACCATACACTTCAGCCCCGTTTAAGACTCTCCTACCGTCTTGATGAGAATCAGGTCTTAACTGCCTCCTATTCCAAAATGTCTCAATTTATTCATCAGTTTACCATCAGTGGTTTTTCATTCCCTACAGAATTAAGAATACCGAGCGGCAGATACATTAAGCCGGAGATTTCAGAAATCATAAACCTCTCTTACCGGCTGCAGGCAGGTAAAGCAGGTAACTTCACTATTGAAGCTTATTATAAAACCATGACTAATCTACTGGCTCTGGGTTCAGGACAGGATATTAACAACGGCTACTTTGCAAAGAAGATAGAAGACCGTCTGGTTCCCGGCAAAGGAATAAGTAAAGGTATCGAATTAAGTTACATACAACAGCTTAACTGGTTGAGATTCCAGCTTTCCTATACCCTGTCAAAAACCACAGGTCAGTTTCAGGCGCTTAACCTTGGCCAGAGTTTCCCTTTAAATCAGGACGTCAGACATAATCTGAATATGGCTGTCAATGCCTCTTTAGGGGAAAGATTAGCTTTTTCAGCCCTATGGAGTTATACTACAGGTCAGTATACAACTGTACCGGAAACTATCCATAAAAGCATAGATGAAGTACTCGGAAATGCTTCCGGTTCTTATACCTACGTGATTTCAGGAATAAACAATTACAGACTCTCCAATAATTATAAACTTGACCTTGGTCTGAACCTCACCCGTAAATTTAAAAACGGACATCAGAGGATCTGGACTATAGGTATGTACAATGCTTTTGCAAACTCTCAGTCAAGCTCATTAAGTTCCACCATTAATACAGAAAACAATAAAATCAACATTTATGAAGGAGTCAAGCTCAAACTGATTCCCTACTTTACTTTCACATATAAATTTTAGGTATGGATCTTTACAGTAAAAAATATTTCCTGATATTTTTCCTTTTGCTGACCTTGAGCAGCTGTGAAAAAGAAACCAATGTGGATATATCCGGCAAACCACCTAAACTGGTTGTTCTTGGCGAATTTAATCAGGAAGATGAGGCAACAATTAATTTAAGTACAAGTGCCTATTCCGTTGCGAAGGGTGGTTTTCCGGATGTAGAAGACGCACAGGTGAATTTATATGATCAGAATAACAGCCTTATAGAAAAATACACCTATAAAGGCAAAGGGAATTATACCGGGAAAAAGGCAGTTACCGGTCTGGGCTACAAACTAACTGTTAACTACCAGGGTAAAGCGTATAATGCCGAAACCATTATCCCCACCGCTTTCAATTTAAATATTAAAAGCAGGGACTCCAATTCTCTTGAAGCAGAAATAACTGATATAAGCAGGGATATCAACTTATATACTTTTGAATTGATTGAAAGACCATTTACTGTCGACCGCTATTATCTGGAAAACGGACAAAAAATCAAAGTTAATTCAGAAGCAGAATTTACAGCGTTGCTGAAGCTTAATCCAGCACTGGAAGCAAAACGCGATACAACTTTTGACTCCAGATTTAACAGAATATATATCGGCACAACCGATAGCAGAACAGAGAACGTAAGGTATAACGTATTAAACAGTGAGACAAAACGGATTTTCTTAACTGACAAAACCTTCAATGGTGGTACTACAACTTTAGTAATCTCATTTGCAGAAAACGCACTGAATCAGGAAAATAAACAATACGTCTTATTGGCAAAATCTACTTCGGCCGTATATTTCGATTATTTATACAGCATGGATCTTCAGGAAGAAAGAGCTATTTCCGGTTCTTTAAATGTCCCTATTAAAGGAAATATAGATAACGCCCTGGGTATCTGGGGAGCAGCCTATATCCGAAAAATCACTATCAAATAGCAAAAAGATTATAATCCTGAAAACATGTCGGCGCTGTTATTTAAAAATATCGAAAAACATATTCAGATCACTGATGAAGAATTTGAGCAGTTCAGCAGAAATTTTCAATTGCGAAAAGTAAAGAAAAAAGATTTTCTGTTAAGAGCCGGAGAAATATGCAGATATGAGGCTTTTGTAACCAAAGGATGTTTTAAGGTTTATTATCTGAATGAAAACGGTACCCAGCAGATTCTTTATTTTGCCACAGAAGACTGGTGGGCAACAGATATTGATAGCTTTACCAATCAAATACCAGCTATACTACATATCGAGGCTTTAGAAGACTGTGAAATATTATGTATTAATAAACCAGACAAAGATGCTCTGTTTGAACAGCTGCCCAAAGTAGAGAAGCTATTTCGGATTATGAACCAGAGGACACTGGTTGCTTTCCAGCGCAGAGTCATCTCCTCTATCGGAAAAACTGCCACTGAGCGATATATGGAGTTTACAGCAAAATATCCGGATCTGGAAAACAGGTTAACGCAGCTGCAAATTGCCGCTTATCTGGGTATTACACATGAATTTCTAAATAAAATCAAAAAAAACATTTCAGGGAATTAATTTATAATTTCCATTGAACCAGTTCAATTTTTTGCAAAAACAGATGGTATACTTTTGTTCCGTAAACAAACAAATATTATACTCATGAAAAAAGAAATCTTAAATCTCAGTGCAGTGTGTCTGCTTACCATTGGCAGTACTTCGGTTTTATCCGCGCAGCAGCACAATCCGGCAGCAACAGCATTAATCGTTATCGACATTCAGAATGATTATTTCCAGGGTGGTAAAATGCCGTTGTCCGGTGCAGATAAAGCCGGACGCAATGCGAAAAAATTAATAGAAAAAAGCCGGAAAACAGGTATTCCGGTTATTCATATACAGCATATTGCTTTACAGGAAGGGGCTACCTTTTTTCTGCCGGATACCAAAGGTGCAGAAATCCATACCGATGTTACTCCATTAAAAAATGAAAAGTTAATCGTAAAACATTATCCTAATAGTTTCCATGAAACAGAATTGCTGGAATATCTTAGACAGAATAAGATTAAAAACCTGGTTTTTGCTGGTATGATGACTCACGTTTGTATAGATGCCACGGTCAGGGCGGCAAAGGATTACGGCTTTAACTGCACCCTTATTGGAGATGCAACAGCTACCAGGGATCTGGAAATAAATGATCAGACAGCCAAAGCAGCAGAGGTTCAGAAAGCTTTCCTGGCAGCTTTGAATTTCTACTATGCAGAAATAAGTTCTACCAGTAAATTTCTGGCTCAATATTAATGCACAAAAAGAGAATAGCATCACTAAAATCCGTCGTATAAAACATCAAAATGCTAAAACAGCTCATATGATATTAAATGCATTTAGCAAAAAACAATAAAATTTTAGCAATTTATCATGATCATATTTAAATGTTATTTTTCTATACTTGATAAAAAACAAGAATTTTTTGATCTAATAAAATCAGGATGGAACCAGAAAAAAGTGTCTATAGTTACTTTAGCGACACAATGTTACTTACACATTTAAAGCAGGGCGACCACCAGGCTTTTGCAGAAATCTTTGACAGATATTGGAAGAAAATATATAACGAAGCCTATAAGCGGTTAAAGAATACAGAGCTGGTAGAAACCGTGGTACAGGAAGTCTATGTAAATCTCTGGAAAGAAAAGGGAAATGAACAAATAAGGCATATCCTTCCCTATTTATTATCATCCATGCGCTCCCAGGTACTTAAATTATACCGTGAGGGTAAAGCCGGTCCGTTTTTCGAAAAAGGCCTGAATTATATCATGCTTACTTCTATACACAATGGTGTCAATTAGCTAAATCAGACAGTTTTCCTGTCCATATAAAACATGTATTTAAACAGGCCGGATTTTAGCCTGTTTAAATACATGCTTCAAACTGATTATCAAAGATTATTGTGGAGTGTATTTAAAAGAATGAATAATCATTTCTACTTCCTGACTATTTGAAGGAGCATTTCCTCTGAACAACCATAAATTCATGTGTACAGGTAATGCTTCCGTACTTACCGGAAAACCAGCTGGTGTCTGATAAGCATAAAAAGAATTAGCCTCGCTTTGTGTATGACCATGATAGCTTTTATAGGCCACCGTCTGGTTGGTCCGTGTAAATTTATACGTACTATAAGTTCCGTTTAAAGCCAGTTCATAGGTTTTGGAATCTCTTGTTTCCGGATCACCATAAGCAGGATACACTGTGTAATTGAAATTAGGCCATTGTGAATTGCCCCATCTTGCAAATTCAATATCTACTTCATGATGCCCGTCATCCCCATCTTTATAATTAAACAAACCAAATACAAGATTTGGATCTAACTGATCCGGACGACCTTCTATTTCCCAGACATAAGAGCCGTATCCAAATTTTTGCTGGGAATAAACTTCTGCACAGTTCCATCTTCCCGTAGCAGGATCTTTTCTGAGTTTTAAATGCAGAAAACCTTGTGCATCCACCCATACACTGCTTCCTGACCAGTAATTGGGCCCCGGACCGACAGTTGAATTACCTAAATCCTTAACATTCCAGGTAATTCCACTAAAGACAATGGTACTCACAGCTGCAATTGCTTTTTTGTCTGTTACTCCATTATTTTCATTCCGGGCAGAAACAGCCTGATCTTTTTTACAGGACAGGGAAAGCATCGCAATAATTGCGATAAAATACATGTTTTTCATAGTTTTTTGGTTTTGATGATTTGTTTGTTTAAAATTATTTTACCCTATTAATCATATTATGGTAATTAAAAATAAACAAATTTAATCATAAAAACATATGAATAAACTTTAAGGGGATAATCAGATCCGGAGACAAAGAAACAGTTCTTTCCGTTGAAAAAAACACCTTGGTAAATTTAAACGCGGATACTCAAAATATCCTTTACAGCATGATCTGCTTTTGAAAACAAAAACGGATAACCATTATCTATCAGACGCTGTGGCATAACCCACCTGCTTTTCAGTATAAGTTCTGTTTCCGTTCCAATCAGTTTCGCTCCCATTTCCAGCAGCCATGCCGGAGAAGGCAAACCAAAAGGAACACCATAAGAATGACGAAGCAATCTCATTAAATCAGTGTTTTTAATGGCTTCTGGTGCCGCACAATTAATTACTCCGTTTAATTCCTGATGCTGCATTAACCATTCCGTACACCGGGCAGCATCCTGCTCATGGATCCAGGAAACATATTGCTGTCCATCCCCCTGGTGGCCACCCAAACCAAATTTCACCAGGTTAAGCAGGCGGGGAAAAGCACCATCGCCACGCCCTATAACAATTGCCATGCGCAAAGCTATCTTTCTGGTTTCCGGAGTATGAGTTTCAAAAAATGACTGTTCCCATTGGCGGCATACTTCTATAGAAAATCCATAACCTATATCTCCTGTTTCCTCATCCTGCGCACGGTCTTCTGCATGTCTGTAAATTGTTGCAGAAGTAATATTGATCCATAACTTCGGTGGCGCAGTCATTTTTCCTATTACAAGCCCCAGTAAACTTGTCGGCTGTACCCTTGAAGCAATTATGGCTTGCTTATTTTTTTCTGTATAACGACAGTTTACATTTTTACCACAAAGATTGATCAACAGGTCTGCCCCTTCCAGCGCATTTGCCCATTCCCCCTCATGGATGCCATTCCATACCAGGGTTTTTATATTTCCATCTGCGGCCTTCCCTGTTCGGCTCAGTATGATTATCTCTTTAGCCAATCCCCTGTAATATTGTGCCAGTACGCCTCCCAGGTAACCATTACCGCCGGCAAGAATAATTTTATTATACATCATATTTTTAGACTAAAAGAATGATCAAAAGAACTATAAAACGATACAATGCCCAGCTTACAGTCAGACCCCAGCCTAATTTTAAAAGCCTGGTTCTACGAATATGCTCTAAAAACATCAGTCCGGCAACTCCCATAAAATAACCGGCATAAACCATTGCAGGAAGACTGATCCATTGTGAGATCAGCAGCACAGGCAGCAGCAATAAGGCTCCGCCAAAAGAGATCGTCATCATATGACCAAGGTAGTCCCACTTTTGCTGGTTACCAAGCTGCATTCTGCTCACCACTAAAGCCTGAAACAAGAGCTGTCCCCCGCAAATCAGGTATTCCCGGTAAATATGATCATCAGGAATTAATCCGTTCATCAGCCTGGTATAGCCTGAAAGTATATAGGCAATAACCAGCCAGCTGAATACCAGATAAGCTATGCGGTAATCTAAACGAAAGGCTGGCATTTGCTGAGTACTGCTGCGTTGCTCTGCTGCAGGGATAATTACCCGGCGGTTATAAGAAATAAAAGCATAGGCCTTTTCCATCACCCCAATAAAAGGTCTGAATGCAAATAGTGGTTTAAGGAAAGGCAGGCTGACTGAGAATATTTTAAAGAAACTATGAATACCATAACTGACATTTCCCGTCTCCAGATCGATCAGTGCAATTTCATTTACTGCTCTCTGGTGATCCAGAACAGGACACCGGGCTGCCGGAAAATCCTGATATGGAAGACGGCCCTCTTTCTCCAGCATACCGGTGTTAACAAAAGCTTTAGTATACAATTGACACATTGGACACTCAGCGTCGAATAAGATCAGATGATTCTTTAAAGTATTCATTTTGTATATATTTAATTTTCAGTAATTTTTGAAAGTTCAGCCGGTAAAAAAAACCTTAAAGATGATTACCCTAAGATTCTATTATAGTTCTATTTGAAGATTTTAAATATAGAGCCCCAAAACCAGTTCTCCTCTGCTTTGAGCATGGTTTCGAGCGTTTTATCTACATTTTTCGCTAATTTATTAATGTCTTTAACAGATTTTGTGAAGGTCGAAAATTCAGGGTCCTTAGCATCCCCTTCCACTTTTGATAACTCATCAAGGATTTTGATTACCGGATCCAGTTCTCTTTTTCTGCGTTCCTTTGCCACCTGCCTGGCAATGTTCCAGGTATCCTTATCAGCAAAAAAATATTCTTTACGTTCCCCAGCTTTATGCTGCTTTTCCACTAAACCCCATCCAATCAGATCTCTCAGTGTCATATTTGCATTTCCTCTTGAAATGCTCAGGGTAACCATGATTTCTTCGGTAGTCAGTGCTTCAGGCGAAATCAATAATAATGCATGGACTTGTGCCATAGTCCGGTTTATCCCCCACTCAGAGCCTAATTTGCCCCAGGCCTCAATGAATTTCTGTTTTGCTTCCGGTAATTCCATGCACAAATATAGCAATACATATTTAACTTTCAATAATTACTGAAAGTTTATTCACTAAGAAAGAAATGACTATTTCCCAGGCCTGAATAAGATGATTTTTTTTACACCCGTAAGATTGACAGGAGCTGATCGGAAACCGGGCATAAGCTGATCAGGAGCCCGATACCATTTTATAATAAAGACTGCCCGACTCTTCCAGCTGTTTACCTTTTTTGATAAAACCTGCCCGCTCAAACCAGGTAACCAGTGCCAGAGGGGCATGTACATACAAGGCTTCATCAGTCTCTTCTGCTAGTTTCCTGAGTAATGCTTTCCCTATCCCCTTACCCCTGTACTGCTCCAGAATAGCTAATCCTTCAATTTTATTGCCGGTTCTGGTTTTGCGGCAGCTCACTGTTCCCGCAGGCAGATCATGTACAGTAGCCAGAAAATGCAGCGTCCTGTGATCTTCAGCAATTGACAGCAGCTGATCATCATCAAATTCTCTTAATATCGATTTTCTTATTGCTGCCGATGTTTTCAGTCTTTCAGGAGTTTCCACTAACTGAATTTCCAGGTCTGAAGATTTGATACCGGCTTCTCCCCTTTGGTCTTTCATCACTTCCACCAGCTGCTGAGCCCGTTCAAAGAAGCTTTTTTTTCTCAGCTGATCTTCTGTTTCATTCAGGGCTTTGAGCAGATTATTCTCAGTTTCTGTAACTTCAGACAGTATTTTGATCATCACTTCCCATACCGGTTTCATCTTTTCAATCACTTCCCATGCTTTAGCAGTCAGGATGATCAGTCTTTTACGCTCATCAGTTTTATCCCTTAAAGAGCTGATCAGCTTTTGCTGTTCAAGCTCTTTTAATAAACTAATTGTTGAAGGATGAGCATAGCCGATTTCTGCTGCCAGCTCCAATATACTTAAGGGTGATTTAAACTGTAAAGTATAGATTACAGGAAACCATTTGGGTTCAAATTCTATCCCGAAGGCTTTATATAATAATAAACCATCCTTACGGAACTGATCACTCAGACGCTGTAAGCGTGTTGAAATGGCCAGTATACCAGATTCATCTATAAGATTAACGGTATCTTTATTGCTCATTATTCAGGTGTAAGACAAAAAAGTGAGTATCCAGTTTCATTAAAGGCATTGCAGCTGGCAAGTTAGCTTTTTCTACAGATACAAAACCGTTCCGTTCATAAAATCTGATGGCTGCCTTTAAAATCTGTACCGTTCCAAGATAAATTGCATTGATGCCCTTTGCTGCTGCATAAGCAATAAGACGCTCCAATAACTGTTGCGCTATCCCTTTCTCTTTACCACGATAATCTTTATGTACAAACATTTTACGGATTACCCCAATCCCCTCTCCAATATTAATCAGGGCGATAGAGCCAATTACCTGGTCATTATGTTTCGCAATCCAGAATTCTCCCCCCGGCTCTTTATAAAACTCGTCTATCTCTCTCAGGTCTGGCTGATCTTCGGCTGTAATCGGAATATTAAATTCCTGCCGCTGAATAGTCAGTATTAAGTCAATGATCTGTTCCGTTTCTGCAGCTGTTGATGTCTTGATTTCAAATTGTGTTTCCATTACATTATTATATATACCACAAAAGTACGTAGTCAACTACATATATACAAACTATTGCCTGATAATTACATTTTGATTACGCTGAAAAAGCCTGATCTGAACAGAGATTTGGAAAAGCAAAAAATAAACTTTACCATTGCTTCATATAGAAGCATTATCCTGTTAAAAAGAATAAGAGGTTTCAAAACCGAACATATTCAACTGATAACAAGCGCTATAGTGAAAAATCAACTCATAAAACCAAAGCTGTATGAAAAAAGTATTCCTAACACTTTTCGCTCTCTCCTGTCTTCAGGTTTCGAATGCACAGGAAGGAAAGAATTACAAAATCATCACTAACCCAAATGGAATTATTCTGGGATATAATCCGGCATCAGGTGTAAAAATACTGACAGTTGAAGGACTGAAGTTCAAGGATCTGAACAAAAACGGCAAAATAGACCGCTATGAAGACTGGAGGCTTTCGCCACAGGAAAGAGCAAAAGATCTGGCACATCAGCTTTCCATTGAACAAATATCCGGATTAATGTTGTATAGCGGCCACCAGATGATCCCGGCCACAGATAAAGGTTTTGGGTCTGGTACTTATAACGGGCTGGCTTTTAGTCAGAGCAAAGCCAGGCCCGAAGAGCTGAGCGACAATCAGAAAAAATTCCTGAAAGAAGATAATCTCAGACATATTTTAATTACTAAAGTACAAAGTCCTGAAGTAGCAGCAGCCTGGAACAATAATATGCAGGCCTTTGTAGAAGGAACAGGTTTAGGTATCCCGGGAAATACCAGTACAGATCCCCGTCATACTGCTACCATTAACAGTGAATTTAATGCTGGTGCCGGTGGAACTATTTCTATGTGGCCCGATGGCCTGGCCATGACAGCAACATTCGATCCTTCCATAGTCAGGGAATTCGGGCATATCGCGGCACAGGAGTACAGAGCGTTAGGGATTACCACTGCACTTTCTCCGCAAATAGACCTGGGTAGTGAACCACGCTGGTACCGCATTGCGATGACTTTTGGAGAAAGTCCATTATTGGATGCTGATATGGCCCGTGCCTATATTGATGGTTTCCAGACTTCCTTTGGCAAAGATGAAATCAAAGATGGCTGGGGATATAAAAGTGTTAATGCCATGGTCAAACACTGGCCTGGCGGAGGTGCTGAAGAAGCTGGCCGTGACGGACACTGGGCCTATGGAAAATTTGCCGTTTATCCGGGTAAAAATCTTGAACAGCATCTTTATCCTTTTACACAGGGAGCTTTTAAACTTGACGGAAAGACCAGGGAAGCATCAGCTGTTATGCCCTATTATACCATTACCTACGGACAGGACCCTTCCGGAAACAATGTTGCTAACGGTTATAGCAAATACATGATTACAGATCTGCTCAGAAAGAAATACAATTACGATGGTGTGGTTTGTACCGACTGGCTGATTACTGCCAACGAAGGGGCCACCCCTGATATTTTTGCCGGCAAACCCTGGGGTGCTGAAGCTTTATCCATCAATGAAAGACATTATAAGGTAATTATGGCCGGTGTAGATCAGTTTGGGGGTAATAACGAAATGCAACCCATACTTGCAGCTTATCAGATGGGTGTCAAAGAATATGGAGAGAAATTTATGCGCGCCCGTTTTGAAACATCTGCGATCAGATTATTGAAAAATATCTTCAGAGTAGGCCTTTTTGAAAACCCGTATCTCGATCCACAGGAAAGTAAAAGGATTGTAGGCAATACTGAATTTATGAAAGCAGGTTATCAGGCACAGCTGAAATCAGTAGTTTTGCTCAAAAACAAAGCTTCGATCCTTCCTGTAGCTAAAAACAAAACTGTATTTGTGCCAAAAATTTACTATCCGGCAGCCAAAGACTGGTGGGGAAACCAGTCAGCCGCCAGGTTTGACTATCCGGTAGATATCAATCTGATCAAAAAATATTATACCGTTACTGAAGATCCGGCTAAAGCTGATTTTTCCATCGTTTTTGTATCCAGCCCTCATAGCGCCGATGGCGGATATGATTTGAATGACAGAAAAGCCGGTGGAAACGGATATGTACCTATTACCTTACAGTATAACAGCTATACCGCTGCTACCGCTAAAACACATAGTATTGCCGCAGGCGATCCGGTAATCGATCCTTCCATCGCTAACCGCTCCTATACAAATAAAACTGTGACGGCCTATAATACGATGGATTTAAGGACTATTCTGGATACCCGCTCAGCCATGCAGGGTAAACCGGTTATTGTGGTCATAAATGCTTCCAAACCCATGATATTTAACGAATTTGAGCAACAGACTGATGGAATTGTCCTGCATTTCGGAGTTTCAGGACAGGCCGTTATGGATATCATATCAGGCGCAGCCGAACCATCCGGTTTATTGCCTGTTCAGATGCCCGCAGACATGCTAACTGTAGAGAAGCAGTACGAAGATGTACCTTTTGACATGACCTGCCACAAAGATACAGAAGGAAATGTTTATGATTTTGGATACGGACTCAACTGGAAAGGCAAAATCAGCGATCAGCGGAATAGTAAATATCATACAAAATAAGCATCTGAATTATTATTATAAAAGCCCGGTCCGGTAGTATACCAGGCTGGGCTTTTACAATAATTCAGACCATTACGCAAGCTGACTATTTTTTACTCACGTATTTTTTAAAGTAACCGCATTCATTTAAAATCTCCTGGTAATACCTGGTCTGACTGTACTGTGTTTTCAGTTCCGCAAAGTATTTACCTACTGGAATCTTGCTGAAGTCAAAGTCCCAGTAATACTTTCTGTCTTTTCCCGGGTTATTATATTGTGCATTATAACTCTCATTACGCTCACATTTAGCAGCCATATAAGTATATTTTGCCTTTAACTCCTTAGTTTTGGCATGAGCTCTGGCCAGCAGATAATATTTCTCTGCAACCTTGCTGTCCGTTACTATTTTCCTGTAAGGCAAGGCAATGCTATAAGGTGAATCACCATAACTTTCAGTAACAGTAGCTGAATAGTAAAATACCCGCGCATTACCATAATGGGTAATATTATAATAAGCATTCGCCATCAGCGCTGCATTTCCGGAGATATTCTTACCAGCTGCAAGATCCTTTTTAATCCCATTTAAGGTTTCCAGGAAGCCAAGTATCGTTAACTGTGGTTTGTCCTTCTGTGCCGCATGCTCGCAGTCATGACAATCTTTGATATAAATATTGAAAGGATTGGCAAACAACGTGGTTTTGTTCACGGTATCAGCCTGTTTCATCAATACTATCGCTTCATCCAGTTTTTCCTGGTAGACCAGTAAAATGGCCTGCAGATAACTTAACTGTCCAACATTGATCGAATAGTAGTTTAACATCGACTGTTCAAAAGCTGTCTTATTCTTTTTATTTAACAAAGCTTTTGCCGCCTCAATTCTCGCATTATTATTATAAAATCCCATTTCCGGTTTAAAGAAATAAGCTTTTAAAACATCACCCTGTTTTTTATACAGCTCTGATAAGAGCGTCATACTTTGACTCACCGCACTATTGTAACGAAGATCAGTGATTGTTCTTTTATTCTTGTTTAAACTGTTGAACCAGTTTAAAGGTTCTATCATTGCCGCCTCAGCTCTGGCATCTATACGTTTCAGCTGTTTTAAATAAAGTAACCAGTCAAGTATTTTATACTGTGCCATCACCAGTGTATCATTTTTCGGCAATTCCTTTCGCGCCTTACCATAAAATGCTCTGGCTACCGTATAGTTACCAGAAAGAGAATTCAGATAGCCTGCAGCCATATTCCAGTAATAAGGTTTGTGGGTTTTATCTTCACCTGCAATCTTATTCACTAAAGCCCGCTCAGCGGCCGACTCTAACCTTATGGTTTTACTTACAGCACTGGTATCCTTTGGAGCCTGTCCTCTGGCCTCTCTTGCGTTCACCAGTCTGCTTAACAGAAGATCCAGTTTTTCCGATTTGGGATCGATCGCATAAATCTCCTTAATTGCACGTACTTCATCACCTTTACTGCCCAGCATATGCCATAAGGTAACCTTCTCTTCTCCATTTTTAGCCAGCTTCAGCGTTTCTGTCCAGTCTTTCTCGTTCTGAGGATGGAAACTCCAGTTACTTGGAATCTTCATTTCAAAAGCAAAGTTATAACACAAACTGTACAGATAATTTGCCTGCGCATAATCTCCTTTCTGATAATAATATCCAGCCAGATAACCCAGTGCGCGGTAATAAATCATATTCTTTGGAAATGAAGCCCCTTCTTTTGCAAAATAGTCAGGCAGCGGCACATCAGTTTTAGCAGCAGCTACCGTAAGCTGACGCTGTTTAAAATAGTAATAACGTACTAGCTGAAACCACAAACGTTCCTTAATAAAAACATCCTTTTCCTGGCTGACAGCTTTAAGCAAAGTATTCTCTAAAGCTGAAGGCACATCTTTTACAGGAGTTTTTTCATAAGCCCAGTAATCCCCTGAACCAACCGCATAGCTTTCGCATGCCTTAGCTAAAAGCAGGTAATCAAAAAAGGCATTGACTTTCTTTTGCGGTGCTTTAGAGTTTTTCAGGTCAGGCAAACCCACCGGCAAGACCTTCAGTTTCCCTCTGTAATTAAGAACCGCAGAATCAACATTTCCGGCAGATGCTTTGATTAATAACGTTTTCAGTGAAGCGGTATCCACCTGATTGTCAAACCATGAATTCCATTCCTTTACAACCAGCTCATTAAAGCGGGTACTGTTATCATCCTGATAATTTCCTTTATAACCTTTATAATAAGTAGTGGAACTAAAATAAAAAAACGGGTAGTAAGCGCTGTCCACAAAGGCTTCGGGCGCAAAACTCGAGTTATAATAATCATCAAAATATCCATCATCACTACAGGCAATTACAGCGCCTGCAAGAGCAATGGAACATAGACTAAAAATGAGCAGAAATTTCTTTGATATCTTTTGCTTCAAGCTCCGAAGCAACGCTGGCTGATAATTCATAATATATTATATTTCTTTTTTCAAGATGTGCAAGGTGTTTTGATAATTGGTCAGCTGCCTTTTCCAGCAATTTCCGGTTTACAGTCTCCAGTTTAAACAAATCATTTTCTTTGATATAAATCCCTGAGAGATAAAAGCTGCGCTTAGCTTTATAAATATTAGATTGTCCGGTCTGCTGGAAATTTGCCGTATCTGACAATTCCTTTTGCCCGATTTTACCGTAAATCTGAATTACCTTTCCTTCTCTGATTTGTATAGCCCAGGAGAACAAAGGCAAAGCGACGTCTAAAGGCAGTTGATATAAGGGCAGATACCTGACATACTTTGCTGCATCTGTGGTATTATAAATAGAATTCCGCTGTTTAAGACCAGCAGAGATTTTACCCATATTATAAAACATTAGTAACCCCTTGTCAACCGGAGGCACTCCCGTTCTATCTGCATATTTAATCTGATGTAAACGGATTGTCGCTTCCAGCTGTTTTTTATTCAGTTCTTTAAAAGCTTTCAGAAAGGCAAAATAACGATTCCTGGTTCCGGTACTCCAGTCGCAGTCTATCTGTACAGCCTGGTAGGATATCTTATTCTGGCCGGTGATATCATTGATGAGCTGATTTATCTTTTTTGCCAGCGGTACTGTCTGCTGCGGAGTTAATTTTTCAAACGTCCTGTTGGTAATATAAATGACCGGAATTACCTTAAACTGATGAATATCCTGATTAATACTCACAATCGCATTAGGCCGGACATCCTGTTTCTGCTCATCCCAGATCACATCAAATAAGCGCAGATATAACTGATTGCCCGCAGCATCATTTAATAAGGCACTTTGTGGTTTATCCAATAAAAAAGTGGTTTTCCAATAATAGAAAGCAGAACTGGCGGTAGATATTTTTTCCTTACACCCTGTAAGACAACAGCTAACCAGACCAACAAGGATAAACACAGAGAAAAGTACTTTTTGACGCATATCAGCAAATTATTTTTCTATTTCCAGATCGGATAACGGAAATCACTCAAAGGTAAAAAAATCCTGTTTAAAGACTAAAACAAAGCAAATATCAACAGATGCGAAATAAAAATCAGCAAACACAAAGGAACATAAAACAAAGTATCATTTTTAGCAAAAGCAGATGATTTCTGTTTTTTTGCCAGGCCGATATAGTTAAAGTCGCCAATTGCCCTTAAAAGAAATATCAACCCGATCAGCAGAATCCCATAGCGAAGATATAAAAGCTGCAAACCTGAATCCGGAAAAACCCTGATACACAGATTAATCCCTGCAAACATGAGCAACCCTGCAGCCACAGTAAGCGTGGCCCGGACACCCGGAACAAATAATTTCTGACCGGAATCAATAGTTGGGACTGATAATTCTTTAGCCCACCGGCCACCAAAGGCCCAGTAAATATGAATAACAGACAGGGCGATAAAGATTAAAGCATTCAGTAGTGTAAGAAAAATAACCATGGCCAAAATTAAGTTTTTTTCAATCTCTTCGGCCTCCGGATTCAATTAATCTCCATTAAAAAGAAAGAAGTTTAACCTGTGTAAGAGATCGGGGTTGGTATAGGGTTGGTATACCCCCGGGGTATACCAACCCTATACCAACCCCGATCTTAATACGTCCCGCTACAGCTCTTCGTATTTACTTGCCCAAAGAACTACCTGTCCGTCAGTCTAAACTCCATACTTAACAACCATCACCAGTTCATCCAGCTTAGCGATCTGTATTGCAGTTCCGGACAAGATAAACTCTGTATCCAACTGAATTGTAGTATTTTCTGCTTTAAGCAATCCAGAAGATTTAGAAAGATTAAGATCAGTCCCGTCTATCTTTATCGTATAACTGCCGGGATCTCCCTTCACTTTTGCCACAAAGATTACTTTACTGATCACCGCAGTTAAAGGCTGTACAAAATATGGCAGTCTGAATTTAGTTATCGTCAGCGGAGCAGATGCATTTTTAAGCAACAGGTTCCAGACATCAGGCATATCCTGCTTTAAGTTAATCCCGATATGCAGTCCGGTTTCATTCAACGTCTGGTGCATCGCATTCAGCCGGTCTTTAAGACTCGCTTCTGCCAATCCCTTAAGTACAGAACCACCCTCTCTTGCGGTATATTTAACATGTAAAACCACATCAGCAATGGTACTGTAATCAAACTGCCTGACTTCTTCCGGCAATTCCAGTCTCCAGCTGCTGATCGCTCCTGTTCCTTCAAAAGGCAGATACCGTTCATCTTTGAAATTCAGCTCAAATACTCCACTGTCATTCTGCGCACTGCTGGCAGCAATAGACTGAATAGAACCCACGTTAAAGATAAAGCGCTCGTCATTTCCGGCAGGATCTTCGGTATAACCCGTTCCTGCTGCATTTTCGTGGTTCATATTTTTGCGGTACTTATTTTTAACCAGCGATAATTTAGCGCTGACTGCTGTATGCGGCCCTGCTATACAAGGCAAACTGATACTCACAGATTTAATCCTTCTGAAGTACTGTCCTGCATAATCCATATCATATAAAGCTTCAGGAATATCAAAATCACACACTCCTGTAGCTCTCAGCTGTACCAGTGCAAGCGGATCAAGCAGACTTACGGATACATGTCTGGTCAGTTCATATTCCCGCTTGTTTTTATCCAGATAGCCGCATTCCATTCTTTTGATATCATGAAGTAACTGATCCGCACTCTGCAGTCCTTTTTTCATGCTGTCCCAATAACCATACTGAATATAGCTATCTCCGTTTCCAAGCTCATACTGATAACTTCGCTCTGCTTTCTTCGCAAAATCATGTGCCAGACTGTAGGCACGGAAATAAACAGCACTCACCTGCCCGATCATCCAGTCATAAAGCTGTTTATTAGTGAACTTAGTATGCATAAAATCATCCGTTTTCTTCGCATTATCAATCTGTATCAAATGATTACGCAGATCTGTTTCTGCAATTTCCTGTCTGATCTGGGCTGCAGAAATCTGCTTATCCAGAGAATCCAGCTCTTTGCCAGCCAATGTTTCCTGGAGTTTCCAGTCTGCAAACCGCCGGTCATAACTACCTGCAGTAGCTGCGCGGTTAGCCTCATAAGAAGCCGCTGAACTTAATACATTCAATACACCTGCTGCTGCATTGGCAGAATGCGCCAGAAAACTTCCGCCCCATTTCACCGCAGCCAGCGGGCTTCCGCCAAAACCAGAAGCACCAATATCCAGGTCGGGAATTAATGCCAGAATACCTGCCGTAGCACCCAGAATCTGTGAAGCCATCTGATAATCATGAGATTCACTGAGTTTATCCAGGTTCAGCTGTTCTTTTGAACTGATATAACTGATATCCCTGTAATAATTATGACGGGCCTCAGTGACCAGTTTTGTTTTCTCCAGCACCTGTATCTGTTCTTTTGCCTCACTGATCTGAAGCGTTTTCATATCCTTTACGGCGTTTAAAACACGGATTTCCAGTTCACTTCTCAATAAAGCCATACTTTCGGCATCTTTCTTTTCCAGTGCCTGAAGCAGCGAGCTGCCCAGCCCTCTTACTTCCTGAGTCAGTTCACCTGCTTTCTGAGACAATACATTAAATCTGTAAAAAGGTGTTGGTGCATTCATTCCGGCAAGGATTGAAGAAATATCCATCCCCGAAGCCGCTGCACGGACCAGCATACCCGGATCAATCGGAGGCGCAAACAGCGCCAGACTACGGAATACCCCGTCAATATTCTGAGAGTTACGGATTTTAAACAAGCGGTCAGCCACCTGATCCCAGTAAGTATTCATCTGGTCATTATTCGGGATACAGAAATACAGCATGGATAAAGTAACATCCGGCGGTGGTAATTCAGCACCGCCTTCTGGCAGCACCGATAAATCCGGTAAAATATTTTCCAGGTTAACCAGCGCATTTCCAAAAGCATCAATATTTGCTTCCAGCTGATTATAAGTTTCATAAGGCGCTTTAACTACCGGCTTAATTACTCTTGGTTTAGGCCCCAGCAGTTTATCTGCAAGAATATACATCTGTGTCGCCTGCGCAATCGATTCCATGGTATCCTGTCTGAACAGATAATCTCCCCATGCGGTTAAATTCCCGATATATTTCATCAGCAGGGCTTTCTGATAAGCCACAGGTCTGAACCGGGCTATAACATGTGGCTGAAAAGGTTTCTCACGCCATTGTGCAATAGCAAATTCCAGTTTTGAAACATCCTCTGTAGAAAAATGAGCTACCTTAAACATCAGGTTGTCTATACGCTGACTGGTATAATCTGCTTCATGAGTCAGGAAAAAAGGTTTGGTTACCCAATATTTTTCAGGGGCTTTACCGGCCAGGGCACCAGTAGGATTAAACATATAATGGAACCAGGTCAGTGCATCTTCAAATTGCTGGTTCTGGCTTAATCTGCCGGCCAGTAAAAACGGGATATGAAAAAAAAGTTCCCAGTTATATTCACTATAGCTGCCATCACTGCTAAAATCAAGATCCTCTACCGGGAAGGATAGTTTTCTTACCCCATTTTTTTCCAGCAGATAGGTTTTCGGGATTTTGGCAACGTTAGGCTTATAATTAAGCTGGAAATCAAATTTTGACTGCTGTAACTGTGTTTCCCTTTTCATCAGCTCCGGGATTCCGAGTTTATACAAACTCTTTTTAAGCGGACAAACCAGCGGATGATACATATTTTTGAAAGCCTCACCATAGGCCAGCTCCTGGTAATGATCTATTTCAGTTTTAATCCGCTGAAATTCTTCATCCTTATTCAGCTCTTTAACCAATTCAACCGGATCAGGTGCAGGAACCGCCTTTAATTTAGCCATGTATTTTTTGCCAAGGGCGATGATATCATCAATCAGCTGCAGCACATCAGCAATTGTTCGCTGTAGCAACAGCGGCCCGGTATCATCTTTAGTATTTGTATTATAAAAGCCAGGAACAATCACGTAGGCATGATAACTATCTTCCATAAAATATGGCATTAATGTGCCCATAACCCCTTTAAACCGGCCCTGTCTACCCGCAATATGGTCTGATGCATAATTGCTGTTGATTCCCATAAAGATCAGTTCAAACAGCATCACCAGCATATCAATATAGCTAAACTGCGCAGGATAGGTTAAACGGAAGGTTCCCGGAGTCTGTCCCAGAAGCTCCATAAAGTCTTTCATGGAAAATGCATTCTTAACCGCCAGACGATCCATTTCCGGTGCATTTTCACTCATTTCATTATAACGCTGCAATCTCAGGCTCGTATTTTCAAAATCAGGGTAAAAATCTGCCAGGTTTTTGGGCGTAAATCCCTTGACCAGTTCCGGATAACCCTTACATCCGGTCACATTGAATACCCCTTCCAGTCTTTGTTCCAGTGTAGAATACCCGTTAGTAGTGAATAACCAGATCTGATCCAGAAACTCGAAATACATCATATTGAATAAATCTCTCGATATGGTATTCAGTGTGTAATTATCTCCGGAAGGGCTTTCAATAGCATCTTTAGAGATCTTTTTTGGCTGCCATTTCCCATTGGCAAACTCACTGACAGCCAACTGTATTTTAAGTTTTTTATTAGGTTTTCCAGGTACCGTACCCCCGCCCGAACCGCTTGGAACCGCGATGGAGTCTTTCATTTCCGCTTCCTCACTAAAAACCGGCCAGGCCAGACAGAGACGATTATTACGCATAAAAGCCAGCAGCTGATCAGAAGTAATGTCCAGCTCTACTTTTTCCCATGGACTCCAGTAGCGCTCCTGTTCAAATCTGCGGTAATAATAAATTGCCGGATCACCACCTTTGGTTCTGCCAAAAACATGCATAGTTCTGATATCAATCTGATACCAGGTGGCTACCACTTCCAAAAAAGCAATATTATCCAGTTTCTCCAGATAGTTAATCAAACCTGCTTCGGCAGTATCGTTATTCAGATCGTCCTGTAACAACTCATTTTCCAGTTCTTTAAACATAAATGACTTATCATCACGCAGTTCTGCCTCAATCCAGTTTTCAGGATATAAAAACACCTTACGGTTGGCTTCCCACACCCGGTAATTTTTCATCCATTTCCACTGGTTCCAGTTAGGATCATCATCCAGATTAGCTGCTGATTCCGGTTCCAGCCCCATTAAACAACGCTGTACAAAAAGCTGTACTGTATTATGAGCCTGCACAATTCTGGAAGAAGAAATTACAGCTTCCATCTCTACATCAACCAGAAAATAATCGTACAGGTCATTTTCATCTTTAAGATCAGGGTTTACAGCCAGTAAATAAGCAATCAGCGCATCTCTTTTCTGAGGTCTGATCGCATCAGTAATTTCTTTCAGGGTATCTGACCAGGTATTTTCATCATATCTGGCTTTTAAAGCCATTCTCAGCTGCGTCGTATCAGTTGCTGTCAGCACTGGCTTAATAAAGGCAACAACCTGACTGACTGTAGCACCCAGCGTACGCAGATAAGCTGCATTAGTCATTACGGTCTGCCAGGTTTGCGGGTTTTTATAGTTATCCAGATTAAACACGGTGAATAACCTGGCATCGATAGCTGTTAAATCTGCTGTCTGATAACCAGTTAGCAGCGCCATAGTTTCCATCCATTGGGTTTGCGTCGTAGTATTGCCAGGTAATAATAATTCCATTGCCCGCGTAAAACTGAGCGGATTTTCTGCATCCGCAGGATCTGGTACCGGGCTTAAAGATTTCGCCAGACCTGTTAAACTGACAAAATCAGCATATAGAGACAGGTTTACCGGATTCAGTGTACTGTCATAAGGTATTCCATCAAATAAAAACCAGCCTAAACTGCCTGCATTTTTAAAGTACCATGCTGTATCTGTAATTTCCAGCTGAAATGAATTGATCAGCGGAATCATCTGATGCAATAATCTTAAGGCACTGAACTGACCGGCACAATTCAGACTGGTCACAGGAACCAGCAGATTAATAAAGCTGTCAGCTGATAATAAATCACTAATTGCTGCGGTGCCTGGTGCCGGCTGTCTGAGCAGAGCATTATCGAGTATTACTTTAGCCAGATCTTCTGATGATTTGAAAACCTGCATTATACACTGCACAAGGACAGTCTTTTTTCCAGCTGTGATGAAATAAACTGAAAGCGTATCAAAGTATGATTTCAGCAAGGTTTTCTGTACAGTGGCAAAATTAGCCGGGCTGGCTGCTGCCAGGTCATCTATCTTATTTTTGAGATCAGTAGTATCCAAACCTTCTCTTTTGATACCTGCTGCTTTATCCAGATAAGCTAAATGGTCATCAGCAAATGTTTTGGCCGCTGCCGGTGTAACCCATAAGGCATCCAGAAAACCCATCAGTACTTTAACCGTATCAGGTTCTACATTGGTCAGTTTAGCTAACTGATTTTGTAAAGCTTCCCGCTGTTCATCTGTTTCCAGACCATCATTATAAAGCGATTGATTATCAGTCAGTACTTTTTTCAAATCCTGCTGCAACCCGGTCAGCACTTCAATAATCCGGGTTTCTTTCATCTCCCGGTTCACCAGATCGGCAGCCTCATGTTTTAACATAAACAGCAGATCTGCAGGCCGCTGAGGATAGGCTCTGAAAGCCATCGCCTGTGTCACAAATTGCAGCAGTACAGCCGGTGCTGCAGAAAAAATTAATCCGGTCAGCTCACTGATGATTTCAAAATCCGGTCTTTTCAAACCCAGTTTCTTCATCAGCCTGGCTATGGCATAAAGTGTACTCAGATTTTTAAAATTCAGTTTACCATCAGGCGTGAAACTGGTCAGCTGATCAAAATCATCACCGGATAACTGCAGACAAACAGACAGACTATCCCGGTAAGCGGATAGTAAACCTGTGCCCAAAATAGTATCTGCCAGTAATTTTTCATCAGCAAACCCATTTTTTGATTTATTTAAAAACACCTGGCTGAACAAAGGCAGCGGGCTTTCTTCGCTGCGTATTTCGTAAGGAATCTGACCGAAAAAGCCGGTCAGTTCATCCAGCTGAAGACCACTTGCAGCTGAAACTCTTTTCAAATCAGCGATTTGCAGAATAGCTTCCTGAAGATCACCCCCTCCCAGGCTAACCTGAGAAATGAACTCATCAAGCAATTCGAATTTCAGACCCGTTTTCTTCTGCAGTCTTAAAAATCTGTGAATACGGTCTAAAGCGACATCATCAAGGCTATCAATTATCTTTTTCGTGGTATCACAGGTCAGATCCAGATTCTTGATAAACAGCTTTTTATCCGGATCGATAAATTTTAAAGTCAGCAGTACCGTCAGTTCTTTAAAACTCAGACCGCTTTTGGTCAGAAAAACATCCACATTGTTCATTTCTGCAGAAGCATTGGCAGCTGTGGTATTCCAGTACGTCTGCTGTTTAGCTGAAGCGGCAGTGACAATTAAATCTTTTTCTGTATCTGTTAAACCCAGCTTTTCTGCAGCTATTGCCAGATCAGAAGGACTGGAAGCACTTTGAAAAGCTTTCATTAATTCAGCTCTGTCCAGACCAAACCTGGAAAAATAAGCTTTGGCAGAAGTAAGGTTCAGATCAAAGGGAAGCTTAAAGGCATAAAAGCTGGTCTGTAAGGTCTTATAAGCATTTACGTTAACGTAGGCTGGAGAAGAAGCTAATTCTTCGGCAGAAGACAGCGTTTGACGCAATCTGTAGATCGTATATTTGCTTCCTCCCAGCGGCACGGCTTTGAATACAACCTTTTGATCCCGCAGGTAAAATGGCTGATCGGGCAGAGTCCCTTCAGTCTTAAAAATAAGCGCCTGACTGGTGACCGGGAAATTACAGGGTGTATCAGTAACAACCAGGGTTACCGGATCGGTAAAAGATGTTTTGGCTGCTAAAAGCGTATTGAGCAGTGAAGCAGAAATCTTTCCTTTAAGCGGGTCCGGCCCGTCAGAAAGCACTCCTGTATATGGAATCCCCCCATCCGGAGTTATGGCTTCTTCCAGCAATTCGCAAACCAGGTCAATATAGGGAACAGGAGTCATGGCATTTTCACAGCCCAGATCGATGTCGCCCAGATCAGGACGACGTTTGAATAAAACTTCTTTAGCAGACAGGTTTGCCGGTGGTAAACTCAGATCAGTTACTTTTCTGTTTTGCAGAAACTGTAAAATCTCCACCAGGTAAGCAGCCGGGCTATAGACCGAACGGCATTCCTCACAGGTACAGACATCTGCTGTATAAAACAATGATTTCAGATTTGGAAAATCCTTGCTTACCGCGTCAATCTTTAAACTGAGTGTTTTCATCTCCATTGCAGGAATATCCATCGCACTGATGGTATCATGGAGTTCACCGGCTAATAACATGGCCGCTGTACTGGCAGTTTCAGCGCGGTTATAGATGGCTTTGGCCTCTGCCGGACTGATACCTGCTTTAGGTGCTATATCATTGACAAAACGGGACTTGCCCGCTAAGGTAATACTTTGTGCAGAATGAATATGCTGTGCCAGCAAGGCATTGGTTTTGCTGTAATGCGGAACCAGCTTAAAAACCCGCTGCATAGCTTTGAGTTCATTACGTAAAGGATCATTTGCGGCATTACTCATTTTTCTCTCCTTAAAAAGAAGATCTATATTGGAATACTGCAAATCAAATCCCGTCTGTGTTTTAAAGAACTCCCTGATTTTTGCCTGATTCTTGTAAGGGGTAGTTTTAGCTCTGTCCAGCTGTGCCCTGAAAGCTACAGCGGGATATTCTTTTTCAAATTTCCTGGCCAGTGCCGATGCTTGTATATCCAGCATTTCTTTTTCAGCCCCCTGATCTTTAACTCCGGGCTGTTTGGCCAGAATAGCCCTCCAGTCTGCTTTATTTAAGGCTGCAAGATCTTTAACCGCTGCGGGTGTATTAATATTTTCTGCTTTTTTAACTCTTTCAATCAGATTTACATTAAAACCGATCAGTTCTGCCAGTTTGATGGCCGTTTTAGCATCAATGGAGTGTCCGCTGCTTTCAAAAAAACTCCGGGCAGTCAGTTCACTGATCAGACCATCCAGATTATTCCTGTTATTTTTAAAAATCTGTCCTATCTCAGACAGACGGCTGTCCAGCACATATTTTTTGAGCAGCAGGAAAACTTTACCTGCGTATTCCTGCTGATAATACTCTTCAGCTCTGGTTTTATATTGCTGAAGGATTTCCTGATACCGCCCAGCCTCTTTCCCCACTTTTTCTGCAATCAGCTTTTCTTTTACAGCCGCTGTGATATCCTGTTTAATGATTTTGGGATCACATAAAGCGGCATCATACAATAAAGGCAGCAGCTCGGTATGAAGATCTACAGCAGTACGTATCTGGAAAGAATTGATTAAATCATTCTTTAACAAGGTGTTTTTACGCAGCAGCGCATAAAAAAACGGGGCATCTATCTTAGCTAATTCCTGCAGGCGCTGGGCCACCACAAGATGCACAATCTTCTCTGCAGGTACATTCATCTCTCCGGAAAGAAAGGAAATATCCTGATGCTGCTCATTCTCCTGTAAATCAACCTGTTTAACTTTCCCAGCCAGAAAACCTACCTCCTTGTATAAATAATCATATTCTATAAATTCAGCAGGAATTTTCCCTTTGATAATGATATTGATTTCTTCGGATGCAGCTGCGTTAAACCTGGTATCAATAATAGCAGAGGCATAAAGCACAGTTTTTTTCTCTCTGGTCAATACCTTCATGGATAAATCAGCTTCTTTTCTACCCCGCCCGCTCAGTTGTTCATGTTTCCAGCTAATTTCATAACTGCCATCCTGCGCTGTAATACATTCGCCCAAAAGCTCTTCAGATCGCATATCACGGTCATAAGCTTGTACCAACAGATTGGGTAAGGGCTGATTAGATTGGTTCCTTATTTTACCAAATACAATATTAATTGCCTGATTTAAAGTTGCCATGATGAATTTCTTTAGGGTTTTTATTGAGTTATACCTCTGTTAATTTCATTTCAATATTGCGGATGACCTCATTACACTGGGCACAGGCCATGCCTTTTCTTTGCGCAAACCACCTGCACTTTTCGCGGATAGGACAATCCTGGAGCTGCTCAGGCTCCTGATTACCTACTACCGTAATCAGCTCATCAATCAGCCCGCATTCATGCGCCGTTCCATCCCACTGTTTGCAACCTGATTTTGCACAATTTCCGGCAAAGCGGAACCGTTTTTCCGGTTCCCTTCCTTTGCTGGCCTGCTGTACAAAAACTTCATCTATTTCCATTGATACCCGCAGATAGTCAATAAAACCACCTGAATTAACTATCCCATAAAGTTTCGCACCAGGTTTGCAGGTATAACCCGGGCACAGGAACTCACTCATTATTTAAGCGGCCCCTGACCAATACGTTCCAGGTAACGGGAATAATCTTCGATCCAGATACCCATAGTCCTGTTTACCCACTCCCATCCTTTTAAACGTGGATTAACAGCTAACCTGGCATTAACCACCATATCTCCATGATTGTCAATCTGCGCAAGCTCATGCATCACTACTTCTTTGATTTTTTTATCCAGACTCAGGATCTGATCTTCTGTGAGTCCTATGCCATCCAGCGATACGGTGAAAATGGCATCATGTTTTAAGTTTGTCATATGTTGATTTTTGATGTGTAAATTAAAGTGACCATAAATAAAGTCCTCCGGCTACCAGTGCGCCCACTCCGGCACCAACTGCTGTTCCTACGCCCG
Organism: Pedobacter lusitanus; assembly: GCF_040026395.1. NCBI lineage: Bacteria > Pseudomonadati > Bacteroidota > Sphingobacteriia > Sphingobacteriales > Sphingobacteriaceae > Pedobacter > Pedobacter lusitanus. Next base: position 973,421 of record NZ_CP157278.1, read on the forward strand.
GAATTACAGATCCGATTGCCGCACCGGTCAATACAGCTGCTCCCAGCCCCAATCCCTCGGAAGTACTTCTGCTGGCTCCGGCTTCAGAAGCTACAACTCTGACGATATGCCCTGTTCCGGCACCGATTACTGCAACTCCGGCAACTACCGGCAAAGCTTCGGCTGTAGCCAGTAAAGGTGCTGCCAGTGGTGCTGTAGTGGCCGTCATCATTGAGGCTCCGGCCGCTCCGGTCAGTACCACTTCGGCTTCGGCTACAAATGGAACTGCTCTTCCTACTGCACCTACCACTCCGGCACCTGCCCCTCCGCTTCCTACTGGAACGCTTCTTCCGCCTCCGCCTCCTGACGGTCTTGGTGGTGCCGCAGCTGGTCTTGGCGGCGCAGGTGGCGCAACAGGACGCACAGGGGCTGCAGGCGGTGCGGCCGGTCTTGGTGGCGGATTAAAATCCAGCGGCAACTGCTCCATTGGGGCGGGTGGCACAACTGGTGTAACAGGCGCACCTGCACCCGAAGAAGGCGGTATCGTAATTAATGGCGGTGCAGCTGGTGGTGGTGCCGTCATTCTGCCAATTACCGGGAGTCTCGGATCTCTTAATGCAGGTGGCAGAGCAATTGCCGGATATCTTACGCCTCTTGAAGCTACCCCGGCAGGAGTCATATCATGATCATCGGTACGGGCATACCCACCGGCAGCTCTGACTATGCCAGCCATAGCTCTGACTGCCCCGCCGCCATCACTTCTGTTAGGCCCGGCCAACTGAGGGCATACCGGCGATCTTTCACCAGCTCTGAGTAAAACAAAGGGTTTGCCCATATGTCCTACATCCACATCACTGGCATAATCATTAGTCCAGATCCGGTAAACCCCGGTCATGGTAGCTCTGAGTTCGGGAGAAATCCCTCTGCTGCTGTAGGTAGCGGTAACTTCGGTATGATAAACCCGGCTTTCCCAGAACTCTATCTGAACCGGGTCAGACTGGGTTCCTGATTTATCATTATACCGGAGCGGGTTATTCCTGATATAGGCATATAAGTTTACCCCATCTTTAAGTCCGGCAGCATCCACACTGAGCCACCGGATCAACCAGGGCAGATAATAACGTGAACTATGATAAGAAAGCCCGCTTTCTTCGTCCCTTTCCATACCCGTATACCGGTAACGTTTGGCCGCTGCCTTGATCCCGGCATTTCTGGCCTGATAAGCTGTAGTACCAAAAGGATGATATTCTTCATAACTGATTACCTGTGCAGTGATATCCAGCTCCATACTCGCAGACCCGGTATGATTATGCAGCTGATAACGCACCAGATGTTTTTCTGTTCCGTCATCCACTGTATTACGGGTTTCTGCCATAACGAACCGGTTTCCCTGATCAATCAGACTTAAACTTCTGCGTTCTAAACCGGCATCAGTTCCCGTGATTTTACGATATAACTCATAGCCGGAAATATAAATACGTTCTTCTTTAACCTGTGGAGTTTTCCCGGCATCCGCTTCATTTTCTGTAAGTTTACGGATACGCTGTCCCTGCCCGTCATACTGATAATAAGTGGTTTCGGGTGTACCACCATCCAGCCTTTTCTGTCTGACAGTCCTGACCAGCTCTTCTTTAAAATCCCAGCTCATCTCATCAAGATGGGGCATTTGAAGGATAAAGCCATGTTTAGCATGATGAGTATAACTATAGGTATTAGCACCTATCTTGGTCTGATTAAGCCTGTTATTACCAGAATCATACTGATAGGTTCTGGTCCAGTTATTTCCGGCAGCCACGTGTTTTACCTGGGTGACATTTCCCGTTTGATCATACTGATAACTTTGCGTGTAATTACGCATAGCCATCGGATCTCCGGCAGCCTGAATCTTCATCAGTGCTGCATCATTCCAGTTATCTTTGTTCGTATAGACCAGTGCTGCATCATTTTCACGGCCGCTGGCTTCTGCCAGACGATACAAAGCATCATAGGTATATGCGGTAATCCCTGTGACCTTCGTATTATTGAAAAATACGACCGGAATATTTTTATCATTGATCAAAGCCACATTACCTACCGGATCATAACTATAATACCAGTCCTGTAAAGGATCATTATTTTTTCTTTTACTTTCCAGACGATTCAGCCGGAAAGTCTCTGTATCATAATAAAACCGGGTTATAACATCATTACCATAAATAATCTTGCTTCGCTGCCCTTTTTCATTATAATCGATATCCTTGATGTATACCGTGGTTATTGCCGGATCTGCATGAGCAACCTGTTCGGCATTTAACAATCCTGCTTCATTATAGGATGGTGTAATGACACTGCCATCAGGAGCTGTCTGTTTAGCAATCCTGCCCAGTGCATCCAGTTCTGTGATAAAAGTATAACTGTCAGTTTCCAGATTGGCAACCAGGTTTCCATCTATCCAGTTGGCTACTTCTTTATAATATCTGAACAGTGTTTTAGTAGTTGAAACTGGCTTTCCTTTAAAATTATAAACTGGAGTATCAATTAAACCACCTGTATCATAATGTTTGATTATCTGACCTTTAAGATTTTTATTTTTAGCACCAGAGACCGTATCTCCATAAAATATCCGTTCAAAAATATGATCCAGCGCTACTGCGCCATCCCCCCCCAATACCTTACTGTAAGTTGAGCGGTGCAGTATATCGTAGAAGTACTGAAACTCATGATTCCGCTCATCCCAGGTTCTTAACGGTTTACCCATAATATCCTGGATCAGCCAGCGTTTACCCGCATCAGTACTATCCTGATAAACCATGTTACCCAGTATATTGTATTTATACTGCATCAGCAGATTATTCCTGCTGTCAATTACGCCGCGCTGGTTCCCTTCTGCATCCAGTAAGGCACGGGTTTCTGCAAACTCATCTGCAGCCGTTACCAGGTTTTTATTGTGTTCTATAGCCAAAACCGCTCTGCCCATGGTATCAAAATGCTGGACCGCCGGTGTACCTGCATGTTTCACCGCCTGATCTGCAACTTGTTTCTCTACGGCAGGATCTTTGCTCTGTGCAATCAACCGGGCATTAATTAAACCATTATGTCTGTTCAGATACCACGGAGAATCCAGCAGGGTATCATTCTGATCCCAGCTGATCTGCTTCCAGGAGGTATACTCTACTTTACTATAGCTTTCATCAGGCATGATGGTTTTCATGATTCTGCCCGGAGCATCATAAAAGCTGATAGAGGTGACTCCTGTTTCAACCAGTTCCTTTAAACTTTCATACTGAAAACTTACAGAGAAATAAGGTTCATATTGTTTAACTGTATTCCCTTTGTTATTCAATACAGCTCTTCCGTTGCCTATCCATCTTAATTGTTTTGGCATCAGCACTCCGGTATCGATCACCGCAACGGTATAAGTATCATCTGGCATAACTACCACCTGTCTGGCCGGGCCGGGTTCTGCCTGTACCTTTTTCATCATCACCTGACCAAGCCCGCCTGTATATTCAAAACTAAGCTGTACCGGTGAATTATTATTTTTCTGATAATGCTCCTCCCGGGATACAGAAGCTGTAACTGCTGGTTTTCCGGTGGTTGCATAATTATGAAAATCCAGTAAATAACGGGTGGTTGCATGACCAAGCAGATCTTTGGCTTTTTGTGTCAGCTGTACAGAATCAGCGGCTCCAAAAAATGCATTTTTCAACGCATTTTCTGCTGCAGTAGTGAATTCGGTTATCCCGGTCATATCATCGGCCTCAGTCCCTTTTCCATAAAGGGCCACCGCTTTTACAAAACCCAGCTCATCGCTAACAACCTCAGAAAGGTTATCATTGATGTCTTTTAATTTCCTGGCTGTAAGTGTTCTGTAGTTGAATTGCTCAATTGATGCTTTATTACCAATTGCATCTTCAGTTTCTTCAATAAACAACACGTAACTGCTATCATATTTTACTTTGGTCTTTGCACCATAGGGATCTGTAAAAGAAACCGGCATATAAAATCTGCTCTGTGCGTCTGCTAAAGTTTCTGCTCCATCCAGATACCCGGAAGTTCCGGATCTGATCCACCAGTTCGCATCTCCCTGGCTATGACAAAATTTTCCTTCCAGTAATAATGCCGCATCAACCCTGGCGCCAAATATATCATTAACCAGTGCGGGTGTATAGGCAAGCTGATAATTCTCAAAAGACAGCCCTTTGGAATCGAGCATATGTAAGGCCAATGCAGTATTCAGGTTATTACTCCTGTAAATGGTTCTGATATGTTCAATCAGTCTCTTCTGTATAGTGCCGGGTGCCGGATTTACATTCAGCTGATGATAGGCAACCTCAACTGCTGTACTTAATACCTGATCGAAATCTTCGGGTTTATAATAAAATCCCGTTTTAATCAATCCTTTAAGCTCGTAGGTCATTGCCTCCGAAGGCAGCCTGAGCCGGTAATGATCTGCCGTGATTACATCGTTGGTAAACTGATTAGCCAGATAAGTAATCAATGATTGCTGCTGAATCTGCTGTATATCTGCCGGCAGGCTTAAATCCGGAGTTATCCGGGGATAAACGACTGAAGCAGAATCCAGTACATTTCCATACACGTCAAAACTCAGACTAAGTTTATGTAATATCCTCGGATCTGAGATTTCCCGCTCATAATTGTAGATAATTCCTTCACTCTCTTTTGCAATAAAAACAGCGTAGGGATTCTGCCCTTTCGGCTGCAGTAATTCAACAGTACAATTATGTGTACTGACGGTATAGGGAGTCAGTTGCTTTTTCAGCTGACTATCCGTAGCGCCTGTAAGTGGTGCATCGAGTGCAAAAACTTCGGAACGCAAAGCCAATCCTTTGCAGGCTCTGGCTGCCTGCCGCCATTCCTCTGCACTGAGCCGCTGAAGAATAGAGACATTCAGATCCGGAGCAAGGGTAATCTGTAAATCGGGCAATGTTCTCTCCTGCTGAATGACCAGATAGCCCTGCCTGTTCATCTCTTCGTACCAGTATTCATGTGCAAAAGTATTGAGCATGCTGCCCCGGCCTGTAAATGCACCGGTATGACTCCATGAACTGGTTTTTACCGGGTCCTGATGTAAGTCCCGGGCAGTCACATTTCCTGCCCCTCCTTTTATCCAGTCATCAAAATGTTCTGAATCGATCTGTTCTACTTTGCCAAAACCCCTGAATTCCTTCTCTGCATGATCAAAATAGCCATGATGGTATTTATAACTGCTCACCAGGCCAGAGCCCGAAATCAGATCCCGGGTTTCTGTCCTGGACAGACAATGAACCGGAAAATGTAATTTAGTTACCCAGGGCCTGCCTGCCAGTCTATCTTCCAGATAAAACCTGGTAGAGGATGTATATTCCAGTATGACTTCTTTACCCAGATTATTTTTATAGCCCGACATCAGATAAGGCTTCCTGCTATTCATCAGATCGATGTATTTTAGCTGTCTGCCTGCGTTTTTAGCAAGTCCGCCGGACCAGACTATACAAGCCACTCCATTCCCGAGCAAATCGGTAACTGTAACTTTGGCTGCCATACTGATTTCAGGAAAGGGATCTATCCGGACAGGGTCTGTACTGAAACGATTGCCACTCAGGTTAAGCCAGCAGAAAATACCCAGTTTACCCAAATAAATAAGATCTGCGGTACCCGATCCGTCAAGGTCAGCCAATTTGATCAGCGCCGGATTAAATGCATCAGGCTGATCAAAAACAGGTGCGTTTGCCATACTTACCTTAGCACCGAATTTTCCGTAACCCAGATTTGGCCAGTAGCAGACCTCCCCGTTCCGGATACGAACCAGTGCAGTCATTCCATCGCCCTGCATATCTGCCAGAAAAATAGTCTGCTCAGGTTCTGAAAACAGGATATGAGGGCCGCTTTCTTCATCAAAAGCCTTAAAAACTTTATGTATACCACTAAATCCCTCCCTGCCCGAAGATTCATACCAGGTAAAAACGTATTCTTCTGTAATTAAAACATCCGGTTTGCCATCCCCGTTCAGATCCAGCATCCTGGTATTCGGATCTTTCAGATCTACATTGGGTACGGTCTGAAAATAACGGAATGGCGCCCATTCATCTTCATCATTCAATTCGAAATATCCCCTGGGTTCCTGATGATAGCTGACTACCTGTTTGCCGCCATCTGCGTCCAGATCTGACAGCTGCAGCTGATTGCTCAGTCCGTTAAATGACGGTTTAGGCGCAACGAGTCTTGCATGCTCAAAATTACCATTCCCCAGGTTGCGTTTGTAATACCAGCCATTGGCCTGTTCTGTGAGTAAACCGGACAATCCTTCATTGAACAGATCGGTAAACTGATACTGCTGCTCATCAATTCCTGATGGAGCATTAACAAGCGCATCAGCAGACAAATCTCTGACTTCCTTGTTCCAGTCATGTTGCTGATAAGTAAACTCCATAGCAGGCAGATGCTGACTGGTATAGGTTCCATCTGTCTGTTTGATATAACCGAAAACAGTAACAGCAGACAAAAAGGTAAAATCAGGCGCAGTGCTGGTATCGTAACTAAAATTCAGAGATTTAACTAAGGTCTTTTTTCCGGAAACTGTATCTTTCAGCTCTTCAAAATAATGAAATAACAGTATTCTGCGGCACAGCCTTGTGGTTCTGATTTCAAATCCGGGTTTACAGACTGAAAAAGCATCTGTCCGGAAATCCCAGTCTCCTGTCTGATCAAAAGGTGCATTTAAATCATACTCTCCATAATCAAAAACATTCTGAAATAAGTAATCAGTTTCTGCAGGAAAAGGATCGCCAAAATTAATATAAGGCGTTTTATTTCCATATAATATCTTTTCAGGATACAGATTGGTATAGGTAATTTTCCCGTTTTTAAAGCGATTGGTATGATAAATCAGTTCATGATCAAAACCAAGAGCATCTTCTTCCTTATAGGTATACTGTGTACAGTTCCCTTTATCGTCAAATACAAACTCAGGACGCCATTCATAGATTTTATGCTGATCACCGGGGTCGGTAATTCTTGAATTACTGCTCCAGCCAAATAAAGTAGTTACATTATTTTTAGTGGTTATCTTCCATTTGATTTCCGGCCCGTCTTTGGCAGACCAGCGCTCTATACGGGCAAACAGACCTTCTATTCTGGGCAGATAATAACGGATGGTAAATAAATGATCTGCAGAGTCTTTTTCACTGATGATGTATTTACCGGAAGGGTCTTTCATGAAATCTCCGCTCAGATCCTTTTTAAAGGCAGGAACCAGATCTTCTGCTTCAGAAAAAAGAAAAACATCTGAATCAATTCCATCGTAATACTGAGGCAGCTTTTTGTCTGTTTTTCTTTTGATAGATGGAAGATTGACAGTCCAGCCCAGTCCGAAAATACCATTACCGGAACCCGAGCTATAGGTTAAGTTTAATGAAGGTGAATTGCCCCTGGCATTAGAAAAAGGAACCGGAATAGAAAAAGAGGCTGTACCATTAAGTGCATTAACTGAGAATTTTTCATCTATACCTTTGATAGCCCCCCCACCTTTGGGCAGATTAATTGAAGGGATCTCTATCGCATTGGACTTTGTTTTGCCACCTTCGGTATTCAGGAACTGATTATCTGACTTCTTTTTTGATTCAACTTCATCATGTTTCATCGGAGCATATTGTTTTTCAACGGCTTTAAGCCATCGGCCCATAATTAACCTTTCGAGTTAAGAACTCTTACCAATTGCATGATAAAATTGGACTATTCAACGCTGCATTTCAAGGTAGCCAACACGGGTTTAACGGGGTTCAACTACGGATTTAAAAACAGGTAGTATTACGTTAATCCGTAAGTGGTTTTACGTTAAAGATCTTCTGATATTGCCGCTGACCAAAAAATTTGATACTTAACAAGAATTGGGTTATATTTATTACTCGGCTTTGTATTTGATTTACGATTATCCCTCTCACATGACACCTTTAAAAATTGCAATCGCTGACGAACATAAAATCTTCAGAAAAGGCCTGATCGCCATACTGGAAGATTTTAAAGAATTTGACCTCGTTTTAGAAGCGGGGAATGGTTTTGAAATTGTTAACCAGATTCCATTTAAGAAACCCGATGTGATATTAATGGATATCAAACTACCAGATATGAGCGGATTACAGATGATCGGCTATCTCAGGGAAAATTTCGATGGGGTCAAAATACTGATACTCTCAGCCCATTACGAGGATCAGGGTATTATCAATGTCATGAAGGCAGGCGCCAATGGCTATCTGCTCAAAGACTCTGAACCGGAAGAAATGATACAGGCTATTCATGATGTCTGTGAAAAAGGCTTCTATTTCAACAAATATTTATCTGTTACCCTGATTAAAGAACTGCTGGTTCAGCCACCGGCAACTATCGGCAGTCGCGAGGCCATGCTCAATGACCGGGAAATTGATATTCTGAAACTGATCTGTGAAGAAAGCACCAATATTGAAATTGCAGAAAAGCTCTTTTTAAGCGTCAGAACCGTAGAAGGTTACCGGACCAGGTTATTTGAGAAGATCGGCTCTAAAAAGATTGCCGGATTGGTAATTTATGCTGTTAAAAACGGAATAATCAGTGTTTAACAACATAAATTATAGCTAATTTTTTGCCTGCGCGACTACTGTTTTCCTGTTGATATTAAAAATAATGAACATAATCACAACTGATAAAAGTATCAGTATCAAATAACTATAGCTCAGATTTCTTTCATCTTTAGCAGGAACTATGTTGACAATCGCATAACTTAAAAAGGAAACAATGACATAGGTAATCCCTCCTGTAAGTCCGCCTGCAATACCTGCGTTTTTAGGGAATTTACCCAGACAGAAGGTAAAATAGTTATTAAAGGTATATCCCGCACCCACATGAATGATAAAGGCAAAGAAAATCATAGAGTACAGATTTGTGATAAAGTTCAGGCTGATAATCATCACCGTTACAAATGCCACCTGTATACCCACATTAACCACCAGTCTTCTGAAAAATGGTTTGTTAATTGTCGCCTTGCCGATAAAGCCGCCTACCATCCAGGCAAAACCTAAAAACAAAGAGCTGTAACCCGCAATAATAGGTGATAAATGTAAATGGTGTTCGATGATAAACGGGCCTGTCATATTATAGATCATCACCATACAATAAGCCAGTCCAAGCATCACAATACCCAGTGAAAAACTTGCGGTCTTAATCATTGTCGTATAAATATCCACAATCTTACGGAAACGGAACTCTGTAAAATGTACCAGCGTTTCTCCGCTGTATATCAGCTCCAGCACAACCAGCACGAGTGCAAATCCGCCTAAAAAGTAAAAATTAGACTCCCATCCAAAGGCTTCCTGTAAATAACCTCCAATAAAAGGAGCAACAATCGGCCCGGTAGACCAGATGATAGAAAAAAGACTTAAATAGTGTTTAAGCTGATCACCGGAAAACACATCTACGAAATAAGCGCGTTTGGCTACTATAATTGCACCAACCGTCAATCCGTGAATTACACGCATCAGATAAATCAGATAAATATTATGGGTGGAGGCAATAACTAAACTTGCCAGCGCAAAAATCACCAGAGAGACCAGAGAGATTTTATATCTGCCAAAACTGTCCAGCACACTTCCTATAAATAACTGGGAAACGCCATAACTGATCAGAAAAATACTTAATGTTAATTGGACCTGGATACTGCTTGCATGCATCTCTCCTGCCATTGTTGGCAAAGAAGGAATATAAATATCCGTGGCAAAGCCAGATAAAGGGAGTAAAGCAAAAGCGAGCAGAGTGGCTATCCCCTGGTGACGCTCCTGTATTGCTTTTGGTTTGGAGGTAATCGTTATCATAATAGCACAAAATTACTGATTCTGTAGTTGCGCCAATTACACTAATCAAATAAATAATTACACATTTCAATGATGACACTGAAAAACCAGGGCATATATATGGTTTTGCACATCATAATCAGTGATTACCTCAAAATAGCATTTATATAAAATTACACAATTCAAACAAAAATAACACCCGCTTAATATTAACCATTTCAAACAGGGTATCTTATTTATCTTTTTTAACTGTGACTTCTACACTCCATTCATGACCACTGGCAATATGATGGACTTCAGCAAAACTAGCCTGGTTTAAAGCAAAGGACAATTGCAGTAAGCTATTGAGATAGCTTAGGGGCTTTCCTTCGGCTACCGCCCCAAAAGTCTGGCTGTAAGGTGCATCTCCTTCATATATCTTTTTGCCCTGATGAAAGATCTTTAAATGAAGAACATCACCATATTTAATTTTAGCCTGTTTAATCAGTTCACTATCGATGTTAGTCCATATATTACCATATTGAACATCCAGTACTGAAATGTTGCCTTTCCATACTCCATTCTCAAGTGTAGCTTTCTGATAGGGAATCTCAACTACCTGTTTAGGTAATTCAGCACCCACCTGTTCATAGGTAATGATACCAGCGGCTAATCTTGCACCGGTGTAGGAATAGACATCACGGCCATGGAAAGTATATGACTTTTCAGAATCCTTTCGTCTGTTGGTTACTTCATCAATCTGGCGCAAGGCAGCAATACCCAGTGACTGAGCTACCAATGTCAGGGTACCATTATCGGGAGTAACAATAAACTGCCCGGTTTTGGTTTTCAGTACTACAGATTTTCTGGAAGTCCCAACTCCGGGATCTACCACTGAAACAAATACTGTCCCTGCAGGATAATAAGGTACGGTCTGAACCAGACGGTAAGCTGCTTCCCAGATATTATAAGCAGGAATTTCATGTGTAAGATCAAATATTTTAAGATCTGGCGAAACGCCAATGGCCACCCCCTTCATGGCAGATACGGCTCCATCTTTTAATCCGAAATCTGACTGTAAGACAAGAATCTTGTTCTGAGCATAAGCCAGATGAGTAATTAACAGCAGGAAAATTAAGCTGAAATTGCGTTTTACAGAGATGATCATAAGGTTGAAATTAAAGAAGCAAATCTAGCAGAATACGCCAGGTTTGCAACAAAAAAATCACCTTATGATATTTATAATCAGCTGATTCAATTCTATAGCTGGTCTTTATTTTACAAATTTAGCTGGTGACCCTGCCCATTGTGTCCGGCTCGGAATAGTCTCCCCTTTCATCACTAATGACAATGCCTGTAAGGTAGCTCCTTCTTCAATCGTGGAATCATATAAAACTACGCTCATCGCGCCTATATTACAATTATTGCCGATATGTAAATGGGCCATCTTCATGACACGGTCTTCAAACAGGTGGGTCTGAATAGTACACATATGATTGATAGCTACGTGATCGCCAATATGGACCAGGTCAAATTCTGTGATTTCACTGGTATCCATATAAACGTCTTTCCCGATATCACAACCCATCATCCTGAAAAATATGGGTGCAAATGGTGTTCCCAGCAAAGTATTGACCAGTAAAGGATAAACCATATTTTCACACAGGGAGTTAACGAGTTCATTTTTCCAGACAAACATGCTCCATAATGGTTTATTGGCCGGTTTATAGGTACCTATGAGTATCTTTTTAAACAACACCGTAATTAACGCAGAAACGGCAATCAGTGCGATTAGTAAAATCGGCGCCAGACAAAGTGTATAAACCAGATGTCTGCCGGAATGATCATAATAGTTATCAATCTGATCATAAAATATCATTAAGATAACCGAAGTAATTGCATAGGGCAGCGTGATCTTAAAAAGTTCAATGAGGCCGCGCTGGAAGTATAATTTATTGGTTGGCCTGAAAGTCAGGTCATCAGAGAATTTAACACTTTCCTGTCTTTTAGGCAGATACATTGGGGGTGCACCAAGCCATGAAGAGTCATTGATATATTTACGTTCTATATTGGCCGGCGGTGTAGACAACACGCCAATCAGACAATTACTGCCAATGGTATCACCGGAAGAAATTACAGCACTGTTTCCAATAAATGTCTTATTGCCAATAGTGATACGGCGCAGATACATGGTTCCCTGATGCACTTCCGGAGAGCCTAAACTCACAGAGTCTGCAAGAAAACTTCCCGCACCTATTTTAACCAGATCTGTTGTAATCTGATTCACTGTAGATATTTCTGTGGCCTTGCCGATCCGGGTTCCCATCAGTCTTAACCACGAAGACAGATAGATAGTGGCATAAACAGACCTGAAATACGTTAAACTCATATTCATTAATGAGTCTACTGCCCATTTCCTGATATACTTGAAACTGTAAACACTAAAAGGTTCTTCTTTTAATTTGCCTATAATGAGCCACTTAAACAGCGCCACTGATGCACAGTAAATAATAATGTACATGGCTGAAATGGGTATGGAAAGTACCATTGCCCATCCCAGACCAAAGGATAAAATCACCTCGTAATAGATCACTATAAAAGGGATACTTAATCCAAATGGAAAAAGGAATACAAAACCCAGGGTTATCAGCAATGTGGATACATACAGTGCGAAATTCATAGGTTTATTCTGTCCGGAAAACTGCATAGCTTCCACAGCTTTATTCGGGCCTGTATAAACTGCCGGTGTTCCTTTCCAGTAAGCTCCGGCACGGATCGTGGTATCGGGCTGCAGCTGAGATAGTTCACCTATGGCCGACCCGTTTTCCATTACAGCGCCACATGAAATAACCGAACGGGTGCCCACAAAACAATTCTCCCCTATAGTCAGTCCCCCGATGATCAAAGCTCCGTCTTCAATCTTATAGCCTAACAAATGAGACTCTTTTGAAATACTTGAACCGTCCCCTATGCTAACCAGATCAAATACTCTGATTCGGTCAGATCCAAGAAATACACGTTTGCCAATTTTTGCTCCCATCAGACTGAAATACCATTTCAGAAATGGTGTTCCACTCAGAATACCTATAGGACTGAGGTCGATGAGTTTCTTTACTATCCAGAAACGCAGAAAATACCAGCCCCAGAGTGGGTATCTGCCTGCTTTAAACTTTCCTATCAGTATCCATTTGGCCAGTATGGAAAGAATAATAATAGAGAAAAATAAGGCAGAAAAACCGGTTACGCCATAAACCAGCAGATCATATACATTGGTAGCTGATCCAAAATGTCTGATTACAAAAGGCCCCATCAACCCCGCAGAACCGATCATAAAAAAGATCAGTACACTGATTAACTGGAATCCTGAAGTTAATGCTTTAAGACCTGCGGACACTTTTAGCCTTGGGGTTGGTTTGGATTTTTCTCCGGGTAACTGCTCCTGTACATCTGCAAGATCACTGATCTTTGCAGCCAGCTTTTCCAATGTCCTGGAGGTATAAATATCCTGCACAGAAATCTGCGCCGCTGCTCCTGTTTTCCTTAATTCGGAAACCATCATAGAAGCAACCAGTGAATGTCCTCCCAGATCAAAGAAATCGTCGGTTACAGAAACTTCCTGCGGTTCAAAATATTTCTTCCATACCTCCAGCAGCATAATTTCTGTTGAAGTACGCGGAGCTACCAGCTTACGACCTTCAGATTTATATTTTTTTACAGGCTGTGGCAACAGCTTTCTATCTACTTTACCGCTGGCAAGCAAAGGAAAAGCATCCATCACAACAAATACAGCAGGAACCATATAGGGCGCCAGTCTGGACTTTAATTGTGTTTTACAGGCTTCTTCATTAAAAGTATCTTTTTCTCCTTTCAGGATCAGATAAGCAACCAGTCTCTGCACTTTCTGCTCGTCTTCTTTCACGGTGACTACAGCATTTTTAATGCTATCTATCTGTAATAACTGTGATTCTATTTCAGATAGTTCAATTCTGTATCCTCTTAATTTGACCTGAAGATCGATACGTCCCAGAAACTCAATATTTCCATCTCCGTTAAAACGGGCCAGATCGCCACTTCGGTACAGACAGGAAGGTGTTCCTTCGGGAAGTGAAAAAGCAGGCTGAATAAACTTTTCTGCTGTCAGCGCCGGCTGATGCAGGTAACCGATTGCCAGTCCGGGACCACCGATACAAAGTTCACCGGGTACTCCTATTGGAACGGGTAAAAGCTGCTCATCAAGTATATATGTAGTATAATTGACAGCTGGTTTTCCAATCGTTATTTTATATAAGGGATCAAAATCAGCGTAAGTCGCAATGACTGTCGCTTCTGTGGGTCCGTAAGTATTTACAATACGTAAACCGCTGCTATGCCATGGCAGCAATAGTTCATGCGGGCAATTTTCTCCTCCAAGAATCAACAGACGCAATGATGGCAGAGGATACTGCATCATCGAAAGCATGGTTGGCACAGTAGAAAGTACAGTCAACCGGTGTTGAGCAATAAACTCACTCAGATCTGCTCCGGAATGCATTACTGCTTCTGAAACAGGAAACAATGTAGCTCCTGACCTGAAAGCAAGCCATATTTCTTCTAATGAGGCATCAAATGCTACAGAAAAAACCTGAGCCACTTTATCCTGGGGGCCCAGTTCAAATAACCGTTCCTCTCCTTTAACCAGATTACTTATAGAGGCATGGGAGATAATTACTCCTTTCGGCCTTCCTGTAGATCCGGAAGTATAAATCATATAGGCAGGATCAGCAACGGTCAGCGTAACCAATGGTGCGTCAGCCTGCTGCTGAACGGCAAAGGAACTGTCGTCTACAACAATAACTTCACAGGAAAGTTTAAATGATGCGGAACAAGCCGGATCACTCAATAGAAATTTAGCTCCGCAATCTTCCAGAATAAAACTCACCCTGTCTTCAGGATAGCCAATATCCAGAGGGACATAGGCTGCTCCTGCTTTGAGAATAGCCAGCATGGAAAGATAAACTTCAGGAGATCTTTTTAACAGGATACCTACGAAATCACCTTTTTGTATCCCTTTGGCCAGTAAAACGGAGGCAAGCTGGTTGGCGGCAAGATCGAGTTCTTTATAACTAACCTGTCTGCCATTTGCATATATAGCTGTATGCTGTGGAAAAAGCTGCGCAGTACGCTCAAACAAAGCATGTAACAACTCTGGTGTACCGGCTTCATTATCAACCAGACCATTATTAAAAATCTTCAGCTGTTCCTGCTCTGCTGCATCCATCAGACGGAGTGCTGCAATCAGTACGCCGGGATTTTCAGCTACCTGTTGTAATACATTGATAAAATGGGGTACTGCACGTTTAAAACAGGCAGCATAAAATGCGGTATCTTTGCAGGTAAATACGGATGAAACAACATCACCGTCTTCAATACGGATAACAATCTTATAATCATTAGCCTGATCGTCACTTTTCCAGACAATATTTAAAGAAAAATCTTCACTGGAACTGGTATAATAAGGATCAATACTGTGGGCAATTTTATCACTTAGTTCACTGAACTTCATTTTTCCATCCAGCGGGTACTCCAATCCAAGTGGTGGTAACAGAGTTCCGGATTGCTGGCCTTCATCAAAGCTTATTTCAATCTTTACCACATCGTTCAGATAGGCCTGATATTTATTCAACAGCACATAAACAGCTCCCGTAACAGCACTTAATAAGTTTAAAGTTTGTTTAGACGGCCCGGTTAATTCATTCATTTTTGTAGCAGCGTATATTTTAAATCGTGGCTAAAATCAATTTACAATTCCCTTTTTTAAGGGATGTACAACTTAGCTTATTTTTTTCTCATTACCATAATCCCTTTTTAATTAAATGGGATCAATCATACCGGCCCCGTTGTTCTGGTTATTATTGCAGACAAAAACCAGTCCTAAAGCGTCTTATAAATTCTTTTTACCTGATATCAGGACATATATTTTGCTATCTGGATTAAAGCGCGTGCAAAAATGGACAAAACAAATGATAAAATAACCGCAACAGACCCCATCAAAACGTCGTTATGAGGCTAAAATTGTAACAATTTATAAACGGGTACCGGAGAAAACCGGCGCCGGTTCAAAAAATCAATATTCGTCTGTTAATTCTTCATTTTTTTTAATTCCTTTGAATAAATTCTTTTCGCATGGAACTATTGCCAATTGGATCAATAACCGTATTTACCAATGTGAGTCACATTGAGTTATATCTCGACGATCAGACTATTCAGCTGATTTCAGAAACTATCGTTTAACGGATCCGGAGGGATCTGAAAAAAAACTTCAGCGATCCCGAAGTTCAAATCACAGCTTACCGGACAGAACGGGGTTGTATACTGACGTGGATTACACTTGCGGTTGTAGTAAAAGGCGTTCATAAATTTCTGACTGAATATGAAGGTTTACGGAAAGGGATCACTCTTTTTATAGATGATCTTAAAAATATATTCATCAGAGTAGACCGGAAAGTTAAAACGGATAATAGTAAACCCCGGGAATTAAAAGCTACGCTTATTGACCGGATTCCAAAGGAGATAAAGGAACAGGTAAAGACTCCGGCAGGAAAACAGGTAATTACAGAAATTACCCATACAACTTATCACAAAATCGCCATCATGCGTAATGACTTAAAAGAAGTTATAGAAATTGAATTCAAGGATCAAAAGATAATCAAAACCGACATTCCCCAAAAAAAGGATTAAACTGTTTCTGATCTATAATTGATAAAACTTTATCTGATCGGATTTGCATTTACACCTTCAAATGTAATCTGCACAGGCTTAATCAGTCCGTTACGCTCAAAATCCATCCGGTCAATACAGGTGACACGGTGATTCTGATCGGTCTCTCCTAAGGGTCTTCTGTGATAAATTATATAATAATCATTGGTTTTTGGATGTTTGACCACAGAGTGATGACCTGCACCTGTAGCTATCTTGTGGTCTTGTTTTAAGATCTTACCAATTCTTTTAAATGGCCCCATAGGTGAATCAGCCATAGCATAAGCTACTGAGTAGTCAGGCCCTGTCCACCCTCCTTCAGACCACATAAAATAATATTTCCCTTCCCGTATAAACATATAAGGGCCTTCTACATACCCTTGCGGAGTGATTTCATGAAACAGTTTTTTATCTTCAAAGGGAACAAATCCGGTAAAATCTTCTTTCAGCTTTCCGATATTACAGTGTCCCCAGCCTCCGTATATCAAATAATATTGTCCGTCTTTATCTTTAAATATGAACTGATCTATAGGTTGTGCACCATTGTAGAATTTATCAACAAGTGGTTTGCCCAGATAGTCTTTGAACGGACCTTCGGGTTTGTCTGCAACACCAATTCCTATTCCACCTGTTTCCTGATCATTTTGTATATCGTTTGCCCCAAATAAAAGATAATATTTATCGTCTTTTTTGATTACTGAAGGTGCCCAGACTGCTTTTTTAGCCCATTTGAAATCTGCAGTATCAATTATTCGCGGATGTTTTTCCCATTTCACCAGATCTGAGGATGAAAATGCATCCATAAATACCTGTTCTTTATATAGAGCAGAATAGGTGGGATATACCCAGAACTTATTTTCAAAAACAGCACCTTCCGGGTCTGCATACCATCCCTGAAAAATTGGATTACCAGAAGAAGTGACTGATGTTTTTTGCTGTGCAAACAGACCGGCTGCCAAAGCAGAGCAAGCCAGAAATATAAAAATACGCTTCATTTGTTCTTGTTTTCTTTTCAGATTTATTGCTATCAGGAAATTGTAACTGGTTCAATTTAGGCAATAATACCTGCTAAATGTCTGTTACACATCTTTTTTAAATCAAATTAAGGGGTTATATTTAAAAAATAGATTTTCGGCAAAAACCACCAAATATATAAATATGAAAAAGATAACCCCATTTTTATGGTTCAACGACAACCTTGAAGAGGCCATTCATTTCTATACTTCTATTTTTAATAATTCGGTCATTCAGAACATTTCGTATCAGGGCGAACCTGATGCTACTGGAAAAAGTAAAGTGATGTCTGCCACTTTTCATCTTGACGGACAGGATTTCATGGGTATGAACGGAGGTCCTCTTTTTTCTTTTACACCGGCAATTTCTCTGTTCGTGAATTGTCATTCACAGGAGGAAATAGATGGATTCTGGGAAAAACTATCAGAAGGCGGGGAAAAATCAAGATGCGGATGGCTTAAAGATAAGTTTGGCTTATCATGGCAGATCGTACCCTCCGATCTGGGCAAACTATTACGTCATCAGGATCCTGAGAAGGCTGCAAGAGTAATGGCGGCAATGCTGAAAATGGATAAGCTGGATATGCAGGCACTCAGAGATGCTTAATAATGAATTAAAGAAACAGAAAAGGCAGCTTATTCTCCCGATAAAGAAGAAAAACTGCCTTTTCTTTTAGTGGGAATACCTGATTTGACTGATATTACCCGGCTATTTTTTGAGCTGACTCAAATTTGATTCTGCTCAGCTATTTTATAGAATCGCTTTTCAGAAATGATCCCATACGAACAGAGAATTCATTATGAGCTGTCAACCATTTATCAATAGCAACTTTCTCATCATCCGCTCCTTTCAATGCCGCCATTAAAGATCCTAACTGATCGTCATCCAGCTGAAAGTTTCTGAAAAATGAACTAACCTGTGGATTCAATTTTACAAATTCTTTATTGGCTACAGTCTGCAATGTCTCTACTTTTCCAAAAACACCTTTAGGATCATTTAAAAACTTCAGTTTATAAGTACTGAATATATAGTGAGGAGCCCATCCTGTAATAACTACTGGTTTTTTAGCGTCTATACTTTTCTTTAAAATCGCCAGCATGGCTGCTTCACTTGCAGACTGCAATTCATATTTCAATTTATAGTCTTTAATTGCTAGTTCAGCTTTATTCATTATTCCGGCACCAGCATCAATACCGATGATTTTACCTTCAAAAAGAGAAGTATTGGCATTCAGCTCATCAATACTGTTAACTTTTACATAATCAGGAACCACCAGTCCTATACGGGCATTGGCATAGTTTGTACCTAAAACATCCAGTTTTGAACCAAACTTATCCATATATTCTTTATGGGTCACCGGCATCCATGCATCCATAAATATATCTGCATCTCCGCCTGCTACTGCTGCAAAAACAGGTGCAACATCTGCATTTTTCAGTTCAACAGTATAACCTTCTTTTTCCAGTAATACTTTTGATAACTGAGTCATTGCAACTCCTTCTGCCCAGTTCACATAGGCTATAGTTACTTTTTTATGGCTATCAGCACCGCCACTGCAAGAGAACAGCGTTACTGAGGTTAATGCTATTAATAATCCGCTAATTACTTTCTTCATCTGAATAAATTTAATTTTATGATCTATTATTATTTTATTACTTGTGTCCGGAACTACAACATAGTTCCGCTATAAGCTATTTTTTCTTTTTTGCTCCAAAAGATTGTGTAATCCGGTCCAGGATAATTGCCAGAATCACCACTGCGATTCCACCTTCAAATCCCAACCCTATTTTCAGCTGTGTAATACCTTTTAACACAACTTCTCCAAGACCACCGGCAGCAATCATAGCCGATATAACAACCATGGACAATGCCATCATAATTGTCTGATTCACACCAGCCAATATAGTTGGTAAGGCCAGAGGCAACTCTACTTTAAAAAGCAACTGTCCTGGTGTAGCACCAAATGAACGCGTAGCTTCCACAATCTCTTTTGGAACCTGGTTAATCCCCAGTGTAGTTAAACGAACTGCAGGTGGCATAGCAAATATGATTGTCGCAAATGCGCCCGGTACTTTCCCTAATCCAAAAAACAACACTGCTGGTATCAGGTAAACAAAAGCAGGCATAGTTTGCATCAAATCCAGTATGGGCCTGAGTATTTTCCCGGCAAAGGGATTTTTAGCTGCCCAGATTCCCAATGGTACACCCATTAACAGGGCAATAAAGGCAGAAGACAAAATCAACGCAAGTGTAGCCATGGTCTGTCCCCAGTAACCCATTGACCAGATCAGAGTTAACCCCAAAATGGTAAAGATGGTTAATCCGAGGCCGGTACGTTTCCAGGCCAGAAAAGCAATCAATAGTATGATCACGTAAAACGGAGGGAACATCAGTACCCATTCCACAGCATCAACTACTGAAATCACAATGATCTTGATGATATTGAATAAGGCGCCAAAATTGCTGGTGAGCCAGTTTATAAATTCTTCTATATAAGGTCCTATATGTATCATATTATATTACTTCGTTTTGTAAATTATCAATTGAGTTTCCGTTCACGTTTTCCCAGGAAGTCCCTGTAGTTTCTATCAGCAATGAAGTTTGAGCGACGATTCCGAGCAGTTTATTAGTGTCTTTGTCTATAATCGGCACTGCTCTTCCATTTTCTGCAATGAATGGAAGCATTTGTTCCACCGTAGTTTCCGGATAAGCCACCGGCACGTCTTTAACAATAGCCATTTCGATAGTCTGATGTCCTTTTACTTTAAGTTCAAGGATATCTTTCAGGTAAACAAAGCCTAAAAAGTGCTTATCAACTGATACTGCAGGTAAAGTGGTTAATCCGGAAGAACGCATTTTTCTCAGACTACCTTCTACCCCGTCCTTTTTAAAGATGGCAACTGTGGGTTTTTCAAACAGCAGGCTTGCAGCAGTTATAATTGATTTACGGTCTACCTTTTCTACAAAAGAAGAAACATAATCGTCTGCAGGATTAGTCAGAATATCTTCCGGAGTACCTATCTGGATAACTTCTCCATCTTTCATAATTGCAATCCGGTCACCAAGACGAATGGCTTCATCAAGATCATGCGTAATAAAAACAATAGTTTTATGCATTTTTTCCTGCAAATCAATCAGCTCGTCCTGCATTTGTGTACGGATCAAAGGATCCAGTGCAGAGAAAGCTTCATCCATTAACAGGATCTCCGGGTCATTTGCCAACGCTCTTGCCAGTCCAACGCGCTGCTGCATCCCTCCTGAAAGTTCAGCTGTATTCTGATGCTCATATCCTTTCAGACTGACCATATTGATTACCTCCTGAGCTTTTTCTTCCCGCTCTTTCTGCGGAATGTTCTGTAATTCCAGACCGAAAGCTACATTTTCCAGTACGGTACGGTGTGGTAAAAGTCCAAAATTCTGAAAGACCATAGCCATTTCTTTTTTACGGACATTTTGCAATTCTTTATCTCCCAGACTGGTAATATTTACATCGTTTAGGATGACATTACCTGAAGTTGGTTCAATTAACCTGTTCAGGCATCTCAGCAAACTGGATTTACCACTTCCTGATAAACCCATAATCACAAAAAATTCACCTTTCTCTATATTAAAACTGGCATTCTTTACAGCTACAGTACAACCTGTTTTTTTCAGGATTTCAGCTTTGCTCTTACCTTGTTTTAAAAGTGTTAGTGCCTCCTCTTTTTCGTTACCGAATATGAGCGTAAGGTCTTCTATCTTAAGTTTAGACATAGTATAGATATTTTATGTTAAAAATAATAACCGATATTAATGTTGAACCGGCTGTTCCATTTTGCTTCCCGATTACCCGTTGATAATCCGTTTTGCCACTCTGGCCCTAGCCAGGGCTGATTTTTTCCGGCTGCCCAGTCAACATAAGTGACCAGGTTACCTGCATTGATCATACACCCCAGTACGTTCATCTGTGTGTCTTTAAATCCTGTCTGTGGTTTATTCATATAAGAATAGTTCTCATAAAAAACCAGTGATTTTACCGGGCCCAGTTTTACCGGCTGGGTATAAGCAAAGGATGCGGTATGCAGATAGGCCTTACGGGCCACCTCATAGGATGAGCCATAAGCAGCCAGCTGTACTTTGTTTTTGTATTGCGCAGAATCTGAAAGATTATATTGATAATACATAGACTGCAGCTTTACATTCAGCTTGCCAAAGGTCAGGTCTGTATGCAATGCAGCTGCCCACCTGGCCCCCATTCTGCCCGTAGGTATATTATAAACTCCACCCAGCATCCCCGAAATACCAATCTTTTTATCTGCTGCGAGTAAATATTCTGTTTTGATATTACCCTGATTCACTTCTTTATTTCTGCCGGCAACATCATAAGAATATCTGGAGGGATCGGTTGCTGACTGATCTCCGAAATTTAATTCCATTGCATTCTTAAAAAATGCAATGTCATAGATCCAGCGATTGCTGCGCTGATGAAAATTCACTCCCATAGAGAACTTATCTTCAAAACCTACGTAATAAGGCAGATTAAAAAACCAGTTATGAGAATTGTACGTTGTGTTCCCAAATGGATTCTGAACTAAACCAATATCCATACGGGTACTATCATTGAAATTATATCTTACATAACCTTCTTTCAGAAAACTTCCTCCAAAATCTTTAGAGTAAAAGCGATATTCTGCATGGAAATCTAATTTTTTATAAGAAACGGCTGCATTGATACGAAACATATCCAGACCAAAATCCCCTCCTCTTTTAACTTGTTCTTTTTTCCAGGAAGAAAGGTTATAATTAAATCTTAATGCGCCGCCTATTTTCAGTACCGGTTTATCCGGCCGGGACGGTATTGTTGTTGTGGTATCTTTTTTTACTGATGTAGAATCTTGCGCTATTAGTGTAAAAGGTAAAATAACGGTAAATACTATACAGCTAAATAAATGCTGTAATCTAATTTTCATATAAATAATTTATATATGCAGGCTTAATTGCCGCATACCATAAAATGCTTTAAACAAAACATTAATTAACAAATGATCAGGGAGTAAATTCCCTGAATATTTAAACAGAAATTGTGCTGTTTCTTTCTAGAATTTAACGCTCAGATGGCGTCTTTAACAGCGGACGTTTAAATTAAAAACATGACAAAGGTAAGCAAAATTTACGGGTTTTTAGCCCCTGTGACGAATATCAGTCGTAAATCCAGCAGATTTCGCCTTTAAAAAACAGAGAAAAACGACTGGATTTTCCGACGGTTTCAAGGGGTAAAAAAGCTGGCTTTTTCAATTGGAATTTTGAAGGAAAAACCGGGCCGGCACCCTGTTTAATGATGAACAAAAAAAGGGGTGTCAGGAAACATGAAGCTCGATTTTTGCAGATATTTGCGCTGCTCTGTCAGGTTAGCTTTTGCAAATTCAGCACAGGGATTTCAGGCAATTTCAAAAGCAGATCAGGCTATGGAATGGCAGGCAAAAATATCGCCTTCTAAAAGGACGATATTTTATTTTGTTTTTTTTTACTTTTCGAAATATTCGTAGCTAAAATTAAGCAGATCTGGGCTCGGATCTGATTGTTCAACTAATTTTTGATCGCCCGATAAGACCCGTTTAAAGATGTTTAGTCTGACCGGTAAACCGTTCTCCATTTTGAAGACAAAATGAGTCTGGTTTATATGCAATGTTTTATCCAGAATGAGATTTCCATACTCATCGTAAAAGAAATCTTCAGTCATTACATTCCATTTGTCATCATCAGGATACGCTTTATGATGAATCTTTAAAGGCAGATCCCAGTTCGTATTGGAATAAACAGTTACCGCCTGTGCTGCGTCTTCATTATTCAGTTTATGGAAAATCCGGCCTTTACGGATATATTTTTGTGTCTTTCCTTTATTGACAGAGATCACCGTATCGCCAGCATAATAGAACTTATTGAAGCTACCCGCATGGCTTATAAATTTATAGGGTGCATTATCTTTATAGATTACAGCTAAAGTATCCTTTGACGTTACGGTCTGTATCCACTGCCCTCTTCTGTTAAATACGATTACCAGGTCTCTATCCGGATCAGCAGGACTTTCTATCTTCATCTTTTTCACCCCAATGAGCTTAAAAAGCTGCAAAGGCAGATAACAGTCAGGAAAAATCAGATCAAAAGCCAGATACATGGCCAATCTGGGTGTAGGATCTTTCTTATACTTACCTGCTGTACCAATTTCCACTTCATACACGACATCCTGTGCCTGTATACGATCAGCAAATAACAGCAGCAGTAATAACAATCCTATTTTCATAAAACCTCTTTATATAAACACGGCCCGACTACTATACAAATATAATAATCAGGCCGTTATGAATTTCAACCTATTGTTTCAGAACAGGCTATTTCTCTAATTTCTCAATCCATTCTCTTGCATTCACAAAAGCTTCCATCCATGGAGAAACTTCGTCTTTACGTCCCTGTGGATAATTAGCCCAGTGCCATTGGAACAACGAACGCTCAATATGCGGCATCATAACCAGATGTCTTCCTGTCTTGTCACATAACATTGCTGTATTATAATCCGACCCGTTAGGATTAGCAGGATAGCTTTCATAGGCATATTTAGATACGATATTATAGCTGTCTTCTGCATATGGAAGCTGGAATTTACCTTCACCATGTGAAATCCATACACCTAAAGTACTTCCTGCCAGCGTAGAAAGCATTACAGAATTGTTTTCCTGTATGGTTAATGAGGTAAAACCACTCTCATGCTTGGCACTATCGTTATGTAACATCTTAGGTTTTTCTTCATGATCTTCATTAATCAAACCAAGCTCTACAAATAACTGACAACCATTACAGATACCTACGGATAAAGTGTCCTCACGCTTAAAGAAGTTTTCCAGTGCATTCTTTGCTTTCTCATTGTATAAGAAAGCTCCTGCCCAGCCTTTGGCCGATCCTAACACATCTGAGTTAGAGAATCCACCAACTGCACCTATAAACTGGATGTCTTCCAGTGTTTCTCTGCCTGAGATTAAATCAGTCATATGGACATCTTTAACATCAAAACCAGCTAAATACATCGCATTAGCTAATTCTCTTTCAGAGTTACTACCTTTTTCACGGATAACTGCAGCTTTTGGTCTTGGTTTGGCAGGATCGATAACTGGTTTCTTTCCATCAAAACTTAAAGGAAAGTTATAATTTAATACGTGGTTTTTATAGTTATCAAAACGTTCTCTGGCTTTAACCGGACCGCTTTGTTTCTGATCAAGCAGATAAGAAGTTTTAAACCATACATCACGTAAATGATCAATATCAAAGCTCCAGTTACCTGATGCATTTTTAACTGTCAGTTCAGCCTGCTCAATCACTGTACCTATCTGATGATAAACTACCCCATTGGCTTCAAGAACTGCTTCAGCAGATTTATCAGCCTGGAATACGATACCAATATTTTCAGCGAAAAGTGTTTCAATAATATCCTGATCACCTAAAGCAGACAAATCAAGAGCTGCACCCAGATTACGATCTGCAAAACATAACTCTAAAAGTGTAGTAATCAAACCACCACTGCCTATATCATGTCCGGCCTCAATTTTACCGGCTTTAATCAAACTCTGTATAGTATTAAAAGTTGTCTTGAATTGTGCTGCATCCAGCATATCAGGGGTCTCAGTACCAACCTTGTTTAAGATCTGGGCAAATGATGAACCACCTAATTTATAACGGTCTGCAGAAAGATTGATATAATAGATAGCTCCGCCGTTTTTACGTAAAACAGGTTCTACAACTGCGGTAATATCATCACAATGGCCAGCAGCAGAGATAATCACTGTACCTGGAGCGATAACTTCACCATCTTTATATTTCTGTTTCATTGACAAAGAGTCTTTACCGGTCGGAATATTAATACCTAAACTGATAGCAAACTCCGAACAGGCTTTAACTGCTTTATATAAACGTGCATCTTCACCTTCGTTTTTACATGCCCACATCCAGTTGGCAGAAAGAGAAACACTTTCCAAACCATCTTTTAAAGGAGCCCATACCAGGTTAGACAGTGATTCTGCAATTGCATTTCTGCTACCCGCAGCAGGATCAATCAATGCTGAAAGCGGTGCATGCCCTATTGAAGTCGCAATACCATCTTTACCTTGAAAATCAAGCGCCATTACACCACAGTTATTCAATGGTAGTTGTAAAGGACCTGCACATTGTTGTTTAGCTACACGGCCACCCACACAACGGTCAACCTTATTGGTTAACCAGTCTTTACTGGCTACAGCCTCTAATTGCAACACCTGCTCCAGATAAGTATTCAGTTCGGCAGTATGATAAGTTACTGCCTTATATTTCCTGTCTATCGTATTATCCTGCATAACTACTTTAGGAGAGCTGCCAAACATATCTTCCATTTTCAGATCCATTGGTTTAGATCCGTTGGTAGCAGACTCAAAAGTAAAACGGTGGTCTCCGGTTACATCTCCCACAGTATACATCGGAGCTCTTTCACGGTCAGCAATTTTCTGCAGTGTTGCGATATTTTCCTGGCCAATAACCAATCCCATACGTTCCTGAGATTCGTTACCAATAATTTCTTTTGCTGAAAGCGTCGGGTCACCAACCGGCAATTTATCCAGATCAATTTTTCCACCGGTTTCTTCAACCAGTTCTGATAAACAGTTCAGGTGACCACCTGCACCATGATCATGAATAGAAACAATCGTATTGTGATCACTTTCTACCATACCACGTACTGCATTGGCAACTCTTTTCTGCATTTCAGGATTAGAACGCTGAATTGCATTCAGCTCAATACCCGAACCCAGGGCTCCTGTATCTGCTGATGATACAGCAGCACCACCCATTCCTATTCTATAATTTTCCCCACCCAGTACAACGATTTTATCATTTACTGAAGGTTTTTCTTTTTTTGCCTGATCAGCTTTTCCGTAACCAACTCCACCGGCCTGCATAATTACTTTATCATAACCCAGCTTTCTTGCATCTTCTTCATGCTCAAAAGTCAGAATTGAACCGGTAATTAATGGCTGACCAAATTTATTACCAAAATCTGAAGCTCCGTTTGAAGCTTTAATTAAGATATCCATTGGCGTCTGGTATAACCAGTCTCTTTCATTCACTGCTTTTTCCCATGGGCGATTTTCTTCCAGACGGGAAAAAGAAGTCATATAAACCGCTGTTCCGGCTAAAGGTAATGAACCTTGTCCGCCAGCCAGCCTGTCTCTGATCTCCCCTCCTGAACCGGTAGCAGCACCATTAAAAGGCTCTACTGTAGTAGGAAAATTATGAGTTTCTGCTTTCAGTGAGATTACTGAATCAAAATCTTTCAGTTCATAGTAGTCAGGCTCATCTGCTCTTTTAGGAGCAAACTGCTGTACTCTCGGGCCTTTAACAAAGGCTACGTTATCTTTATAAGCTGAAACAATCCCGTTAGGATTTGCCTCAGATGTTTTACGAATCAGTTTAAACAGAGATGAAGGCTGTTCTATACCATCAATAACAAATGTACCGTTGAAAATCTTGTGACGGCAGTGTTCTGAATTTACCTGAGAAAAACCGAATACTTCAGAGTCTGTTAATTTACGTCCAAGTTTTTCTGCTAACTTATTTAAATAATCTACTTCTTCATCACTTAATGAAAGTCCTTCCTGTTTATTATACGCTGCTATATCTTCGATTTCCAGAATAGCTTCCGGTTGAAGACTAATGGTATAGATATCCTGATTAAGTTCATTGTACTTTTGGAAAAGCATCGGATCAAAATCAGTAAAGTCTGCAGTCGTATTTTTAAACTCCTCAATTCTGATGATTCCCTGAATATCCATATTCTGGGTAATTTCAACAGCATTCGTGCTCCATGGAGTTATCATTGCAGCACGCGGACCAATAAAGAAGCCCGTTAAAACGGTTTCTTGTTTGAATTGGGCCCCGCCAAACAGCCAAGTTAACTTTGAAATATCTGACGATGAGAGAGTTTGCTCGGATTGTAAAGCAAAAACAGTATTAAGCTCGTTGGAGAAGAAATAAATCATGGTATGTTTTTATGGCGCAAATTTAATTTAAAAAAATTCTATGCCGTCATATATTGCAAAAATAGATGCAACAATTTGCAAATTCTACTTTAATATGTAGAATCACAGGAGGTTTTGTCATTGCCATTGGTTAACCTGCTCTGTTTTTTGTTTAAATCTGATGTCTTTTGGAAATTCCGTCAATATCCCGTTCTTATAAATTAATGATTACAGATTGTACTTAAACTCTCCCTCTTACTTCTTTTAACTTCATTACCATTAGTACGGCATCAGATACTATCCACTGATCATATTCTTCAATTGCTTTTAATCGCAATTCATCTTCAAGATATCCCTCTTCAACCATTTGTGTTGAGCCCGCAACTTTTGACCATATTCCAATCCGCTGTAAAAAGTTCATCTCATTTTTCTGATAGACCTCATCAGCGTTAAACACTTCAATTGCATGATAACCAGTTTCTGCAAAATAACCGGACAGATCATCAGCAATATGATTATTCATTCCCGCATCTGCCCGCCATTTTAAGAAAGTCTGATAAAAAAGCTGCATGCTTTGTGGTGGTCGGGGCTCCCAGCTCAGCTGTTCGTGATTATAATCCAGTACAGAAAGCCACCCGCCAGGCTTTAACAATGTTTTAAGTTTGATTAATGCTTCTTTTGGATTATTCAGCCATTGTAAAGTACGGGCAGAAACAATCAAATCAAACTTCTCTTCAGATTCATAACTAAATAAGTCCTGATGAATAAGTTCCAGATTCAGGGTGGTTTTATAGCTTTCTTTCCCACTGGTGATAAACTTTTCTGTATTATCAATCCCGGTGACAGAACCAGCAAGCCCTACCCGCTCTGCAATATCTTTGGATATTGCCCCCGTTCCACAACCAATATCCAGTACACGCAAACCATTTTTCAGCAAAGGAATCAGGGTTGCATAGTCTTTCTCTAAACTTCTGTTATCAAATATTTTATTAGTTGTCTGATGATCGCGCTGGATAGTCTTATTCATTTAGATGGTTATTTTCTATAACGTAAATTATCAATCATTTTAAACTTTATTCTGTAAATATCTGTGCGGCCCATACTTTTAGCCTGATGTGAACTAAAGTAAAGATAATTTGGTTCTGTAAGATTCACAGATGGCCCAAAGGTCCAGAATTCAGGTGAATTTATTTGTTCAGGTAATTTTACCGCAGGACTGTATCCAGCTGAGTTATAATAAGAAATATACAAATCTGCCTTCTTATCTGTGGATGTTTTCATTTTTTCAGCTGTGAATACAATGGTTTCATCAGGTAATACAACTGCATCAAAATCATTATCCGCACTATTTATTGAAGGGCCAAGATTAACAGCTTTGCTAAAGAAAAGTGGCTTTCCAAAAACCGAAATTGCACTTTGACCGGATGAATCCCGGGTATTGGTCTGCGAAATACTGCATACAAATAAATCCTGCCCGCCATATCCTCCATGGCCATTGGAAGAAAAGATAAACTTATTACCTTTTGCATTTGTGACCGGTGCCCATTCGTTTTCAGAAGTATTAATCTCTGGTCCCAAATTTACCGGCTCTGCAAACCGGTCGCTTTCTTTATTATAAGAAGCAAAGTAAATATCATCCCCTCCAAAACCACCAGAACGATTAGAGAAAAAATAAACGCCACTGCCATCCGGAGAAAAGAACGGATCAAAATCATTGGAGTCAGTATCAAATGTTACTCTTTCAGGTTTTGTCCATTGACCATTAACCTCAACGGATTGCCATATATCCATATCTTTCCGGTCTTCCAGCCAGTCTATCCCACCCCACAACATATGTTTACCGTCAGGACTAAACGTGATTTTAACATCGGCATTTTTTGTAGAAACGAGCCCGGGCATAAATAACTCTGCCGGTTCTGTTAGTATGAGCTGCCGGTTTCCGTCTGGAATAGCCTGCCGCTTACCCGATACTACCTGACTATAAGACAAATTAACCAGACCTATCAAAAGTCCGGCTGCTGCGTAAGCGAGCGGTTTAAATCTATTCATGGCTAATTTGATTTCTCTCTTATTGATTATCTGCAACAAGATCAAAAAAAGAATTGACATCTGTTCATGAAACCTCTGTCATAAAAAATGGCCGGTTAAATTCCGGCCATTTCTGTAAAAAACATCTTAAACAATTAATTATTAAGATTTGGATTCGCATTTAATTCCAGCTGTGGAATATTAAATAAATAATATGGGCTGTTAGGTTTAAAGGCCGATTTATCAGGGAATCTCAATGTGGTATGCTGTTCTGCCTGCACAGTTTTAGTCTGTCCGTCCGGAGTAGTAATCGTTACCATTTTAGGCTGTCCGTTTTCATCCAGATATGGAGACCGTTTTACAGATCCCTGTGTTCTTAAGATATCAGATAATGCAAAACCTTCACCCCATAGCTCTTTCCTTCTTTCTATCAGGATAGCATTGATTACATCATCCGCACTTTTTCCGGCGAGGTCAAAAAGAATAGCTTTTCTGGCAGTACGTAATTCATTTAAATATTGAACCGCAGTAGTCAGATCAGAGTTTCTGGCAAATCCTTCTGCCTGTATTAATACCATTTCAGCAGAACGCATCAGCACTATATCCCCTGTCTGATCAACACGGAGTTTAAATTTAGCATAACGCAGAAAACCTTCTCTGCCTGGCAGATTATCCCACGCAAACAATTTTGTTCTGATATCAGAATCATCAAATAATGTTTTA
The DNA here is from genome assembly GCF_040026395.1 of Pedobacter lusitanus. NCBI lineage: Bacteria > Pseudomonadati > Bacteroidota > Sphingobacteriia > Sphingobacteriales > Sphingobacteriaceae > Pedobacter > Pedobacter lusitanus. The sequence goes on from NZ_CP157278.1 coordinate 1,003,692, forward strand.
AAATTAGGATCAGCCATAAAACTGTAATAATAGGCTGATTCAGAACTTACATCCAGATACTGAAAAGCATAACTCGCATTGCTTTGATTAGGAGTCTGTCCCTGTCCCCAAATCCACTCATTATTACTCAAATCGTTAAATCCAAGATAGTAATCTGCTGGTGCCATAAAAGTATAATCTGCTCTGGCCGCCCCTGCCTTTTGGGCCGCAAGTGCCCATTTACCCATGTTCAGATAAGTTCTGGCTTGCAGGCCATGCACCACATCTATATTAATTTTGAATTTAGCCGATCTTGAATATTTAGCCAGCAATGTTTCTGCCTGCGTAAGATCAGCAGTAATCAATTTATAGACATCTTCCAGACTAGACTTTGGCTTACCTTCAGTACCAGCTACTGTTGGCTCAGTATAAACAGGCACTGCCTTTGCCTGTGGATCTTTAAGATAAGAGAACTGATAATAAGTTGCTAAATTCAAATAGCTATTGGCCCTTAAAGCCAGTGCCTGTCCTTTAACCTGTGCCTTTTTATCAGCCGATCCGCTTGATGCATCAATTTTGGTAATGATATTATTGCAATTATTGATCACTTTGTACAAAATAGTCCATATAGCTTCCAAACGGCCCTGATTATTAGCACCATTAAAAGCGTAGGCATCCGCAAAACCATATTTATTGGGATTGACAGCAACATCACTCCCCATCGCATCACTGGTTCTTAATATTGTAGAATAACCTGGGTTAGCATAGGTAAAGAATTCTTCATTCATATAGGCCCAGGTTCCGTTTAAAACAGCCTCTATATTAGCTACATCCTTATAAATCGCAGATTCAGGTACGTCCTGGCTTGAGCTTGTGGTTAGTTCTTTCTTGCATCCTGTAAAGGATAAAAGGAAAGCACCTACCATTATTGAAGTAATTATTCTGGTCTTCATATTGAAATAATTAAAAGTCATAATTAAAAAGTCACGTTGATTCCAGCAGAAAAAGTCCGCATTGCAGGATATCTGAAATACGTTGAACCATTAATGGTTTGTTCAGGATCCATTCCCTTATGCCCGTAAAAAGTAAGCAGGTTTTCACCGGTCAGTGTAAATCTCAGGTTCTGAACCCCAAGTCTGCCAGATAAACTCTTTGATAAATTATATCCCAGCGTTACAGCTTTTAAACGCGCATATGTAGCACTGTACAACTGACGGGTAGACGTTTGTGTCCAGCCAAGGTTATCTGTGGTCAATCTTGGCACATCAGTATTAGGGTTTTCCGGTGTCCAGTGATTTAATATTTCAGCAGACCATGATCCTCCGCTACGGTTACCATTTTGTAACAATGAAGCGTAATCACGATCCAGTACCTTTCCACCAAGACTATAAGCCAGCATAGCTGATAATTCAAATTGCTTATAGTTAATGGTATTGGTTACCCCGCCTAATAAATCCGGCAGAGAGCTGCCTTCAATATAAAATGCAGCTTTTGTATAATCATTTGTGGTTACTTTTTCACCTTTATCATTATTGGTATACCACAGCGGATCTCCGTTTGCCGGATCTACTCCTGCCCACTCTCTAATATAGAAATCATTAATAGAACCACCAACCCTCAGTAATTTAGTTCCTACAATCTGGTTATTCTGTGGCAGCTGTGTGATTTTATTTTTATAATGCGTTGCATTAACATTTAAAGTCCATTTAAAGTTAGTTGTCATTACAGGGATAGCATTGATCTGCACTTCTATACCAGTATTTTTTAATGCGCCAATATTTGCATCAATAGACCCGAAACCAGTTGAGAGTGCTTTTGGCAGACTAAACAGTAAATTTTTGGAAGCCCGGTTAAAATACTCTACCGAACCGGATATACGGTCTTTATAAATCCCGAAATCTATACCTATATTAAGGTTCAGATTAGTTTCCCATTTCAGATTTGGCGTAGCCAGACGTTTAGTTACTAATCCATTTTCACTTAGGTTGTTATAGATAGCATATAAACCATCGTAAGCGTAGTAAGTACCAATATCATCATTTCCCTGTGCGCCGTAACTTGCTCTTAAAGTCAGATTGCTTAACCAGCCGGAGTCTTTTAGAAAATCTTCCTTTGAGGCTCTCCATGATCCACCAAGAGACCAGAATGTTCCCCATCTGGTTTCAGGCGAAAACCTCGACGAACCATCAGTACGTAATGACCCTGAAAAGAAGTATTTATTTTTATAATCATATTCAGCTCTGCCTAAAAAACTTAACAATCTGTAATTATCAGCATAACCTCCAAATTCATTTAATTGTGCTGCTGCATCAGGCTCGTACAAATCAGGTAATACAAAACCCTGGCGACTGCCGGATATCTGGCGGATATTTCTGCTAAAGAACTCGTGCCCCCCAAGCAGGTTCAGGTGGTGATCTTCATTGAAAGTCTTTTCATAAGTGAAGATATTATTCCAGGTCCATGAATACTCCCGGTTACTGGACTTTGAAACAGAGCCTCTGATTGGCGCATCATCTCCATATAAAGGATTAGTATAAAAATGTCTGCTGATATTTTTATAATCACCGCTGTAAGATGTTTTAAATTTCAATCCCGGTAAAATTCCAGCTTCCAGAAATGCTCTTGCAGAGGCATTATCTGTTAAGATCTCATTTTTATCCAAATCTACCGTAGCGGCAAGATTAGACCTTGGCATGGCTGAACTTGGTCTGTAATTACCAAAATCAAATGCTTTATTACCTTTCTCATCGTAGACAAAAGAGCCATCAGCATTACGCTGATAGACAGGATAAAAACTCGGTATAGATCTGGATACGAGAATAACATTCGCTGTATTGCTATCCTCAGACTGAGGATAATCCTGTTTAGAGTTCGAAGCAGAAAGATTTAATCCCGCTTTAAGCCATTTTTTAGCCTGTGTAGTCAGATTCACTCTGGCATTATATCTTCTAAAGCCGGAACCTATAGCAATCCCCTTATCATCCAGATAACCACCAGAGATATAATACTGGCTCTTCTCATTACCACCGCTAAAGCTTAAATCTGCTTGTGTACGACTTGCATTTCTCTCTAAATAATCACTCCACTTATCATCCCATAAAGGCGCAGCTCCCGGAACGATTTTACCATCCAGACCCACCGGCTGCGGATAAGCTGCACCATATGGATTGATTCCCAAAGCTTTGGTTATCCTGCTGCTTGCACTCGTACTTGCCTGCGCATCAGTTAAACCATTGGTCAGTTGTTTATTTTTCAATGCGAGCCAGTAACTCTCAAAATACTGATCTGTATTCATCTGCTTATAATCCTGAACCGCACGGTTGGAAATACCGCGGCTGAAACTTGCATTAATACGTGGTTCATCAGAAATCCTGCCTGTCTTTGTGGTAATAATAATTACACCATTAGCTCCTCTTGAGCCATACAGAGCACTTGAAGATGCATCTTTCAGAATACTGACAGAAGCTATATCATTTACATTGATCGAGTTAATATTTCCCTGAAAAGGTGCACCATCAACTACATATAACGGATCGCTTGAGGCATTGATTGAACCTATACCCCTGATTCTGATAGTGGCATTTGTACCAGGCTGTCCACTGGATGAAGCAACCTGTACACCTGGTGCCAGTCCCTGTAATGCTTTCCCAATATTGGATACCTGTCTGTTCTCGAGTTGTTCTCCTTTAATCTGAGACAATGAACCTACAAAACTGGATTTTTTCACAGTTCCATAAGCAACGACAAGTACTTCATTCAGTTCACCCGGTGAGCTTTTTAAAACCACATTCATTATACCTGAAGCTGCAGGAATCTCCCGTGTTTCAAACCCGAGATAAGAGAATATCAAAACCTGAGGTCCAGAAAATCCTGAAATTGAAAATTTCCCATCCGCATCGGTGATTGCACCTTTATTTTTTCCCTTAACGCGTACAGTAGCACCAACGATTGGTAAACCAGACTCCTCGGTAACCCTTCCTCTGTAGCTTACCGAATCCACTATTTTAATAGAATTGCCAGCAGAGCGATTTTCACCACGCTTAATCACTACAGTTTTTTCCTCTATCGTGTAAGTCAGAGGCAATCCATCCAGACAAATATTCAACGTCTCTTCAAGAGTCGCATTGTTTACTTTGATATTTATCCTTTTATTCTGCTGAATAATATCAGGGTTGAAAATAAAGTCGTAACCCGTTTGATGACGGATCTCTTTAAAGACTTTTTCGATTAAAACATTCCGCTCATTGAGGGAGATCCGCTGTGCATAGCCAGCAGCACTCACCTGCATAAAAGTTGCTATTAATATGATGATTGTCAATCTCATACACAAAAGGAATTTATGGGCATGAGAGAACCCCATACCATTTTTCTTGGTATATATTTTATACATTTGTTTAGGTCGGTTTTACGATTTGCCTTTATGTTTCGAAGCAGGGGCATCTCGCAGGTTAATTATTATTTTTATTAATTACCAGGCTTAAACCAGGAGTATTAAGCTTCTGGTTTTTTTCCTTATTTAGTCACCACTACCCTCCTTCCTCTGACTTTAAAATGTACTTCACCGGTAAGTTCCATTACCTTTAAAACAGACACTACGCTTTTACTACGCGATATCCATCCATGGAGCTTTACCTCATCCGGTGCCGAATCATCATAAACAACATCTATATTATACCATCTCGACAGCTGGCGCATTGTGGTTCTGAAATCCTGCTGTCCAAAAATGAAATCGCCGTTTTTCCATGCTACAGCATTATCAGTATCTACATGAGCTACACTTATCTTATCCGAAACGGCAGCTTCCTGCCCGGGCTTTAAAATTTCAAAGCTTTTATTCATGGACACTTTGATCGCGCCTTCCAGTAAGGTTGTTTTGGTTGCAGGTTCATCACTATAGCTATTGATATTAAAGTGAGTTCCCAGTACTTCAGCAACCTGCTTTTCAGTGATTACGATAAAGGGTTTTGATTTATCAGGGGTTACCTCAAAATAGGCCTCTCCACTCAAAGTCACACGACGGGTTTTGAGCCCGGAAAAAGTTGACGGATAAGTTAATCTGGAAGCTGAGTTTAACCATACCCTGGTGCCATCCGGCAAATTCAGCTGCCATTGCCCCCCTTGTGGAGTTTCAACAGTATTGGGAACTGCAGTGTTATCACCCTTTCCTTTATCTTTATAGACCAGCAAACCATCTCCCGTTTTAATAACCTCCGCACCTTCCTGTTGTATAACATTACCATTAACTGCATCATTTAATGAAACCTTTTTCCCATTTCCAAGAGTTAAATAAGCTTTATTCTTGCCCGATGGAACATCATTGGCATATGAACTTTCTGCTTTAACTGCTACCTGAGGATTATGGCGGTAAAAAAACAACGCTAAGCCGCTTAACAGCAGAATCGCTGCTGCAGATAAATAAGGGACCAGACGGGATCTTCCCGCCGGTCTGTCAGATTCAGTTTCAAGATGATTCCATACCGCTGACAGATCCTGTTCCCTTTCATTTTCCGTCAGCTCCGGAACCTCATGAGGTTCATATCTGAGAAACCAGGTCTCTAATAAAGCCTTTTCCTCATCCGTACATCTGTCATCAACATATTTCTTTAAAAGCGACTGAAGTTCTTCTTCATCCATATTTTTTTCACTACTACATTAAATAGATTTAGCTACTAAATAAGATACAGTTGAGAAAGGCTCATGGGGTAAAACAATTTAAAATAAAATTGCTGAAGTAATGAATACAGAGAAAAGCTGCAAATCAGCAATCATTTAAGAGGCAAAAAAAAGAAAAAGAAGAAAGAAAATACCCAGTTTAACTCTCAGTATTTTCAAAGCATGTTGTATGTGTTTTCGGACTGTCTGCTCCGATAAATCCAGTTTCCGGGCAATTTCCCGATGACTAAAACTTTCATTTCTGGAGAGCTTAAATACCTCCTGCATCTTTTGCGGGAGTCCTGAAACTTCTTTATCAATAATCAAACGAAGTTCCTTTTCTCTCATTGCCTGATCAGTAATATACGCTCCATTATCCGCAATCTGTTGTAATGAAGACAGATAAGCAGAAGCAATACGCTTATGAGCCAGCAGGTTAAATATTCTGTTACGCACAGAAGCATAAAGAAAAGGGCCAAGATTTGCAGTATAGGTCAGCGTTTCCCGTTTAGTCCACAGATTGGAGAATACTTCATGCACAATATCTTTAGCATCATCTCTGTCCTGCATCCATTTATACGCATGCCGGTGCAGCAGGGATTTATACCGCTCATAGATTTCAGTAAAAGCAATCTGATCACCTGATCTGAGCAAAACTGCCAGTTCATCATCTGATAACTTACTGTATGCTGAAAATTCATAGAAATCCATACTCTGTTTCACGAGGCTGAAACCAAATATATCTATTATTTCAACAAAATTTCACATAAAACAATAGTTAAATCAAATCATGTTACCAGATGGCATTCAAGAAACATTCATATTAATTTTTGGTATTAACTTTTTCCGGTTTAACCAGCAAATTACCGCTATAATTACGGAGATCACAGGTAAAACAATACCAAATTCATCAATATAAAAAGCCGTTTTTCCATTATCAGTAGTTATCGGGCTAAAAAAAGATTGTATAAACAGGTTATGACTGGCATGCAACAAAACTGCTGTCCACAAACTACCGGAACGGATTCTAAACCATGTATACATAAAACCCATGCTTCCTGTCATTAAGGTAAAACAGCTCAGTGCATACCATGGCGGGGTTGCGCTATGATAATCTGCAAAAAGCAATATTGGATAATGCCATAAACCCCAGATCAGTCCGGTAACAATCGACGTAACTGTAAACCCGTAGTCATTATATAGTCTTGGTACCAGGAAACCTCTCCAGCCAATCTCTTCACCCAGCGCATTGGCCATGCTTTTAAAAATCCCCAAACCACCGGTTAATAAAAAATAAATAATGATAGTTATCCAGGGTGGTAAATTACCTAATCTCAAAGAAAGCATAGTTTCCCCAACGAAGCTTGTATTATAAAATCCTCCCAGGCCGGTACACCAGACAAACACATAAGCGATCAGTGCATATAAAAGCGGCAGAAAATAGCTTTGAACCTGATATTTTGTCTTTCCCCACTCCCAGCCCAGGCTTCGGATATCAATTTTCAATAGCAAACAGGTTATAAAAGCAGCAAATGCAGGAGACCACATCAGACCAGTAGTATAACGGCCATTAGCAGCACTGAGTTTACCATTATAAATAATTAAAAAGTAAAATACACCACTGATCAGAAAAGTCAGCAGCAGATACAACAGTATCGATTTCTGGTTTGATGATGTAACGCGGGTCATTTTTTAAAATCAGGTTAAAATAAGCGGAACAGACAAAATCTTTTATAAAGTATAAGTTAAACATTTCCGGTCAGCCGGACAATTTTTATTGACCGGTAAAAGATCCGGATCAAACCGCTCTAATTACACTGGTTTGTAATATTTGAGAATCCATTAATGATAATAGCTTTCCGTATTTATATTTGAGGATTATTAATCTTATTATGAATTCAGACAAATTACTCCAGCAGGTTGCTTTTATTCACGAAATCGACAAGCTGAAATATATTCAGCGGAAAACCCGCCTTTTTAATAGTGACAGGAGAGAAAATGATGCTGAACACAGCTGGCATCTGGCGCTTATGGCGCTTACTCTTGCAGAACACGCCAATGAGCCTGTTGATACTTTAAAGGTTCTGAAAATGTTATTGATTCATGACCTGGTAGAAATTGATTCGGGTGATGTTTTTCTCTATGATACAATTATCAATCATGACAATACAGTTGCTGAACGTAAAGCTGCTGAAAGGATATTTGGCTTATTACCTGAAAAACAAGCAAAAGAATTCATAGCAATCTGGGAAGAATTTGAGACCGGAGATACACCTGAAGCCAGATTTGCGCACTCTATGGACAGATTTGAGCCTATCTTACAGAATGCATCGAACCAGGGAGGTACATGGACAGAATATAATGTGCCTTATGACACAGTGATACAAAAAACAAGAAAAATTGAGCATGGGTCGGCAGTGATATGGGATTTTGCAGAAAAGCTCATTGACGACGGTGTAGATAAAGGATATATTAAAAAGACCGGAGATCTTTAAGTATATAATGCCTTATAAACCCAGATACTTAAATTAAGGGGTCTATGTCTCGGCCAAAAAGGAGATTCTGTTTTTGGCTGAAACATAGAATAACCTGTATTTTCCGGTTTTAGCTGGCATTAGCTATCACAGCATCATTTTCAAAATATCTTTTAAACATCTGCAATGTCTTAGGAAGCGCAATATCAATCCTGTTGATCAGTACAGTGGTGAGTGTACTTAAATCGCCTTCAAGAGGATGACTGTTCAACTGACGATGATCATAATGTTTCCTTATAAGTTCTTCCGGCAGCACAGTAATTCCGACTCCTGCCTCTACAAAATTAATAATCCCTTCTAAGGTATTTAAGATAGTGCATTGATAATTAAAAATCCCCTGATTACTAAGCCAGGTTTCAAGTCTTTGTCTATAGCTACAACCCTGATCAAAAACCACTATTTTCACAGGTTGTATACCAAGATGCCCCAAATCTCTCTGATTCACCGAAGATATAATGGATAATTTTTCTTCTTTTATAACCAGTGAACTAAGTTCAGGATTAAATATCGGTGCCACGACAAAAGCAGCATCAAGTTTAAAGTTTAATACATCACTAATAAGCTTTATAGATGTACCAGTTGAAAAATTAAGTGTTACACCTGGATACTGATTGGTAAAATGATTGATCACACCCGGTACCTTTAGCGCCATCGTCGTTTCAATGCAACCGATATTTAAGATACCTGATAATCTATCAGGAGCACTAAAAAGCTCCTTGACTTCATTAGCCAAACTATTTATTTTCCGGCTATATGTCAAAAATATCTTACCTTCTTCAGTCAGTATAACTTTTCTGGATGTACGGGTGAATAGTTCTATTTTCAATTCACTTTCCAAATTCTTTATTCTCGCGGTTATATTAGACTGAACCGTAAACATCTCTTCAGCTGCCTTGGTGAAACTCGCATTAACTGCAACAGATTCGAAAATCTTTAAATCATTTGTATTCATCTTTATTTATGATTATTCAAATCATTATTAATCGTTTTCAGAGCTTAAATATACCTCCTATTTTTGGTTTATGAAAACATAGAACACTAAATAAGATTAATATGAAAAACAACAAGATCCAATATTTGAGTATCAAAGTAAATAACTTAGATATTTTCTACCGCGAAGCAGGCACTAAAGATGCTCCCGTCATACTATTACTTCATGGCTACCCAACCTCATCACATATGTTCCGGAATCTGATACCAATTTTGAGCGAACAATACCATATAATAGCACCCGACCTGCCAGGCTTCGGATTTTCGGAAGCTAAGAGTCATGATCAGTTTCAGTATACATTTGATAACATGGCAAATACTGTTCAGGCTTTGATTGATAAAATGGAGATAAAATGCTTTGCCTTATACGTTTTTGACTATGGCGCACCGACAGGCTTCAGGATCGCTATGGCAAATCCTGAAAAAATAACAGCTATCATATCGCAGAACGGTAATGCATACGAAGAAGGTCTGAGTGACGAGTGGAATCCCATTCGAAATTACTGGGAGCATCCTACCAAAGCAAATCGTGAGTCGTTAAAAGACTTCGTATCTAAAGAAGCAACGCGGTTCTCGTATTATCATGGCGCGTCCAATCCTTCACTGATCGCTCCGGAAGCCTATTCATTAGATCAATTCTTTTTAGACCGCCCGGGAAATATTGAAATTCAGCTGGATTTAGTGCTTGACTACAGAACTAATGTTGCATTATATCCCCGCTTTCAGGAATATTTCAGGAAATACCAACCTCCATTTTTAGCTGTTTGGGGAAATAAGGACCCCTACTTTCTACCTGTCGGAGCTGAAGCGTATAAGCGTGATATGCCAAAGGCTATTGTTAAGTTTTATGATACAGGTCATTTTGCTCTTGAAACCCACTGTAAAGAAATTGGTAATGATATGCTGAATTTTTTAAATGATTTATCTGTTAAATAACATATATAGCCTCTCTTTAAAGCGAAAGAGGGCTATAATTAAACGCATATGATATAAATACAGAGTTGATCAGGCCGTTCAGCAAATAGCTAATCCGGCACCCGCAAAATCTCTTCAGTAGTCAGGTCCTTAAAATATAATCTATTACACGTACCTGAACTTCTATCTTTCAGCCATTGATCATCCGGATGCCTCTCAGGCAATGAAAGCTGTAGAAATTCTAAAAAGTTATAGCCTAATCCTTCAGTATATTCAACCGGAGCTAATACTTTACGCCACTTTGATTCATCAAAAAGATATAAGGTTTGCAGCAGTGTTAGCGATACATAAGGCTTTCCATCAAAATATTTAATATAGTAATCATGATCATAAGTCCCTGCAATAGAATAAGGCTCAGCATAAAATTCCCTCATCTGATCCTCACCTACGTATATTTTGATATACTTTGTCTGGTCCCTATGATTTCCTGACCGGGTAAAGCAACCTTGTCCCGAATAAAAAAAGGCCTCTTTTGTGACTATATTCTTCAGTCTGGTTTTCTCCAGCTGCAACTGCTTTTCCCTCACCTGCTCTTCATAATCATGAGCTGACATTTGTTCAACCTGACTGAGCACCTTCTCAAAACCATCTTTGTTCTTTCTGCTTTGATAATAGTATAAAAAACCCATTACACTTGCAATAAGCACTATGATCAGAAGTATTTCCATTTATGCTTTACTAAAACTGAGACAACAAAAAATCCTCACTATCCGGTTTACCATAAGCATCAGCCTCTGTTAAATGCCCATCCTGACCACTTACACGCGTTAACTTTTTCCCCTGTCTGAATACCAGTTGCAAACCATGTTCCTGGTCCCAGTCACAGGCACAGGCCACCTGAACATAAAGATCTTCCTGTTCATAAAGCCGTCTTGTCACATAAATCTCTGTGGGCTGAACAAACTTCCAGATCTCACTTTCATCAGTAATTGCACGCAAATCATCATCTGCCGGGTCCGGCTCAACCGCTTCCAGAAAATCCATACAATTTGTATAGACCAGATGAGTTACAGCCGCCCTGTCTTTGGTATCCAGGGCGAGAAAATGCCGTAAAGCATCATCGGCCTCTGCTAAAAAAGTCTCATCATGTTCCTGATCATAGTCAGTAAAACTAATCCCCACTTTTTCGTGATCGAAAAATGGAATCTCAATTTCTTCTCCTATCCACCAGTCCGGAAGACTATCATCTTCAGTCAAAGTACCGATTACCTTTGATATGATCTTTTCGCCCATTGCCGTTTTTTTGCGATAGTTTAAGCATTTTTATCAAAGAATACATCATTTAAATCAATATCATGCGGATTTTAGTTACAGGATCATCCGGTCAGTTAGGCTCGGTAACGGTTAATCATTTAAGAAATCACGGTCACGAAGTTATCGGAATTGATCTTATCCCTGCTCCGACTACCGATCAGCTGACAGACATACAGCAGGAAGCTCCTGTGGAATTGATCACACAAAATATTGATGCCATAATTCATACCGCAGCCATTCATGGTAAGCATTATGAACTTAAATATCCCAGAGAAGATTTCATCAACGTCAATATCAAAGGTACGCTCAACCTGTTAAATGCCGCAGTTAAAAATCAGGTAAAGCAGTTTCTTTATATCAGTACGACCTCTATTTACGGGACAGCTATGCTCAATCCGGATCAGGCAGTATGGGTAGATGAAACTTTAACCGAGCAGCCCAGAGATATCTATGACATCACCAAACAATGCGCAGAACAGCTCTGTAAAGACTTCTTTAACAAAGAAGTTTTGCAGACATCAGTCTACAGGGTAGGAAGGTTTTTACCGGAAACAGCCAATCTGAAAGCCAATCACAGACTCTACAGAGGTCTGGACGAAAGAGATGGCGCAGAGGCATTAAGACTGGCACTGGACCAGAAATTTGAACAGTGTGAGCTATTTAATATTTCCAGCGGCTCACCATTTGGGAAAGAGGATCTGGTTTTATTAAAAACATCTCCGCTGGAAGTTATAAAAAAACACTATCCGGATATCCTTTCCATCTATCAGGACAGAGGCTGGGTTTTACCGGATAGTATCGATAGAGTGTATGTATCTGACAAGGCCAAAAACCGGTTCGGTTATCAACCCCGCTATACATTTGAATACCTGTTACAAAAAAACAGCCTGTCCTAATAGAAGCAGGCTGTTTTTTTGTAATGGTTTAATTCGTATTAAACTATTTTTTACCTTCCGAGTATAAAGCTTTTCCATCTTTCACTTTACCGAACTCCCAGCTTCCATTTTTCTTTTCTAAAAACAGACCACCATCCGGAGCTGTATTGGCATAAGCTGTTTCTGACTTTTGATTTAAGATGAAATTTCCTTCTTTGGCAAAGACTTCAGCCTGTTTTTTATCATCAGAAATGACAACTCCAGCCATCATAGTACCATCAGGATTAGTTAATTTCACTGGTAATTCAAACACGCGGATACAGGTCTTTTTCAGCTCGCTCCAGGTATATCCTGCAGAAGCCTTACATCCATGCGCATCAGAATCTCCGCCTACCATAACCGGTCTCTGCTGAGAAGAGAAATTGGTCAGTACATCTTTAATATTATTACCCGGTCCGGTATCCCCTTTGTAATTCACATTGTCTATTTTCCATGTTCCGTTTTCCTTTACCAGCAATACATCATCTTTCCATGTTGTATTGTTAGCATTCTTGTTGGTAAATTCAACCGAAACAGTGGCTTTATCTCCTTCTTTTTTAACTTCTCCAACTTTATAAGAAGTATAGCCTTCTTTCGAACCGGTAAAAATATCACCTTCAATCATGTCCGGCTTATCTGTTGATTTTGATGCTTTAAGCTTCTCAGCGGATGACGCTTCTCTGGCAAGCGCCTTATCAATCAACGCAGATAAAGGAGCAGACAGTAAACCCTTATCTGCACTAGCATATTTACCTTTATAATACTTGTAAAACGCGTGAACCACCTTACCTACCTGGTTGTTTTTAGGATTACTGCAACTTAATAAAAGTACGACAGCAATCAGAGACGATAATAGAATTTTGGTTTTCATAAAATTTATATTTGGTTTTTTAGGTATAGAGCTTTAACCAATATAAGAAAATATCTCCACAGCTCCATAAACAATATGCGTATAATTAACTATTAATCACCTGAATAATAGACATCTACTACACAAACCTCTCATAAATCGTTTTTCAGTTTACTATCTTTACTGATGCCGGCGCCAGAAAAACAGCCAATATTTCTTTAAGGTTATCATTTGGGGCGTTTTTCATCCGATAACGTACATTATCAATCTTCCAAACCTCATTTTCTTTAACCAGGTTCACCTCATCAGTCCAGACGATATTTCCCTCCCGGTTATTGGTAAACTCTACCCTTACCGTCGCCTGATTCCCGTCAGTTTTTACCCTGCCAACTTTATAGGAAGTATAACTTTCATAAAGACTTGTAAAGATATCCCCTTCTATCATGGCTGGTTTATCAGTTGAATTTGCAGCTTTTAGTTCAGCAGCTGATTCATTTTCCAGCACAATCGCTTTATTGATCAGTGCAGTCAGTTCCGCTGAGAGTAACGTTTTATCGGCGGCTTCAAAAGGCCCGGTATAATTCTTATAAAATGCATCCACAGTTTTAGCTGCGCTTTTACTTTTAGAATTATTACAACCGGATAAAATCACAATGGCAGCTACAGCTAATAATATTTTGGTTTTCATTCTTATAAATTTGTTTTTAATTGAGCTATTTATCATGCCTTAATCCTAATAAAGCCCTGTCAAAGGGAATACACTATTCTGTATTTGCCGAATAAATAGTTTTTCCGTTTTTCAGCTCTCCCAATCTCCAGACATTATTTCGTTTCTCCAGAAACACGCCATCCTCTGCAGATTCAGTTTCATAAGCCGTTAAAGATTTCTTATTTAAAACCCAACTGGTTTTTTGTGTAAAGACCTCAGCTTTTTTCTGGTCATCCGAGAAGATCACACTTGCGATGGAGGTTCTATCCGTACTTCTCAGTTTAAAAGGCAGTTCAAAAACACGGATACACCCTTTTTTGATATTGCTCCACTGATACTGATTACCAGCAGATAACCTGCAGCGCTGATCGTCCGCATCCGATTTTACCGAAGTTATCGGTGTCAGGAACTGAGACAAGACTTCCTTGGTGCTTTTACCAACTGAACGCTCGCCTTTAAAACGAACATTGTCAATTCTCCAGGCTCCGTTTTCCTTGATCAGTTCTACTTCATCTTTCCAGGTCTCCACACCAGACTTATTATTGGTAAACTCTATTAATACCGCAGCTTTATCATCCCGGATTTTAGTTTCTCCTATTTCGTAGGAAGTAAAACTTTCAGACAGGCTGGTAAAGATATCGCCTTCAATTCTGGCTGGTTTATCCAATAATTTCAGTGCTTTGATTTCTTCAGCAGATCTCACCTCTTCTGCAATAGCTTTATCCACCAGTGATGCCAGGGAAGCTGTCAGCAAACTTTTATCGACATCTTCAAATGGTCCTTTGTGTTTGGTATAGAAGGCATTAATTACTTTGTTAATCTCATTATTTTTGAAAGGATTACAACTGATTAAGAGCGTTGTTACAATCAATGATAACAGGATTTTGAATTTCATATATTTATTGTTTTTTATGATTTATTAAAAGCCAGAACAGCTTTTATAGTGGTTTAACGTAATTAAAGCCCAATACCCCTATGCTGTCTGAAAATATTTTACATTTGCAGGCTTATGAAAAGAAACATCTATCTTCTTCTGGCGCTGCTGATTGTTCCGGTGATTAGCCAGGCACATGGTTATTGGTTTGATATAAAGGGTTCAGGAAAAGTAAATCAACCTGTACAAATTCAGATCTGCTTTGGAGAAATAGATGAATACGGCGTACGTCACCGGGAGACCGGAGCTGAACTTGCCCAACTTGGAGATTTCAAAATCACCATTATAGATGAGCTGGGTAAAAGCAACATGATACAAATTCAGGCTAAAACAGATTGCTGGGAAGGCTCATTTATCCCGAACAAAAAAGGCACCTACCAGATCCTGGCAATCAACGAAAAACTTCCGGTAGTAGACCGTTCTAAAACCGGGGGGAAAAATGTACGCCCGATTGATTATCTATGTGCAGTCTATCAGGCAGAACATACCGGAAACGTATCAAAACCTGTGCAGTTTCTCGATATTGTTACCTCTGCCAGAGAAAAATTTATCGTGGTAAAGGCTTTCAATAACGGCAAACCAGTAAATAAGGCTACAAAATTACGTGTTTTCAACCCGGAGAACTGGGAGAAATCACTAGAGACTGACGAACATGGAGAGGCCGTTTTTATGCCAACAATGAAAGGTCTGTATATAATCAGGCAGGACTTTACCGTTCCGGAAAACGGCACTTACCAGGGAGTTCCCTATACCAGTATCCGTCACCGCTGTAATTATTGTTTATCAATTGATTAGAAAATGTCTGACCGGATTACATCCAATAACCGGCCAGACAATCACAACTTAAAATCTTACAGTCAGATTAGCCATATAACGGGCAGGACTTTGAGGAGTTAAACGCACGGACCAGGCTTTTTCACTGGTCAGGTTATCAACCTTAACTCCGATGCGGAAACGACGCTGATCATAAAATACTGTTGCATCAAACATCGTATATCCGGGAATAATTATTTTTGAAGTGGTTGTATTGGTCTGATAAGAAGAACTTCCTGAATTTCCGCCAAAACCAGCACCAAAACCTTTCAGCTGTCCTGCAGGGAATTTATAGCTAAGCCAGAAATTAATCATTTTATCAGGCCCCGACAAAGCTGGTCTTAAACCTTCAACCGAAGGTGCAGCATCTATAAATTTACTATCATTATAGGCATATCCGGCTATGATATTAAACCCTGGAAATGGATTTGCCGTCAGCTCAATTTCAACCCCTCTGCTCTTTTGATTACCATCCTGAATCTGATAAGTCGGGTTTGCCAGATCGTCCCGGAGCATATCTTTTACCTTGATATCATAATAACTGATAGTACCCACCAGCTTATGATCAAAAATATCAGCTTTAATCCCTGTTTCCAGTTGATTTGCCTGCTCAGGTTTGAAAACATTTCCATTGATATCTGCACCCGATTTATTGGTAAAAGAGTTCATGTAACTTCCAAAAAGAGAAATCTTATCTTTAATCAATTGATAGACCAGCCCCAGTTTTGGTGAAAGCGCGGTCTGACCATAAGCACCCGTATTTTTATCAGTAGCAACTACCGTAACACCATCAGCCTGAAAACGATCCAGACGAAGACTCAGCATTGCCAGTAATCTGTCGTTAATATTGAATACATCAGAAGCATAAACAGCATAACTGTTATCCGCATTAGATTCATTTCTTATTTTACCGGCTTTGGTTGGTGCAAGATCATCAATAGTCTTTTTGCTGATTCCTGAACCCGGAGCCGGGTTCACAAAATTAACTACCGGACCAGTCACATGAACCCTGTCAAAAGTATTTGTATTGTTATAAAAATCGAGACCAAGCACGACCCTGTTACGGTGAGAGCCGATCTTGAAATCCCCGGTAAAATTCTGTTGAATATCTGTTGCTATAAATGAAGTATAACCTCTCATGACCAAAGCACTCAGCTGCGTATCAGATACGCCGTTAAGCGCAGAAATATATCCCCTGATAGCTGTACTTGATCTGGACATCACTGTCTGGGAAGTCCATTTTTCAGACATTTTATAGTTGAACTGGGCAAATATATTGACCATCTGTGTTCTGTAGGCCAGGTCATTATTTCCAAACAGCTGATCATAAGGAAAATTCATGTCCCTGATATTCCGGATTTTTACTTTTTCAACCTTTGAATCATTCTTGGTATAAGGATTAAAGCGTACCACAGAAGTTCCTTCTGCCTGTCCATATTCTACATCAAACAACATGGAAAGTTTATCCGTGATCTGATAAGAAAAGCTGGGAGCCACACTAAAGCTCTTTGTAAAACCTGCGTCCTGGAAACTATTTTCATAAGTCCCTGCACCATTTAAACGGAATAATACAGTTTTATCAGCATTTAATGGCGTATTGATATCGAAGGCCATTCTTTTATAATCCCAGCTGCCGCCAAATAAAGAAACCTCTCCACCAACCCCATTATAAGGCTTTTTGGTTACCCGGTTAAACAAACCACCATAACTGGACAAATTAGTTCCAAACAACGTTGCAGAAGGGCCTTTAATGGCTTCTATCCGTTCCAGGTTAGCCGGATCAATAGCAGTATAGGCAAAACCTGCAACCCCATTCCTGACCATCGGTTCAGTCTCAAAACCACGTGACCGGAAAGTAACTCTTCCCTGGTTGGCCAGCATAGGTATGCCCGATCCGGGAACATTTTTAGAAATACTTCCTAAATCTACAGCCAGCTGCTCCTGAATGAGTGCTTTAGGAATAGAAATATAGACCTGCGGATTTTCGAGGTTCTTCAGCGGAAGTCTTGCCGCATAAACACTCTCCTTTTTAGAGAACTTATTAGCCGTTCCTCCTATGGTTACCTCCTGTAAAGCCTGAACATTTTCTTTGTTTAACTGATAATCCGCTTTAATAGTTTTTCCGGCAATAACTGTGACCGATAAATCCTGCTGGGCCGCTCCAAGCATCTGAATCCGGATAATGTACTTTCCCGGAATGACCTTATTGAAAGAATAATTACCATGATCATCAGTCAGGGTATTTTTATGCAATTCAACTATGGAAACAGCAACAGATCCGGCAGACTGGCCATCCACCAGGCTGATTTTTCCGGTAATACTTCCGGTAACCTGTGCAAAACCAATTATAGAATTGAATAATAAAAGTGTAGTGTATAAAAATCTCATCAAATGTGTGTGTGTGATAATGTATGGTAAGAATTAGACGGGCAAAGATAACACATTATCTATATTCAGTCTAAATAACTACAGGATAATATATCTCTTTGTAGTCAATACCAAACTGAGTCGCTATTCTTGTAATTTCAGCTCGTTATTTTGCTAAGTCGGTCGTCAGAAAAGAATTTGAATTTGCTATTGTCTGATATTTGTTTCCGTAAAACATGACAACATTAATAGTTTAAGAATTAAAGAAACGGAACATGACTTTAAAAGCGAAAACAACCTCATCTGTAAGAAAAATATATAATCTGATCAAATTAGCACCGGTTATTTTAATCGGACTGGTATTGCTGCTCACCTGCGGAATCCTATTCCTGTAGCCAATTCTTTCCCGCATAAATCTGCTGCAGAACCTTCCGGACAAAATCTGTATTAATATTTAAAAATGACATTTATATTAATGCTTAAACCTATTTTTGTTTAGATGTCAACTTCAGGTTACAGATCTTTCCGGTTATATGGATATCCCAGTTTTGGGTTAATCCTTATTCTGCTTTTCTTTTTAATTAATCCTTACGAAAGATCAATTCATAGCTGGCGGCAATTTTCCTTTCTGGATTTCCTGTTTGTAGATGTCCTGCTTACGATGTCTTATGCAGCACTTCTTTTTGAGACCGGTATACAGCTGACCTTAAGGCTTAATAAAAAGCTTCCCTGGGAAAGGAAGATTATGACCAGGTTTGTCGTACAGTTCCTGCTGCATATTTCTCTTATTTCCATTACCCTGATCCCTATTTTTCAGATTGAACTTCCAAGTAAGTTTTCTGCCGATCAGCTCCTGTTCCGCCAGATCATCATTTTCAGCTTTATTTTCTCTTTACTGGCTACAGCTGTATTCGCTGCCGAGCACTTTTTCCATAAATGGAAAGACAATCAGTTAGAGACCTCAGTGATGAGACAACATGCTACACAGGCCCAGCTGGATGCACTCAAACTGCAACTGGACCCTCATTTTCTATTTAACAATCTCAGTACACTCGCTTCCCTGATCCCTGACAACCCGGCCCTGTCCGTAGACTACGTCATCAAGTTATCCTCTATTTACCGGTATATGCTGACCAACCGGCCCCAAAACACCATTTCAGTTAAAGCTGAGCTCGAATTTATCCATGCCTATTTGTTTCTCTATCAAACCCGTTACGGGGAAGCTATACAGATCAATTTTTCAAACATTGAAGAATTAAGTGATAAAGGCATTGCTCCTTTAACACTGCAGCTGCTTATTGAAAATGCCATTAAACATAATTCCTTCTCCGCAGACCATCCTTTAACCATTGATATCTTTTCAACGGATGATCAATGGATAGTTGTAAAGAATAATAAATCCCTCAAACTAACCCGGGAACCCGGTTCACAACTGGGCCTCAAAAATATACGGGAACGATACTTGTTATTAGGTGATGGAGTACCTGTAATTAATAACACAGCGGATTATTTTGAGGTCAGAATCCCGTTGTTACTGAACCATAAACCGAGGCCCTTAAACTTAAAATCATCCATTTAATTTATTGTCATCCATCAATAAACCATTATTACCGACCGACAAACCAGTAGATATGCTTAGCGTTTTAATTATAGAAGATGAGATCCCCAATGCATTAAGGTTAAAAGAAATGCTGATTAAACTGGACAATACGATACAAATTACCGGACAGTTACACACGATCAGGGCAAGTATACAATGGCTCAGTGAAAATGAGCATCCGGATCTGATCTGTATGGATATCCGTTTAACCGACGGACTCAGTTTTGAGCTTTTTAACCAGGTTAAAATTCAATCCCAGGTTATTTTTATTACTGCTTATGACGAATATGCACTCAGAGCATTTGAAGTCAATGGAATAGATTACCTTTTAAAACCACTTGAAGCAGCTAAACTGGAAAACAGCATCCGTAAGGTTAAAAATATGCTGGGCAAAGCTGATCATTCCGGTATGCCGGAAATTCTTCAGAAAATAGAAATCAGAGACCATGTTTACCGCTCGCGTTTTCTGGTTGCCTACCGGGATATGTTTGTACCGGTTGTGACTACAGACATTGCTTATTTTTCTTCAGAAAACAAGAAGAATTACCTGACCACACATCAGGGACAGCGATATATGATTGAACAAACGCTCGAAGAGCTGGAACATGAATTAAATCCACAGGACTTTTTCCGGGTAAGCCGCCAGTACATTGTTTCAGTCAGGTCTATTCATAAAATTTACCAGTCTTTTAACGGCAAACTGAAAATTGAGCTGGTTCCTGCAAATGAAGACAGTATCCTGGTCAGCCGTGATAAATCCGCAAGTTTAAAAAAATGGCTGAACAGCTCTTTTTAGTACCTTTTGACCCTATTAACCTTATCTCCATCAGCCATGCATTTATTCATTACTATACTGACCATTCTTCTGCTTTCTTTTACCTTGCTGTCGCTGATTAAACATGATTACTGGACCTTCAGAATTTTTGACTACCCACGTCTGCAAAAACTGGTACTTTCCGTTGTCTGCCTTTTTCTGCTGATTTTTTTTGATGACAGGCAAACGATATATCAGCTTATATTTATCGGTTTAATCAGTCTGAACATTCTTTATCTTTTTATACAGATTGTCCCTTTCACCCCCCTGGGTAAAAAACAGATCCTGCGTGCAGTTACCGATCTCCCCGATCAAAGCATCAGTATCATGATTGCCAATGTATACCAGGACAATACAAATTCAGGCGGTTGCCTGCGTGAGATCAGAAAAAACAATCCCGATATTATTCTTATGCTGGAAACCAACCAGCGCTGGGATAATGACACAAAAGAACTGGAGAAAGAATTCCCGTTTCAGGTTAAAGTCCCTTTGGAGAATACTTACGGAATGCTGCTATATTCAAAACTGGAACTGACAGACTCAGCAGTTTATTACCTGGTTGAAAAAGATATTCCATCTATACATACTGCAGTTATACTGAAAAACGGTACCAGGATACAGTTATATGCATTACATCCTACCCCGCCTGTACCCAATGAAAATCCAAGATCAACTGAAAGAGATAAAGAACTCTTATTAACCGCTGATTTAGCTAAAGAAATTCAGGATCCCGTGATCGTAATCGGGGACATGAATGACGTTGCCTGGAGTTACACAACAGAATTATTTCTAAAAATGAGTGGTCTTTTAGATCCCAGAAGAGGCCGGGGATTTTACAATTCCTTCCATGCACACTATCCCATCATGCGTTTCCCGCTCGACCATGCATTTATCTCGACAGACTTCAAGCTAAAGCAGATTAAACGCCTGTCAAATTTCGATTCCGATCACTTCCCAATCTATATCAATCTGCAATATGAAGCCAGAGCCGGCAGCCAGCAGGAATCTATGGAGCCCGATGCAGAAGATATAGCCGCTGCGGAAGAAAAAAAATTGTAAATTACCTGTGTATGGAACCTAATGATGTAAAAATATCGCGCAAGAAACCTATTTTCCCGGTTACACCGGCTTTGCAAAAGTATCTGCGGACTTATCAGCGTGATTCAAAACTTCCAATTACCTATAACGACCTGTTAGTCTTTAATGAAGCCTATCCGATTATGGATAAATACGGTAAAGATTCACTCTGGGAGGCACCGATTTACCCTGCAGACCGGATTGAACAATTACATAACGGACTGAAAGTTATTTACGCCAATTTAAAAGCATCCGGTAACCTGCGTATCGTTCAGCACAAATACATTGATAAAATTGAATACTGCACCTTTGGAAATACACATCCGTTCAGAGTCAAAATAGTCAATAAATTAAATGATGTTTACGACTATTTCTATGTTAAAAAAGCCGATGCATCAAGAATTTATGGTTTAGAGCTGGAAGAGATCCTGTCTCCAAACCAGGTAAACTATCTGGTTGACGGAGAAACCCTGATTGAAGAACATGTAGCTGGAATTCCGGGAGATGTATTTGCCAAAATGTATCTGCATAATCCGGAGTACAACCCTACCCGTATAGCCAAAGAATTTGTAAAATTCAACGAACGCTGTTTAGTCATGTTATTAGGCGATATGAGAGCTTATAATTTCGTGGTACAGATTACCCCGGACTTTGACGATATACAGTTTAGAATCAGAGCTATTGACTTTGATCAGCAA
The DNA here is from genome assembly GCF_040026395.1 of Pedobacter lusitanus. Taxonomy (NCBI): domain Bacteria; kingdom Pseudomonadati; phylum Bacteroidota; class Sphingobacteriia; order Sphingobacteriales; family Sphingobacteriaceae; genus Pedobacter; species Pedobacter lusitanus. Next base: position 1,025,852 of record NZ_CP157278.1, read on the forward strand.
TTTTATGAAGGAAACATCAAAGTATATCTTGCACAATTTTTCAAAGAGAACCTTCCCTATGTAAAAACCTGTATGGATCAGCTCACTGACAAAACTTACCTGCAATATCAGCAGGAAGAAAAATCTTCCATCCTGCACCGTGTACGCAGCGAAAGACATCGTCTGGCAGACCTGCGTGATGTATCCAATACAGAAACACTCACTACCCCCGAAAACATTGAAGCCTTAAAGAAAGGTATGGCACAACATTTTGCCGACACCCATTATCTGGACTGCAAAACCATGACAGATATCGTGGAGCTGAATATCAAAAATATTATCAGGCAGGTGAAATTATAAGATTGCTCCATCCCCCTTCACCGCTATTCTTCAGCTCTTTTTTACGTTCCTGCAAAATCTTCTGCATTTTACTGTTATAGGCCCAGCAGGTACTCTGTCTGATCAGCAATAAGCCGGAAAGCTTATGCGAAGAGATTTTTCCTTTTGTTGAATACACCAGAAAAAGCATGTAAAATGCCTTATTAATCGGAATTTTACTGTTCTGAAAAATGGTATATGCTATTACAGATTCATCATAACCACATTTGGTGCATCTTCTGCTATAAGGTAAAAATCCTGCCAGGTAAAAGGTATTCGGACATTTACGGCAGGTATACCCATTTGCCCATTTCAATTCCGAAAGATATTTAAAACAGGTTTCCCTATCCGGATAAATCTTACTGAATTCTGCAAAATCCACCTCATGTGACATCACCCTGGCTTTGGTGACCCGCTCTATATTCAGATGCAGTTCCTGATTATCCTTTTCCAGCATCGCATTCATCGAACAGATTTCCTCGTTTTGTTTTTCAATGATTGCAGCCTTGGAAACCACTTCCTGCGTACGCTCATCCACCAGTTTGGTCAGTTCATTATTCAGCGTATCCTTTAAAGCCCTTACACTTTCGCCAATGGCAAAAGAGACCAGAATCATTTCAAACACAAAACAGAAGCTCAGACTATAATAAGAAAATGGCCCGTAAGGCATCCAGCTTACATCCAGTAATAACAGGATTTTGATTAAAAAGCCGATTACCAGGAAACTATAACCGATTACAAAAAACATAGCCGGACGATAGCCCTTCTTCCACACATAAATCCCGGTTCCATAAGCAACCAGTAAAGGAATGAACTCAATCAGTTTATAATTAAAAAGATGCGTATTCAGCAAACAGACCAGAAAAAACAAACTGCGCAATACAATAACTGCAATAACCAGTCTGTATAAATGAGGAGCTTTGGCTTTTACACAGAGAAAACTAAGTGTAAACATCAGGCCAAAAATGCTGCTTAAATACAAGGCACAGCCGATACCGTAAGCATTCCATAAAGGCCAGTCGGGCCAGAGATACTGAAAAGCAATCCCGTCAATACTCATTTCATATAAACCAATACTCAGATTGTACAGCACATAATAGAGATACTGCATCTGTCTGACTGCAAAAAACATCAGTAAGTTATATAAGCTAAAAACAATGACCATCCCGTAGAACAGCCCAAAAAACAAATACTCGTTCAGTGCGTACCGGACAAACCAGTGCATATCCCGCAATACGATAATTGCACTTACAGATTGTGAAGATTTTATCCTGACGTAATAAGTCAGCTCTGCATCCGAGTCATTACTCAGCTCATAAATAAAGTTCTTATGCTGATATTCCCGCTGACTGAAAGGATAGGCCGTACCAGAATGATACAACTGATATTTCCCGCTGCTATCCGGTACAAATAAGCTGAAATCATTGATAGACTGATCAAAAAACTCCAGAATCCAGGTTTTAGCGGACGCTTCATGATGTTTGATTTTAAATCTGTACCAGTAGACAGAGCCGGTATGATAGTTTTTTGGCGTGTATTTTTGATTGACCAGAAAACCTGAATTAATAGCTGGCTTTAAAATATCATTTAATGTTAAAACATTCGTTTTATCTTCCAGATATTCAATTTCACCATAAGAGAAAATATAATGGGGTATTTTGTCATTCACCAAAACAGCTTTCTGGGCAAAAGCATGGCTGACATTCAAGAGCAAAAATAAACAAACAACCATATGGATTCTAACCAAATAGCCATTTAAAGAGGCGAAAACAAGTTTAGTCATTAAAAATTATACAGATGTTAATCACAGGATAACTAAATATAATCAATTGTGATGAACAATTCAGCAAGCTGATGACCGGTCCGGCATAGAAAATCCGGACCAGGTCAGGAGCGCATTAGTTAATTTTATTGACTACTAAATTATCGTAATAGATATAATCTGTAGTATTCGCTTTCCATTCATCCTGACTGCCACCTCTGAAAGTATGGAAAGTAAGCTTGTTAATCAGTCTCTGACTATCATTGGTTGTCCAGCGGATATCATTGTCCAGAATCGTAGTACCATTGATAATAATCTGTGCACGCCCGTTTGTACTGGAACCGGTATTGCTCCTAACATACATATGAACATGATACCAGACCCCTTTTTGCAGAGATCCGCTTGCAGGAAATCTGTTGGTATAAGTATCTCCGAATTTAGTAGGCTGATCTTTATGATAAACATAAGGCTGAAAAAATACGCGGTCTGCACTTGGGGAATACCACATTAACCTTAAAGTTCCGCCATTACCATCCCATCCCGGATCTCCGCCTGTATTTCCCTCTCCGATAGCAAAACCGAAACCGATCTTTCCGCCTCTGCTAAAGTTGAAATTGCTGTGAAATTTCACATCATAGTCCAGCTCATAGGCTGATCCCTGATTCAGGTTTACATTACCAACCATTCCACCTGCAGCAGATAAAGCATTGGGCAATAAAGTGATTCTTAAACCATTGGAGTTATCTTTTCCATTGGTAATAAAGGCTCTGGAATCCTGCCATCCGGATACATTACCAAAGTCAGCAGCAGCCTGCGAACCAGTATAGGTAGATCCATTGGTCCGGTTTTCCCAGTTGAGATTCAGTGATGAATTAACAGCACTGACTTCTTTCTTGTTTTCCTGATTAGCCGGACTTTCCTGATTCACTTCTTTTTTGCAGGATGCCCCGAATAAAACTGCCAGTAACATCATGCCGGCCATCAACTGTTTTTTGTTAGCTTGTTTGTTCATTAGATAAATATTTGGTTTATAAATTGGTTGCTATAAATTTAAAGCAGTTTTATTGATAAAAACAAAATAAAAATCACATAAACAACTGTATATCAAATAATTAAAACAAAACTGATACGCTTTAAGATCATGATAAAAAACGGACAAATGACTTATACATCCGCTTCAAACCAGTTTGGTTAGCTGAGAGTTTTATTACTGATACGGTTACACCACAAAAAAAATAAAGAACAATTTTTTCAGGCTTAAGATCAGTTAAAACCCCCGAAAGCGTCAAAGAACAACGCCTTCAGGGAGCTTTATCAATCAGATAATTTTTAAGCTAATAATTCTTGTGAATTCTGCCGTTATAGACATCATCCCAGGTGATATAGGGATAGAGATTATATTTCTTAGCCTGCACTTCAAATAAAGCCTTCAGTTCTTCCAGTTTCTCCGGATACTTACCAGCCAGATTGATCCGTTCATTAAAATCTTCATTCAGATTATATAATTCCCAGACATTCTCCCTGTAATTTTTAGGAATACCTTCTTTGTTATTGGCTACATCAATCAGATCAGGATGATAAGGCAATGCAGCCTTCCACCCATTGTTATAAATTGATCTGGCTCCGAATATATAATAATGCTGTATTGTATGTCTTGACGGAGCTTTAGCATTATCAAAAGAATAAACCAGAGAAGTTCCCTGTATAGAATCCTGTTTAATCCCCCTGATAAATTCAGGCGCTTTTATCCCGGTATATTCCAGCGTAGTTGGCAAAAGGTCAATAACATGGCTATACTGTGTGCGGATAGTCCCCTTATCTTTAATTCCTTTAGGATAATAAACAATTAAAGGATTGCGTGTGCCACCTTCAGAATCAGCATCCTGTTTCCACTGCTTAAAAGGCGTATTCAGCGCCTGTGCCCAACCCAGGGGATAATTACCCTGTATGGCATTTGGCGTACCGATTTCATTGATCACTTCCTGATTATGTCTGAATGATTCCTGTAAACTCAGCTTTGCAGAAGCAGCCCGCTGTAAATCAACAGTACCATTCAATGTCCCTTCTTTACTGGCTCCATTATCACCAATAATCACAAATACCAGTGTGTTATCCAATTGTTTAATGGTCTTCAGATAATTAATCAGCCTGCCAGCCTCATGATCCGTATAAGTCAGATAACCGGCATAAACCTCCATAAAACGCGTATACAGTTTACGCTCTTCATCAGTCAGCTTATTCCAGGCCTTAATATTTGGATTACGATCCGGCAGCACTGCATTTGCAGGAATGATACCCAGTTTTTTTTGTCTGCTGAATACTTCTTCTCTGAACACATCCCATCCCTTATCAAATTTCCCTTTGTACAGATCACTCCACTGCGTGGCTACCTGATGCGGAGAATGTGTTGCTCCCGGCGCATAATACAAAAAGAAAGGTTTCCCTGAAGCGGCCTTCTGCTGTCTGTCAATAAAACTAATAGCCTTATCGGTAATCTGTTCATTCAGATGTCTTCCATCAGGTTTAACGTGCGCGTTATCCTCCACCAAATCAGGCTTATACTGGTCTGTAGCTGAACCCAGAAATCCGAAGAAATGATCAAAACCCTTACCAGTGGGCCAACGGTCAAATGGCCCCGCATCACTTGCATCCTCATCCGGTGTTAACCCATATTTGCCAACAGCAAATGTATTGTATCCGTTTTCCCGAAGTATTTCGGCCACAGTTCCCTTATCTGAAGGAATCCTGCCATCGTAACCCGGAAAACCAGCAGACAAAGCCACATGCGAAAAACCACCTTCATGCACCGAATGACTATTGCGTCCGGTTAGCAGCGCCGAACGTGTCGGTGCACAAATTGCCGTAGTATGAAAATTAGTATACTTTAGCCCTTCATTGGCCAGTGTATCAAAAGTAGGTGTATTGATAATTCCGCCCAGCGTACTTGTGGCGCCAAAACCAACATCATCCAGCAAGATCCATACTACATTTGGCGCTCCTTTTGGGGCAGCCACTGGTTTAGTCCATGACTCTTTGGATTCGGCCAGGGTTTTACCAATTACTCCTTTAAAAGCCTCCTGCTGCTGCGTAATATTCTGCGCATATCCGGCTGTATAACTTAACCCGGTCACAACTGTAACCAAAGCAATAAACTGTTTTTTATTCATGTCGCTTCGTGTTTATATTGTTTTCTATTTCTTCTGCGGATGATAATCCGGCTTTTTTCCATACCTGTTTCCCTCCCTGAAAAAGTACCAGGGTTGGCAATTGATTAATCTTTAACTTTTTTATTAACAATGTGTTATCATAAGCTTCAATACGTATTACTTTAGTTTTAAAATCCTGTTTCTTCTCTAAAGAATCAAGAACAGGAATCAGTTGCTTACAGGCGCCACAGTATTTTGAGCCAAAATCAACGAGAACCAGTTCTGCAGATTCCGTTAAGGTTTCAAACTGCGCTGAAGACAGCTCTACTCCTTTTTTTGTATGACTGACTATAGGATAACCCGAACCTATCCAGTTCGCAATCCCGCCCGGAAGTACATGGACCTCCTTAAATCCTTTAGACCTGAAGTCAGCAGCGGCAGTAACGCTCCGTCCATTGGCTATAGAATAAACATAAACAGGTTTATCTTTTGATAAGGCTGCCAGCTTCCTGGCATAATCAGCAGCGGCAGGATCAATCCATATTGCTCCTTTTAAGTGGCTCTGAATGAACTCCTCACCACTTCTTACATCTACAAGCTGTGCAGCTGAAGATTTAACCCTGACTGCAAACTCAGCCAGGGTTAAAAAAGACTCCTTACCTGCCCCGGAAGAAATCTTTCCGGCAGCTGCAGAAGCTGATCCGCCAGCACCTGAAGACACCCGTCCATTAACCTGTATGCTTTGCTGTGCCTCAACTATTCCGGTCAGCGAAACGAGCCCGGTTAAAATAAAATATGCTATCTGTTTCATCATTATTTGATTTTGTTCCAATCCCTGACACCAACTTTAGCAGCCCATGCCAGGTACTTTTTTTCCAGTTGTTTTACTTTTTCAGGATAATCCTCCGCCAGATCATGAGTCTCAGTTCTGTCCGTTTTAAGATTATACAGCTCCCATCCGGCATTTAGTTCTGCAACCAGCTTCCAGTCCCCTTCCCTGATTGCTCTGCTCCCTTCATGCTCCCAGTAAAGTGCATCACTACGGCTGCCATGTTTACCCTTAAACACGGGCACCAGACTATGTCCTTCCGGTTTTTTCAGCTGATGCCCATGATATACTGCCGGATACTTCAATCCCGATACATCGAGCAAAGTAGGCAGCAGGTCAATTACATGCGCAGGTTCATCACTCCTTATTCCCGGTTCAATTACTCCAGGATAATAAGCGATAAACGGAGTCGAAATCCCACCCTCATGCGTATTCTTTTTGAATAATCTGAAAGGAGTATTACTCGCATTGCCCCATGGCGCTTCATAACTGTCAATCGAATTCACACTACCCGGAACCCCATTTTTCTGGATCACATCATTCGATTTTTTAACCTCATCAGCACTTCCGCCATTATCAGAAAGAAAAATCAGGAGAGTATTCTGATCTCTTTTAATTTGCTTCAGTTTATCCAGAATCTGACCGATGCCCGCATCCATCCGGTCAATCATAGCCGCATAAATGGCCATTCTGGTATCCCATTGATCTTTCTGCTGAGCAGACAAAAGATTCCAGTCACTGACAGCTTCGAAACGCGGAGACAGGGCCCATTCTTTATGGATAAGTCCCAGCTCCAACAGCTTTTTATAGCGCCTTTGTCTTAGTTCATCCCAGCCGTTCAGGTATTTGCCTTTATACCGGGCAATATCTTCAGGCAACGCCTGAATAGGCCAGTGTGGCGCATTATAGGCTACATACAGTAAAAATGGATTTGCGCTATCTTTAACTTCATCCAGAGATTTTAAGGCAAAAGCGGTAATTGCCTGCGTCAGGTATAAAGATGTATCCTGCCGTTCAACAGCCTGACCATTGCGTAAAAAATTCACAGTCCGGCCATCATTATACAATGGTTTTGAATTAAAATAGCTGCTTCCATTATTCTGTAAGGTGAATGATTTTTCAAATCCCCTGTTTACCGCCCAGGCAGCAGGCACCAGTCCGACATGCCATTTTCCGGAGACTATGGTGTGGTAGCCACCCGCTTTCAAAAGCTCACCAATAGTTGCGCAATTCGAATTAAGAAAGCCCTGATAGGCCTCAGACCCTTTATTCTGTACCATATCGCCCACACCAGCCTGATGAGGATACAGTCCTGTAAGCAGCGCTGCCCTTGAAGGGCAGCATCTTCCCGCATTATAAAACTGACTCATCACCAGTCCTTCTTTCGCCAGTTTATCTAAAACCGGCGTATGAATTTCAGCGCCGAATGCACCAATATCAGAGAAGCCCAGATCATCAGCCAGGATGACGACAATATTAGGTTTGGACTGTTGTGCTACAGCCTGTAAAACCGGCACTCCTAAAAACAGGAGCAGCAGAGCGGCACCATAATTCACCTTTATTTTACGCTGACTGAACATAGTTAAATATTTATTTTTTTTAAAAATCAAAGCAGACCTGCTACCAGCCCGCATTCTGCTTTAGTTTACTATTCAGATCGATTTCCTGCTGAGGGATCGGAAACAGTAAATGTTTGGGTACAGAAACATTGGTTTTTCCAACTTTCCTGAGTGCATCCTCCAGAATAACCTTTCCAGCAGCATCCTTTTCCCTGATCAGATCAAACCAGCGCTGATTTTCCCAGACCAGTTCAAGTCTGCGATCCAGATAAAGAGAATCCCTGAATTGGTTTTTTGTCAAGGTGCTGAAAGGAGTTAAACCAGCGCGTTCACGAACACGGTTATAAGCTGCATAAGCTTTTCCCGACGGCCCGTTGATTTCGTTCTCGGCTTCTGCCAGAATCAGCAGTACCTCCGCAAACCTGATCACCGGAACATTAGCCGCAGATTCACTCAGATTAGCAGCCTGCGCCGGATCCCAGTATTTGTTCAGATAAGGAATAGAATCACCGGGAATAGCTTTATCCACTAAATCTCCATACCATTTACCATCAGAACCTAAAAAACGCGTGACGAAAGTTCCGTTTTTCTTTCTTTTGTCATTTGCACTGTACAGCTTATAAATACTGAAATTCTTATCAGTTCCCTGCGTATAAAACCGGACCTGATCACTATAAATCCCTACCATTCCAGGTACGCCGGTACGCGCTCCCCTGGGTGCCTGATTATTGCCCTGTCCTAAAGAATTGGACTTGAACTGCGCAGATAAAATATGTTCCTTCCCATTTTTAAAAGCAGGAAGAAAAACCTGCGAATAATCAGCAAACAGCTCATATTTATAAGGACTTGCACCCGGACTATAAGGATATGGCCCGGTCACTTCTTCGGCTTTTAAAACTGCCTCAGTCCATTTTCCCTGCGTCAGGTAAACTTTGGCGAGCAGCGATTTTGCCGCACCGGCTGTTGCCCTGCCCAGATCTGCACCACTGTAACTATCAGGCAAGGCCGATGCAGCATCAGACAAATCTTTCTCCACCTGCGCATAAACTCCGGTAACAGGTGTTTGTTCAATGGCAAAATCAGTAATCGTCACCCCTTCCTGATCATGTAAAATCAACGGAACAGCTCCATACAGGCGCACCAGGTTGAAATAATACAGGCCACGCAGTAATTTTGCTTCCCCAACCAGTCTTTTCTTCAGCTCGTCCGTTAAAGCAGGATCTGCAATTACCGGAACCTTATCAATCGCAATATTTGCTTTCTTGATTCCTGCATAATGCTGCTGCCATAACTGTAATACCCGCAATCCGGTAGAAGAGTGATTGAGTACTGCCTGAGAGCGGACGTCGGGATTAGTTGCACCTGGTCCCGGGTCCAGATCATCAGACATAAAGTCCATACCTGTGGCAAACAGTGTATTATAAGGCGTCTGAACCGAAGTACCGCCAGAGTTTAAAAGAAAATAAACTGCATTTACCGCATTAACAGCATCTGCTTTGGTTTTATAGTATTCCTGCGCCGGAATAAAAGAATCAGGATTTTCTTTAAGTTTCGCACAGGAACTGATTATTCCGGCTATCAGAACCAGTAGAAAATATTTATCATTCGTTTTCATCATCATATCAAATTAAAAGGAAAGTGCAGCACCACCCATGATGGTCTTACTATTAGGATAAACACCATTATCCACGCCCGAATTGATCGCAGATTGTCCGTTGTAATTAGCTTCCGGATCATAACCTGTATATTTAGTCCAGGTCCATAAATTCTGTGCAGAAACATAAAATCTGATAGACTTTATCCCTGCTTTGTTTAATAATTTATGGGGCAGTGTATAGCCAAACGTGATGTTTTTCAGCCGCAGATAAGAGGCATCTTCTATAAATCTGTCTGAAATTGTCACAGCCGGATCGGTATAAGCATTATGCACATCTGTATTGGTATTGGTGGCCGTATAACGATTCAGTAAAGTGCGTGGCGCATTCGTATAACCTGTACCCAGTTCTAATGTTCCATTGTTCTGATTGTACAGCTTATTGCCATAAGAAGTCTGAAAAAACACCGACAGATCAAACCCGCTGAAACTGAAATTGTTGGTAATCCCTCCTGTAAACAAAGGCTGATTGGAAATGATATACCTGTCTCCTGCCTGTGTGATCTTACCATCACCATTCTTGTCTTTATATTGCTGTGCACCAGCAGTTTTATTACCCGAAGGAGTTAAAGCCTGAGCTGGCAGAGTCCCTGCAGGAATCAATCCGTCAGTTTTGTAGACGATAAAAGAGCCGATAGGATAACCAACTGCTGCAACTGACGGTAATGAACTATCTGGTATTAATTGACTTACATTATCCAGACTAAGCACTTTATTCCTGTTCAGGGCAAAGATTAAGCTGGTAGACCACTTGAGTTCGCCAACCAGGTTTTTAGTATTTAAGCCCAGTTCAAAACCCTTATTCTGTACTGCGCCGATATTCTGATAAATCTGGCTCTGGAGCGAAGAAAAATCAAACAAGCCACTTGTGGCCGGTACAGTAATGTTATAGAGCAAATCGGTAGTTTTCTTATAGTACACATCAGCTACCAGGTTAATCCGGTTATTGAACAAGGCCAGATCAACACCCAGATTATACTGTGCTGTTTTTTCCCAGGTCAGATTACGGTTGGCATTGGTTCCGGGAGCATATCCCGAGGCATTATTGCCATTGAAGTTATATCTGTAAAAAGCCTCTCTGGAATAAGACTGATAAGGTGGAATCTCCTGATTACCGGTCAATCCGGCACTGAACCGCAGTTTCAAATTAGATATAGCTGTGTTCCCTTTTAAAAAATCTTCCTCAATCACATTCCAGGCTAATGCTGCAGACGGAAATGTTCCCCATTGATGACCGTCCGAAAAACGGGAAGACCCATCTGCACGCAGGGTTAAAGTGAGCAGATACTTATTCCTGTAACCATAATTCGCCCTTGCCAGAAATGATCTTAAGGCAGTACGGTAGGAAGAAGAAAACGGGGTTTGAGAAATTATACCGGAAGAAAGATCATTATAGGTCGTTTCATCTGTGGCAAAACCTGCGGCTCCGGCAATGGCACCTTTAGTTACCGCAGATTCCTGTGTATAACCAAGCAGCACATTAATATTATGTTTGTTATCAATCAGTCTGGTGTAATTCAGCGTATTTTCGTTCAGCCAGCGGGTAGTAAATAAAGTACCTACCTGTGCCAGACCGGAAGTACCTGTCCCTTCATAAACTGTTGAAGGCAGATAGCGGTTCTGCTTGTTATCTACCAGCAGCACTCCTGCAGAAACTTTGGCCTGCAAACCATCAATAATCCGGTAATCTGCCGACGCATTTCCCAGCACCAGATTTGTCCGGGTTTCGTTCAGCTGATTGTATAAAGTATTGATAGGATTCCCATAAGTCCCTTCAAAAGGGCTTTTTAAATAAAAGGAACCATCTGCATTATAAATGGGCACAGCAGGTGTCATCAATAATAAATTAGGCACCACAGATTGCGGCGCTACCTGTGCTTTTGAGCTGCTGCCAGCAATATAAGACACGATTTTCAGCCGTTCATTATACTGATGTTCTACATTTAAACGTCCGGAATATCGGGTAAAATCAGTATGCTGCAATACTCCGTCCTGCTTGAAATAATTGCCTGAGATCGCAAATTTTGTCTTTTCTGTACCTGTTAAAATGGACAGGTTATGACTCTGAACCGCAGCCTTGCGGAAAGCTGCTGCCTGCCAGTCGGTTCCGGTTCCTAAAGCCTCTATTTGTGCAGGCGTATAATATGGAGCCCTTCCTGCATTAACCAGAGCATCGTTCCTCAGTTGCCCCCATTCCGCTGCGTTTAGTAAAGGGATAGTTTTCACAACCTGCTGCGAACCATAATAACTGTCAAAGTTTACCGAAGATTTCCCGGCAGTTCCTTTTTTAGTATTGATAATGATTACCCCGTTCGCTCCTCTTGAACCATAAATAGCTGTTGAAGAAGCGTCTTTTAACACATCTATCGATTCAATATCACCGGGATTTATAGCAGAAAGCAGGTTTATTTTAGGGCCGCTGGTTACCCCGGCATCAGCCAGTTTTTCATCATTGTAAAACGGAAAACCATCAATGACGTAAAGTGGCTGTGAACCGGCAGTCAGAGACGCTGTTCCTCTTACCTGTACACTTACCCCACCACCAGGCTGCCCTGTTGACTGCGTAACCTGCACTCCTGGAATTGATCCCTGAAGCAAGCGTTCCGGAGAACTTACCGGCTGGCCTTTGACTTCTTCCAGTTTGATAGAAGCAACAGAACCGGTAATATCTTTCCGCCGCTGCGTTCCATATCCAACTACTACAACGTCATTCAGATTATTGGTTGCTTCTTTCAATAAAATCTCCACCGGACTACCGTCAACGCTCAGTTCTGATTTTTCATAACCAATAAAGCTAATGATCAGTGTATAAGGAAACTTCTGTCCTGTTTTGAAATTGAATCTGCCTTTATCGTCGGTTGCGACCTTATGGGTAGTCCCTTTAATCTGAACCAGCACACCAGGCAAAGCCTCTTTGGTTTTTTCATCCAGTACCCGCCCTGTCAATGTTGAATTAATCAGTGGCTGATGGTCCTGTGCCAAAGTAAACAGCGGGAATAACGCTATCAAACTGACTATCAAAACAAAGTAGACAGTATAAATCAGCTTTTGAAGTGTAAAAACGACAGTGGTACTGATTACCGTATAGTTTAAAGCCGGGACATAACTCTCCCCGGCTTTAGCAAAATTTTGCATATTTTATGGTTTAAAAAAATGACACGATATAAGCAGGTCCAACGCCAATTGATTTCCTGTACTTATTAAATTACCCTCCGGGAGTAGCTAAAAATCTCCCCCTTTAATCAGCTTTGCCTGGCAAAAAGATTAAAATTTATCTTTTGATTTTCTGGTATAAACAATTCATATTTTTTGAATAATGAGGTGCGATATCCGGATAGTATCCGATTAAAAATGTGTTCCTGCCTGCAAGGCTACTTCTTTTAAAATCTGCTGTTCTTCTTCTTTTAAAGCCAGTTGTTCCTGTTCCTTTAGAATCTGCTGTTCCTCTTCCCGGTGTGCACTGATCAGCTCCTTTTCTGCCAGTAACCGGCTCAATCCATTTTCCTGCGGGACAACCACATCTGGTTTAACCATTGGACCATCAGCTGCCAGTTCGCTTCCTGCTACATTAGATTTAAAAATGGGCCATAATAACTGTGCATACCATGGATCTTCCTCATAATGTGAAATACCATATACTGCCGGATATTGCCTGGATAGATGAGCAGTTCCAAAAATGATATCCCATAAAAAGAACATATTTCCAAAATTGCCTTTATAATAGCCCACACCATCATCGGTAGTTGCCGCATGATGGGCATGATGGGTTGCAGGCGTAGAAATCAGCCGCTCCAATACCCAGGCAACAGGATGTAATATTTTGTATTTATAAAATGGTTTATCCCATGGAATACTGGAATGCGCCAGTGTGGTAATCGTACTTTTAATAGCCCCTACCACAATTCTCGGTGCTCCAAGCCCCAGATAAACCAGAATAGTAGTTACATAGGTTTGAGAAAAGAACAGCGTATAAATTGCATTCTGTCTGCTTGCCATGGCCATTCCCATATAGGGAGCTGAATGATGCGTCCGGTGAAAACGCCATAACCATGGTACTTCATGATGCAAACGATGATACCAGTATTGTGTCAGATCATCTGCAATGGCAATAATTAATACGCCCCAGCCAAAAGAGACCCAGTCAAACTGATTTCTGAATGCCGGAATTACAGCTGGCAGCAACTGAAGTCCAAAAAAGGCAATAGCAGGTCTGATTACCAGTTTAGGCAAGACAAAACAGGCAATATCAACCAGCTTCTCGTTTTTAGTCCAGCGCTTTTTGTACAATCCGAAAGAAAATTCCAGTATCCCCAGAACGAGTACCAGTACACTTAGTCCGTAACCATTCAGGTTCTCGATGACTTGTTGAATAATTTTAATCATTGTTTATGGTTTAGGTGGTTGATTATTGAGGAGTTGAAATCAGGCTGGTTTTAGGATTTTTCTTTAACCAGGGTCGCTGCCCCGTAAAATAAAAGGTTAAAAACATTAGTAAAATGGGCAATGCGTAGATAAACAGACTCAGGATTACATTCTTAATGATCCTTTTCTTTACAGCTTCTTCTATTTTCATGTGTATCTTTTGTTTTTTTATTTAAAATGGATAGTAGTTGGTGGTGACGAAGGATCGTCTGATAAAACTTTCTGGATGAGCCACAGCCCTCCCAGCAGAATGACGAGCGGAACTGTAGCTACTATAATTCCAACTACGATCTTCTTTCCAATTAATTGCAGATCTGAAATAGTCATATGATGAGGTTTTAGGTGCGAAATCAATCATCATGCGTTCAACCTGACGGGCAGAACTATAACTTAAGAAGGAAATAGAAAGGGCATAGAATTCCCCGGCCGGCTCTGAAAGAGATAACATGATGATTTTTCTTTAAATGACAAGATTTGAACAGTACCAACGCCAATTGAAATCTGTTCTTTTTTATTAGAAAGGCAATGATTTAAGAGATCAGCCTTTTGTCTATCGGGATAGAATCGTTAGCAACAACAACAATAGAAATCTGCATGATGAAAAAACACTAGATTTTCATTCGCAAAATTCCGTTTTAAACCGGTATGTAATTTTAATTTTAACATTGGTTATGTGCTGTTTTGTAGACCGTTAGTACAAATATATAATATGGTTTTCATAAATACAATTAAATCTACAAATTTAGTAGATTATATTAATGAATGTACGAATTCACATTCCTTATCCTATTTTCTTTATCTTTATCAAAGGTTTAAATGACAAGATTGAATCAGGTCCAACGCCAAATTTCTCCTGGTTCAGTTATTAGCCCCTGGGGGCCGTGCGGAAATCATGATTAATTTTCTGAATCCCGGACAGCCCCCTGTTTATGATGCTTTCTTTCTCTGCGAACTGCATTACTTTGATTAATGGCAGTTAATCCTTCAATAAGCCTGAAATCATTCTTCTTTAGCATATAGCACCACAACATTATAAATAATACTACAACATTGAAAATCTGCTTGTACCCGCTAAGTTTCCGGTACAAAATCAGTTCAGAAAACGGCCAGAAAAGGGCCGAAATTATACTTTTGTAAATGACTGATAATAAGGGTTGTACAACCACTTTGTTCAGACATCATTCAGACAACATTCAGAGGTTATACAGACAAGGTTCAGCTCCCTTCGAATAACAGCTGAATAAGCTCTTAATAATTTCTTATTTATACACTTATAACTATAATTCCAGAACACCTTTTCCCCTATATTGTAACACCAATCAGATCTATTATGGCAATTATACAGGAAGGCACCGTACTGGCAGGTATCAGAGGAAGAATCGGAAACGTGGTTATTTATACCTGGAAGAACAAGGTATGCGCCCGGTCATTACCTGCCAAACCCCGCAAAAAAAGGCCAAGAACTGTTCCACAGCAGGCTCAGGCTAATAAAATGAAAGTGTTAAGTCCGTTTTTAAATGCTGTTAAGCCCTTCTTAAGAACGGGTTTCAAACAAATAGCCGCAGGCAGGAACATTACGGCAAACAATGCAGCCAAATCTGCCAACCTGTTAACAGGTATAAAGGGTGAATTTCCTAACCAGGAGATCAGCTGGGACACTATTTTAGTCGCCGACGGGCCACTGCAAAAGCCAGAAAATGTAACCGTTCAGGTAGCAGAAAACGCCTTTCATTTCACCTGGAACAAGGATAAGACCGCAGAAAGCAATCCAAATGACAGAGCCATTATCCTGTTATACAGTAAAACCTACAGGCGCCCCCATATCAATTACAGTGGTGCCCGCAGAGACGAGTTAAAAGACACCTTTTACCTCGATCCTTTTTACCTGAAAAAGAATACCTATGAAGTATTTATAGCTTTTAAAGATGTCATGAGCGACGAAGTGTCCAAAAGCGTCTATTGCGGCAGATTTATAACTTAGATAAAAAAACCGCTAAATCTGCGAAAAAGCAGCTGGCACCAGCAGTGTTGAAGTAATCTTACTCACCAGTAAAGCATCGGCGTATCCTGGTACAGTACTTATCTTTTTCCATTCCGGGTCATTCACAAAACTTTTCCAATGTGCATCTTTAGCTGCCATGTCATCAAAAGTAAGCATATAGGTCAAATTTGGTCTTAATGGCCCGATTACGGTTTCTCCCCAAAATACAGGTTTAAAGCCCAGACGTTTGAAAATATCAATCTCCCCCTGATCATTAAACATCTCTATCTTCTTTTTCCCAGCTGCCTCACTTGCACTCTGATACTGACGGAGTTCAAAAATACGGGTCTTGTGATCAGGGGCTATCATCTTTGGGGAGTGTGCAAAAGCTTTCATGATCGAGCTTTCTATACGTTCATAAGCCGGTTCAGTTGCCGGAGCATGCAGATAAGCCTCTCCTTTTTGCTGATATACCCTATCATTTTCCAGTTTAGTCAGTACTTCGTTGAAATGCAAAAGACTATGATAGGCTATTAACACAAATAACCTGGTTTGTCCGGCAGGTTTTAATTCCGTAAATACACCAACATGCTGAACCTTTAACCGGTTATAGGCAGGAATAGCAGCTTTACTATAAAAATCTTCTACGATACCTTGCTGTACACTATTTTTCAGCGTATAAGTTCTTAATTCATAAAATTCGGCTGAGGTATCTGTAAACATTGCATTGCCGGCAACAGGACCAGCCATTGCAGCAGCACCAGTTATTAACGAGGTTTTGACAAAAGAGCGTCTTTTCATATCAGGAGTCTGGTTAAACTAATTTTTAATTAGCAATTACAGGATTAATATAGGTATTTATAATTATTACATCAAACCTGCTTCTTCTGCTGTAAAAATAAACGTTGCAAGAAACCCAGATTTGCAAAAAAGAGTTATTTTCCTTATAATTATTACCCGGATCAACTCACCTACTAAACTCATAATCAACATGCAACGCAGGAAATTCCTTCAATCTTCATTAGTGGCTACAGCTGGTATAGCCCTAAACGTAAACCCTGCAATTGCAGGGGATATGTATCCGGTACAAAAAGAAGTATACGAATGGCGCGAATATGAAATCCGCTTCGGTTCTGACCAGAGTCAGCTGGAAAATTATTTTAAAACCGCCCTTATTCCTGCATTGAATAAACAGGGTGTAAAAACAGTGGGTGTGTTTAAGGAATGGGCTCCATCAGAACCAGCTAAATTCTATTTACTGACACCCTATTCTTCTCTTGATAACTATCTTTCGGTAAATACAAAAGTAAAAGCTGATGCAGATTACATCAAAAACAGCGCAGCATATAACAGCTTACCAGCCGATAAACCAATATACAGCCGTTTTACCTCATCTTTGATGATTGCTTTTGATGGTTTTCCTAAAATAGTTCTCCCCTCAGGTGAATCACGGATCTTTGAATTAAGGACATATGAAGGCAACAGTGAAGATGCCGTAAGAAGAAAAATCAAAATGTTCCATGACGGGGAGTTTCCTATTTTCGAAAGGGCAAAACTGAATCCTGTGTTCTGTGGCGAAGTGATTGCCGGCGACAAATTACCCCGTCTTACTTATATGATCACCTGCAACAGCATGGATGAACGCAATAAAGGATGGTCTGCTTTTGTCGCTGACGCTGAGTGGAAAAGATTAGTATCCGACCCGCAATACGCCAATACCATTTCTAAGATCAGTAATACTTTTTTGGTTCCTGCGTCATATTCACAGGTATAGCAGCTTAATCTACCTATAATTAAAAGGGATGATCCTGCGGGGTTATCCCTTTTAATTTAAACCTCTTTTTTTAACATAAAAATATGACATAACAAACCTAGTAAGTAAATAAACATTTACTTACTTTTGTGACGTAATCAATGATTATCGATTTGTCATGAGACCAAAAAATTTAGAAAAAGAAGAAGCCATTCGTACTATTGCCCTGCAAATCATTGCAGAAGAAGGGCTCGAAAACCTGAGTATGCAGAAGCTGGCTAAAGCAGCTAACGTATCACCCCGTACAATCTATATTAAATACGAGAACAAAGAAGACCTTCTGGTCAAACTTTTTATTGAAGAAGTACTCGGAGCTTATGAAAAAGCGGTACTGGCAAATTTTGATCCGGAGATGGATTTTGCCAAAGGCGTAAAAAAGATATGGCAGAATACATTTCAGTATTTAAAAAACAACAGACACGCTTTTGTATTGCTTCAGTATGGACAATCATCGCCTCTGCTCAATAAAGCATTTCAACAGGCAAATATTAAAGAAGGGTATTTCTTTGCCCCCATTCACCATTTTCTTGAACTGAATGCAACTAAAGGCATCATTAAAAACTATCCTGTACAAATACAGCGGGCGCTGTTGTTTTCTCCGGTTTTATCCCTGATCAATGAATATTTTGAGTATCAGGACAGACCAAAACAAATTATTACAGAAAAAATACTGGCAGACTGCTGTGATACAGTAATTAAAGGAATATTGATCTAAACACCATGAACATAATTACAGGTAAAAAAATAGCTATTGTAGGCGGCGGTCCGGGCGGGTTAACGCTGGCAAGACTTTTACAGCTGAACGGCGCTGAGGTAAAAGTATATGAAAGAGACAGCAACAAGGATGCCCGCACGAAGGGTGCCACGCTTGATCTGCACGAAGAATCGGGTTTGAAAGCAATTCGTGAAGCCGGATTAATTGACCAGTTTCACGCAAATTTCCGTCCTGGTGCAGAAAAAATGCGCATTATGGACAAAGATGCCAGAATTGTATTCGAAGATAAAACCGAATCAGCTGATCACATTTCACGTCCCGAAATTGATCGTGGACCACTGCAAGACATCTTGCTGGAATCCCTGCAGCCAGGCACTATAGTCTGGGACAGTCACTTTGTAAAACTTTCGCCGCATAATGACTCCTGGGAAATTACATTTAAAAACGGGAATTCAGCTTTTGCGGATATAGTTATTGCAGCAGATGGTGCAAATTCAAAAATCCGTCCTTATATCACAGCTATAAAGCCATTTTACTCTGGGGTAACCATCGTAGAAGGTGCTGTTTATAATTCAGAAACAGTGGTTCCACGAATACACCAGGCATTAAATGGCGGAAAAATATTCGCCATGGGCAGTGAAAAAAGCTTAATTATAAGTTCCAAAGGAGATGGAAGTCTGGTATTTTACACCGGATGCAAAACAGCGGAAAACTGGGCAGAAACATCAGAAATTGATTTCTCGGATAAAGCTCAGGTGCTGGAATGGTTTAAAACAGCTTATGCAGACTGGGATGAGTTATGGGTAGAATTATTTGAAAATGCAGCAGCCAGGTTTGTACCGCGTCCGCAATATTGTATGCCTTTTGATCAAACATGGGAAGCACAACCAAATTTAACTATGCTGGGTGATGCAGCACATCTGATGCCGCCTTATGCTGGTGAGGGGGTAAATATGGCTATGCTGGATGCAGTAGAGTTAAGTCAGTGTCTCCTAAATGCAGAATTCACTGACACAAAATCTGCTATTGCCGCTTATGAAAACCAGATGCGTTTAAGAGCATCGGCAACTGCAAAAACCACGATGGATTCGACAGCTGCTTTACACTCAAAGGAGGCTATTTCTTTTCTTCTTGATATAGTCGGTTAAAACGAACCGGCTATTTCCTCCGCCTGCCCGTCAGTATTTATAAAAAAATTATTCTTACAGATATTATCTTAATTTTCTTTTTATATATTTGCTATTATGATTTTGTAACGCCGAACATCACATAGCCTCATTCTGACGGCCTGTATATCTTTCCCAAATTCAGGGAGATGTTCTTCTGTATAGCTTATAAAAAGAAATTCCATCTGCTGTTAATTTATCTTTAATAGTATTAATTTAGTTGCTGTTAATTCTTTTTAAGCGAGCTTTCTTTTTATTCATCAGCCTCCTGCCATTAAGCAAAGCAACAAGATATATTCCCCCGTTATCAGGGCTAAATTATTTAAAAAATAAATTTGGATTAAGCAATAATAACAGACAAAACGCTCAGTCAAAGTCCTAAACCGCTACCAGCTGAGCTCAACGAATATAAAAATGGTAAATACAGAAAGACTAGTTATCCAACCATTAACTTTTAGCCAGCTTAAAAAATACATTTTAGCTGATGGGTCTTTAGAAGAAGAACTAAAAACCAAACATATACCCAGAGTAATTTCCGCCGAACTTAAAGATGCATTGGAACATACTATTTTTCCGGCTATGGAAAGCGGGTATCAGAATTACCTTTACTCTACCTTATGGACAATCATTACCAAAGACTGCAACCATATTATCGGTGATCTGTGTTTTATCGGGGAACCTAATTATGAAGGAGAAATAGAGATTGGTTACGGCACTTATGAAAGGTTCCAGGGCAAGGGATATATGAAAGAAGCTATAAGTGGCATGATCGCATGGGCTGCAGAACAAGATAAGGTAAAATCCATAATTGCGCATACGTTGAAAAGTAATCAGGCCTCCTACATGTTACTGATTAAAAACAATTTCCGGCAAATTGACGAAATGGAGTTTTTATACAAATGGGAAATCCGGCTTAAAGATCAGGTGAGTAAAGAAACCTGGTTACGACCTACCTCATAACAAAAACAGCTGCCTTTTTTACTAATCAGGCAGCTATTTTTTCCCTTTTACCCAATCTTTGATCCGTTTAAAAAGGTCTTTTTTAAGCGGTTTGGGCCTTCCGTCATGGGTTATTCCATTGTTGAAATTATAGACCAGTTTTTCGGTGTAAGTCTTTAAATGCGGAGCAGATTTAAGTTCTTCCAGAAACGGAGCTGCATTATGGTTAAGCGTTGCATTCATAGAAATGCTCTGATATTCACTTCTAACCAGATCGGGTGCATTGTTATTGACAGGGCTATTTCCATTTTCAGCAAAATAGTCCAGATGGAAAATCTCAGGATTTAGTTTTTTGAGTCTCTTAGTCCCTTTTCTTTCATTTCTCCAGGGATGTTCACCGGGCTTTAACTGTGCTTTGAAAAAAGCTTTATTCCACAGTGAAACCTGATGCGACATTAAGAAATTACTTTCTTTATTATCCAGCCTGGACACATTAAACCCTTTAATTGATAAGTCAGTACTGCTGGTTTTAAATACAGCTGATGAATTGAGCTTAACCAGTTTCCAGCTATTGGCTAATGTCAGTTTAAAAAGTTCTGCAAAAAATTCCGGATCAACTGGTTTATTCAGCCACATATCTTCCTGAAAATACAGTACGTATTCCTCATCCAGCTGATCAAACAGATTTGAAAGACGGTTACTCCACTCTCCTTTTCCTGATTTAATGTTTTTAAAGTTTGCCAGATCAGCCGATATTTCTTCGGTAGCGAAATAATAATTTACAGGAATATCAAAATCCCAGTTCTTTGAAAAGAAATATTCAAAACCCTTAAAAAGCAATTCGTATCTGTCACAAGCATGTACAATCAATGCTATATTATTCTTTTTCATCTTATGTTCATTTCACATTGTGCTAGCTGCACCTAGTGGCTTCATTGCAAAAAAATACCGGTTATCCGGATCGGATAATTTTGTTTAATCCGGGCAATTCCAAAAGTAAACATATTTCAGCTACCAGAAATACATAATGCTTTATCTATGAATAAAATGAGGATTATAGCTTTGTCTGTTAAAGATATAAACGTCTGATCACAGCCAGATCCAGCACACTTTTACGCGGTAATACTACAGACCAGGCATGATCAGCTGAGATCCACGAAATGGCCTTGTACTGAGGGAAATTGATAAAATCAGCGATCACAATACCTTCCTTAACTTCTGCACTTTCAATTTCATACAAGGCAAAGGGAGTCATTAAACCTGTTTTAAGTACCTTAGACAGAGCTTCCTTCATAGTCCATAACAGCGCCAGACTCAGGTTTACATCGTTGTTAATCAGATGGAGTTTTTTGCTTTCTCCGCTTGTGATCACCTCTCTCATTGTCTCACTTTGTCCGGGATCAACCGCCTCTACGTCAACCCCCATTGGATGGCCTTCCTGAAAAACAACCGCCATCCCCATCCGATCTGTATGTGCAATACTCAGCTGTATATTACCTCCCTGCGGCAGGTACAGTACCGGCTGCTGAAATATTCCGGAACTTATCTGTACCTCGGTCAGTACCATATGATCTGCAAAAGCACTTAATGCGCTTTTGGCGGCATATCTTCCCAATAAATAACTATGCTGAACTTTGGGCAGTTTCAACGTATGAAGATGGTTTACTTCACTTTCATGCAAAAATGAGTGACAGTTATTCTTTAATACAATGAGGGGCTGGTTTACCGCAGCTATAGCAGCAGGAAACAGCCCCCCGGTTCGTTGTAAAACAAATTTTTCAACAGCAATATTATCTGGCATATATCAATTGATTATCCTGAAAGGGACAATGTCCCGGTCAATATATAAACAAGAACCTTGAATTCAAAAGATAATAGCCGATCTTATTTAAATTCGATAACAAAATCAGTTAAAGGTGTACGCACCTTTTTAAGATTGACCAGCCAGTCTTCGTTTTCATCTCTGTATCCAAGAGGCAGTAAAGTTGTACTGCGTAGCCCCTGTTCCTTTAAACCTAACAATTTATCTACATTCAATGGATCGAAACCTTCCATAGGTGTTGCATCAACTCCTAAAAGTGCAGCTTCTGTTATGGCAATACCGAAACTAATATAGGACTGTCTGGCAGCATGATTAAATTGCTCTTCGGAAGTCATTTTTTCAAAAACACCCAGAATGTAATCGATGTTATCCCGGCTTTTGTCTTCAGGTAGTCCTCGTTGCCGGTTAGTGTGCCTGAACACCTCAAGTACTCTTTTTTCTGTATAAAGATCCCAGGCTGCAAAAATCAGCAGATGTGAACAGTCCGTAATCTGCGACTGATTGTAACCTACAGCTCTTATTTTTTCTTTTAACTCCTGATTCGTAACTACAATTATTTTATAGGGCTGCAAACCATAACCAGACGGAGCGAGCTGTGCTGCTGCTATGATCTGATCAACTTTATCCTGCTGAACCTTTTGATCACTATCCATTTTTTTTGTAGCATATCGCCAGTTTAATGCTTTTATTATACTCATTAGTTTTAATTTTATTTTGTAAATCTTTAGTAATTACCTACCGGATATCAGATTTGAATGAAGACCAGTGCAGATGATCTGATCTGGCAATTCCTGAACTCCATTCCTTTTGAATTGTTAAAGACAACAAAAGTACCTATATTTACTAACCAAAGGTTACTACTATACTAAAGGTTAGTGCTAACCTTTAGTATAGTAAACTGATTTACAGATATAAAGAGAATTTCATGAAAGATCTAATTGAAGATGAAATACCATTTTGCGAGGGTAATCACACCAGGGAAGATTCTAAAAAAGACTTAATAGCATTAGAAGATACACTTTATGTTATTGGTGGTAAATGGAAGTTAAAAATCATTAATGCACTTTACGTTAATGGAAACAGCCGTTTCAATCAATTACAGCAGATCGTGACAGGCATATCTGCGCGGGTATTATCCAAAGAGTTAAAGGAAATGGAATTGAACGGATTCATCAAACGAAATGTGTATACGGATACACCCGTGGTAATCACTTATGGAATTACATCATACTGTAGTACCCTGGGCCCGGTATTAAGCACATTAATAGAATGGGGAAACACTCATAAAGATAAAATCAGGAAAGATTACAGAAACTAAGTCGCTGACCCCTTATTTCCGGATAGGCGCATACTTAAGGCTTAAAAGATATATCAGCTTTTTGCATTCCTTCATAAACGACCTTGTCCAGGTCATAGATATCTTTTGCATAGACCAGTGCTCCTTTATCATTTAGCCAGGCTGTATAATAAAAAAGACGTATCGGAACCTGTTGAGGTAAACCAATAAATTTTGCGCGGGGATAACCGCTCCCCATCCCACTTTTGACCAGGTTGTAGTTTTTATCCTGGCCAAATAAAGCGGAAGCCAGATCCAGTGGCTTCTCTACCCGGACGCAACCATGACTAATAGCGCGCATTTTCTGTTTAAAGACTGTACGTACGGGGGTATCATGCAGATATACACTGCTTGCATTAGCAAAAAGGAACTTAATTTTGCCTAAAGAATTTTTAGATCCGGGTTGCTGCTGAAAAGAGTATTCACTGATATCGGCAGCTGCCCAGTCAATAGACTCTGTATCTCTGATCAGTTTTCCTTTTTTAAAGGTCCTGATATTGTTATTGGCCAGATAATACCGGTCATCAGCTGCATACCTGGAAATCTCATTACGGGCAATACTCTGCGGAATATTCCAGACCGGATTGATTTGTACTAAACGTATCATGCTGCCTATCTGAGGGGTTTGCTTGTCACCAGGCTGCCCTACGCAAACATTCATATGCAAGACTGACTTTCCCTCATCCATTACATCCAGGCTAAAATCTGTAATGTTAACCAATACAAACTTTTGTCCGGCAGGCTTATTTTTCCATCTTAACCTTTCCATGTTTACAACCAGCGTTTGCCTGGTTTGTGCGCGCAGACTGTCCCTGGTTTCTTTACTTAAAACCGGTTTGACTTTTTCTTTAATTACCTTTTTATTTTTCTCTTTCAGGTTCTGTTTCATCGTCTTAACAGCAGACAATTTATCTGTTGTTTTATTTTTAACAGCAACTGGTTCTTTAATGGTAACTGTATCTTGTTCGAGCTTAACCAGAGCCTTTTGTAAGGCACGGTAAGTCTTGTCTTTTGGCTGTATACTGTCCAGGTAATTTTTAAGGTTAGCTATGGCAAAAATTCCGGTAACAAAACTACTGTCCGGCAAGAGTGTAGGTACTGCATAATGTTCATATACCTGAGCAGGATTTACAGTTCCATATTGCAGCGCGATACTGTATCTGATCAGGGAATTGACAACGGATAATTCGAGCTTTGCTAAACGACGATGGACTTTAACTGTATCGGATGATTTATAATCCTTCACTTCGTTCAGCTGCTGCTTTAAATCATCTGCCATAAATAGTCTGGCATCCAATCCATGACGATCAGCATGATTTAAATATTCCAGTAAATTCTGCAATTGATTATCCGGCAGGAATCTCGGTACCAATATGAGCTGATAACCTCCTTTTTCGTAAAAACTGCTCACCATTGCCGGATAAGGCAAACCGGCCACTTCCTTTTCCAGAATATCTTTGAATGATGAGCGTAATTTTTCCTTTTGCTGCGCAGCCTTAAGACGCTGCTTTTCTGAAAGATCAATAGTACTGTCTTTTTTGCCAGCAACTTCGGTATCAATAACCTTAGTCATGGTACCAGCGGCCTGACGCTTAACTGTACAGGAACTGATCAGGAGCATACCGATCGTTATGACTATAAAGAGCTGGCATGAGTTATAACGATCGAAAGCTTTCATTTTATTCTTCAGAAACACAGATGTTTAAGAAGAACAATTTTTCATCATTTATTGTTTGGCCTCAAAAAAATAATAGCTGATTTATTTATGGATCAGTTCTTTTTGCAATTTACCTTCCTTAAAATATTCCACAGTATATTGCGCTCCTGCACCGGCTAAAATTAAGTGCTCAATTTTTTCCGGATGATGAATCAGCTCACTGCTTTTAACTTTGTTAACAGTTTCAAGAATGCACCCTGGTTTAAGTACAGCCTGCGTATTGAACTTAATATTATCAAATACCTGAAGTTTTCCATCTTCATTAAAGCCGACCAGATATTCACCCAGTACAAAATCAGCGGGATAACCGTAAGAGTGATTTGGAGTCAGATGGATTTCCATTTTCCTTGTATTGATCGTAAAGTTATATTTACTGATCAGTCTTGCCCCGACAGAACCATCAAAACCAGGGTTCCAGTTCTCTGACGTCCCCCCACCAGACATTAGGGTTACGAGCAGATTTTTTGCTTCCATTACCTTACCGAAAGAAAATGAAAAGGCCCTTCCTGTAAAAGTTGGTGTACTCACTCCCATACTGGTTGTACTGCCGTTATAAATAGCTTTAAAGCCATCAACCAGTAAGCGGTTTTGTTTTACAAATGGCCTGAAACAAATCAAACTGTAAGCCGCTCCGGTATCAAAAACAAAGGAACCATTTTTAGCTTTCCCTGGCATGATATTTAAACTGCCTGGCAGAATGAATAATCCCGCTGGCGAGGTTACCGGTATAGTTTGTCCTCCTTCTTCGTATTGATAACCTTCCGGCTCATATAGTGATAGTTCTTTTTTATCATAATCAACTTTTGTTATATATCTTTTAGTGATTACATTTCCTATCAGTCCGTCTGTGCCGCCATGCAGCTCTTTAAAGATAGCGATACTCTGGTTTTTCACTTCAAAGTTTCCCAGATGTACTGTATTTCCTTCAGAAACGGAAATCTCCATATTCCCGCCCACAACTGATGTTTGTTGTTTACGACTTACTTTAAGTCCGAGTGAATCAGCCAGTCCCTGCGAAACAGCCATTCCATCAGCTCCGGTATCAAAGAGTAAGCGCAAGGGTCTGCCCGAACCATTGAGTTTCAGGGTAAGGATGACAGCACCATTGCTTACTTCAACAGGTACAGTCACTTTCAGTAATCCGGCATTCGGTGCGGCAGCAGCAGCACTCTTTTGTGCCGCCGATGGTCTAACCAGGGCAGCACAAAAGAAAAGACTGAAAAAACATGTTTTTTTAAGTGTAGAAAAGAAATTATTCATTAGTCGAGCAGTGTTTTTTCTAATAAAGCTTTTAATTCAGGACTGGATGGTCTTGGGGAATCAACCGTAACAATTTTTCCTGCTTTATCAAAAACCATAAAACGTGGAATTCCGGTTATCTTATAATATTTGGCAATTTCACTCCAGCCAGAAGCAAATAACTGTGTTCCTCCCAGATGATCGGTTTCAATCATTTTCAGCCATTTATCTTTGTCTTTAGCTTCATCAACTGAGATACTGACAAACTCCACATTTTTATCTTTCATTTCTTCTTCCAGCTTTTTAAGATGAGGGATTTCTCCTTTACAGGGTCCGCACCAGGTCGCCCAGACATCTATCAGTACAACTTTACCTTTCAGGTCTTTCATACTGACCATTTTTCCGGTGTGATCCGGATAAGAGAAATCAAGACTGGCTTCTCCTGCTTTATAAGTTAATAAAGGAGACATAATCTGCTCACTTTTCAATTTCTGCTCTTTGGTCAGCACGTATTTACCGTAGGCTGCCATCAGACTCTGATAATCACTGAAAGACTTATAACCTGAAGCCGTTTGTAAGACCATATCTCCTTTCAGGGTATCATTAGGCAGATAGCTAAAGAAATCTTTCATTCCTTCCAGTCCGCTTTTATATTTGACCCCATCTTTTCGCATATCCACGCTAACCAGTGCAGATAAAACCCGCTGTCCCCATGGATAACTATAAACCTGTCTGGTATTTTCAGCAAAATCGGTAGCTTTCATTTGACTATAATATGGGCTGTACTCTTCGACCGAAGGATGTGCGCTGCGTGGAGTATTCAGAAAATTCGTCGCATAAGAGGCCATATCAAGCTTAAGAATACCTTTTATTGCCTGATCAAATTTTTTATTCCCGGTTGCCTTTCCGTTTAAGAAGCCTTTTGCTTTTACTGCGGTAGCTTCCAGCTGAGGAAAGAAGTCAACATAAGTGCTCTGGGTTTTCATAAAATTAATTGACTTCTGTTCTATTGGATTTACCAGGTCATGCCACTGGGTTAATACGACATTCTCTTTGGAATTGAGTTTTCCATTCAATACATAACCCGTATCCAGCAGGGTCAGAGAAAGTTTTTCTCCTCCCTTGAAATAGAATTTATAGTTGTCATTAGGGCTCATTTCATTTCCCAGCCCCACTACGTATAAACCTTCATACTCCGGATAAAACACAAAGCCAAAGCGGCCCTCTTTATCCGGTTTTACAGTAGAAGTTTCTACTGTTTTGCCGTCAGAGACCTTAAAAAGTCTGATTGGCTTACCTGTTTGTTTTTTAATTGAACCAGTAATTTCAACTGGTTGCTGGGCCACTGCGGCATAGGCCGACAACGACAGCAGCGCAATGCTGCAGAATTGGATCATCTTCATAATTTGGTTTTATTGGTCTAGCGTTCTCTATAATTTATACTTTGTATTTTGCCCATCCCGGTAAAGGATTGTGATAATTGCAGGTCAGCATTGAGCGGAGGAACAATAAACTGTTCCATTGTGCCATTGGAACCATCCACTCCTGAAGGATCGTAACTGCAGACAATCAGCTTATTGCCATCTTTATATTTGAAGGATTTATAGTTCTGAAATTTCAACAGCGATATGCCGGCATTTCCTTTATCGAGCATGAGTTTTGTAGTCTTTAAAGACATATCATATTCATAAACCTTACTGCCTACATTGTAAAACAGATATCCAAGATCCGGGCTGATAGCATATTGTTCTGCCCGTGCAATACCGGTCCCTGTAATTTCTGCGTAATAGGACTGCGCATTGGTTTGACTGTTAAAACGGGCCAGGTATCTTTTCTCTGAGGCAGGATCTTTCAGCACAGCAAAGACTTCACCCCCGTTAAACCCGACCCAGTTCATAAATAAAAGGTCTTTACCAGTAGAAAAACTGAATAATTTATCAGCGGGATCGGGAATAGTTGTACTTGAGGCAGCCGGATAAATATGTTTCACAAAACGTTTATTGGTCTGATCGTACAATATGGCGGGCACCTCTGACGAAGTCTCATCATTAGCTACAAAAGGAGCTACAGTAAATGATTTTTTATCAATATCAATATAATTTACCGGCGTTGCATAGTAAATATTTAAGGCCCTGAAATAGTAATAAACATTGCCTTTGCCCAGCATATAAGCTGCATTACTCCCCGCCTGTCTGATCAGATCTGCATAAAAACCTGTTGGAATAGCTCCAAACATCTCATATTTAAGATCCATGGTTTTAGTCCATTTGAAGGTCTCGGGGTTAATCTTGGTTGTTGTCTGATCCGTACCTACATACAGCCCATAGGAAATCTTATCCGGACCAATAAGCAAACCCGTACTGTAGGTATAGACCATAACCGGTTTTCCTTTGAGTTCCAGTCCGGAGGCCGTGGTTTTCAGTAAATCGGTAATGAGCGTAAAATTCCCATCACTCTTTTTAGACAGCATATCCAGCCTGGCAGTCCCGCCAACTTCGGTGTTGAGTAACCAGCCCTCATTAATCTCATTTTTCACGTTTAACTGGAATCTTTTGATAAATTTAATTCCGGTGGTACGATCAGTAACCGTATAGTAAAAGGTATAACCCATGGGTGCCAGCCCCATAACCACATCCAGATTTTTTGTTTTGGCATAAGTATAGGTCGCATTTCCACCTAATCCGTTTGGCCCTTCATAAACCCAGGTATAACTGTATCTGGAAGTATCGCTCCCCTGGTCCATTGTGCTTTTAATCTCAGGTTTGAGCATAAACCGGGTACCGTAAATGGCAGTCACTGTATCATTGCTGCCCAAAGTGGTAAATTCTACCTTATTGACTTCTGTATAGGTATAATTACCCAGATCTTTTTTGCAGGAAAAAAGAATCAGCACAGCAAAAATAACCAGGCAGATATATTTTGTTTTTAACATGATCGTTCGGTTTTGATAAATAAAATTATTGTACATACTGCCCCATCATCATTTCAGTCCCGTCATCTTCATAAATGGTCTGGCCGGCAGTCTTCATCTCATTGAGATATCTTTGCATATAACCTCCGTAGGCTCCCTGTTCTCCTAAGGATGCAGTTGCATCGAGATAAGCAGGGGTGATTTTCAGGATCTCCATGATCAGGTTCAATTTTTTCTGGGTAAAAACGCCAAGGTATCCGTCAAACCATAATTTTGGTTTTTTGAGCATATCATTTACATATATCCTGTACGTGATAAAGCTCTTCACCTTACCTGTCTGTTTATCCAGAACTTTATTATTCATCTGGTTGACAAAGTTGGAATTCGCCTGCAGATCCAGTAAAAGCGTAACAGTACGGGTACGCAGATCTGTAGTCCTGAAGAACTTTACCGGAATGGTATCCAGCAGCTTATTCTTTTTGATGGTCAGTGTTTTAGGAATCGGTGTATAATGTGTCCCTTCAACAGCAGTAGAAGCGGAATTAATAGTCAGGCTGTACTCCCGGTCGTGATCGGCCGGTGCTCCGGTAACTGCAACCACTATGTTTTTGACAGAGTCTTTTGCCAGCGCCAGTGAAAAGGATAAAACGGTAGAATCGGTAAGTACCTCTCCGCTGTAGGCAGGTAATCTGGCTGCTTCGTTAAAATAAATATCCGGCAGGCCTTCATAAGTCATCAGTTGTTTTTTACAGGAACCAGCTGTTACCAGGGTCAGCAATGCTGAAAGGCTATAAATAATTTTCTTCATGTCTGTAGGGTTTAGCGGTACTGAGTTTCTGAAAGCGGCAGTGGCAAAACATAGTTAGCTGCACTCATGGTTATATTTCCACTTCCTGAAGATCCGTTGGGAATGGTGGTTATCTTATTTCTTTTATAATAATAGAAGAGCTGCCCTTCTCCATAAAACTCTTTCTGATATTCTTTCTGCAATTCTTTACTCAATGCAGCTGCTGCAGTCAGACTCAGCAGGCCCCGGTTATTGCGAACCTTATTCAGATAAGTGAGTGCCTGAACCTGATCAGATGAGGATTCAGCAGCGATATAAAACATTTCGCTGATTTTGATCAATGGTATAGCAGAGCGGAAAGGTTTTGTTTTATCAATTACATCGGCATATTTATAAAATGTCCGGTAAGTTTTTCCTCCGTTAGCCGGCACTACCCAGTTCAGGTTATAGCGGTAATCGTTTTCATTCGCTTCAAAAACTGTCGTTAAACGGCCTGGTATCGCAGCCAGAATCTTACTGTCTTCCAGAGCAGGATCAAACTCATTCTGATAATTACTGTATAACTGCGTGTTTTGTACACCAAAAATCATCTCTGTACTGAAAATTCTGTCAGGATTGATCTTTTCATTTAATGCATTGGCCGTTGTTGTCCATTTAAATTTATCCGCATTGCTGATCAGTACCTGTGCGGCTTGTAAGGCAGCGGTCTTATTTCCTCTGTATAAATTTACTCTCGCCTGCAGGGCTTTGACAGCAAAATAATTCATCCTGTAATTTCTGTTGCGCAGAAAATCTCCGCCATCCTGTAAACTGCCCGGCAGCACACCGCTGGTAATTACCGGGTCTTTTTTCAGCAGGTTTTCAGCTCTGGACAAATCTGCTGTAACCAGGTCCAGTACTTTATTTGCAGGCAGCAGGTCATTCACTGTTGTTTTACTTTGCTGATAATATGGGATGGAGGTTTTAACCGAGTCGGCAGAGTTATAGACCGGACCAAATAAACGCAGCAGATCAAAATGCAGCATCGCTCTGATCCCTATCGCTTCGCCCTGAAAAAGAGAATCAGATGTAGCGTCCAATACGCCTTTATACTTGTTTACATTTTCAACAAATGCATTTGCATTCAGTATGGTTACATAAGCATTGGTCCATATTTCATCAATCTTATCCATTGATGACTTATCTGCATAAGCATAAATTGATAGCTGATATAGTTTATGAGATGAACTGACATTATAGCGCTGCGCCAGTATATCTACTGTAGACAAGGTCAGGTTATCGCCATATAAATTATTCTTAGTCAGGTTAATATACAAGCCATTGAGCGCATTGTTTATCCCCGTTCTACTGGTAAAAACCTGTTCTTCCAGAATTTTATCTTCAGGTTTAACATCCAGGTATTTTTTGCATCCGCAGAGGCTGCACGAAATGCTGATGATCAGCATCAGTTTAAAGTATATTATTTTCATAATTTGCTGATTTAAAATGAGGCTCTTAGACTAAATGAAACTGTTTTGGAGAAAGGGTAATCAATCCCTCTTTCACTGAGTACAGAGGATACTCTGAAAATATCGTTTGCTATGGCGGTAAGATTAAGGGATCTCATACCTGCCTGTTTCAGCCATGCTTTGTTTTCAAAGGTGTACCCTATATTGACAGATTCTCCGCTGATGCTGTTTTCTCTTTGTACAAAACGGGAAGACATAGGTGTTGTACTGGTTTGAGAAACGGCTTTAAAACGTGCAATATCTCCTGGTTGCTGCCAGCGGTCATATAGTGCCCGCTTATCCTGGTTATAGGCAATGTCCGAGTAAGAGATATTCTCTACTTTATTGTATAAAGCGGTATTAAAGATATCGGCACCAAATCTGTATCGTACATAAATGCCCAGATTAAATCCTTTATAAAAAAGACTGGTACTGAATACGCCTTCCACTGCCGGGTTGGTATTCCCCACTGATTGCAGGTTCGCAGTATTATAATCAAAGGTATACTGCCCGTCTCTGGCCAGAAAAAGTTCTCTGCCTGTTGCCGGGTCAATACCTAAAGATTTAGCTGCCCAGATATCATCAGGGCTGTGTCCGTCTGTAAAACGCAGTAAAGACTGATTGGCTTCCTGCTGCTTGTTTAATCCGCTCAGGGTATTACCAAATCCATCATATTTACTTTTATACATACTGCCGGTAATATTGATATTCCAGACAACCCGTTTATCCAGATTATAAACCGGAGAATACCCCATTTTTATCTCTGCACCACGGGTATTCAGATTTCCAACATTTAAAGGATAACTAAAAACTCCGGTAGAGGATGGTAAATTTGCTGCCACTACCAGTGGATTGGTGTATTTATTATAGGCATTGATATAGCCTGTGAAACGGTTATTAAACAGGGAGAAATCTAAACCTCCGCTAAATTGGGTGGTCTTTTGCGGGTCAAGGTCAGGGTTGCCGAGTGTATTGAGCGTTACCCCCTGTCCAAACTGATTATAATAAGCGTTACTGTTATAGCCGTAAACTGATACTGAGGTTATATTTCCATAATTCTGATTACCGGTAATCCCTATATTGGCATATAATTTTAACCGGTTGATCCATTTGGCTCTCTTCATAAAGGTCTCATTTTGCAGATTCCAGCCTATACCGGTTGAATAATAAGGGGAGAATTGTTTGTTGCTTCCAAAGGCTGTAGAGCCATCCAGACGGTAAGAAAAATCAAACAAATACCTGGTATTATAAGAATAATTGGCCGACAAGGTAGCATTCATCGTCCTGAAAACTCTTGAATAGGCGGAAGGTGCACCATTGGCCTGATAGGCATAGGCGAATGCAGGATTACCATCGCTCCCGGGAGGGAAACCTTCTGCGGTAAAAGCAATACTTCTGTTTTCACTGTTATTGATTTCTGCACGGGCATTGGCAGTGACAGAATGTTTCCCGTTAAATACCTTTCCATAGGTTAACAGGGCATTGGCCTGATAAGAAAAGTTATCACTCTTGTTACTGGTTAATGTTCCGCGTTTTAATACTGATACTTTATCAAAAAAAGTATCTTCTGGTGATTTAAAAACTTCTTCATTCGTATTCCCTTTGATCAGCTGCAAACCCGTCATCAGCTGTAATGCAGGCGTGATTTTATAGTTAAGCTGAAGATTGTTTTGTACTTCGAGGTTTTTAGTACCGTTTTTTGACGGAAGAAAAGCATTATACAAAGGGTTCCTGACAAACAGGGAATCATAATTTGAAGCTCTGCTCACTTCCAGGTACCGCTGGGAAGCATCTTTTAAAAAGTAAGGGTTTGCATTGACAAAATCCGAGAAAGAGCCATAAGGAGAGTTTTTCGCATCGTATCCTCTTACAAACAGGATATTGTTTACACTGATTTTCGATTTTCTGTAAGTCAGATTGATGCTTCCACTCCAGGTATCTCTTCCGGACCCTTTCATTGTTCCGCGCTGACTTTTATAATTTGCGCCCACGCCATAGGTGAATTCGGTTGTTCCACCTTCAAGATAAACTGAGTTATTCTCAGAAATTCCGGTTTGTACAGGTTCATTCAGCCAGTAACTGTTCACTCCTTTTTTAACCTGGGTCAGGTGTGTATTGTAAAGCTGATCCAGATAATACTGACTGTCTGCTGAACCTCTGTTAGAGGTATATCTCCCGGATAATCTCTCGAATTCGAGCTTCTCAGTTGCATTCATCATGTTATATCCCGATAAGTCAGGACTCTCCAGTCTGAAGTCATTGGTATAGGTAATCCGCAGCTCTCCGGCTCTTGGCTTTAAGGTTTGTATGACAACTACTCCGTTTGATGCTTTGGCTCCGTACAAAGCTGTAGAAGCTGCATCTTTGAGAATCGTTACCCCAGCTACCCTGTTCATATCCAGATCGACAATAGTTTGCAGGGTTGTTTCAAACCCGTCAAGAATAAAAAGGGGTTGGTTAGGGTCTGTAGCAAACTGATCTTTCAGCGTTGCGCTTGGAATACTTGTTTTTCCGCGCACTTCAATCTGCGGCAGTTTATTCGGGTTGGAACCCGCCAGATTATTTTCTATCAGCAAAAAAGAAGGATCCATCGTTCGTAAACTCTGAATAATGTTATTGTTGCCGATAGCTTTCAGCTGATCGCCGGAGAAAGTCACTGTAGCACCGGTAAAGCT
Organism: Pedobacter lusitanus; assembly: GCF_040026395.1. Taxonomy (NCBI): domain Bacteria; kingdom Pseudomonadati; phylum Bacteroidota; class Sphingobacteriia; order Sphingobacteriales; family Sphingobacteriaceae; genus Pedobacter; species Pedobacter lusitanus. The sequence continues at coordinate 1,060,169 of NZ_CP157278.1, forward strand.
ATCTTTCTTCCGGGTGATCCCGGTTCCGGTAACGACAATCTCGTTATCCAGTGTTGTGGTGGTTTCTTTGATAATCACGGCCAGCATTAAAGGCTGATCATTTCTGACAATTCCATTGACAACTTTGGCTGCATATCCTACATAAGTAATTATAAAGCTGTAAGCTCCGGCTGGCAATTTTGGGAAACGGAAAGTTCCGTCTTTGCCCGTGGCCGTGACCGTCCGGGCATTGGTACTTTTATTGACAGCAACGACTGATGCTCCGGCAATCAGTTCACCTTTTTCATCCCGGACTATTCCTCTTACCTCACCAGGAGCAACAGCATGAAAGCCTGCCGCATCTTCAGTTTTTTCTCTGAGTTTTACGACTATGGTTTTATTGGCAATTGCATAGGTTAAAGGTTCGTTATTAAAAATTGCATCGAGTACCATATTCAGAGATGCATTATTAAAATAAACATCAATGGCATGGCTGGTTTTTAATTTATCCTGCTGCCAGATAACATCGTAACCGGTTTGTTTAGTGATCTCTTTAAAGACAATATCGAGTGTGATATTCTTTTTACGGAGCGTGATTTTTTGTGCAAAAGACCTGGCACTTACCTGGATCAGGAAAGTGCACAGCAAGAGCGCAATAATATTAAAACGCATAATTATTCGTTTTTTAAGTTCCTGGCTTATCCTGAATTGGATATGGGATTTCCGGCCAGGAAAAATCATTTTGTAGCCCAGGGGGATACATAACCAAGTATAAGTTTTATACATTTGTTTAGTTTAGGTTTGTTAAGACAATTGGCTTAATTTTTTTAACAGGAAAGACCTAAGCATTTAGTCAGGTAGCGGTTGCACCCGCCCTGACTTTTTTCGCTTAAGACAATAACGTTCAGGGATCTCTTTGTTGAATTTTCATGTGGTTCGTAAATTTAGTTTAGGGTTCCTTGGTTGGTTGATTTTTTGTTTTGGGTTTGGAGAGAATTACTTTACTCCCCTGAATCCGGAACTGAAAAGTATTGGTCAGTTCCAGTTTTTTCAATAACTCTGAAACATTCTCAAAACGGGAAATAGTCCCGCTAAAGCGTTCCTTTTTAATCGCTTCATCCTGATATTCTACACTGAGATTATACCAGCGTGCTATCTTCTTCATGATGCTGACAATGTCTTCATCATTAAATTTAAACTTCCCGTTTCTCCAGGCCATAACTTCATCCAGATCTGCCGGATGTATCGTTAAAAGACCGTCTTGTTTAAGCGCTTCTTCTCCTGGTTTAAGGAGCCTGAACTTTTTGCCGTTAATCTCTGAAACTCTTACACTACCTTCAAGTAGTGTAGTATGAATTGTGGTTTCGTCGGGATAGCAGTTAATATTAAAATGTGTACCCAGCACCTCTACCAGCTGTCCGTTGCCGGAATTGCCGGGTGTAATGACTCTGAAAGGTCTGCTTTGTTCATGTTTTACCTCAAAATAACCTTCTCCGGTTAGTTCGACCCTCCGTTCACGTGCATTAAAAACTGTTGGGTATTTTAATGAAGATCCTGCATTAAGCCAGACTTTAGTTCCATCGGGGAGATTAACGCGATATTCTCCTCCATTGGGCGTTTGTATCGTATTAAAGGAGATTTCCTGATTTGTTTTTGCGGTTTGCGATGAGGCATAGCTGATTTGTCCATCTGCAGTTTTAGCAATAGTTACTCCCTGCTGCTCGGCGATTTTACCATCAGCGGCTACATCCAGATTGATTGTTCTGCCATTGGAAAGGGTGAGTAAAGCTTTAGCTGAACCCGGTTTTACATCGTTAGCCAGCTGATTTACAGGCTGCTTGTATTGAGTATTATAATTAAACAGATATACTCCTGTTCCAATTAAAAGGAAAACTGCTGCAGCTGCAATCAGCTTAGGCCATAGTTTAAAAGTTTTTGCGGGTGATTCAGCTAAGCCTGCTTTGGCAAGTGTACCGGACCAGAGTTCTGCTTTCAGATGATCTACTTTTTGTTCAACTACCGTCAGATCCTGCGCCTTGGCTTCCTTTAAATACCAATGTTCAACAATTGCTCTTTCCTGAGCAGTTGCCGTACCTTTATTGTATTTTTCCAGTAAATGAAGTGCTTCTTCTTTTTGCATAACTAATTACTCAGAGTGATCCTTGTATAATAGTGAAACAGTTTAAAGAAGCCTGGGTAGTAGATGAATTTAAAATAATTTTCATCTTAAAAATATGAGCCATAAAATGCTTGCTCCCGCTACCCCCAGATTACTACGGATTAGTTTTAAAGCATTACTGATCTGTTTTTTGACAGTCTTGTCTGATAGACCCAGCTTCAGCGCAATTTCTTTATGTGAGAGGTTTTCCTTACGGCTTAATTCAAAGATGATCCGCATTTTGTCAGGAAGCTTAGCAATTTCTCTTTCAAGAGCATTAGCCAGATCTTTTTCATCCAGCTGATCCAGCGTCACATTACTCATTTCGTGGCTAAACGAACCCAGGGAAGTCAGATAATCACTGCGGACTTTATTTTGCTGCACCAGATTCAATACTTTATTTCTTGCAGCTACGTACAGGTAACCGGAAATATTAGTACTCTGTATAGTCTCTTTTTTCAGCCAGAAAGTACTGAAAAGCTCCTGAATAACATCTTTGGCTTCTTCTTCATCCCTCAGCATCCGAAAAACATGAAGGTACATTACCTTCCAGTAACGATCATAAATCTCCGTAAAAGCAGCTTCATCACCCTCTTTCAATAAGCCGAGTAAATGCTGATCTGAAAATTTCGAATACATCATTGATGAATAGTAGCCTGAAAAGCTCCGGCTAAAAGAGGTAGATTAATAATAGTTCCTTTTTGCATAGATAACTATTATTCCGGGGACAAAGAAATCAAATAAATATTCGGGTGGGATACTCTTAGTATAAAGGCATTGTATCTGGTTTTATATAGAAATCAATTTTTTCCTTGTCTATCAGTTACGATCAATGCACCGGGAACTGTTTTTTTAGTTCCAAATTCGTAAGCAGTCCCATAGATTATCGGGTTATGCTTTTGATTTGATTTTTTGATGGTCAATTCAAAAGCGCCATCTTTTTTCTGGATAAACCCTTGTTTTATAGCGCAGCCAGAAATAAAAATTGTAAAAAGGAGAAGAACAGATATGTTAATCAGATGTTTGCGATTCATTGATTAAATGATAATACTCTACTATAAATTATCGTGAATTATTTAATTTATTAGATTTAAACTATACAAAATACTTATTAAATTTTCATTATTATTAATTATCATCTCTCTTTCTTCATTATCAACATTTGCGCAGAATAAAAATGCGGACCAAGTTGTACACAAATTTATAAGTCAATTCAACAATCAAAAATATGACGACATTTTTGACTCCTTTACTACGAAATATCAGCAAAAAATCTCTAAAGAAATACTAAAATCATACTTAAAGAAAATTCAAGGTATGACCAAAGGGATAGAATCAGCAATCTTTAAATCAAAAGATGAGAATATTTATAATTATCTGCTGATTGCAAAAGCAGAAGAAACCGAGGCTGATTTTCAACTCAGCATCGATCAGAATAATAAGATTGAACTCATTAACTTCAAAAGAATTGGTGGAAGTGAGCCTGTGAAGAATTTTGTGTAAGTGGTCAACCGTATTGAGTTTAAAGGAGACATCTATTTTCAAATATAATACTAAACTGATTAATAATTTTACCCCAATCTCTTACTGGCATCGTCCATTTTTTCTGGATATTCATGACCGATAAGTAGACAGCCTTGATTGCACCCTGGTCGTCAGGAAACAAGTTTTTGGACTTGGTGAATTTCCTTATGCCGCTGTTCAGGCTTTCAATGACATTGGTGGTATAAATGATTTTTCGGATTTCCAGGGGGAAGTCAAAGTAACTGGTCAACTCATCCCAGTTCTTCTCCCAGCTTAAAATAGCATAACCATACTTACTTTTCCATTTTACTGTGAAATCATCCAGGGCTGATCTGGCGGTATCTTTATTTACTGCACCATAAATCTGTTTAAGATCCATCGAAAACTCTTTACGTTCCTTCCAGACCACATATTTACAACTATTACGAATTTGATGTACGACGCAAAGCTGGGTTATTGTTTTGGGAAATACCTCGGCAATGGCCTTTGTAAAGCCAATAAGATTATCTGTACAGGCGATCAAGATATCCTCTACACCTCTGGCACGCAAATCTGTAAGCACACTTAGCCAGAATGATGCACTCTCGGTTTCGTTGATCCACATGCCCAAAATCTCTTTCAGGCCATCATGTTTTAGGCCAATTACCAAGTAAATACATTTGCTAACCACCTTTCCGTTGTGGCGTACCTTAAACTGAATACCGTCCATCCAACAAGTAAAATAAACAGGCTCTAAGGGGCGGGATTGCCATTCCTTGATCATCTCCACAACCCGGCTTGTAACCGTAGAAACTGTACTTTCAGAGATTTCGACCCCGTACATTTCACGAATCTGGTCTTCAATATCACGAGTACTCATTCCACGGGAATACATCCCGATAATGCTTTGCTCAATCTGCTCGCTCATACGCTGGTGCTTGGGGATCAGTTTAGGCTCAAAGCTTGCATTACGATCTCGTGGAATTGACAATACCACATCCCCAAGAGTCTCACTCTTGACCTTTTTGCTACTGAAACCGTTACGGGAATTACCGCTGCCATGGCCTTCTGGAGAATGCTTTTCATAACCCAGGTGCTCATCAAGCTCTCCCTGGAGCATTTCATTGACTCCCTGTTTGAACATTTCCTGAAAGAATTCCTGGAACTGTTCCTTGGACTTAAACTGCTTGAAAAAGTCCTTTGGTAAACCTAACTTGTTCTCTTCCATATGACTGTAATTAAAGTTCTGAATTTATTCCTTTAAATACAATGCAATAGACCACTCCTATTTTATCGTTTACACAAAATTCAAGACACTACCGTGGAAGTGGAAATCCACCACCAATAAAGAAAATAATTACGACCAATTAGTTGAAGCTGAAGCAATGTTTACCCACTCTATTTAACCTTGTAGAAAGGTATATTTAGGTTAATTTTGCTTTTAAAGAAGCCAGTTATTATATGCCTAAATCAACTATTTCATTCTCTCTATACAAATGTGGGAGATACTGCGACTTTATCCTGAACTGACTGCGCTTTTTTATTTTGGGATGAGTTGAAGCGTTTTCCATTTTAATACCTGGATCATAATAAATATTACCGTTAGCCATTTGAGCTAAAAAAAGATGAAAATCAGTACCTCTTCCAAGAATTACATGTTTACCATACCTATAATGTTTCAAATTTTTCATATCTGAAATTGAAGGAATATAACATGCTTGATTATGTTTTCTATTCCAATGCAACAACATTGAAGAAAAATCCCAGGATGCAGTATCATTACCTTTGTAATCAACTAAAGAGATCTTACCTGTAGCATTTCTTATTTTTCCTGACTCAACATCAAAACCTTCAATTACAAGTGTTAAATTAGTTAATGGATGCAATATTCCTACTTTATGAATCCCCCCAAAATTTATCCTGTCAAGGCGTCCCGCTCTATCATTATATCCATACGTTCTTAAAAAATTTTCTGCCCCCTGAAGCTTATATAATCCATTGGTCGGTTCTGGAGTCATTAGGGTAATAATTGCGCTACTTATTCTCGTAAAGTTCGACACTCCAAACTGCTTAATCTCCCAACCCAAATAATCAGGTTCAGAATGGCCATTTGGAGTTATCCCAAGTTCTGCTTCAAGAGTATACCCCCCACAATTAGGTGCTTCACAAGGCAGAATATTACCAAACCGATCCAGTCTTTTAGATCGTATCCAGCCCAATTGATTAATCCTTAATAATTCTTCAAGTAATCTTATTCTATTCCTATTCTCATCTGTTAATTCCAATATCCTAAAAACTCCATGAACTAAAGGCAATTCTACTGAATTGATTTCATTTGCTATCTGAGAATCCGGCGCAGTAACATAACCAATAACCCGATTTGTATCAGTCACCGAAAAAAAAAACAATCTGTTAGCGAGTCTTTGTGTCATAAGTTCACTAGGTGCATTTTCGCATTTCTTCAGAAACCCTGAAAATCTTACTTCAGGATATTTTGGATATAAAATCAATTGAGAATGGGGAGCCGGCCTTAATTCTCCATTTTCTAATATCCATGAAAAATCTAATGAAGCCTTAAAACGTTCTTTCTTCCAATCACCTGCTTCTTCTGCAATTATATTGGTAACAGGCAAAATATTCAGAAACTCAAAATTTCCGGCAAAGTAAACCTGGTTTTTTGAATTATCATTTGGTGCTAAATTTTTGATATAAATTTTTTCACACCCATTATCAGAAAAAATTTTCTTAAGGCTCTCAAGAGTCATATTTATAATTGCTTAGTAAGCTGCTTTCCTATTGCCTGAATCAAAGGCATCACCACAGAATTGCCAAATTGTCTATAAGCCTGATTATCTGAGACTGTAATCTTTAAACTTTTAGTTTTGTCCATTGTATTTATTGGATATATGGGATAGCCTTGTAGTGCTGCGGCTTCACTTGGGACTAATCTTCTGGGATTTTTACCGGGTTGAGCAATTAAAATCTCCGCTCCGTCTTTATAGTATCTGGCACTTATAGTACGGCTGATTCCATCTGGGTTGGCAAGTCCAAATCCAAATCCATTACCTTTTTCTTTGTGCTTCTTTGCGTAATCCTGGAGATAGTTCCATAATTTATCACTTAAAGTATACTTTGGATCTACTTCAGATTGCAGAATGGTTTTCAACATTTGAGGTTCTTCAGGAATCTCTACTTTATTAAAGTCAAATTTCACATCATCACCATAAATATTTTTATCAAAACCAACCATCAGAGTTCTTTCTCTATGTTGAGGAACAAAGTGTTTCCCGTCAATAACTTTATGATCAAAAGAGTAATTCAATGCTTCTAATGTCTCTTTGATTACTTTAAAGGTTTGTTTTTTGTCATGTGAGACAAGATTCTTAACATTTTCCAAAAAGAAAGCCTTAGGTCTGTGTTTTTCTATAATATCTGCTATGTGAAAAAACAAGTTTCCTTGCTTTTCGTCTGCGAACCCATGTAATCTTCCAAGACTAATTTTCTTCGAAACCCCTGCAATCGAAAAGGGCTGACATGGAAACCCTCCGCATATAATATCAAATTTTTGTGGTATATATTGCTTTACATTATCTTTAGTGATATCACCAAATGGATACTCACCATAGTTTGCGAAATATGTCTGCCTCGAATACTTATCCCATTCAGACGTAAACACACACTGTCCTCCGAGGTTTTGTAGTGCCATCCTGAAACCACCTATTCCCGCAAATAGATCTATAAATGTGAATAATTCTTTTCCTTTTTCCGGGCCTGGGAACGGAACAATAGTATTATCAAACATTTTTGTTTGCACAGCATTATATAGGTTTTCTATTCCAGGTTCATTCACAGAATTAATAAATTTTTCTGCAACGGAGACAGCTTCACCGTAAATAGGCTCATTTGTAGAATGATAGTGGGTCAACAAGGCTAAATCCTGATCATCCGGATATATAGGTTTTACTACTTTTTTACTCTTACTCTTAATAACTATTTTCTCTTCCATTCTTAATCCGGGCATTTGTGTGACAAACTAACAAAATTAAATGATAGGCAACTACTAAAATCTTTCAACATAGAGCTGTAATAAATTACAGACAGTAAGTAAAAGAACGAGTATACTAACAATATTAGCAAATATACATTTTGATTTTGAATCCTTGTTTTTTTATTACCTTTTTAATTCTGTTACTAACGAATTAAGTAAATGTTCAACTTTACTCCTTTTTAATTCACATTCCCAAATTATAATAACCCTCCACCCCAGTTCTTTTAATTGCAAAACAGACTTAATATCTTTTTTAACATTAGAATTGATCTTATCTGACCACCATTCTGTTCTTGTTTTAGGTATTACATAATATTTACATCCTTCATGACCATGCCAAAAACATCCGTTGATAAATATGACAGTCCTGTATTTTGGTAGTACTATATCTGGCTTTCCCGGAAGTACTTTTAAGTGGAGACGATACCTGAACCCATTTTTAAATAAAAACTTACGTACTAATAATTCAGGTTTCGTATCCTTACTTTTGATCTTACTCATATTATGTGAGCGTATCTCTTTAGAATGAACATCTGCCATCTCCAATAATCTATTAATTTGACGAACCTAAACAATATCTACACTTAGAAGTGTCACTAATTTAATAGTTGTGCATAAAAATATCAAGATATGCTTCTTTAAGTTGTGCCTAAACCAACTTTTCATAAGTTTTTATATATTCCTAAAGAAATTAATTCTTATCAGAATTATTTAGTTTGATATTTATTAACATATAATCATTATCTCCCTCCCTCCAAACTTAACACTCCCCTAACACTAGCCCCGTATCTTTGCGTCGCGATGAAAACACCTGACTACAACGTTTTTTCCGACGAAGAACTCCTTGCCCTGCTCCATCAGGACGATACCTTATCCTTACAAACAATCTTCAATCGCTACTATACCCCACTCACTCACTTCTCCACCATTTTTACCAAAGAGATTACTGTCAGTGAAGTCCTGATCGCAGACCTGTTCATTAAACTCTGGGACAACCGCAAACAACTGGAAATCCGCCTGCTCAAACCCTACCTATTCCAGTCTGCTAAAAACCTGTCCTTGAACCATCTTAAAAAACGTAAGACCCACCTCGAGCCTCTCGAAAACCACGAAACACTCCTGTCAGAGCACCTTACTCCTTTCGAAATTCTGACCAACAGAGAGTCTCAGCAACGTATCCTCTCCCTGATCAACCTGCTACCAGAAAGACAGCGTGAAGTTCTTTTGATGAGCCGTATAGAACAAATCGATAAATCCAATATAGCCCCTCTGCTTGGCATTACTGTCCGTACCGTAGAAACTACCCTCTACCAGGCCATAAAGTCCCTGAGAAACCTCCTGTCCACCTCAGGAAAGAAAATATAGTTAACACAACTTTAACACATCCTTAATCTTCTTCGCTACGTAAACCACCCCATCAATCTTGTCTTACTGATAAGAACGAAATGGAAGAACTATACTATCAGTTGATTACTGAATACTATCATCAAACAATTACAGAAAGAGATCTGACTATCCTGCAGGAATGGGTTGCCAGCAACCCTGCGCACGAAACAGAATTCAGAGAAGTCATCCTGATCCTGGATGCTGCGAAACTCTATTATAAAGACCCTAAAAACCAGGAAAACAACTGGGCCAAAATTGCCGCCCATATCAGGCAGAACAAACAACCTGTTAAACGCAGATTCCCATTTGCCAGACTCGCCATGGCTGCTTCATTAATCCTGATACTTGGTATTGGCATAAATCATTATAAAAACCACAAAGTCAACCCGCAAAATCAACTTGCTGAAATTATCAATCCATATGGACAGCAAAGTAGTTTTATCCTGCCTGACAGCTCTATCGTTTACCTCAATGCAGGCAGCAGACTTCAGTACCCAAAACATTTTACCCCTGCTAAAAGACTGGTACACCTGGAAGGAGAAGCCTTTTTTGAGGTTAAACACAAAACCAAACAACCCTTCGTTATCCAGACAGGAAAAGTGAGCACCACAGTTCTCGGAACATCCTTCAACATCAAAGCATTCCCTAAAGAAAATCATATCGCTGTAACCGTAAAAACAGGTAAAGTAGGCGTCGTCTTCAAAGAAAAAAATCGTGCTGCAGTAACCAATTTCCTTTTGCCCGATCAGCAACTCCAGATAGATACCAAAACAGGAAAAACAAATAAAAATGAGATCAGTGCAGACGCAATTTGTGACTGGAGAAACTACAGAATGGCCTTTTACAATGCTACGCTTAAAGAAATCACCTCCACTTTAGAAAGAACCTACAAACTAGATATCGAAATTGAGGACCCTAAACTGGCAGCAACTAAAATAACTACAGCGTTTAATCAGACACCCCTGGATCAGATGCTCAAAACACTGGCCACCCTGACCGGATCACGTTATACCAAATCAGACAACACCATTATATTTCATAACTAAAGAAAGGAAAACCGAATGGCCTAAAAACTTACACACCCATACAAAACAAAGAAGCCGGAAATGCGCTAACATTTCCGGCCCGTCAATGATGTTTTAAACTCCCGATTAAAAAAGTAGAAAACTTAGTAAAGATATGAATAATACTATTCGATGGCTTCGCTATACAGCAATTTTGTTGTGGATAAGCCTGTTTATCAGTACCGCAAATGCACAAACCAGCCAGAAGATTACCTTTGGCGCAACCAATATTACTTTAAAAAAGGCCTTTAACGAGCTCGAAAAGCTAAGTGGCATGACCATTAGCTATAATAACAGCCAGTTAGACGATCAGCAAAAGATCAACTTACCTAAAGCAGAAAGAACAGTAGCAGAAACACTCCGTCTGTTACTCCATAATCAGTCTCTGACCATCAAACAAACAGATGCCCGGAACATCCTGCTTGTCAACAGCATAAAAGGGAAACTGACCGGAAAAATAACCGATCAGAACACTGAACCCATCCCGGGTGTATCCGTTAAAATACTGGAAACTGCCCAGACTATCCAGTCTAACAATGACGGGAACTATAGCATAAACCTGGAACCGGGGACTTATACGATTATCACCAAATACATATCATTTGAGGATACCCGTACAGAAAAGGTGAAAATCACGGCTAACCATAATACAGTGTTAAACCTGCATTTGCAGGAGTCTACCAACGCGCTGAACGAAGTTGTAGTCACTGCATTAGGTATCAAAAGAGAAGAAAAAGCACTGGGCTATTCAACCAAAGTCTTAAAAACAGAACAGCTTACTGACGCTATGTCCAACAACTGGACTGATGCCTTATCCGGTAAAGTAGCCGGTTTAAATCTAATCAGATCAAACGGCGGCCCGGCAGGTTCAAACAAAATTATCCTGCGCGGAGAAAGTAATCTGACCGGAGAAAATGATGCACTGATCGTTGTTGATGGCGTTGTGATCAACCACGGCAGCGGCCGGACAACTGGAAGCGGAAGCTCCGCCTATTTACAAAGCGAATCCCCTATTGACTTTGGCAGCGGATTAAACGACATCAATCCTGATGACATAGAAAATGTAACAGTATTAAAAGGTCCGGGAGCCGCTGCATTATACGGACAGCGAGGTGCAAATGGTGCGATTATTATCACGACTAAATCAGGTAAAAAACGTAATGGCATCGGTGTAACGATCAACTCCAATACTGCTGTGGAAACCATTTCCCGCTGGCCGGATTATCAGTATGAATACGGACAAGGCAATGACGGAGCCAGTTTCTACTCCTTTGGCGCTACCGAAGATGGTCCGAGTACCAGAAGCACCAGTTCCGCCTGGGGGCCCAAATTTAACGGACAATCTTTTTTCCAGTATGACCCTATTACCAAAACTGCAGGAACAGTCAGAACACCATGGGTACCTTATAAAAATGCAAGAAAAGAGTTCTTTGAAAGTGGCCGCACCTTCACGAACAGCGTAACCCTGGATGGCGGAAATGACAAAACCACCTTCCGTCTTTCCTTAACCAATGTAGACAACAAGTGGATTATTCCCAATACAGGTTATGGCAGGAATACCGTCGCTTTATCTGCTACTCATAAGGTAAATGATAAGCTTCAGGTAGCTACCAAAGTAAACTATACCAACAAATTTAGTGATAACCTGCCCTCTACCGGCTACAACAATCAGTCTATCATGTACTGGAACATGTTCTGGCTGCCAAGTGCCGATACCGGATGGTTAAAAGACTACTGGGCGCCTGGAAAAGAAAATGTGCTGCAGAGTTATCCGTTTAGCAGCTATCCTGACAATCCTTACCTGATTGCCCATGAAATGCTCAACAAATCGAACCGTAATGCATTAACAGGAAACGTACAGGCCACTTATAACTTCTCTAAAAATTTAAGCTTAATGGTTCGCAGTGCGCTGGATTTCTCTTATGATGCCCGTTCTCAGCAGCGTCCGTTTGATACCGAGAAGTTCAAAAAAGGTATGTACAGAACACAAAATATCTTCTCGCAGGAAATCTCCAACGACTTCTTAATCCGTTATCAAAAAGACATTCACAAAGACATCAAAATCTCTGTTTCTACCGGAGGCAGCATGTTAAGAAATACTTACAACAAAGATGAGCTCCGTGCAGATTCACTCACCTATCCCGGCATTTACAGTCTGGCTAACAGCGCAGGGGTGTTAACTCCAAAACCTTACAGAGGCAAATACGGAATAAACAGTTTTTATGGCGTAGCGACAGCAAGCTACAAGGATTACTTATTTTTAGATATCACCGGCCGTAATGACTGGAACAGTGTGCTGGCAACAGCAAAATCTACAGATAACGTTTCATTTTTCTACCCTTCAGTAAACCTGAGTGCTATAGTATCCGAAATGTTTAAACTACCCGAATTTATTTCTTACGCCAAGGTAAGGACTTCGGTTGCAGGTGTGGGTAGCGGGCAGCAAACGCCATATATTACCTCATTTACCTATGATGTGGCAGACAATTATCCCGGCGGATTACAAAATCCGACTGTGCTGACCAATACCAACTTAAAACCGCTGTATACGACCAGTTACGAAGTAGGTACAGATCTCCGGTTCTTTAAAAATCGTCTTGGAGTCAATATCGCTCTGTATAAAAGTGATACCAAAGATCAGATCCTGAAAACAACAGTTGACCGTTCTTCAGGCGTAAGTTATGCTTATGTAAACGCCGGAAAAGTACGTAATCAAGGAGTAGAAATAGAATTGAATGGTACCCCGATAGCACAGAAAGACGGATTTAAATGGACAGTTTTCGGAACTTTCACCGCTAACAGAAACAAAATCATCGCTTTAACAGAAAGTCTGGATAACCTGATTTTACAATCCGGGCCGGCAAGCCGTGGTGCAATTGTAGCTAAAGTTGGCGGCAGCATGGGCGATCTGTATGGCCGTGGTTATAAAAGATCACCGGACGGACAGATTGTTTACAACAATGGCTATCCGGTAATCCCTGATGATCAGCTTTATATTGGTAATACCAATCCTAAATGGAAAGCAAGTTTAGGCAACCAGTTTCATTACAAAAATTTCTCTGCAAGTTTCCTTGTTGATGCACAATATGGTGCAGTAGGTTATTCATTAACAGCAGCAGTCTTAGCTGAGCAGGGAAAAACGACAAACACAATCCCGGGCCGGTATAATGGAATTATTGGCAAAGGTGTAGTTCAGCAGGCAGATGGAAGTTATAGTCCCAATACAGTTATCGCACAAGATATGACCACTTACTATACTACCCATTATGGCAGAGATAATATTGAAGGCAGCACCTACTCTACCGATTTCCTGAAACTGCGCGAAGCCAGATTTGACTACACTTTTAAACCTAAAACATTAAGAAGAATTGGTTTACAGCGGGCTACAATTGGTGTTTATGGCCGTGATCTGATGACGATTACCAAATGGCCGGGCTTTGACCCTGAATTTGGAACACTAAACGATGGCACTATTAACCAGGGTTTTGAACTGGGCCAGTTCCCTTCTACCCGGACTTTTGGAATCAATTTAACTATAGGCATTTAAAGAAATGAAATTCAAAAATTATACAATCTGTTTGATTTTATGCTTAGCGATAAGCTCTTGTAAAAAAGGGTTTCAGGAGCTGAACGTAAACCCGAATACCAGCGCAAAGGCTTTACCACAAGCCCTGCTGGCTCCCGCTATTTCAAGTATTGTCAAAGCAAATATGAGCCGCAGTCAGCGACTCACTAACGAACTGATGCAGGTAACTGTAGATATGGGCGACACTGATGGTAAAATCTTCCGTTACGATATCCGTAAATCTGAAGCAGATTATCTGTGGAACAGCTGGTATCTGGAATTATCAAATTTCAATGATATCTATGCCGGAGGTGAACAACTGGGCAGCAATAGTTTTAAAGGAATCGCACTGATCTGTCAGGCCTATGTATTTTCCTTACTAACCGATACATATGGTGATATCCCTTATTTCAATGCGACAAAGGCTAAAGATGGTATTTTCATGCCTGAGTTTGATCGTCAGGAAGTCATCTACCAGGACTTGTTCAAAAAACTGGAAACAGCTAATGAATTATTAAAAACGGGAACAAATATTCCTTCATCCAGTGACCCCTTATATGGCGGAAATGTGGCTAACTGGCGCAAGTTTGGCAATACACTCTATTTAAGATTATTAATGCGTATTTCGGCAAAATCTCCTGGCCAGGCTGCTGCGAAGATTAAAGATATCGTAGAGTTGAACAGTGCAAATTACCCGATTATAAACAGCAATGCAGAATCTGCCGCTTTAAGATGGTCCGGAACGGCACCATACGTTTCTCCTTTTGCCACCTGGCGACCTGCCGACTGGTACACACCCAAACTGGCCGATTTCTTTGTGAATAACCTAAAGGAATGGGGCGACCCCAGGATAGCCAGATGGGCTACCATTTATAATGGAAAGTATGAAGGTATTCCGAGTGGCTACCCTGTCGGGCAGGCTCCGGAAGGCAAATCTACCTTACCTGTTGCTCTGCAATCAGAACCTTTACTGGGTAATATTTTAAACTATGCAGAGTTACAGTTTCTTTTGGCCGAAGCCGCAGCCAAAGGCTGGATTACTGCAGGGACAGCCAAAAGTTATTATGAAAACGGAGTGACCAACGGGATTACCTACTGGGGTTATACCGTTCCCGAAAACTACTTAGCAGGAGCAGATGTAAAATGGGGAGATAACCTGGCTTTGGAAAATCAGCTGGAACTGATCCACGTGCAGAAATACTACAGTTTGTTTATGACCGGTATGGAGCAGTGGTTTGAATATCGCAGAACTGGCCATCCGTATTTACCTAAAGGACCGGGTCTGCTGAACAACGGACAAATGCCTTCCCGTTTAAATTACCCTGTTTACGTACAATCTACCAATGGTGCAAATTATAGTGCCGCTGTGGCTATCCAGGGCGCAGACGATATCTACACTAAAGTATGGTGGCAAAAACCTTAACCGCTCAATAATTATGAACAAATATATATTTCAATTGCTAAGTTGCTGGATCTTATTAACCGGGCTGGCCGGATGTAAAAAGCACGATTCAGCTTTAGGTGATCCTAGTCCTATTATCGCTCTGGAAGATCTGCGTGCCGTTTATCAGGGCAGCGATGTTAGCTTAAACACCAGTAATCTGGCTGGCGCACATCAGATTATAGGTGTCGTAGTATCAGATGGTTCATCTGGTAACATGCCTGCAGGAACTGTAGCTATGCAGAATAACCGGAGGAATAAAACAAGAGGAATTTTACTGGCGGTAGAAAATGCAGCTGCACTGCAAACCGGTGATTCCATTGTTGTGGATATTAATGGAACAACCTTAAAAAAAGTGAATGGAAGTCTGCAGGTGACAGGATTAAATGCAGCCTCGGTAACCAAAGTTTCCAGCGGAAACAGCAGAAAACCAATTACTGTTACTACTGCATTATTCAAAGCCAAACCAGATGATTATGAAGGAACACTGGTAAGAATATTTTCCGGGAGTATCATTCCTGTTCCTGTTGCCGGAGAGTTATATGCAGGAGATAAAAGTCTGTCTGATAATGGCGGCGCAATGATTTTACACACAGAAAAAAGCGCTGCTTTTGCGGGTAAAGGTCTGCCTGCCAGCGCAACTTTTACCGGTATTCCGCTGATGTATCAGCCGGAAGGAAAAGGTGATGCCGTACCAAGCTTATGGCCCCGGAATATACAGGATATGCTGGATGCCAGCGGGCCAATTTACAACGGTTTCCCTGAAACTTTTGAGTTTCCGGATCAGAGCTTAAAAGCTTCTTATGCAGCTGCTGTTGCCGCGTTAAAAACAGGCAGCTGGTTACTGGATCAGGCTATTCTGGCCAATACTTCTGGCCGTGACCGTTTTAATCCTGCTGGTTTCCAGTGTATCAGAATGCAGCAGAACCTTACTGTTCCGGGTTATGTGCAAATGAACTTTAATGTACCTAATGGGGCATCAAAAGTATCCCTGCTTTATGGCTCGTATTACAATGATGCCAGCAGTTCATTTGTACTGGAATATTCGAAGGATGACGGGCTGAGCTGGGTACAAACCGGGAAAGTAATTAACGATGCATCGGCCGTTGCCAAAACAGCCACATTCTTAATGGATATTACCGGGCCGGTAAGGTTCAGAGTAAAAAAACTGGGCTTAGGAACCACAAATAATACTTCAATCAACAACGGAAGACTGAGCATTGAAGATTTTGCCATTTATGCCAATTAAGATTAAACGTGAGTCAGAACTCACTATTTAAAAACATATACAGATGTTAAACAGAAGACATTTTTTAAGAAACTTAGGGCTCTCAGGTACACTGGTTGTAGCACCCGCTGCTTTAATTGAGGCAGCTACCCCACCGCCTGCCATCAAGCCTACCGACCTGACTACCGTCATTTTAAAAGGAAATATCAGTGCCGGCGGCAACCCGGTTCCGGGAGTTGCGGTAACTGATGGAATCAATATCACACTGACAGATAAACGTGGTAATTACGAGTTACTCAGTAATCATACGGCAGACTATGTTTACATCAGTTCACCGGCCGGTTATCAGTTCAATCAAAAAAGAGGGATTACCTCTTTTTATAAGGCTATTCCAAAAGATCAGACCAGTTTTAAAGCTGATTTTCAATTAGAAAAACTAAACGTATCTGATAAAAAACATAACTTTTTAGTCTGGGCAGATCCTCAGATTATTTCTAAAAAGGATGCAGCATTGTTAAAAAGTCAGACTGTTCCGGATGTACAGCAATTAGTTAGTACTTATCCAAAAGGGACGCTGTTCCACGGCATTGGTTGCGGCGATCTGGTTTGGGATCATTTTGAACTGATTGCTGATTATAAGGATGCAGTAGCAGAAACAGGCATTCCGTTTTTCAATTTACCAGGCAACCATGATATGGATCTGGATGCAAGATCTGATGAATTATCAACCCGTACTTTTAAAGACGAATTTGGCCCTGCTTATTATTCTTATAACAGAGGTGATATTCACTATATATCATTAGATAATGTGTTCTTTTTAGGTGTTGCTAAAAAGTATATTGGCTATCTGACAGAAACACAATTACAATGGATAGAGCAGGATTTAAAGACTGTTAAACCAGGAAGCACAGTTGTTCTTTCTGTACATATCCCTACCAATACCGGCTCAGCAAGAAGAAATAAACTCAAAGAAGAAGAGTTGGGCGGCGTATTATCAAACAGGGAGCGTTTATATAAATTACTGGAAGGTTATCAGGTGCATATCCTGTCTGGTCATACCCATATGAATGAAAAATGGGAAGACCGCAACATGATCGAACATGTACACGGAACAGTATGCGGTGCCTGGTGGACAGGCCCCGTCTGCAGCGATGGCTGTCCTAACGGATATGGTGTTTACGAAGTGGATGGCAGTGAAATCAAATGGTTTTACAAGTCTACCGGAAAAGATAAAAATCATCAGTTGAGGATTTATCCTAAAGGTTCTTTCCTCCCAGCTGAACAAAACACTGCCCCTGCTAACCCGCAGGAAATTGGTGTCAATGTCTGGAACTGGGATCCTCAATGGAAAGTAGAATACTTTGAAGACGGCGTAAACAAAGGAACAATGAAACAGAGAACAGCTATGGATCCGATTGCCTCTAAACTATACGGCGGCCCGCTGGTGCCTAAAAAACATAAATGGGTTGAACCAACCTTAACAGATCATTTGTTTTTTGCGATACCTGCTGCCGGTACCCGTCAGTTCAGGGTAGTTGTGACAGACCGTTTTGGCTCCAGCTACACTGAAGAGATTATGCTTTAATAAAAAAAAGGGATTTGAATTATCAAATCCCTTTTCTCATAAAGCTCTGAGCTATCTTTACAGGCACTCCATTCTTCCTGTAATATTATCCCCCATTATCAAACTGCATATCCTTCTTCTTTTTAACCACTCCAAAACTATAGCTGAAACCCAGATAAAAGATCCTTGAATTACTAACCGTTTTAACATGCTGCACCAGATATGGCCCCTGTAAATCTGCTTCTTGTCTTTGTGTTTTAAACAAGTCAGAAACAGTCAGATAAACACTACCCTTTTTATTCAGCACATCCCGTTTTGCGCCCAGATTCAGAACATAACTAGGCAGATACCTCCCCTGCGGTGTTAACCTTGCCGATTTATAAGTAGAATTAAGTTGTAATGCCGTTAAAAGCCCCAGACTATAACTTGCATTTAAATTTGCTGTCCAGGTTACCGTAGACTTCTTGTTGCTATATCCCAGATTTGAGGCATCTATCTCATTATAAAAAATGTTAGGCGTAAAATTGATCACCAGTTTATCCTGCAGATTCACCCCTATAACAACATCTGCTCCAAACGCTCTGTCATTAGCCAGATTCTGCTGACGGGTAACCAGTACAGAGTCATTTAAAGCCTCTGTAATTGCTGTAAACCTGTTCATGGTATATCTGTAATAAATGCCGGGCATTAAACTGATTCCGTTCTTTCTCCATTGATAACCTGCTTCAACAGAATTGATAATCTCAGGTAACAGACGGGGATTCCCCACCCTGATATTAGTCGGATCTGCGTATTCTGCAAATGGATT
The DNA here is from genome assembly GCF_040026395.1 of Pedobacter lusitanus. Classification (NCBI taxonomy): domain Bacteria; kingdom Pseudomonadati; phylum Bacteroidota; class Sphingobacteriia; order Sphingobacteriales; family Sphingobacteriaceae; genus Pedobacter; species Pedobacter lusitanus. The sequence goes on from NZ_CP157278.1 coordinate 1,078,913, forward strand.
TAACTCATCAGCTTCCGGTCTTCTTACCCTGCGGCTGTAGTTTAATTGCAGCTCTTTATTTTCCCGCAGTTTATAACTGAAATGTAAAGTGGGATATACTTTGAAATAATGATTAGGGATGGATTCACCAGTAGTAATCAGCCCGGAATTAACTGCACTGTACTCTCCTCTTAAGCCCAGCATCATGGTTATTTTTTGAAATGCCTGGGTATAAGTTCCATAAACTGCCTGCACATGCTCATTGTATATAAAATGATTAGTCTTTTGAATATCAGGTATAAACTGCTGAGTGGTCTGATTAAATGCTTCACCAGAAAAATCCATATCATGTGTATTAAACTGTCCGTCATAACCTGCTTCCAGCTTAATCTGTTCAGACAATGGATTCTCATAGGATAAAGTTATCTGCCTGGTATCTGCAGTCTGTAAAATCAGTGTATTATCCTTTTGATCTGCTATCGCGGGCACGCTGAAAACATTGGTATAACGATTATCCTCAGTCTCCGGAGAATGTGCCAGATTAACCTCTAAACGTATCTTATGCTCTTCTTTACTGAAACCATGTTCAAAATAAAATGCACCGCTTGTGGACTTTTCCTGTTCAAGATTCTTTCTGAACCGGTCATAAACCTGATTACCGGAAGTACTGGTCACTCTCTTATTGGTCAGATCGTCTTTATATAAATTTCTCTGATAAAAGTTACCCGATAATCCTAAGCTATTCTTAGGATCAATTGTATAATCAAATCCTAAACTGGCAATCTGAGAAAAAGGTCTTGTTTTAGCCGTTAAAAAATCACTGTAAGTACTTTGCAAATGCGTCACCTGGTCTGTCTGTAAACGCTGATTCACTGTAGTTCTCAACCTGTCATCCTGCTTTGCGCTATAGGAGCCAAACAAGTTAAATTTACCCGTATTATAATTCAAAGAGGTACCAGCATTGTAACGCTCCCTGTTCCCCGCATTTCCGGTAACAGTACCATTTAAACCACGCTTAACATCCTTCTTCAAAATAATATTAATAATCCCTCCTGTCCCGTCTGGTTTATATTTTGCTGAAGGATTGGTAATGACCTCTATTCTTTCAATACTATTTGCCGGCAATTGCTGTAATACCGCCGCGGCATTTTTTCCCATTAAGGGTGATATCTTTCCATTGATCAGAATGGTTACCGCAGAGTTCCTTAAACTCACATTTCCGTCTATATCAACCTGCACTAAAGGAACATTTTGAAGAACTTCACTGGCAGACCCTGATTTTGCCATAATATCCTGATCCACATGATAAACTTTTTTATCAATTGAATTCACATAGACAGCTTTTTTAGAATTGATGCTGACTTCTTTAAGTGTGCTTTTACTATTATCAAGAGCGATATGCTGTCTGCTGTTTTTATACTGACTGTTGATCACAAACAAAACGGTTCTGGTATCATCATAACCGATATAACTGGCCTGAATATAATAACTGCCTTCAGGAATTGATTTAAAAGTATAGGAACCATCAGCTCCTGTTACTTCATGACCTTTAACGGTATGATCAGACTGGCTTTTCAGTACAACATTAACAAATTCCAGAGGCGCTTTGGATTTAAGATCCGTAACTGTGCCGGATACCGAACCAATAATTTGAGAACGAACCATTAAAGGGAGAGAGAAAAGCAATAAAAAACTGAATACGTAAAGTTTCTGCATATATGTAATTATAGATGCTGCATAGTTACCATTGAATTCTGGATACAATTTGTAGTTATTTCTGCAACCCGGAAATCAGCTAAAAAAAAATGAAAATCTCCCAGCCACAACTCCTGTAACAACAGAGAATACCCGCTTCATATTAACCCAATATTATCATTATGTTATTGATTTTCCAGCACTTACACAAAACAGAATTCCTTCAGAATTCAACAGCTCTCTTTGTGTAAAATTTAAACACCCCTTTATGAAACAACCTTACTTATTCTACAAATTATTATTGCTATTTGTCGGATTACTGTTTACCACCAGTCTGAGTGCGCAGACTCTTGACGTAAAGGTAAAAGACTCCAGATCTGAAGAACCCATGATGGGTGCCTCAATCACATTGGTTCAGGGCAAATCAACCAAAGTGGTCTCTACTAACCTGCAAGGCAGGTTCCTGTTTGAAAACATCAGATCAGGATCTTACCAGCTCTGGGTAAACTTTGTCGGATACAAACGCTCAGAAGTATTTGAAGGAACACTCAGCAGCGGACAATCCAGATTTATTGTGATTCATTTACAGGATGCCAGCATTGAAATGAATGAGACAAATATCATTGGTCACAGCAGTAAAGAAACTGATTATTCTGCACGCGGGCTGGAAAAAAATGCAGGTATGATTCAAAACATCCTTTCTGCAAATACTATCCAGCTTTTACCTGATGTCACAGTTGTCAATGCCTTACAAAGAGTAAGTGGAGTAACCATTCAGCGTTCTTCAAGCGGAGAAGGCAGATATGCGATTATCCGTGGAATGGATCAACGTTATAATACTACACTTGTAAATGGCATTAAAATCCCCAGCCCCGACAATCAGTACAGATTTGTTCCTATGGATATTTTCCCATCCGAAATGCTGGAAAGACTGGAAGTGATCAAAGCCCTGACTCCAAATATGGAAGGTGATGCAATTGGTGGAGCAATGAACCTGGTTATGAAAAGTGCTCCTGACGGGTTAATATGGAATGCCAACGTTTCCGGCGGTTTTTCTACCCTGTTCTCAAAGTCCAGACCTTTTGTACATTTTGATGCTTCTCCAGGGAAAAATTCTCCTGCTGCTGTTAATGGCAATAGCTATGCTGCAACCTATACCGATTTCAACAATAAGATGTTAAGCAGCCAGAAAGAGCTGAGCAGTCCTTTCAGTTCCACAGCCGGTCTGACTATCGGGGACCGCTTTTTAAAACGTAAGCTGGGTGTAATTGTTTCTGCAAGTTATCAGAATATCTACCGCGGATCAGATTCAAAACAGCTTACACCAAATGCTCAGCCATCTGCGATCCCACAGCCTAATTCACCACAATTCTCTGATTCTTATGACAGAACTTATTCAACCCAGACACAGCGTTTAGGAATACACAATAAAATCGACTATGCAATTGATCAGAACAATAAATTATCACTGTACAATTTGTATATCCACCAAAATGAGTTTGAATCAAGAACAGGCTCAGATACTTTGGGTTTAGGTATAAATTCAACTGCTTTGAGAAAACAGATTACCCTTGCCCAGCGCAATACTTTAACAAAGCAGAATATTTACAATGCGACTCTTCATGGTGATCATCAGCTCAGTGACAAATTACGCTTTAACTGGGATGGTGTTTATTCCGTTGCCAGCAGACATATGCCAGACAGAACTGAATTTAGTTATGATGCCAATCAGTCACTCAACAATAACCTGGAAATTACCAGTGAAATTGATAACAATACCAAATTAACTCATCACTGGGAAAATAATACAGATAAGGACATAGTAATTTACGGAAATGTAATCTTCAACCATACCATCGCCGGGCGTGAGGTGGAATTTACTGCCGGTGGTTTATATCGCCATAAAAACCGCAAAGCCGATTATATCACCTACAGTCTTACCGGTGGAAAATCTACTTTATTTAATGGTGATTTCAACACTATACCTTTTGCCTTTAATTCTGCTGCTGATGGTATTGGAAGTAACAATCCTGATTTGCAGAATAATTATAAGGTAACCGAAGATGATAATGCTGAGTACCTACAGTTCAGGTTTAACCTGATTCCCAAACTACAGATTCTGGGTGGAGTAAGAGTCGAAAACACAAGGATGAACTACGATACAGAGTCGCCTTTAACGGTTACCGAAAGAAGTGGAAATATACTTTATACGGATGTTTTACCCAGCATCCATTTCAAATATGCTTTAACGGATAATCAGAACTTACGGGCATCTTATTTTGCCTCTATCAGCAGACCCGGTTTCGGAGAACTGGTACCTTACAAAATGGATGGAGAATATTACAGTCAGGTCGGCAATCCCCAGTTAAAACATATTACTGCAGATAATGCTGACCTGAGATATGAATTATTTCCTGGCGGGGCAGACCAGTTTTTAATAGGCTCATTTTATAAAAGAATTTACAATCCGATTGAATATTTTGTAGTGAGAGATGGTGGTCCAAGCTCACAGGTGATTAAGCCTCAAAATGATACCGGTGCTGCTACAAACTTCGGATTTGAAGCATTAGTGACTAAATTCTTTGGTGAGATAGGTTTCTCTTTGAATTACACTTACACGCATTCGCGGATTACGACCAGCAAATTACTTTATTCCAACGACCCGGCTTTAGGTTTGCAGCAAACACTGGTAGATCAAACCCGGCCGTTACAAGGTCAGGCAAACAACGTGGGAAATGCGTCTGTATTGTTCAAAAGCGGGCGGATAGGCCTGGATATACAACTGGCTTTTGTTTATACCGGCGAAAGGCTTGCACAGGTATCACCTTATTATAATCTGGATTTCTATCAGCATGCTTATAATCAGCTGGACTTCTCTTTTGAAAAAACACTGATCAAAAAGTTATCATTTTATGGAAAGATTAACAATATCACCAATGCCGCAAGCAAACTTTATCTGAAATTCCCGCACGCGAGCCTGGATATCAAACAACAGGAATTTCTGGGAAAACAGGATATCTCCGGCCAGACACTGGTACAAAGCAATTATTACAAAACCATGTTCCTGGGCGGATTCAGATATAAATTCTAAAAAAGACAATTTCAAAAACCAGCAAAATGAAAAAAATATTAAGCATAATGATGTTACTTCTTATAGCTGCATCATTTACGGCCTGCCAGAAATGGAAACAGGAACATACAGATATTTATAGCTATACCCCGCCTGCTGCGAATCCGGTAAGTGATAAAGAACCATTATCCTGTAATGGAGGAAGTACAGTAGTACCGGTAAAAGGCACTATGCTGTCAGGCAAAACCTATACGGTTTCGGACGGTTGTGACCTGGTAATTAATGCAGGAGATACCTTATTACTACAGCCCGGGGTAAAACTAAATATGGGAACCGGGAGTAGTCTGATCGCTCTTGGAACCCTGGTAAGTAATGGTTCTAAAGATCAGCCGAATTTTATTACCGTGCCTGGAATCACCAAAAATGATCAGCCGGGGGGTATATTACCTGCAAATGATCCTGCTTATGCCGGGAAATGGAAAGGTATCATAGGCGGCCCTACCTGTAATCTAATGGTATTACGCTGGACACATATTGAATATGCAGGTCTGACCGAGGGCAAGGCTACGGCCACCATTGCAGGCTCTGGTTTAGGAAATCAATTCAGCATCCTTTTTGCCAATTACAACGGGAACTTTATTATGGAAGATTCCTGGCTCTATGGTGGTGTTGATGATCCCATCCGGATTTCTGCCGGTAAAGTGGCTATCTTCCGTAATACTTTTGAAAAAAACGGAGTTAGTGGTGGTGATTGCATCAATATGAAAGGTGGTACAGTGGGTACACTTGCCTACAATCTCTTTTTAGGTACTGCCACTAACGGACAAAAAGCTTCCAATAAAGGGCAGGCGGCCGGAGCACCCCAAACCAATATTGTGATGTACAACAATACATTTATAAGCGGCGGTTACCGTCAGATACAAAGCGGCCGCGGCGGATCAATCAATTATGAAGAAGGTGCAATGGGTATGTACTATAATAACGTTGCCGTCAATTGTAAATATGGATACAGGGTAGTGAGCAGCCCGACAGCCGATATAGCCCACTTATCTTATGGCAATAACTACCAGTGGGGAGATTCTCTTAGTGTAGCCAACCAGTTTTATCCTACTGGTTACATCACCAAACCGCAACCCACAGATATTCCTTCTATTACGACTTCTGCAACTTTTCTGCCTCCAAATTACACACCAGGGGCAATTTACGATGGAAGAGACGCCGTTCAGAAAAACAATCCTCAATTTTTGAATTTCCCGTTACCAACTACTGGTCATCCGCTTGCACAATATAATGCCGTTGGAAATTACAATTTCAGGATTCAGGCAAATTCACCGCTGATTGGAAAAGGGAACACGACGATCAAACCTTTGATTGTAGTTCCTGTAAACAGTATCTATGGCATTTCTGAAGTCACACAACCGGGAACAGATCTTGGCTGTTATCAGCTGAGCGGAGTAGGAAACCAACATTAAAACAAGAATCATCATAACCCAGACTGTGAAAAGTCTGGGTTTACGGATTGACTGACAGAATGATCAGGAATATCGGTTGTTTCAGCCGCAATGCCCAACTTTTTTCGCCAAAAGTATAAATAAGATAAACTAATACCCATGATACCAATAACTGATACCAGCCCTGCCCCATGCACAAAAAAACTGCCCCAGGATAATTGGGTGTGGCCAAACTGTTTGAATAACAGGATAAAGACACTACCCAGGTAGCCTATAGAATCGGCCAGATAGATCATAAAACCTACATTACTTTTATATCTAAAAGTAGCAATCAGCCGTTCAAAGAAAATAATTGAATATGGCACATAGGCCAGATATAGCCCCAGCGTAACGATATACATATAGACCATGCTTTGAATTGCCCCTGACATAAAAGCCCAGGTTCCGGCCCCAATCAGCAAAAATCCGAAACCAATGCTAAAGTGAGCCACTTTAAATGCCAGAAAATTCTTTTTAACCAGCATAATGAGTGACATCAGCACCAACACCACAAGCGAAACAGGAATATCAATCTGACTATAAATACCAGGATTGTTTTTATAACCAAAATCAGTCCAGATCTCCACTTCAAAGTTATCTCTGAAATCCCGCATTACTGTAAGTAAAACGTAGATTGCAATGTTAAAAATCAGACCCGGAAGAAAATATTTCACAAAAGCTTTACGTTCTTTAGCGGTCATAGGGAGCCGCTTTGTTCTCAACTTTATATCTTCTGCCGTAGGTGGTGGCACCTGTTCCAGCAGATAAACAAAAAAGAGAAGTGGCAGGACAAATAAAAGTCCGACCATAAAAGGCATCCACCTTTCTGTTACTGACCAGTGGATCATCATCAAACGGCCAATAGTTTTAATGATTCCAGATGAAAAGATAAAACTGGTACACAAAACGGCTCCGATAAATTCTGCACTTTTTCTTCCTTCAATATAGGTAAAAATTAATCCCCAGATCAGTCCCAAAGGGATTCCATTAATGAACAAACAGATAATGCTATAGGGTGCCGGAATAACAGCGAAACCCAAAAGTGATAACCAGGCAATCAGAAGTAAAATCAGGATAGCTTTTGCTCTTCCATTTGGCTGTGTCTCTGCAATAAACCGGATACCGATGAATTTACTAAACGCATAACCAGCAACCTGCGCTATAACCAGCCATACTTTAAAATCGATTCCCAATAACTGATCTGCAGGATAAATTCCTGCCGTAAAACCCTTGCGAAAGGCATAGGTACACATATAAATACTAAACGTAGTCAAAGCACATAGCACAGCAGTATAAGCCTGTGGCATTTGCATAAGTTTTTTTTTAATCAGGGATATTTTCTCCACCTTGTAATGATTAACCATTTGATGTTTCCGCGTGTAACTTTAGCAGATAATTGTAAGTCATTTCTTTCATTTGCTGAATTTCAGAGGCAAGCACAGGCTTATCCGCATCTTTTCCCAGATCATCCCACCTGCGTATTTTAACATATAAAGGCGCTAAAGGATCCTGCTCAAACTCGGCTGCTTCTGCAGCTGTCATTTGGCCTCCCTGAAATTCAAGTGTGATTTTACTGGCCTCGGACAGCTCATTGTAATAGGAAGGCTCAGCATAAATGAGATACTTTTTAGCAGCCACATGACTTGATACCAGATCTGCCATCTTTTGCGGAAAACCCATTTCAAGCAGACATTTCCCTCCAAGATCATCATGATGCTGCGTACCATAGATATCCATCTTTTCATCGCCTTCAAAAAAGTGGCCTATATCATGAAAAAATGCTGCCAGTATAATTTCATCTTCCTCACCTGCTGCCTGTGCCAATTGTGCACATTGCATCATATGCATCAGCATGCTTACACGTTCTCCATACTCCTGTGCTCCATGAGCTTCGTAAAGGTTAAATATATTTGCTACTGTTTCTTCTATTTGTTGTTCCATTCTGATGTGATGTATTTTTATACTAATTGATTGATTGCATTGCGTTTCAAAACACCCAGTTTACTTAATAACCCATCCCTGTCTGCATAAGCTCCCTGTAAAAACCGCTCTCCTCCTGCTCCGTCATAAGCACTACGCCCATGCATGACTCTTTCATTATCAACTATAAACAGATCTGACGCTTCCATTTTGAACTCAACAAAATAGCGTTCATCGTCAATCATCTTTGCCAGGTACTGATAAGCCTCATAAAATGCAATCATCTGCTCTTCTTCAACTTCAAAAGCCTGCACGGAACGGTTATTAAAACGGATAGCATTCACTTCGCCAAAAACATCCAGACCGATGATAGTATCTGTTCTTTCTATCAGATCGTGCTGGTCTTCAAATCTGAAATTTACCGGTGTGGTAGACAATAGGTGAAACATTTGCGAAGAGTGCGATTTTAAATCTGCGATAACTTTAAAAGCATCAACCAGTACCGAGTTACCACCTGCAGCACTGGATTGCAGACAATGCAGCAGTTGCAGCGTTGGTGTTGGATTTCGGTAAGGATTATCAGTATGTGCACTCAGACCGAGCGAAGTAAAGGCCAGGTTGTTAGGATTAACAGTCGTTTTAACATCAAACAATTTTCCATAATTGGTTTCTCTGATATAACCAAACAGCTCTACTACTTTAAGGATCATCCCTGGTTGGGCAGGAACATTGCGTAATACTGCAAAACCATACTTTCTGATATTTTCCAGCCAGCTGCATAAGGCTTCATCGCTGGCAGATATAGCATTGTAATCTCCTGCCGGAAGATTATTATTCAATGTTTCATCCCACAATATCAAAGGCGCTGATAAATGACCTTCCTGACGACGCTCTGCAATGGCAGCTTTAGATAGCCGGTGATTATACAGCCAATCTGCACTAAATAAACTCTGATGTGCTTCACCATCCCAACTGATCAATACTTCTGATCCGTTCCGCAGCTCAGTATTCTCTGGTTTTATAGCCGGATTGATAGCTGATGTTTCAATCAGCTTCTGTCCGTTACTGTGTATCGTGGATGGAGACGGACAATTATCCCGCAGGTACAGATAAGGATAGCTGGATATTTCTCCGTTTTCCCAGTAAACAGCAAGCGTGTCCGAGTTTTCAGTAATTTTTTCAATCGCGGTATTTATCATATATATTATTTTTTAAGCATACGTAACTTACTCAGCAGACCATCTCTATCTGCATAAGTACCTTGAAGATGTCTTTTCCCTTCCTTACTGTCAAAGCTGGTACGACCGTGAAGAATGCGTTCATTATCTGCAATAAAAAGCTGACCGGGTGTCATTTTAAATCTCACCTGATATTCAGGGTTATCAAGCATCCCCGCTAAAGACTGATACGCCTTATAAAACTGTGGGATGAGTTCATTTTCTATCTCAAAAGGCTGGATTGCCCGATTGTTAAATCTTAAAGAACGTAGCTCATTTTGTGGTCCGAGACCTATAATGGTTGCATTTCGTTCTATCCAGTGATCTTTGTCACGGAAACGAAAATTTACAGGAACAGTACTGAGTAATTCAAAAAAACCGGGCTGTGTTGCAAGAAGTTCCGCTGCAACTTTATAGCCATCGACAACAATAGTATCCCCACCCTGCACCTCATTTTGCAGACAATGTAATAACTGCAATGTAGGCACAGGATCACGGTAAGGGTTATCAGTACGTGGACTTAATGCCATTGAACTACTGACCAGGTTATTTGGATTAATCTGTGTCCTTTCATTATAGGTACGTCCATAATTGGTTTCACGTACGTAACCAAACAAACGGGCTACTTCGGCTACCGCACCACTATGAACGGGTACATTATTTAAAACAGCAAATCCATAACGTCGTACATATTCCAGCCAGACAGTTAATGAGGTATTATTTTCGATAATCTCCTGATACTCGGCCTGCGGTACTCCAATACTCAGCGTACTATCCCATAATTCAATAGGTTCAAAAAGGCTGTTTTTTACTTTCCTCTTTTCAATTTCCTGTTTGGAGAGACAATGGTCACGTAACCATTCGGCCGGGAATTTACTCTGATGTCCATCCTGCTGCCAGACGATATTTACACTATTGTCTTTAGTGAGCTCAATAACTGCCGGTTTGATCTCAGGATCAAGCTGTGCAGTTTCTGTTATTTTCTGGCCGCTTTCATGAATATTCTGCGGAGACAAACAGTTATCTCTTAAATAGATATAGTAAAAAACACTCGTATGATTATCTTCCCATAAAATGTTAAGTGTGTTTTCCTCTGCTGAATATTTAATTATGTTATACTTCTCCACGACCTGCTTGTTTTACAGGAGTCAAAATTCAGCAAATCGTATTATAGGAGATTAAAGAATATGTTATGTATTGGACCTATTTGTTAACAAACAACGATCATATTTCCAAAATAATAGAGAATCAGAGGCTTAATAACCAGAAAAAAGAAGATAAAATAACTGATGATTTAACATCAGCATAATGATAAATTTAACTACCGCTATTCTAAAGCCAGGGAAACTGTCAATAATGGAGATAAAACTCAGGCCATAGATTAAGTTATTGTTAAATAACCGCTTACACCTTAAATTTCTTAATATGACTTCTATCTTTGCGCCGAAGTACAAGTGCTACTTTAAACGCAGGGAGCTGAATTATGGCGGCACGAGAAGGTTCGATTCCTTCCTCTGCATCTACCCCCTCTGATGATATGATAACCTGAACAGCCCTGCCCTTAAACAGACAAGGCTGTCAGGATTTCACACCCACCTATATACTAACCAAAATATTCCGGATATAGAAGCTATAAATTCTTTTCTACTTCTTCTTTGAGTTTCTCATTCATCAGCACGAAACCTCTTTTTGTATTATTATCCAATTGTCCCTTTAAAAGCGGCACCAATATTCCTTTGAATTTCTCACTCTGTATCAATGTTGTAGTTCCATTGCCATTATCAATCAGTTCAAATTTATGTTCGCCGTCAAAGATCCCCCTGAACAAAAGGTGTCCTATCCATCTGAATTCTTTAGGTCCATCAAAAGCAAGAACTTCCGGTTTAAAAGTCATCCCCTTTGCCTCATGCGGAGCAATCTGTACGGTAATCTGATTGCCGGCCTTAACATCACCTTTGAGTAATTTAATAAAGGGGTTCCAGTTGGGATAATTGTCAAAATCAACCAGTACATTCCATACCTTTTGAGGCACTGCATTGATTACGATTTCTGTTTTAATTTCTTTTGCCATTATAATGCTGTTTAACAGGAGAATTAAAAAGCCTAAAATCAGTAACGAACAAATGGCTCTTAATATCTTCATATTTCTGTATTATTAATTAACAGCACAAAGATCTTCAAAGACAGGCAGGATACCCTTGACAAAAATCAAGAAATATGACAGTTATGATTCTCGGCAAATAGAAACTTATAAAAGTTGTTTCTTTCTGATTCTGCTGAATGTTTCAGGTGTCATCCCGAGCATAGAGGCAATATATTGTAAGGGTACCTGATTAAAAAGTTCCTTATTATTTTCAAAAAAGAAACTATACCGTTCCTCTGCGGTCATAGAAAGATGAGTAAAAATACGGTCTTCCAAAGTAGTAAAGCATCTGGTGATAAATAGCTTCTCAAACTCTTTCCATTTGGGTACCAGCTCTCCTATTTTATTATAATCGGCTCTGCTGATCGTAAATAATACAGTATCGGTTAATGCCTGAATAGTCCAGCGTGCTGGTTTTTCAAAAATGAAACCAGCAAGATCTGTTATAAAATATCCTGGTGTAGAAATCCACTGCGTAACTTCTTTATCTGCTGTGGCCGCAAAAACCCTCAACAGTCCGGACTGCACAAAACTCAGTTTGTCAGAGGCTTTCCCCGTTTTTAAAAAATAATCACCTTTTTTTAAGGTAGTCAGTTTGAATAAGGAACGGATTGTTTCCAGTTCCTGCGTTTCAAGTTTGCCGAAATAAGAGGTAATGTAATTTTCAAGTTCCGTCATGACAATTTGCTATGCTCAATTATTCTTACAACGCAGAAAAAGCGTTGGCCAGATTCTTCTAAAGTACGATTAATTGTTAATTTGCGGCATTACACAGACGATTATGATCAGTTCAATTATTAAAGATGCGACCATGCCTGCCCACAAAAAACTGGAGAAACAGGTGATTTTAAAGCTAAAAGCGATTCGCAGTAACGAAGATTATTCCGCATTGCTTAAAAATTTCAATGACTATTTTGATGCTGTTGAAAAAGCTATTGCGCCATATATCAATCCTGAAGTTCTCGCAGATTACGGTCAGAGAAGAAACTCAGCTTATATTAAACGGGATATTACAGAACTCGGCGGAGATCCAATCCCGGCAGCTTCTGTAGAAGTTCCGGAAATTCAGAATTCACTGGATGCTATGGCTGCCCTGTATGTAATGGAAGGTTCAATTATGGGCGGAAAAATTATAGTACAGATGCTGGCCAAAGCGGGTATCACTAAAGGTGTTTCCTTCTTTTCAGGTTACGGTGAAGATACAGGAAGATTATGGGGAACATTTATTAAGGCTTTAGACCGAACCGGAACAAATGAAGAAGATGAAAAAAGAGCCGTTAAAATAGCAAATGATACTTTTAATTGTTTTGCTAAAGTCTTTTAATCACAATTGCTGTCCATAACAAAGCATGCACGCTACCTTCTGGTCGCAAAATGCTTTTAATGTGTTGTCAGCGTATAAATAATATCAGTAGTATATATTCCTGCTTTCCTATTCAACAGATTTATAGTCTGGGAAGCAGGAATACTATATTTCAAACTAACCGGAGTATCAATACCTGCCGAACCTGTATCAATTAACTTTTGATCCTGTGTGGTTATCGAAGATACCGTGTTAATTCCCCCTTGCCCATCTGCAGGACCGATTCTCAATATACTTACCGGAATTGTACTGGTGCCTGAAACAAAGTTGGCACTGCTGGATTTGACTGTCAGATCAAAAGGCAGCGTCTTACTGACTATCAGATTATTATTTACATTTACAGCCACTCCGTTTTTATAATCATCGGCTGTAATAAATTTAAGATCTACATTTGAAGTATTAATTCCCAGCTCTGAAAGATCCCCCACTGTCACTTTGAGATTAAACGATCTGTTGTAGGTAACGGAGAAAAAATCATCAGACTGACCGGTAGCTTCCAGATTTAATTCTGTGGTATAAATTCCCTTATTAATGAAGCCTGCTCTCAGATTGGCAGGAGATATAGAAAACTGTTGCACCGGCGAAGTGATATTCCCGGCAGGTACATTCCCGTCATATATAGTCTGCAGGTTATTCCCGATAAAAACAGGATTGCTCTGTTCAGGTGATTGTATGCTGGTTTGAACCAGATTCACATTGGTTTTAGGAGTCTGCAATCCGCTTTGGCCACCACTAAAAGTAAATTGGCTGCTACTGCTTTTTAAATCAATCTGTAAGGGAACAGTATGCAGATAAGAGCTGTTCTGACTAACTGACAACTGGGTATTTCTGAAAAAACTAAGGCTGTTTACCGAAAGATTGATATCACTGGCAGCACCAATTACATTAATCAAAGCCGGGACCGACACACTTAATTTGACCGAATTCGGGGTAACAGATGTCCAAAGACCATAATAGGAAGCGTCGAAGGTCAGATTTGTGGAATATTCACCAGCTTCCCAGGCAAAAGAGGCCTGATTTATAGTCTTATACTGCACAGAAAAATTTCCATTTGAAAAATTAGAAAGACCTGCACCACTACCTGTAATATCCTGTGCGCTCGTACTCAAAATCACACTTCTGCCTACGGTACTATTTCTTATTGCAGCAGCAGTAAACCGGCTCACAGGAATAGTCTTACTCCCGGAAGAAGCTGACAAATAGCTACTATTACTGTTCACTATAACAGTGGGAGAAGTAAATAATCCGGCTGAATAATAATAACCGGATGCATTAACGGTTACAGTTTTACTGATTAAAGCCGCAGCATCAATTTTCAGCACAGGATTCTGTGCACCCGCTGATTTCCATGATAAAATCAGCAGCAATATAATATAGCTATTTTTCAACATGAATATCCCTTTCTGCAACTTTCAGATTATAGTTTTCACCTGCATCCAGTATAGCAACGCCCAGATACTCTCCGGGTAGAAGCTCTTTTTCCATCGTATAATAAACCCATTGAAAATCTTTTGGCATAATGGCTATAGGCACAGGCTTAATTTTAATTTCCTCTCCTGTTTCTTTGTTAGTCAGTTCAAATCTGACATAACCATCTTTATTAATTTCGCCTGTATTCTCAAATTTTACTGCCAGACGATGCAAATTCTTTCCCTGATCAACTACGGTCTGATAATCAAAAGCCAGAAAGTTTAATACTCCCGGTTTACCGTCATTAGGCAGATAAAATAGTTGCACACCCAATTCCAGACTGATCCTGATTCCAAAACCCGCCTTATCCTCGCTCTGTGGTAACCTGGCATTAGTCTGGGTAAAAAACAACATGCTGTTACTCGATAGCTTATTTTCTTTTTCCCGTTCAGGCACCAGGATGCTGATTATAAAGTTCTTTTTTTCGCCCGGATTGATCTTGATATTTGTACTCGACAACCTGATGTTCCTGCCGTTGGAACTGGCTAAAGTCCCCATAGGAAAATAGATTTTATTTCCGAGGGAGTCTCTTTTCCAGTCCTGAATACTGGTAATAAACTCATAAGGTTCCTTTCCCGAATTGCTGATAGTTATGGTTTCTGTTAATGTCTCCCCAGGATTTCCTTTAAAAAACAATCTGGTTGGAGAAAAGGATATAGCCTGTGCTTTTACAGGCTGATTAACCCCAAGACCAATTAATACCAGCAATAAAATATCTGTTCTAAATCTCATAATTCAATGATTAGAAGGCAGAGATTTGCTGATCCCTGCCTTTAATAATTTGTTACTGTGCCGAAATTGAATAAATCAGATCTGTACTGTATTTCTGCTTATCAGCAGTTAACAATACCGCATTTTTATCAATCTTATAAAGTAAATCAAAGCTCTGGCTAAGTGTTGCCGGTGCTCCGGTATAAATAATCTGGTTAGCTACTGTCGGAACCACCTCAGGACCAAAAGTACTACCGCCTGATGTTTTTGCACTCACTTTAAGGATCGTCAACGGAATTGTCTTTGCCGCTGTAGTCTGGCCGATAAAATCACCTGATGCTTTAATCAATACATTATAAGCTTTTGTACTGGTTACATTCAGCTGACTTGGAACGGTAACGCTCTTGTTTCCATTATAATCACTCACCGTTTCGTAAACAAAATCTACGATAGGGCTGCCTGTAGGACCATCTGGACCAACCCCGATAACGTCTTTCAATTCTACATTAACTTTAACTTGTCTTACCAGCGTCTGTGCTTTAAGATCTCTGCTTGTCAGTACCATTGCAACCATAAGAAGAGCAATAGTGATTAGGTTTTTTTTCATAATTTTTATTGTATAAATTTTTATTTTACTATTTATTGTTTGCTGTTTATTGCAGAATTTCATTTGTCACTTTATGAAGTAAAATTGTATGATTACATAACCTCCTCCTTTTCTATTTAAATTTGACTATTTCCACTTTCCTTTGTTCATCTTTATATTTAAAAACAATTGCTGATACAGTGTTACGTTTCACCAGTAAATCTTGTCCCTGATTGACAATAGAGAAAGGCATTCCACCAGTTTCGACAGATACTGTATAGTTGTTTTCAGGGAGATAAAAATTAAAGCCACCCAGTTCATTAGTCATAGTATTAAAGGTTTTGCCATTTGCAGCAACCGCCTTTATCCTCAGTCCACCTAAAATGGGTGTACCTTCTGTATACTTATCAGCAACGTATTTCATTGTACCACTCACCCTCTCTGTTTTGACCAGCGGGATTTCAAGTTTTGTATTCTTAATTAAAAACACATCGGTTGGTTCCAGTAAATTCCATCCCTTGTCATTCACAATAGACACCGAATAGGTTTTATTCTTCTCTGCGGTAAAAGTCACTATGCCTTTATTGTTTGTAATCGCAGCAATACCTTCGGTTTTCACTAAAATACCTGCGGCCGGAGCTTCATCTTTATCACGGTGTCCGTTGCCATTATTATCCTCAAAATAAACCAGTTCCAATTTTCCGTTATCTCCACGCCCTGCGCCTCCAAAACTTTTTTCTATACCTATTCTCAATTGTCTGTTGTCTGACCGGTAAGATTTCAGATACTGTAAATCTCCCTGCGGCTGTGTTCCATCAACAGGATTATATTCACGATCGGATCTGATTTTATTCAGACTGTAAAATATATCTGCAGATATAGCCCAGTCTCCTTTCAGCAACCATCTGAGATTAGCATTCAATGAATAATTCTGACTTCGGTTAAAGCCGTAATAATTATACATTGATGAAGCGTTTACCGTTAATTTATTATCAAATAATACAAAATGAGTATTAGGACCAAATGAATAAATAGTGTACCGGGGGTTTCCTGAAATTGCCAGTGCATCTGTCAGATAATAACTATTAAACTGGGTAAAACCCGAAAAGCCGAATACCCTGTTTCTGTAGCTGAAATTCATCCTGGAAGAGAAAAATGGTGCCGGTGGTTTTTCTGAGGTATTCCTGTAGGTATAACCATGATCCATTTCAAAAGACAGGTCATGAACATTATTGCTATAGGTAATATTGAATCTTGTCCGGACAGAGGCTGATTTCCAAACATCATTTTTATTATCGGACAGATTACCAGCAGTCATATACTGCGAAAAATAATAAGGTCTGATGTTATAAGTCCACTGGCCTATCCGGTTTCCGAATCCGATTTCATAAGTTGAATTCCCGTAATTATTGGTAACCGGCAAATAAGCACTATCTGCATACGCCAGTACTTTGGGGGTGTTTTTGACAATATTAATCCGGGCATTTAAGTTTTTATGTTCACCAATGGCCACTACAACACGATTTTCCAACTGAAGCAGCCCTTTTCTTATGCCGTCATAATAAGGTGAGGAATAATAATTACTGCTATAAAAATTAACTCCTCTATAATCCAGATAATAACCAGCTCCGGCAGCAAGTCCGTTAAGCGATCTGGCAGCATAGTCCTGTTTACTGTAACCGGCATCAAAACCAATATGTTGATATTTATCCAGCTGAATATTAGCATTCGATGAAACCAGCGTCGTCTTTATTCCTGTCAGCAAATTATTACTGCGTAAAACAACCAGCTGTTTATGATCAGCTTCTGAATTTTCCTCTTTGTAGGCAACAGCCAGCGTATTTCCAAATTTGAGCTTGTTAAACTGAGAGAACAACAGATAGTTATTATCAAGGGCATATACATTCAAAGATTTCTTATTACCCAAATAAACTTTTCCTTTAACACCTCTGCCATTCAGGTTAAAATCCAGAGACTCATAGATATTACCAATCCTTGCTCCCCAGGTTTTACCTTGATAAGCTACATAGCTGTCATATACATTAAAACCCTTCTGACCAGGATTATTAAAGTAATCAACATTGGCCTGATAACTGATCTGCCGGCCCGCACCGAGTTCATACTTACCATTTCCCTGCAATTGATACATAGACAAGGTGGTATCTATAGTCATATATCTTAAAGCCACTGTATTTGGCTTGTCCTGGTAAAAGGGAGTCTGATTAACTGCTAACCTTCTGTCACTGGAAATGCTCATAATCCTCAGACGCTTTACTGCAATCTGATTATTTTTGTTATCCAATGCCCGGATAGTCACCGAAAAATCTGCCGGGATATTACTATTTAATCTATTCTTTGCTATAAAAGGCAGACTCTGCTGTGTTCCGGGCTCAAGCGTCAGATTAACAGTCTCACCAACGAAATCAAGTCCATCAGGAATTTCAGTGAGTTCCAGTCTGAAACTGACAGGGATCAGACCATTATTAAAAATCCTTACCATTACCCTTGCCTGGTTGGTCAGCTGATTCAGATAGACTTCCTGCTGGTCAGTATCAATAAATATGCCCTGTATATCTTCGAGTTGCGCATAAAAGGCGGCTTCGATTCCGGGATTTTCCATAGCAGCTTCGCTGGATTTCTCTCCTTCAACTTCTCTGAGTTTAATCTTTATTACCTGCATACTATTCCTGATAGTTTGCCTGTCCGCCATATATTTTAACGGAAAAGATCTTTTTTGCCCGGGTACAAGTATAATGGTATCGGGCAATCTCAACAGCCCGGTTTTTTCCTGCCCCGGTATAGTCTGACGAACCAGTTTCACCATAACATCAGCATGGTTACTAATCCAGAATGCGTTGGTAAAGGTCTGCCCTGCTCTTACAGAAACCGTATCCAGCTTAAAACCACAGGAAATATTGCCCGTCTGGCCCTGAGCATCCACTTTAACTACAGCGCACAACACTATCATGAAGACAGCAATTGATTTCCTATAATTTAAGTAAACAGATAATATAAGCAGGTACATGGGAGGGCATTGTTGGAAACGCAAATATTATTCTTATATATAAATAATACTATTTCTATACCCACATAAAGATGTGGACTCAGAAATATGTTAAGCGCATTATTCTTGCTTTCTAAAAACTATATTTGAGCATCCGAATATAGCCGCCTGGTTTTGCACTATTATCATTTGATAAGAGTAAGCACCATTTTATTTTAACAAACGTAATTAAGACAAAAAATAATTTACCTGTGTTAATTTAAAAATGAGCCAAAGCTTATATCCGTCGCGTTAGAATGTCGGATTAACATAAATACCTGAAAATATCTCGTAATAAAATTACTTTAATGCTTATTGACATGAACAGAACTCAAAGCTCTACAATTAGTTCACCCAGATTTAACCGGCAAAAATAAAACCTGTATAAATCCCAGTAACATATGCTGCCCATACTGTTATTATTTTTTACCTGAACTGCCATTCCGGTAATGACTGGTACAGATTTTATGAATGGCCTGATGAATTCTGATAAGGAAATTATCAGCAAAGGTATAATGAAATAAAATCAGACATCTCCTACGAGAATAAATATCTAATGAATAAAGACAAAGTATCTACCGATGCTATAAAAGTCGGGGTTATTGATGATAGCGAAATAGTCAGAAGGTTAATAACTATATTTCTATTGAACCGCACTGCTCCTGCATTCGAAGTGGTTTTTGAATTGGACACTTTAAATCAGGCTGATCATATAAACACTCTGGAAACATCTCCCGACATTATCTTACTTGATATAGATATGCCGGGTATTAAAGGATATGACGGTATCCCATTACTGCAAAAGCGCTTTCCTGATTGCGCAATAATTATGTTTACGGATCTGGATGATGATGATCTGATTATGAAATGTATCCGGCAGGGCGCCAGGGGCTATTTAAAAAAGGACTCCATAGGTTATGAAATGATAGAAGGCATTGTGAGTGTAGTGAACGGAGGTTCTTATATTTCCCCACGGCTGACCAGGAAGTTATTCAGCCATTTACAATTTAAGAATAATGTATTTGCCAAATTATCAAAACGGGAACAGGAAATCGCCGAAGGTATTCTGGATGGTTTGAGTTATAAATTGATTGCCTATAAACTGGGCTTACCTATTGATACTGTAAGAGATCATATAAAAAGAGTGTACAGAAAGCTTCACATTAACAGCAGAGGCGAACTGGCAGCACTAATCAGGATCTGATGATTGATAAAACCGGCAAAAATTTAAGCGTAACAGTTGCATAGCAAACAGAGAAGTCAGAGAGGTGTAAGAGATCGGAGTTGGTATAGGGTTGGTATACCCAGGGGGTATACCAACCCTATACCAACTCCGATCTCTTACCTATCCGTAACATAAATTCCCGCCACTGGCCCGTACCGGAATTAGTTTACAGAAGTCCGCCAACCTTCTTACCTTGGGATAAACCTCAGGAAAAGCTATTGGAATTCGTTTTCGTTAACAGTATTTAACACTAAATAACATTGGATAAACAAAAAAACGTCTTCCTGATTATAGCTTTGTAACTTAACCCGTTTAATTTACTCTTAGAGAAGAGGATTTATTAATCAGCACAGCAAATCATTCAAAGACAATCCATGAAAAAGTACTTCATTCAATTTTTACTTCTGGTAACCGCTGGTTCAGCTTTTGCACAGAAAAACAGCCCGAATTATCAGTATAGTCTGAACTTAAATAACGTTACCAATGATAAACTGCAGGTAACGCTGCTTACTCCCAAACTGAAAGGCAGTGAAACTGTTTTTCATCTGCCCAAAATGGTTCCGGGCACTTATGCGATTGCTGATTATGGCCGTTATATCTCAGATCTTAAAGCTTTTGATCAGAAAGGAAACCAGTTAAAAACTGATAGAACGGATTCAAATTCCTGGAAAATTTCCGGTGCGGATCAACTGACAAAAATAACTTACCTGGTTGATGACAGCTGGGACAGTCCTGAAATTAAAGGGGAAGAAATTTTTCAGCCTGCAGGAACCAATATAGATAAGGATAAAGTATATGTGATTAATAACTTTGGTTTCTTTGGTTATTTTGATGGCCAGAAAAACATCCCTTTTGAAATTACGATCACCAAACCAGCTGAATTTTATGGTTCTACGTCATTGAAGGCAAATCATATCAACGCAACTACTGATCGTTATGCTGTTCCGGATTATTATAGCCTTGCAGATGCACCAATGATGTATAATAAGCCTGATACTACGGTTTTGAATATCGGAGGTACAGAAGTCCTGATTTCTCTTTATTCTCCTAATCAAAAAGCGACTTCTGCAGTTATCGCTCAGGAACTCAAAAAAACACTGGAAGCTCAAAAAGAATATCTTGGAGGGAAATTACCTGTTGACAAGTATGCCTTTATTATAGCTTTAACAGATAACACTCAAATCAAAAGTTATGGTGCTTTAGAGCATTCTTATTCATCTTTCTATTTTCTGCCCGAAGGATTTATTCCGAAAAAATTGGCAGAGACTATTAAGAACACCGGGTCTCATGAATTTTTCCATATCGTAACGCCACTAAGCATCCACAGTCACGAAATCGGGGAATTTGACTATGATAAGCCCAAAATGTCTGAACATTTATGGATGTATGAAGGCTTAACGGAATATGCTGCCCATCATATGCAGGTAAAGTACGGATTAATAGATTTCAATAAATATCTTGAAGTTCAGACTGATAAGCTAGACAATGCAATGCGCTATAATGATACGCTGGCTT
Source organism: Pedobacter lusitanus (assembly GCF_040026395.1). Lineage (NCBI taxonomy): Bacteria > Pseudomonadati > Bacteroidota > Sphingobacteriia > Sphingobacteriales > Sphingobacteriaceae > Pedobacter > Pedobacter lusitanus. The sequence continues at coordinate 1,100,340 of NZ_CP157278.1, forward strand.
TCACCAAAATGTCTAAAGGTGTTCTGGATACTTACGAAAGCCAGTACGGAAACGTTTACGCAAAGGGCGCATTAATCGGTCTTTGTCTTGACATCAAACTCAGACAATTATCCAACGGAAAATACGGAACGCAAAACCTGATGGCCGATCTGTCAAAAACCTACGGAAAAACAAAGTCATTTAATGATGATGAACTGTTTGCAACCATTACCAAACTGACTTACCCTGAAATCGGGGAATTCCTGAATACTTATGTTGCCGGAACAAAAAAACTGCCTTATAAAGAAATATTTGCAGCCATAGGTGTAGATTTTGAACCTGTTGTAACCGTTAAAAAAGCTGGTATGGGTAAAATGGGTATGGGATTTAATGGCCAGAGATTATTTGTTGCAGATATCAAAGGAATGGATGATTTTGGCAGGAAAATGGGCTATCAGAAAGGTGATGAGCTGATCAGCATCAATGGAAAAAACATACCTGATGTCTCAGAAATACAACAGTTTCTGAATAATCTGCTTGAGAACATGAAAGAAGGTGACAAACTAACTGTCGTGGTTTCCAGAAAGGACAGCAATGGCAAAGCAACTGAAGTTACCTTAAGCCAGCCGGTTGAAGTTCATGAGGAGAAAAAATATAATGTGCTGAAAGAATTCCCGGTACAGTCAGATGAACAAAAAGCATTGAGAAAAGCTTGGTTAAATATTAATTAATCCTGCTGGTTTACCAACAGATAAACAGGCGGGTATCCTCAGATATCCGCTTGTTTGTTTATAAAAACATGCTGGTTATTTATCCTCCTTCAGAATATATATCATGATATTTAACTTTTTTTAACTATATGTTATAGAATAACCTATAAAAAAATATAACAACTTAGCCTTACAATAATCATGATATGAAGAAACTATTATTTTTATCTTATTTGCTGCTTACAGCAGGTGTGGTTTTCGGACAACAGTTTGTACTTAAAGGTATCACCACTGATAAACAGAAAGATATACTCCCCTTTACCAGTATCTATGTCCAGGGTACCAGCCAGGGTACTTCGGCCAATACCAACGGCGAGTTTCAGCTCAGACTTGAAAAAGGAAAATACACCTTGATTTTTAGGGCTGTAGGTTATATCCAGCTGACCAAAGAAGTAGAAATCAGTACAGACACTTATTTGTCTGTAGTCATGCAGCCGGAAGTTTATCAGTTAAAAGATGTAACTATTAAAGCAGGTGCAGAAGATCCGGCTTATGAAATTATCAGAAATGCCATCAGGACACGCAAGCAGCATTTAACGGCAGTAAAAGCTTATTCCTGTGATACCTATATCAAAGGCGTAACGAAACTCAAAAATGCACCAAAAAAAATCCTGGGCAGAAACATCCAGGATGATCTGAAAGATATAGGCCTGGATTCTGGTAAAAGAGGTATAATTTATCTTTCTGAATCAGTTTCCAGATTTAATTTCCAGCAACCTGGTCAAATCAATGAAGAAATGATTTCTTCGAAAGTGAGTGGCAGCAGTAATGGCTTCAGTTTTAATCAGGCTACCGATTTCATGATCAGTTTCTATAGAAACATCGTTGATATTAAAGAATTAAGCCGGGTTGGGTTTGTCTCTCCCATTGCTGATAATGCCATGCTTTTTTATCGCTATAAATTTATCGGTACTTTCAGAGAGGGTAATGACTGGGTTAATAAAATACAGGTAATCCCGCGCCGCAAATACGATCAGATATTTAACGGGTATATCTATATCACTGATGATAGCTGGCGTATTCACAGCACCGACCTGACTATTACCAACAACTCGATGATAGAGGGTATTGATACCTTACGTATCAAACAACAATTTATCCCGGTTAAAAATGACCAGTGGATGCTGGCCAGTCAGCGTTACGATTATTCAGGCGGCCTGCTGGGTTTCAAATTTATGGGAACTTATACAGGTGTGTTCAGCAATTATAATACGGATCCGGCTTTCCCGCCAAAATTCTTTAGCAACCGGATTATGAAAGTAAATGCTGATGCCAATAAAAAAGATTCTGCTTACTGGGCCGGGATACGCCCGATGCTGCTCACACCCGAAGAAAGCAGGGACTATGTGAGAAAGGATAGTATCAAGCTGGTGCGGAATTCTGATAAATACCGGGATTCAATAGATAGAAAAGAGAACAGGTTTAAACCTTTAAAGGCGCTCATCACGGGTTATACCCACCAGAACACCAGAAATAAAGAATACTGGGGTATTAATGCACCGCTGTTTGGTATTAATTATAATACTGTAGAGGGCTGGATTTACAATCCTAAACTGAGTTACAGAAAAACATTGAAAGACAGTACTTCTCTTGTATTTGAGCTTAATCCCCGCTATGGTTTTGAAAACAAAAAACTGACAGCAAATGCTGCCCTGGGATATCGCTACGATCCTAAACACAATGGAAATATCTCACTTTCCGGCGGAACAAGTTATGCCGATTTTAATAGTGAATATGGGGCAATACCTGCATTATTTAACACAATAAGCACATTATTTGCAAAAGACAACATCCTGAAATTGTATAAAAAAGACTTTGTAAAGGTTTCTTCAGGTAGAGAACTTACCAATGGATTGTATCTTTCCGGAAATCTGGAATATGCCAACAGGACTCCCCTGCTCAATACTTCGTTCAGAACAGCCGGCAGTTTTCCGGATAAAGAATTTACAGCAAATAATCCTTATCCCATGGCTGGGAACGATTATGCCTTCAGCGCTAATAAAGCGCTTACTTTAGGCTTAACATTGAATATAACTTTTGCGCAAACTTATATTGAACGTCCGGATTTCAATATCAAACAAGGCTCTGCGTATCCTAAAATCCAGCTTAATTACCGCAAGGGAATCAAAAACATACTCAATTCGGATGTTGACTTCGATTATATAGGAGCCCGTGTCTATGATTCCAATAAAAAACTGGGGATTCTGGGTGTTTTCAGATACAGTCTTGCAGCTGGTAAATTTATGAACAGAAATAGCATGTATTACATGGATTTCAAACATTTTGCCGGTAGCGATATCGTCATATACAGCCAGTTTACGGATGGCTTTATGATGCTCAGCCCTTATGAATTCAGCACCGGAAAAGAGTTTTTAGAGGCACATTTCGAACACAATTTCGGCGGACTCTTTCTCAGTAAAATCCCGCTGTTTAAAAAGTTGAAACTGGAGGAAGTAGCAGGAGTTAATTACCTGACTTCTGATGTGATTAAAAACTACACAGAGGTCTATTTTGGGGTTCAGCGCTTTGGATTAAGATTCAACGTGGTTAAGGCTTTTAATTATAATAACCATAGTATCAATGGCAATAAACAGCATAATATAGGATTCAGAGTTTCGGCAGCTTTCTGATTTAATGGAATGCGTGAGCGCTAGGTCTGTTCTTACGCATTCTGAAATCAGCAAATAATGTTTTATCATCGATTTGAAAATATAGATTATTTGTCATCAGAAAATCCAGATCCCTGCCTGGTGTATATCCAAATGAATGTCCCGGCCAGATCAGCATCTTTTTAGGGAAATACCGCTTAAAAAACTGTACGGAATCAAAAAGAGCACCTGCATCCTCTGCTTTGCAGGTGCCTACTCCTTCGATAAAAATAGTATCACCGGTAAAACAATGCGCGCCTATCTGATAACAGGTACTGCCTGCGGTATGACCGGGGGTGATTACCGGATTGATATGAAAATTACCGATAACCAGTTCTTCCAGGTGTCTGACAGCAACCAGATTTGAGCAGCTAAAATTATACTGCTCAATTTCAATGGCCGACATATAAACCGGAACATCATACGCAGCTGCAAAAACAGGTGCAAGATTGATATGGTCACGGTGTGAATGGGTTAAAAGAATCCCCTTTAATTCAATCTGATGATCAAGTAAAAAATTATTGATCAGCTCGTAGTCCCATGCAGGATCTACCAGAATACCCGACTGCTGATCATAAATCAAATAACATTGATTCTTCATTTGTTCTTCTGAAACACGAAAAAGTTTCACTTCCATATGCTACACTTAATTGGTGAATTGCATCTCACTAAGATTTCTGTATAATCCTCCATCTACACCTATCAGTTCCACGTGAGTTCCCTCTTCTACTATCTGTCCTTTATCCAGCACGATAATTTTATCAGCCTGTCTTACTGTAGCCAGACGGTGAGCGATTACAATAGAGGTACGGCCTTCCATTAGCTTATCCAGTGCATCCTGAACAAGTCTTTCTGATTCTGAATCCAGAGCCGACGTAGCTTCATCCAAAATCAGAATACGCGGAGCTTTAAGCACAGCCCTGGCAATAGCAATCCTTTGTCTTTGTCCGCCGGAAAGTTGTATACCCCGTTCTCCGACTATAGTTTCAAGCCCTTTTGGAAATCTTTGAATAAATTCCCAGGCATTGGCTTTTTCTGCTGCTGCAATAATGTCCTCTCTGGAGGCTCCTTTTCTACCATAACCAATGTTTTCACCGATAGTGCCTCCGAAAAGGAAAACGTCCTGCGGAACCACAGCTATCTGAGCTCTCAGTTCTGATAAAGGGATACTTCCGCTGTCTCTTCCGTCAAATAGTATTCCTCCTTTTGATGGATTATACAATTTCAGCAATAAAGATACTATAGTACTTTTACCAGCACCACTTGAACCAACAATAGCCACTTTCTGATTTGAAAAAGCTTCAAACGAAACTCCCTGCAATACATTAATGTCTTCTCTGGTCGGATAATGAAAATGGATGTTATTGAAACTGATTTTTCCATGAAGCAGATTTTCCGGCGCTATGGTTTTGAAATCAGTTAGTGGTTCTACCGGTTCTTCCAGTAATTCAAAAAGATGAGCAGTAGCTCCTATACTCTTCTGTAAAGCAGTATAAGCCTCCGCCAGTCCCGAAATAGAGGTAGCAATAAAGATAGAATATAACAGGAAAGAAATAAGTTCTCCTGAAGCTACGCCTGTAGTTACACCCCGCCAGATGACTGCGACAAGCGTACCAAACATCCCCACAATAACAAATGAGTTGAATAAGCCTTTATATTTACCACCCTTCATGCCTAACCTGGCCATTTCTGCGGTATGCTCCCGGTAACGACCTATCTCGAAAAATTCACTGACAAAGGCTTTCACACTAAAAATTCCCTGAAGTGTCTCTTCTACGACAGTATTTGAAGCAGCTACTTTATCCTGTACCTGCATTGCATATTTATTCAGGAACCTGCCAAATAATTCGCCTATGACTACCATCACAGGTAATAAAAGCAACATGAAAATAGTCAGTTCCCAGGAAGTAATCATTAGTAAAACCAAACCACCGACTACAAGAACCAGTAATCTGATGATCTCGGCCAGAGTGGTGTTAAATATTTCCTGAAGCAGGGTAATATCAGCCGAAATTCTGCTGCTCAGTTCTCCTACTCTTTTATGAAGAAATACGCTCATTGGCATTTTAATCAGATGGCTATAAACCTTTTGACGTAATGCAGCCAGTGTTTTTTCTGTAACATTGACAAATAATACTACCCTGAAAAAAGAAAATATGGCCTGTACAACCAGGATAGTTACCAGTAGCCAGCCTATGTAGGTGGTTTTTCCTGAATCGATTCCCTGTTTTCCACCATCAATTAATTGTCCTAGTAGTTTTGGCAGTGCCAGACTGGATACACTTGCCATCATCAGCAGTAAAAGTCCGAGCGTAAATTCCAGCCAGTAAGGTCTGGCATAATTAAATAAACGATATAATGGCTTAAGAGAGTTACTCTTTGTGTTTTTAACTTTAACAGATGTTGCTTGTGGCATTTGAGGAATAGATAGATAAAAGACGTTAAAATAAATAGTTCTGCTGTTAAAAATTATCCACGATACATCAAATATGTACCGTGGACAACAGTTTTACTATTATTAATCAGGTAATGGGAAACCCATATTTTTATTCAGTGCTTCACGGTAATAATATCCGCCCACTGCAATATCGAAAATTGCCATTCCCATTGGGTTAAACATGACAACATCTGAAGTTTCCCTTTTATCCAGGATACCTTTATTTACAATTTCTGCAATTGAATAGGTATCACTTTCCAAAAGACCTTTTTGCAAATGCATATTTTCAATATCTGTATTTTGTCTGCAGACTTCTTCCCAGTTGTCTACAACTACAATATCCATGAAGTCCTTCATATCTACTGTATAATCTCTCAGAGAAACATTCAGCTGTAATGAGCCTTTTTTAGGTGATATATTGATATAAGGTGCATCAGACACTGTGCAGGTTATAAATATATCAGCATCCTGATAACTTTCTTCCCAGCCAGACACGATGATCACTTTGTCTGCGATGTCATGATCGATAGCTGATTTATCAATTCGGTTAAGGTCATTGATTAACACTTTCTCAATGTCATTCCCTAAAATTGAAGTGATCATTCTCAGGTGCATCTGTCCGATAGGACCGAAACCATTAATTCCAACAACCAGTTTCCTGTCGGTATTCCGTTCTTTTATAAATTCCTGAACCATTAAACCTGATACAGCTGCCGTTCTGATCGCACTGATTGTAGCTGTGTTAATTATACAGCGTGGTATTCCTGAATCATGCTCGTTCAGAATAGTAACAGAATTTGCCCTTAGTTTATCTTTATAAATATTATCAGGAAAACTGGCAATCCATTTTATTCCTGCCCATGGATTTTCTCCTCCAATATATGCAGGCATAGCAATAATTCTGTTTTTAGGATCTCCGAATCTTAAATAAGGCTTAATTGGCTGTGAATAATCGTTGGCATGAAGTTGCACAACGGCGTCTTTAATTACTGCAGTTAATTGTTCCCAATTAAACCCGATTTCTTTAATAGTATTGGCATTCAGATATAACATGATTTTGAGTTTACAGCTTAAAAATTAATGGAAAGGACTTCTTCATTTAACTTTGCAGCTAATTGAGTGCCCCATTCCTGATTATAAATGGTGTCTAAATAAGTATGTCCCTTATCCGGGAAAATCAGCAGAGAGTTAGCTTTGGTATCCAGGTCATTGAATCTGAAATAGTTTTTAGCAGCAAGATAAACGGCACCTGATGAAGCTCCGGCAAAAATTGCCTGTTCATTAAGCAACTCTGAACAGCCTCTGATAATGCTCATTTGAGAAACAATAACCACATCATCAATAATAGCATTTTCCATAATCGGAGGAACCTGACTGGCACCTATTCCCGAAATATAACGCTTAACCGGCTTATCGCTAAAAATGACTGATCCTTCGACATCTACACCTACAATCTTTATTTCCGGTCTTCTTCTTTTAATAAAATCTGAAATCCCGGTAATAGCACCACTTGAGCTTACAGCAATAAAAATATAGTCCAGATGATCAAAAGAGGAAACAATTTCTTCTCCCAAACCATAATAACCTTTATAATTATTCGGATCTCCGTACTGATCTGCGATAAATGAGTCAGGTGTCTGCTCATGTAAGGCATTGACAACATTAATCCTGGTTAACAGATATCCTCCGGTATGATCTCTTTCTGTGACCTTCACCACTTTATAAGCCATCAGATTTAACAATGTTTCGTAGGAAGAATTGATATTCGGATCGATTACAGGAATAAATCTCAATCTCAACCTCTTGCAGATAGAGGCTACGGCAATAGCAAGATTACCAGAGCTGGAAGCTATAATTGTGGTATTCTCTGAAATTTTCCCCGATTTGATACCGTTGTAGATAATACTGTATGCTGCTCTGTCCTTCGAGCTGCCCGAGAAGTTATTGTATTCTAACTTCGCATAAAGATTGGCATCGTTATTTTTCAGTTCAATAAGTGGCGTTTTGCCTATAAAGGCTGCCAGCTTTTCTAGTTCTTTTAACATAGGTATATAAGTCTAAAGATGAGAGATGGAATAATTTATGGATTTGTATTTTTCAAGTAATGGAATGAATGATTTGAGGTTGTACAGACCTCCGGATTATGCTTATCCGGATACATGAAAGAGGTTCCGGGGCTGAAAGCTGCTAAGACTACAGGCAAAATGATAGCTGCAGCTGCAGAGCTTACCCAACCCAGAAAGAAAAGGGTATATCTCTTTTTTATAGCACCTGCACGCGCAATCAGCATCCGCAGTTGAAGATAATTCTGTTCAGCAGCTTTTTGCGCTGTGCACTGACCCATTGCCAGTACTAAACTTCTTAATTCTTCAAGATGAAGGCTAATCAGCGGGTTCTCTTTTATCCTGGTTTCCCAGTCATGAACATCCTGCACATTTATTTTTAAACAATAATTAATGAATGTTTCATCTTTCAACAATTCACTGAAATCATTTCTATGCATCTGCTTAATTATTTTTCTTAATAGAGCGGGAAAACTTAATATTTCACTATTGTATTTGAAAAAAAACAAAAAAAAAATATTCGCTCCAAGAGCCACAAGCAGATAAGTTTCCTGCTCTTTGGTAATTGCAGATTTTAATTTATCAATAGCCTTATACATCGTATTGTAGACAGTATTGATAGAAATTTTATTATTCATGGCTATTTCCTGATAAGATAAACCAAGATAAAACTTCTGATAAATCAAACTGCGCTGTCTGGCAGCCAGCTGACCTATATGGGTTTTAACAATCTGAATAACGGTTCCATTTGTTCCCTGTTGAATATATTGATCTTCTACTGAGGGGGATAGAAGTGATACAGGTATATCCTGAAGTTCATGCAACTCTTCGGGAGAGATTACATTTTTGCGGTATAATTTTCTTAAAAAGCAAGTTAAAATATAATTATGGTAATTACCGACATTAGACAGGTTACTTCTGTTTTCCCATAAATACAGGAAGACATCATTAATGGTGTCCTTCACTGCATCTTCAGAAAAGTATCTCTTGTAACCTATAAAACTAAGATAATGATGATAATGGGAATATATAATATAGAAATCATCCTCTCCTTCTGATAGTGTAAAAGATTTCCAGACATGCTTTAGATCATTCCCTTTTAATCTGATCATATTATTAAACAATTTACTATATTAATATTTTTTTTATAAAGTAAAGCAATATATATTAATATATTATTAATCTAATAACTAATTATCATTAACAATTTATATCAACAGAAACAAGAAATAAATAAACAAAATAACAACAAAGGCTTCTAACTATAGTTCTGCGCTTACCTCTTATAAGCATTTTGTATTTTCTTCAATTGCACAGAAAACATAAAATGCTCTAAATAATTCATATTAATTTAATACAATTCAGACATCAGTATATAACAAAAAAAGCTACAAAATTCGTTTTATTTGCAAATCATCTTTACACTTTACACTCATCAGTACTTACATAATCAATAACTTACAGGATTTTTATTTTATTTTATAACTATCCCGCAAACATAAATTAACCCTAATTACTAAGAGATACCTTAAAGTTAAATCATAAAAAATAAAAACTAATTATTATTACACCAATTGACAGTTTCCCTAGGTGAACACGCAAGAATTTATCACCAGACGGTGAATTTCAAAAAAAAGAAAGGATCTGATTACAATAATTCATTCAAACTATATTCCTTTCCTGCAACTACAGAAATATCAATAGTTTTACTTCCATATTTAACTTTACAGATTCCTGTATTTTTAGCTTTCAGAACAGCAGAAGTCAATTTCTTGTCTTTCCACCCCATATTAACCACATATCCTCCCCGGGCAACCAGCCCTTTAACAGAACCATCTTTCCATTCTACCGGAATTGCCGGCAGGAGTTCTATATATCCCTGATGGCTTTGCAACAGCATTTCTGCTATTCCGGCACCACCTCCAAAATTTCCATCTATCTGAAAAGGAGGATGTGCGCAAAACAAATTCGCATAGGTACCGCCACCTTTCATCTTAACCTCTGCCCCGTTACCAACAAAACGAAGTAATTTTTTAAGTGCATCATAAGCTCTTTCTCCATTCTGCATTCTTGCCCATAAATTAATTCTCCAGGTAATTGCCCAGCCGGTACCGTCATTGGTACGCACAGTTAAAGTTTTACGGACTGCATCCGCTAATACCGGATCCTGCGCCGTGGTAATTGAATACCCGGGATATGCGCCAAAAAGATGCGACAAATGCCTGTGTCGGGGATCTTCATCTTTCCAGTCATGATACCACTCCTGTAAATTCCCCGCTTTACCAACTCTGTAAGGCAACATATTTTTCAATGCATTCTTAACTTTGTTCCGCATATCAGGATCTGTATTTAAAATCTCACTTGCTTTCACATAATCATTAAACAGTTCCCTGATAATAGCTAAATCAGCCGTACCACCATATAACAATGCTCCTGTATAACCCTTTGATGTCACGTAATAATTTTCCGGCGAAGTGGAGGGTGCCGTAATTAATCTTCCTTTTTTATCCGGAATCAGAAAGTCCAGACAAAATTGCACCGCTCCTTTCATTAATGGATAAGCCTGTTCGGAAAGATAAACCCTATCCTGTGTAAAGGCATAATGCTCCCAGAGATGGGTAGCCATCCAGTTACCTCCCATTGGCCAGTTTGCCCAGGCCGGACTTCCCTTCCCAAAATCACCAACCGGATTGGTCATAGCCCAGATATCGCTGTTATGATGCAAAACCCAGCCACTGGCACCATAATAATTTCTGGCAGTCACTGCCCCTGTTTTAGCTAAACGACCTATAAAATCCAGCAAAGGCTGATGCATTTCCGGCAGGTTTGCAGTTTCAACACCCCAGTAATTCATTTCTGCATTAATATTGGTTGTATAGTTACTGCTCCATGGTGGCTGAACTTTTTCATTCCAGATCCCCTGTAAATTAGTAGACTGACCACCAGCCCTGGAAGAGCTTATCAATAAGTATCTGCTATACTGATAATATAGAGCTACCAGTGCATTATCACTTTTACCGGCAGCAAAAGCATTTAATCTATCCATAGTTTTCATTCCTGCACGATCTTCATCGCCAAGACTGATTTGTACCCGGTCATAATACTTTCTGAAATCAGCAGTATGTTTCTTCAGGAGTACAGCATAGGATTTCGCTTTATGCAAATAACCCGCAGCTATTTTCAGCTCGTCTTTTCCATGCGTGCCGGGATTAACGTCAAATCCATTAAAACTAGTTGCCATAGAGAGCAAAATAACCGCTTCTCCTGCGCCCGAAACTGTTAAACTACTATCTTTTGCGACCACTTTACCATCAGTTTTAAGCACTTTAATATGCGCACTGAAACGCATCCCGTTGACATCATCCCAAATAACCTCATTCCCATGATTGAGAGGAGAAACATGTACCGGAGAATGCCCTTTCATCAACAAATCCTTATTTGAAGAGGATACTTTATGTTGCAGCAAGCTGTTTAAACGACACGTGAAATCAAGTTTATCTTTTCCGCTTGCAGTAAATCTGATCACAACCAGCTGATCCGGATTTGAGATAAAAGTTTCACGGGTATAAGTTGTTCCATTAATTGTATAACTGGTTCTGCTTATCGCATTTTGTATATCAAGTTCTCTTTTATAATCTGTTACTTGCCCACGGTGTTTAAAATCAAAAAACAGGTTACCGAGCGGAGCATAGGACTCAGAAAACTTCCCCTGCATAAAACGCACCAGCGAGTCAGCTTTTTTATAGTTTTCAGCAAACAATGCTTCCCTTACGGGTTTTAAATAATTTTTAGCCTCGGGGTTCATATCCGGATTAACCGGTCCTCCTGCCCATAGCGTAGCCTCATTTAAAGAAAACCGCTCAGTATTCACTCCTCCATAAACCATTACTCCGAGTCTGCCATTTCCTAACGGTAATGCTTCTTCAAATTGTCCGGCTGGTTTATCATATAATAACTGATGATTATTTTCCTGTCCGGATGTATAATTTGTGAACAGCATAAAAGCTGCAGCGAAAAAGAAAGATTTTGTCATCAGTATATAATTAACAGGTTTATAAAGACGAATATTTATTATGTACAGCCTGATTGTTGTTTTTTACATTTTCTTATTTCGAATTTGTAATCAGGAGCCCGCAAAAAGCCAGGTTCATACCGGCTTGTATTGAACTGTACACCATTGTTTCATTCGGTTTTAAATTTGGTTATGATAAAATAAAGGAATAATCCGGCACCCTGGTTTTGTATTATTGGCTAATCATTAAACGATATAGCCCAATGTACCATCATAAAAAGTTTACCTGCATAAATTTAAAATAAAACTTTGTTGCTTTTAGTTAAATCATCCCACACTGAAAGATATACATATAGTTTATTCATTTACAAGAAATTAGCATTATTATTTTCAATCAGATGAGTTTCAAATCACAACCTGCCTGCTGCTGCTGCCACACAACACCCCTGTAATTAACCAGGTATTTATAAGCATACCCTATGAAAAAATGAATTGGTCAGACTGCCAAAAACATAGTACATCTGTTTTCCGGCGAATATTTCTGAGCTGAAATATGATTACTCTCAGGAAGACCCGAACTAAACTGTTTATGCTTATTAAAAAAATGTTAAACCAAAATACAACCCGGGCCATCTGATATATATATTCTATTATTTACCGGATTGTGATTACTCTTTGTTATATCAGACAGTAGATTTCCTGCCGTCAGAAAGAAAAATGCTCCAAAACACGCTATGTACTGCCATTTCATCATTTTTCAAATATTAAAATCAAAATTTTGAATAAAGATTGCTTCTCCTTCACTATTTTTAAATCAGACCCATATAACTGCAATTTAAATTAGCATCAATGAAGACAATCCTCAAAACGGCTGTCATTTCAACCCTATTATTATCATTTTTTTCTCTGTCTCTGTGCGCTGGTGATGGTCTGCTGAATAAAATAAAAACTGCTGTAACATCTCCTTCACCGACAACAGATAACCTGATAGAAAAGCTGATTATAACTTATATTAGTCAAGCCAATGAAGAAAGCGTAATAAGCAATAAAGAAACGCTATTATCAGAAATATTAAAAAGCAATCATCCTGATAAAAAGATATTCACCTATGAAATAGAGGCCGCCTATGCCAAAAGGCTGCTCCAGTTAGAAAAGGCAAGATACTATATCATCAAAGCACTTGATGAAACTCGACAGGAAAAGCCAAAATTCATCAGCCTGCTAAAAACGCTTGCATTTATTGATACTGATCTGGAAAATCACATGCGGGCTATGGAAAGCTATCTGATTATACAGAAACATCTGCAACAGATAAATGACACTGATAAACTCATATTAAATTACGCCAATATAGCTGATCTTTATACTAAAAGTAACTTATTTAATGAAGCTCTTGATGCCTTAAATTCAGCGCAGGATCTTGCCCTTAAACAGGATTATAAACAGATCCCGTCTTTATTATATGAAAATAAGGCTATTGCATTTTTCTACTTGAAAAACCAGGATTCTTTACAATATTACGCTGCCAAAATAGGCGGCAGAAACGCCAGCCCCTGTGACCCGCTGGTCAATCACCGTCTGAAATATATGCTGCTGTTACTGAGAAAAGACAGAAAAGCCATTGACGAGATAAAAGTCCTTATTGAGGCTCCAAATGATCCGGAGAAATTATACACCTATCTTCATTTAGCAGAAGCATATCTGATGTTTAACCAGACTGCAAAAGCAAGAGAGGTAATTTTCAAACTGTTATCTTCTGGCGACCTGAAGAAGCTGGGCTACATGAGGTGTAAGTTATTCATCTTACTGGGAAGCGCATATGAAAAAGAAAAACAATTTGAACTGGCCGCTCAGTATTATAAAAAAGGTACCGAACAATCATCCTTAAATACATTAAGGATGATGAAAACCGGCAGTATTCTAAACCTGCTGAAATATGATGAGATTAAGAAAAAATATGTTGTAGCTCAGGAAAACCTGGAAGTACGACAAAATTTCCTCCTGTTATTTGTAGCCATAACCGGCATGATCATCCTGACCTTTATTTTTCTGTACCGCTCCCTGAAAATTAAGAAAAAATATGATGAACTGATGTTTAACAAATTAAGCAGCGAGATTTCTTTCATTAATTCTCATGAGATCAGAAAATACCTGAGCAATATACTGGGCATAGTCATGGTCATCAAAATGAGCGAAGACAGAAACGAAACTTATCTGGAATTTGAAGATGCACTTTTTGATTCTGCTGAAAACCTGGATACTTCTATCAAAAGCATAGCAGCCAAATTAAATGATAAAGCCGGATCATACACATGAGCCGGCTTTATCATTTAATTTATTGATATTAAGCTAAGACTTCTGCTTCATTCCCGACCGGGACAGCCTCCTCTTTCAGTTTCTCATTGAACTGCTGAAACTGACGTGCTGCATCGGGATGTAAGGCCAGAATACCATTTACCTGATCCTGCCTGCCTTCTTCAATTTTCGCATTCAGCCCTATGACATCCTGCTCTGAAAAACTGCCGTTTTCAAATTTTGAGGTCCAGTGTTTAATAAATTTAGCCATATCCTGAGTTTCGATCTCTTTAACTATAGGAGACAAACTCTGCTTCAACTGTGCCGCTTCATTCATTTCTTTTGTATAGAAAGGATTAAGGGCTTTAATGAAAGGAATACTATGGTTCTGTACTTTTCTGATTACATTGATCAGGTAAGGGATCGCAAGTATAATAATCAATGAGATTATTATAGTACTGGCATTTAAATTCATCGTGGTTTTTACGGTTTTGAATTAACTCATCTTTAATTTCTTCTGGATATCAGTTACATATCCTTTGAATTTTTTATCACTGTCAATCAGATCTTCTACCGTTTGACATGCGTAAATTACTGTAGAGTGATCTCTGCCTCCATAAAAAGCACCGATGCTTTTTAATGAAGATTTTGTCAGACTTTTAGACAAATACATAGAGATCTGTCTTGCCTGCACCACCTCACGTTTACGTGTTGGTGATTTTACAAGATCAACAGGAACTTCAAAATACTCACAAACCAGTTTCTGGATATATTCCATTGAAATTTCTTTGGATGTATTCTTGATAAAGTTCTTTAACATCGATTTAGCTAACGACAAATCGATCTCTTTTCTATTTAAAGTTGCCTGTGCCAGTAGAGAAACCATCGCTCCTTCCAGTTCACGGACATTGTTATCAATATTATGCGCTACATATTCTATAACCTCAGCTGGTAAATCAATACCGTCAGAAGCCATTTTCTTTCTAAGGATAGCAATTCTTGTTTCCAGATCAGGAATCTGTAAATCTGCCGATAGTCCCCATTTGAAACGGCTAAGTAAACGCTCTTCTAAACCAGATAAATCTTTTGGAGCTTTATCTGAAGTAATAATAATTTGTTTACCTGACTGATGTAAATGATTGAAAATGTGGAAGAAAATATCCTGTGTTTTCTCTTTTCCCGCAAAGTTGTGAATATCATCCATGATGATTACATCCATTGCCTGATAGAAGTTTACAAAGTCATTGATCGTATTGTTCTTCAATGATTCAACAAATTGCTGACAGAATTTTTCGCAGGATACAAAGATGACCAGTTTATCAGGATAAGTACGTTTAATCTCATTACCTATTGCCTGTGCCAAATGCGTTTTCCCCAATCCTACGGCACCGTAAATCATTAAAGGGTTAAATGATGTGGCACCAGGTTTTGCAGCCACAGCGAAGCCCGCAGAGCGCGCCAGACGATTACAGTCACCCTCAATATAATTCTCTAAAGTATAGTTGGCATTAAGCTGTGGATCAACGTTTAGTTTTTTCAGACCAGGAATCACAAACGGATTTCTAAGATCCTTACTGATCTGCGCCGGTGCTGGCAATGACTGTGCCTTTGATGCAATTGTATTGGTATTGGACGGGCTGCTTGCAGCTATATATGGAGTATTGCTTTTTGAAGGTTTATTATCTACAACGATGTTATATTCCAAACGTCCTTCATCTCCTAATTCCTGCTTTACTGTTTTACGTAAAAGACCTACATAGTGCTCTTCCAGCCACTCATAAAAAAACAAACTTGGTACCTGAACAGTTAAGACGTTACCTTCTAATTTTAATGCCGAGATCGGTTCGAACCAAGTCTTATAACTTTGATTCGGGATGTTAGCCTTAATAGTTTGAAGTGAATTATTCCACACTGTTGTACAAGTATTCTGCATAGTTTTTTTATTGTTATTGGTAATGTTAATGCCCCGGAAATAAGCTTCCTTCATTTTCGGGATTGCGAAGATCTAGAAAATTACCAACAAAAAAACATAAACTTATACCCAGTAGTAAGCTACTAAAAAGCAATTATTTAGCTCTTTTTTTTTAGCCATAATGTGGATAAGTATGGGTTACCAACAGGTGTTGTTAACTAAAGAGCTGTTAATAACTTTACAGGGTTATTAACTACTGGAAGCAGATAGTGGAAGACTGATAACTATCAACCAGTTATATCCTGTTCTAACCTATGTAAGTTACCTGTTGATAAATTAAAAAGAATCAGAATATCAGATTTGCCTCAGCATATTTTTGATGGGAAGGTCAAAAAGCTAGAAAAAACTCCAATTATCTTTCGGCTTTTACCTCAGTGACGACAACCCTTCATCCAGCCGGATCTGCATACCTACTCCTATCCGGAATCTGATCAGGTTTTGCAGACATTATTCAGTTAACAAATTAAAATTGTGCAACGAGTATAGTTGCGAACCGGATTTTATCAATAAATTGGAAACTTAAATAAAAAACCGGCATATGTATCCATCAGGTGAAGCTCTTATTATACTATTATTAGCAATTGGCGCAGCAGGTATACTGCTTTTAGGTCTTTTGCTTTCTATTGTGGTTTTCTTTAAAAAAAAGACAGCTATTGAAATCATTGCATGGATCTGCAGTGGACTATCATTGGCTCTGTATCTTACTTTTCTGCATTTTGGACTTTCCAGCGAGTTTCGATGGTCCGATCTCTTTCTCCTGATCGTCATACTTACTTTCTTTTTATTGCTTCAATACAGATCAGCATTTGCGCAGGGAGCTAAACTTAAAATCGTATTAATCTTCAGAACGGTTCTCATTCTGATGACTTTTGCCACTGTATGCAAGGCAATAATCAATCTGCTGATTACAGCTAATCTGATAGATCCTTCAAAGGGCGGTATGGTGCAGACTTTCTATACCTTGCAAAGTGTAATATTCTGGTGTATCATGACAGCTTCGGGCATCTGGTATTTATATAAGATAAACCCACCCCTGGTCAAAAGTGAAATCTTTAAAACTGCAGTATTTTTTAGCTGGCCGGTATTTTTCCTGGTAGTCACACTGGGTATGCTACTCTTTTATATGGAATACACGAATATGAACCGGGGAATAACTATTTCGATGCTTTTTAATCGAAAGTTTTTAATCAGCCAGCTGGGTTTCCTGATTTTCGGCTGTGCGATTTCTGCCATTATAGCCACCTCAATCTACTATTATTTTAAAACTACTAAAGATAAAAACATAACAACCGTCTGATCAGTAAATCAATTACAAATTATGGAAACTGTAAACAACACCTCTGTCACAATAGAAACCACAGTTAACGCACCAATAGAAAAAGTATGGGAATCATGGAATAAACCTGAGCATATCACTAAATGGAGCCATGCATCTGATGACTGGCACACCACTTACGCAGATAATGACCTGCGTAAAGATGGAAAATTCAAAACTACGATGGCTGCAAAAGACGGAAGTTTAAGTTTTGATTTTGAAGGTGTATATACCAGTGTAATTGAACAGGAACTTATTGCCTATACCATGGGTGATGGCAGAAAAGTAAAAATTTCCTTCGTTAGTAACGGAGACGGAACACAGGTTATAGAGACATTCGATCCTGAAAGCACGAACCCTGTTGAAATGCAACGTGGAGGATGGCAGGCAATTCTGGATAATTTCAAAAAATATACTGAAGCTAATCTTTAATATGGTTATCTATTCTTAAAGGCCGTTAAACAGCGACCTTTAAGAATAAATCTTTACCTGAAGCAATTCTGACCGGTTTTCCGAGGAAGTCTTTCAAATGGGCTTCAGCATATTGCTGAATTTGCGCAATAGCCAGAGATGTACGCTCTTTGTCATCCTTGTTAAGATAGAAAATAACCTGTTCCAGAAGATTTGCTTTAAAATGATCATAAGCAGCAGAAATTTCTGTGTCTCCAAAAAAAGCTTTCAGATTCTCAAAATAAACTTCTTCAGGATCATTGAAATAAGAAGCTTTCACGTACATCCAGTTATGTGCTATCGCCCTGTTATAAAGGTCTGCCGGCATATCGGCCAGTAGTGGCTGAAAAATATGGGTATTAAAATAAACATTATCGTATTCGCCGGTATACATTAATGCACTATTTAGCGATGCCAGCTGATTAAATACAGAATCCATCGCATTCTCCTGTACCAGAGCCACAGCCCTGATCAGTTCATGGTTCCAGTCTTCAATAATCAATCCTTCTGCATGCCCTGAATAAATAAAAGTGATAATATTTTTAATCAGGTTATTAGCCTTTTCCAGATCTCCCATCTTTTGATAGATACGGGATATATTCTGAATCTGCTCAATTCTCCTGAAAATAAGAATCGGATACCCGTTACGTTCCAGTTCAGCACTTAGTAACAATCCTTCTTTCATTAAAGCTATTGCTTCTTCCCAGCGTGCTACTTTGTAATAATAATTCCCCCAGGCAGAAAGTTTAAACAGTTTAGGTAAAACATGACTTTCGGGAATAGTATCAAACAACCCGTCAGCCATTTCAAAAAGCCTGTCTGCTTCTTTAAAATCATTTTTCCGGCAAGCAACAACAGCATCCAGATAAATGTCAATACAGTGATGTATCTGTGGCCCGGTAATCGTGTTTTCATTATCCTGTTTGCCTAATAAAAAGCTGAATACGCCGTTATATTCGGCTGGTGCTTTACTACCTGACTTGTCCTCAGGACTAATGTTCTGCAAAAAATCGATAAAATCATTTAGTGTTTCCATAATTTTTAATTTCCTAGTTCCAATTGATTCTTAATTAATTTGTAGTAATATCCCCGCTGTGCAACAAGTTCAGCATGTGTACCCTGCTCGGCTACCCCGCCATTATCCAGAACAATTATATTATCGGCATTCTTCACTGTACTCAGACGATGGGCAACAATCACCACTGTTTTTCCCTCCAAAAAGGTATTTAAACGTTCAATGATGATCTTTTCATTTGAAGCATCCAAAGCGCTTGTAGCCTCATCAAGAAAAATATATTCAGGGTTTTTATAAACCATACGGGCAATCAATATTCTTTGTTTCTGTCCGCCGCTGATCCCTTTTCCATCTTCACCAATTTTAGTTTGAAAACCCAGAGGCTGACTCGAAATGTATTGCTGAAGATTAGCTATATGGATAGCCCGCTGTAAACTTTCCAGACTCAGATTCTCTTTGTTCAGCGCTATATTATTTGCTATAGTATCAGAAAATATAAAGCCATCCTGCAATACAACTCCACAATGCTGTCTCCAGAAATCAGGACTCATATTTTCAAAAGAATTGCTTTCCATGATGATCTCTCCGTCGGTTGGTTTGCAGATTCTCAGCATTAATTTCAATAATGTGGTCTTTCCGCTTCCGCTGGCCCCGACAATGGCAGTTGTTTTACCGGATTCTATTGTCAGATTCAATCTGTCGATAGTCACCTTATTTCCTGCCCCGGGGTATACAAAACTTACCTCTTTAAAAATTAAGCTCCGGTTTACAGGAAGTCTGTTAATATAGTTGTACTGCGTATCCTCTTCTTCTTCCAGCGCCTGTATCTGCCCCAGACGCTCCATACTGATTTTTGCCTCCTGATAAGTTTGTATAAATGAAGCCAGCTGCGCAATAGGATTATTCATCTGTCCAACTATAAACTGTATAGCCATCATATCTCCAAGGGTCATCTCATTTTTGATAACCAGCCTGGCTGCAAGAAACAGGATAAATATATTTTTAGCCTGATTGATAAAAGCTGACCCGATTTGCTGATACTGACTTAAGGATAATGTCTGTATGTTAAACCTGAACAATCTGGCCTGCAGCTCTTCCCATTCCCAGATCTTTTGTGTTCCGCAATTGTTAATTTTGATTTCGCAGATTCCGTTAAGCAATTCCATTGTCTTAGACCTGTTCTGAGAAGTGATATCGAACCGCTTAAAGTCCAGTTTTTCTCTCCGGGCAAGAAAAAGTGAAAGCCATCCGAAATACATCAGGCTTCCACTAATAAACACACCACAAATGACTGGATTATATGCAAATAGCACGAAACTAAATACTATGAAGGTTATGATTGAAAAAAGCGTATTCAAAGAAGCTCCGCTTAACAGATTCTCTATTCTTTTATGATCCTCTATACGCTGTAAAATATCCCCGTTTAATTTACTGTCAAAGAAAGTCAGCGGCAAACGGAATAACTTATGCAAAAATGCCGACAGCACCTCAACATTAACTCTGGAAGTAATATGCAGCACAATCCAGCCTCTGATAAATTCAACTGATGTCTGCCCCAGCACAATAAACAATTGTCCCAGTAGAATGGCATAAATAATATTCAGATTCTGCCCCTTCACCCCCATATCCACAAGGGCTTTGGTAAGAAAGGGTAAAATAAGCTGAATTAATGCACCGGCCAGCAATCCTGCAAACAATTGCCTGATCAATGCTTTATATTGCATCAGGTGTTTCAAAAGATATCCTATACCATTAACGACAACCTTTTTATCATCTTCCAGATCATAAAAAGTTGTGGTGGGCTTAAGTAATAAAACAATACCGGCAGGTTCATTCTGGATCTGCGTATATGCCCAGTTATTTAAGAATTCATCCTTTGAATAGGATTGCAAACCACTTCCCGGATCAGAAACATAAACCTTTTTCTTGCTCATTTTGTATAAAACGACAAAATGATTTTTCCGCCAGTGAATAATACAAGGCAAAACAGGTCTCCCCTGTAATTTCTCGTAAGTCATATTCCCCCCTACAGTATGTAATCCAAGGTTTTCCGCAGCTCTGCTTATCCCTAACAATGATACTCCTGTTTTCCCGATCTCGCTTAACCTGCGGATTTTTTCCAGGTCAAAAAACTTCCCGTAAAACTTGCTGATTATCTTTAAACACGTAGGCCCGCAATCCATCATGTCATGCTGTTTGTAATGAGGAAAACGCAGCGCTTTTACTTGGTCTATCATTATTTTATATATTAATAGTGTAAGAATATTATATCCAGACGATAATAAAACTTCGTTTGTATTACAAATAAAAGGAGTACTTTAGAAGTGCAGAATTAAATTCGACAAACCCATTACTTTTAATGACCAAAAGCAATTAACGCTACAATGAGGCTAAATAATTATACCCCATGGATCTCAAAAATAGACTGGAATAAACAATATTCTACCCGTACAAGAATCCTCTTTCATTTACTGATGTGGACTCTTCTCTCTATTTTGTACTTCAATGGATATAACAGATATGACAAACAACTTGGCTGGCTGTTTGTCATCAAAGACCTGACCTGCATCATGATCATTTTTTATGCAGCCTCATATTATGTACTTCCCAGGTTATTATTTAAAGGCAAAGTTGTACTAACACTCATTGCAGGAGTACTCTCTTACCTGCTGTATGGAAGTTTAACTTATCTGCTCTGTGTAATTCTCAATGCAAATTTCGAACAAAGCCCGCGGTTACATAACTATGTGGTGGTGGTTCTGGATCATAAGATTACCGGTATTTTCACCTGGTGGGCCGTTTCATTTTATCTGCTTGATTTTCTTTACCTGGTTACCCCGCCACTGGCACTAAAACTTATCAAACTGATTACTGACCAGAGTAATAAACGTATCATACTGGAAAGAGACAATCTGAACCTGGAGATAAATTTCCTGAAAGCACAGATAAATCCCCATTTTTTATTCAATACACTGAATAATATTTATAGAATGGTTAACAAACAGGACCCTAAAACAGGTCCTATGGTCCTGCATTTTGCGGATCTGATGAGATATACTTTATATGAATCCAACGTGGACAGAATATTATTATCCAGAGAAGTCGAATTTATTAATGATTACCTGGAACTGGAACGCATCAGATATGGGAAAGATGTAAGCATTAAAACACATTTTAAAGAAGATTTCGGCCGGATGATGGTTGTGCCTTTAATTCTCTTTCCATTTATTGAAAATGCTTTTAAACACGGGATTGATGCAACTATAGAATCATCATGGATAGAAATATTACTTGAAGTGAAGGAAAACATTCTCCATTTTGAAGTAAACAATAGTGTCGGTAATGGCTACCCAACTGAAGAATTTGGTGGTGTTGGCGTTGCCAACGTCAAAAAACGTCTGAATATTCACTATGCTAATAAATTTAAACTGACAAACCGGGCAGAAGACGGCGTGTATAGCGTAAATCTTCAGCTTGTATTGAATTAATGATATTGATATTCTTACAGGAATACCATATATTGTAACCACACCTAACCTCTTAAACACAAATGACTATTAAATGCCTGATCATAGACGATGAGCCTCTGGCAAGGGAAACCATTGAGGATTATATCAGTAAAATACCAAATCTTGAATTGATTGCAAGTTGCAAGCATGTTTTTGATGCCCTGGAGCACCTGCAAAATGATACAGTAGATCTGCTGTTCTCAGACATCCACATGCCTGAAGTAAATGGAATTGATTTTATCAGATCTTTACAAAACCCACCTTACGTAATTTTTATCTCCGCTTATCCAAACTATGCCGTTGACGGATTTGATCTGGATGCCCTGGATTATATAGTTAAACCCTTTCCTTTCGAACGGCTCCTCAGAGCTGTTAATAAAGCATCCAAAATAATTTATCAGAAAGGTAAAACTACCGATACTCCAAAAAATCAACATCTTTTTGTCAAAGACGGTCATAAATTACACCGGGTAATGTTTGATGAGATTTGTTATGTAGAAGGAATGAAAGACTATGTGAAGCTGGTTCTCAAAGACCGGACAATCGTAACTCACCTTACGATGAAACGGGTTGAAGACCAGCTGCCTGAAGACAAATTTATCAGAATACAAAAATCTTTTATTATCAAAAAAGACGAGATCAAGTCATTCAATGGAAACGAAATTGATTTATATACTCTGAAGGAAAAAATCCCTATTGGAAAACTTTATAAGGAAGCATTGCTAAAACATTTTGGCCTTAACATGGATTAGTTTATTCCATTAATGATTTAAGCAGCGTTCTCTTTTCACTTTCAAAAATAAGCGTTCCGCCAATGGATTCTATTTCCGGTAATTTACCTGCCAGAAATTCTGCAGATTTTTGATCCAGCTTAACAGTATAAGATATTTTGCCGTTTTTTATGGGAGGAATGATCTTCAGTAACCTCCCTTTTAAACTTATTTTATCCTGTGAGCTATTATCCAATGGAATTTCGATCTGAACAACACCTGCTTTTTTTAAACCGTCAAGCTGGCCGGCATCCAGCATACCTTTTACCAGGTACTCAGGAGTGTGTTTAGCAGCATCAGCAGTCAGCTGACCATATAACACGACGGGCAGGATATGCTCCTTGGGTATAACAATCAGTGCTGAACTTATTACAAAACTGGTAATAATAAACAGAAGGATGGTACCTCCTACACGATTAACCCAATGTGGCGGATTACCAATTATCTCATTGATTTCTGCTGAAAAATGGGGACGGTCTATGATCATGATAATATAGTTTTAATTGGTGAATGTTTTCTTCGTGCAATCAACGACGCATAATATTTAGCCATGTGATGATAAACTACCATCTCATGCATTCTTTGATTGGCAATAAATATTCTATTTAAAAACATGTGTATATAACTCGGCATAATACTTCTGAAAACTGCACTAAAATCAGTTCCGGGTGTGTGTTCCTGAGCAGAATTATAGAATTTCTCAAGCGCAGATTTGTTTAATGCTGATCGCACAGTGAACAGCTGAACTGCATCTTCTATCTCTTCGGTATCATTTTGAGGATCCATAAACAGATTCAGTTCGCTGGTAACAGCTCTGAATTTATCATTCAATTGTGTATTCAGACTCTTATTTCCATCAAATTCGGTAAAGAATGAAGAAAATACCTGTTCCATCATTTGCTGTCTTTGTTCAATGGTCATTTCAAAATCTGCCATCAGCAAATCCACCCCTCTCATTGCAAAAAGCCACCTGTACCGCTCACCTTCTACCCCCTCTATCATATCGATGAAGCTACTTACAGCCTTACTGTCATGGTAAAAAACTGTTTCACTGAGTTCCATAGTCTTTTCCCCGTAACGTTCTATCTCTCTGTCATAAGTATCATATTGCAGCTTACAAACAATTCTTTCCTCATATAATCCGCTCAGCGCCTGTTGTATTCTGCTAATGATTTCAGCGGTTGCTGCTGCATTCTTCTGATGCAGAAATCTTACTCTCAGGTGGCCTTCCGGATCATTAAAGCGAATAAAGAACCATTTTTCAACAATGCCATCTTCTTCCATATCAGTAATCAGAGGCAGTAAATACTCTGTCAGGATGGTATCCGCCCATTTTGAGCCACAGTATATTTTAACATAAGTCCATTCGCTTCCCAGAGGAAAAGAACGGGTTATTACACTTTTCTTTCCCTGAACCAAACCTCTTGAAGCTTTCACCTCATTTTGAACATAAAACGGAATGATCACTTCATTTAAATAACCAGCTCCTGAGCTATCAGTTGCCAGATGGCTATCCTGAGTATGTAAAAACTCATATAATACAGCATCCTTTTTTTTCAGATGCTGAATAAGCAATGGCATCACCAGTAAACTGTCAAAATCCAGAAGCAGTTCATTATCACCTTCGGTAAGCAAAACTTTAGCAGGAAGATTGTATTTTTTTCTGAAGGCTGTTATTTCTTCAGCAGTCTTTATACCCTTAATATCATTGTATATGGAAGACTTCAGCTGCCACCTCGCTCTGGATAGAATAATATGTTTATACTCAATTCTTGGCAGGAATGCCTGCTCACCCAGAAAATTCCAGTCCCATATAATTGCAAAAGAATTGTCCTGGTTCTGCAAATCGCATAAGAACTTATAGACAGAGATCCCATTTCCAAAATTATGGGCAGAACTCAATCTTGGAATGATAATCTTATTCAATCGTTTAGAGCGAAGTACAATTTTGCCATTTCTGATAGAAACCATTAAATCTGTTACCGGAATCTGATGATCTTTATCCGCCGAAGAGTTTCCCAGAAAAGGAATCTCATATGACCTGATCTGAGGGCGCTGTAAAATATTACCTATCCTGGCTTCAGGAAGATGAACAACCTCAGCGACAATAGCATCTCCCAGCCCATCCTGCTCTATCTGAGCACATTGCTTTAATTTTTGATCAAGCGGATCAATTGATTGAGCAAACCTTCCCAATAGCGGGGTTGCAGAAGGGCCGCCGCAAATGGTCATACTGAATTTAAAATCCCCATTATCCAGATCTTCGCCGCTGGCAGCAACAAAACTCCCTACGCTGTATAATGTATTGGGCAGGCTATTTTCACGCTGTCCTAATTTTTCCAGCTCTTCAGGAGTGATCATAATTTTATCATTTCCGGTCTCCTGACTTTCAATGAATTTCTTAAAAACAAATTGTTTATATGGAGTCCAGCTTATTTTACTTATTTCTTTTTTACCCGGCAAAATCATTCCGTCAATTAAAGGCGTATAATTAGCATGAGCACCGCTGAATTTGGCATAACCAATTCCTGCTTCAGTATCCAGTGCTTCAAGCAAAGGGATTTCCTGTTCCTCATAACGGTAACTGAACTTCTGTTTGAATGTTCTTAAATCACCTGAAACTGTACTTTTATATAATCCGCTTAACTCACCCAGTTCTTTAGAAAGAATTCCAATACTCTGTTTGCTCAACGAGTTTTTATTCATTTTAATTTCCAGATCAGTCTGTACCAGATCCTTACTTTTTGCTGATGGAAAATCTTCCAGAAGAATTGACTCAATTTCCTTACAAGCTCCGATCAGATTCCCCTTTTCCTGTAAAATGGTATTAATTTTTAATAAGCCCGGTAATTTAGTATTGGTACTATCCAGCTGTTCCAGTTTTTCCAGTAGTACATCAAAAAACTCTCTTCCGGTTACCGTAGGCTCAAGCTCTGAGGTAATAATCTGGCTATTGATAATATCATCCAAAAACTCAGCAGATTGTTCTGGAGTAAGTGATAATGATATCAATGCATTCAGCAGATCCTGATACTTCGCACCATTTGCAGCTGTACTTAAGATCATCTCTACATATTTTGATGATTTGATAGAAACCAGGAAATAATCCCTTTTTTTATTTCTTAATTTATATTCATAATAGCGATAAGTAGTATTTGTTTTATAAAGACTGTTATTGGGATAAAAAGTCAATTTAGTTTTGAGCTCTGGCTGCTGAATTAATGCAGAGGTGATTTCTGCCACATAATTCATATCAAGACGACTATGTTTAACTGTATCATTTTTCAATTCCCAGCTGGTCTTCTCTTCGCCAATCAACCCCATATCAAATCCGGCAAACAAACCATATGGCGTACATCTGGAACTCATTCGCAGCAAATACTTATATAAGGTTTGCATTAATTTTTCACTTTTTATCAACGCTGGATTTTCCAGCCACTTTAACAATTCTGCATGAAGTTCAGGACTGGCCAGATAAATAGACTCCTGAATATCTTCCGATTGATAAATAGTAAAAATTGCCTTTATCAGGCTTTCAGGGTCAGCAATTTTATTCAAAGCAAACAAGTTATCTATTGACAATGCCGGCATTCTCAGTAAATAAAAATCGAAAGGGGTAATTTTTGCTTTTTGCATATCTGTAATTATTAATTATCTATTTATTATTGAATAAAAAACCTCATCGATACAACGATTAAATTTCTCATAGGACACTGGTTTATAAAGTACATTACTAATCTGACTCAAGTCGTAATCACTTAACTGATCTATCGTATATGCCGTTACAAGTACTATACTGCTATCATTTGAAAAAAGTCCTTCTATATCTTTTTTCACGTTGCCTCTTATTTTAATGTCCATGAACATTAAATCTATTTTCACTTCCTTAAATTTAACAAAGTCATTGACATTATTAAACTTACCTAAAAGCTTTAAATCGCCTCTTCTGTGTATATATTCCTGAAGAAGCTCTTGTGCCAATGGCTCGTCTTCTATGATTATGCAGGTTAGTATCATTTATTCTAACTAAGGTATCCATGTAAATTCATTAATTGATAGTTCTCCTTCGGTCAGATACTGAATTAATACTAAACCGATTCCGGCAAGACCATAACCAAACCCTAGCTGTCCTTCCGGATATTTATCAAAGAAATAGGAGTTGAATCCCAGATATTCATTATCTGATTTATTCATTTTGCTGATTTGACTGAACCAGTAGTTTGCCGCTTTTTTAAAGGTATCAATCCCTGTCAGCTGATAAATCCTGCTATACAAAAGATAAGGAGAACTGACACCATATTTAACGGAAGCATCCTTCAGTGTTGAACCTTCCATCCGATGTCTGGTAATTGTATCATAGGCCAGATCAATTCCTTCAAGCAAAGCAACTGAATCATTAAGAATCTTCGCTGCTTTTATTATGGCGTAAACAGTACCAATATCACCATAGACAACGCAGTGATTTTTAGTTTCTTCATTTCTGCCAATCCACAGCGGGAAGTTTGAACCATACTGATCAGGATCAATTTTATTAAGCAGTAAAAATCTTATAGCATAACGCATCAGCTCTTCACATCTTTCTTTTTCAATTCCTTTTTCGTGAATTGAGCAGAGGAAATTGATAATCATTCCATTTCCATGTGCTAATCCTGTATAGACTCTTGGCTCTTCGAAATAATTCGTAGTCCAGTAATATCCGTTATCCTTATCCCCTTCGCGGGAAGAATAAATAGCTTCAAATAAAGCCAGGGTACAGCGATAGATTTCAGGAGAACTGTCCAGTCTTCTTAACAGATAAGAACTGATACTTAAAGCTCCTGTTCCTATTCCAAAATTTTTAGCCTCAATATTTGTTTCTACTCTATCAATTAACAAAGCATCAAATTCATCAAATGAAAAGCCCGTGTCCTGATCTAAATGTCCTTTCTCCTGAAGATAGCTGATCAGTGTTCCAAACTCAGATAAGTCACCATAATAATTAGATAGTATAGCTTTATATTTAGCAGGGTTCAGCGCATCTATGGATTCCAGCAGTAGTTTTTCAGCAACTTCATAATACTTATCATCCCCTGTTAATTTCGCATAGTGACAGTTTAATAATAAGGCCCCACCACGTCCGGTTCCAAGACCGAAATTATGCAGTACTGTACCCGTAAGTGAATTTACATGAGTTACAATATTAGCCAGCAGTGTTTCTGTGCTTTTTTGAGCTGACTGACTTTCATATTTTTTCAATAGTTCCATATCATTAAAGTTTTAGCCTGTTAATTTCATTTGTATTTCCCTGTGTATTGGATTTTTCTCTTTTTTTACTCTCATTTCCTCCAAAACTGTAACGAAAGCTAAGTCTGACTCTTCTGGTATCCATCCTGTTTATTCCACTGGTAACTATCGGAATGATATTGGTTGAGATCAGGATATTGTTATTGTAAAAAATATCAGAGACATCAAGTTTAACTGAGCCTTTCCCTGCAAGAACAGTCTTTTTAATTCCTGCACTAACATTGGAGTAACCGCCATACGAATAGATTCCATTGATGCTGGGAGAATTATAATAGGCAGATATTTCTGCAGAGAGTCCGTCATTGAAAGTAAAAGTGTTCAGTGTGTTGAGTGCATAATAAGTTTTGCTCCTGGTCAGTATTTCATTATTATCAAATACTGATGGATACTTCAGATCTTTGAAATATAATGTAGCCCGATTGTTCATATCCCACCAGGATGCGATTTTCACAGGAATAGAAAGTGCTGCACTGAATAAATTCTGATTCAGGAAATTACTTTGAGTCTGAATAAAACGGAAAGTGTTTTCATCATAAATCATGGTACTTGCCAGTGCATCCGTCGTTCTTGTATAAGCTAAACGCAAACTATATTTTTTATATAAATGGTTCCAGGAAAACGTTTGTTTATATTCAGGTCTCAGAAAAGCATTTCCTCTGCTAACTGTATAATTATCTATGAATAGTTCATAAGGTATCAGGTTATCATAAGATGGTCTGTTAATATTTCTTGCATAACCAATTGATGAACTATATACTTTGGAAACTTTATAATCTATCCTCAGGTTAGGGAACAGATTAAAATAGCTGGAATCGATACCACCGGTAACTTTATATGAACTTTGCTCGGCACGCAGTCCTGCCTGAAATGAAAACTTTCCTACCTTCTGATTAAAGTTGATATAACCAGCATATATTTTCTCCGAATATCCCAGCTCTCTTAATCCACTATTATTATCTGTCCAGGCACCATCCTGAAACACTTCAGTAACCTGATTGCTATGATTTTCAGTCAGCGTATATTTCAGTCCTGCCTCTAATTTTGCAGAACTGCTGAAATTTTTAGTGTAGTCAGCTGTTCCGGTATAAATATCGTATTTGGCCGGAGCGTTATTTCTGAACTGGGAATTTCCAATATTGCCTGTACTCTCGTCAAGTGTACTCTGTTTAAATTCCTGCTGTTGTCCGCTTGTATAACGGGCATAATTCGCTGTCGTCAGAAAGTTTGACCCCAATGAGTCAAGAACTGCTTTATAGAAAATATTATAGTTAGAAAAACCTACCTGCAGTAAAACATCATTAAATGTGTTGGTGATTAACCTGTTCTGGTTTTCATTAATTACTGCATCTAAATTACCTGAACCGTTTAATTTAGATTTGATCAGATTTACATCTGCCCCAAAGCTGTTATTTTTATTTAATTGATAGCCAATGCTTCCATTTAAGCTTTTATCAATCATACTACCTTTTGAAATATCCATTTGCTGAGTAAAATCACCAATCCGGTTTTTCCCCTGGTACAATTCTCTGTTAGAGTATCCGCGTTCGATATGTCCTTTTTGTGAATATCCTGCAGAAACTCCGAAATCCCATTTTTTAGTACTTAATCTAAAGTCAGCGTCACCACCACCGCCGGTTCTGTATCCCCGGGCAACATTCCCGCTAACATTCGATGTCCAGCCCATTTGTGAATTTCTTTTGGTATATATTTCGATTACTCCACCTGATGCATTAGCATCGTATTTTGAAGAAGGGTTACTTATAAATTCTATACGTTCAATCTGCTCACCAGATAAAGATCCAAGGATACTTTCCAGTGTAGCTCCGGGAAGACGTTTACCATTAAGCAGAATCAATACATTTGATTTTCCATCCATAGTCAGCTTTCCGTTCATTAACTGAACTGAAGGCGCCATGGCCAGAATATCATAAGCATTGTTCCCACTTGCCAGCACACTGCCCTGTACATTCATAATTAACCGATCTGTTTTTTGCTGTATGAGAGGTTTTTTTGCAGAGATAGTGACTCCGCTTAAAGTTTGTCTGTCATCGTGAAGAACAATTTCCGTCAGATTCACGGCATGACTCTGTTCAAAACTGATGGTCTGTTTCCAGGGGGTAAAACCTACGCTGGATATAGTGATTTCCACGATTCCATTACGGATATCTGAAATTGAAAATTCGCCGGTATTATTACTGATCACATTGCGTTTGGCAAGTGTATCAGAAGCTTTAATGATTAAACTTACTGTTGCAAACGGAACAGGAATTTTCTGCTCGTCCACAACTTTACCCTTAATTGTATTTTGTGCAAAACAAGGGCAAAACAACAATGATAAGCTTACAAAAATTAGCATCCTGATTATTAAATATTCGCCCGTTAAGTATTTCATAAGATCTGTTTAAATATTAACCCTTGTTTATTTTTTATTTGTTTAGTTATAATCTTCCCGCTCTGCTTCTTTACAGTTAGGACAGGATTTGGACCCCGTTATGCAAGACATATTGTTGGCATGTGCACCACCACCATATAACTCTTTTAACTGATCCTCATTTAGTTTGGAAATAATCTCTTTATCTAAGGTTATTTTATTGGTTAGTTTTACTTTTTTCATCTTGCAGGTAGATTTAATTGCCAAAAATTAAATTATCAAGAGATTCTTCCGGATCACATTTCGCTGACTGACAGGATAAATTAGAGCCCGTTATACATGACATATTGTAGGCATTTTTACCACCCTCCAGCTCTCTTAACTGATCATCGTTCAGTTTGGAAATGATCTTTTTATCCAGGCTTATTTTATTGGTTAGCTTTACTTTTTTCATCTTGCAGGCAGATTAACTGAATTTTAAATAATATCAGGGGCATTCAAATGAACACCCCTGATAAATAGCTATTATAGAGAAGCATCTACTTCTGGTTGCTGAACACCTTTACAAGAGTTATCTCCTGTGATACAAGAAAGGCCTTGTTTAGCACCACCTTCTAATTCGCTCAATTGGTCCTGAGTTAATTTTGAAATGATTTCTTTGTCTAATTGTACTTTGTCTGATAGATTTACCTTTTTCATTTTGTTTAATTTTAATGGTTAAAATTGATTTTGGTTTCCTATTAACCATATAGAGCAGTTTGCAACAACACACCCTATATGGTAATGTGGTTAATTAAATAGCTGATTCAGACTCTTCAGCCTCAATAGTTTTAGTTTTACCACCTGCACAAGAATTACTTCCTGTGATACATGAAAGAGCTTGTTTAGCTCCACCTTCAAGTTCGCCTAATTGCGCTTCAGTAAACTTTGAAATAACTTCTTTGTCTAATTGAATTTTGTCTGATAGATTTACCTTTTTCATTTTGTTTAATTTTAATGGTTAAAATTGATTTTGAATTTCGGTTAACCAGATAGGCATAGTTTGCAACAACACACCCTATATGATTACAATCGACTAAAGTGAAGCTTCTTCAGCCTCGATACTTTTAGTTTTACAAGAGTTATCTCCTGTGATACAAGAAAGGCCTTGTTTAGCACCACCTTCTAACTCGCTCAATTGTTCCTGAGTTAATTTTGAAATGATTTCTTTGTCTAACTGTACTTTGTCTGATAGATTTACCTTTTTCATTTTGTTTGATTTTAAGAGTTAAATAAATTATAAAGAAGCTTCTCCTATTTCAGGGCTTACTTTTGAAGCACAAGAATGATCTCCTGTTACGCAAGAAAGGCCTTGTTTAGCACCACCTTCTAATTCACTTAATTGGTCCTCAGACAATTTTGAAATGATTTCTTTGTCTAACTGTACTTTTTCTGATAGATTTACTTTTTTCATTTTGTTTGATTTTAATGGTTAATAATTGATTTTTAATTTCAGATAACCACATAGAGCCGTTTGCAACAACACACCCTATATGTTTGATTTACTAAAGTTGCTCTGATTCTATTTCAGGACTTACTTTTGAAGCACATGAGTTGTTTCCTCCGATACAAGAAAGCGCTTGTTTTGCACCACCTTCTAACTCACCTAATTGCTCTTCAGTCAATTTTGAGATGATTTCTTTGTCTAACTGTACTTTTTCTGATAGATTTACCTTTTTCATTTTGTTTGATTTTAATGGTTAATTATTATGTTGATTATTGATATGCAAATGCCGGTAAGAATCGTTGAGGTCTAAAGCTGCGCTTCTTCTGCTTCAGGGCTTGTCTTACTTGCACAAGAGTCTTTTCCTCCGATACAAGACAGTCCTAATTTCCCGGAGCCACCTTCAAGTTCTTTTAATTGATCATCACTTAATTTTGAAATGATCTCTTTGTCTAGTTGTACTTTTTCTGATAGATTTACCTTTTTCATTTTGTTTGGTTTTAAGAGTTGACTATTATTTTGGTTTGATTTAATCCGTCTTGAATTAACTGGCCAGTTGCTTTTCAGCGCGGTTTAAAGAGAAAGCCAGGTATAAATTATTTCAGGTTTACCGGGTACTAATTCTCTTCTTCCTTTTCAACGAACAAATGTTCTATTTCCAGAAAGCTCACTACATTGGTATCTCCGCCACCACCCATTACCATATTTAATTCGTTATCAGTAAAAAAACTGAAGTCATTATTTCCGAGGTCAAAAAAATCGTTTTTCATAATTTTTAGAATTGAACTATAATTTGAGAACTTGTGAATGTATCAGGGCTGGTATGACTGGTATTCGTCTGCCTTTTATTGTCAAATGAATTAACAGTGAACTTTCCAATTATTTGTTTTTGAATCTTAACATCATCAGTTTTGTAAATTTTCTTTTTCATGTTTTGGTTAATTAATTGTGAGACAAATATTTTCTTCCCTTTTGTTGAAACAAATATGTTCGATTATTCTTTCCCAAAAATATTTCTTCGACCAAAGTGAAAGTTTATAGTACAAAATCACCTTTTAAATATTCTTTTGGTAAGTGTAGCTATTAAGATATGGCCGGGAAGGCGCTTCCGGCCATATATTTATTGATAACAAGAACTGTATATCATCTTAATAATTCGACGAAAACAAGAGTAATGGTGAATATACCGGTTATGCCAGCAGCGCTTTAAAAAGCCAGGATGCATAACCGGATTCGTCAGGAACGACGTATAGAGTGTAAGCCCGAATGATAGTGTTCCGGTGCTCTGCTATTAACAATTTTTACTAGTTGGAACCAGATACTGTAAATTCCTTTTTCAAGCGTATATCTTCTGATGAATTCCCTATCATCACCTGGAATTTACCAGGTTCAACAGTCCATTTCATATCCTTATCCAGTATAGCAAGATCATCCTGATGAAGAATAAACTTAACAGTTTTTGTTTCTCCTGGTTGAAGTGAAACACGTTCAAATCCTCTTAAAACAGATTCATAGACGGTTACACTACTTAACTCATCTTTGAGATATAACTGGACAACCTGATCCCCTTTACGTTGCCCGGTATTTTTAACTTTTACTGATACATTAATATCACCCTGAGTCTGCAGCTGATCTGGTAAGACTTCCAGGTCAGTGAATTCAAACGTAGTATAACTTAATCCATATCCGAAAGGATATAACACCCCGGAGACAGTCGTTTTTCCATAACCATTGGGATCTTCTTTACTATTCTGTCCCGCCTGCGAAGCTGGCTTAAAAGGGAAGTTAAGTTCTATCTGACCAATCGATTTGGGAAAGGTCACTGACAACTTTCCTCCCGGATTGTTCTCTCCGAAAAGTGTCTCTGCAACAATTTTACCGGCCGATGGCCCAGGAAATCCAGCCTGAAGTATTGCAGATAAGTATCTGTTTTCCCAATTAATAGTCAGTGGTCTTCCATTAATCATTACCATCACAACCGGCTTTCCGGTAGCATGCAGCGCCTGAAGCAACTGGAGCTGTCTGCCTGGCAAACCAAGCCCCGTCCTGGACTTGCTTTCTCCAACCTGGGCATCAGTTTCGCCCACTACAGCAATAATAACATCCGCATCTCTTGCAGCACTTACAGCCTGATCTATAGATAACAGTTCGTCTTTGGTCAGTGGTGTTGGTATAATTTCACTTTCAGGCCAGGTTGCATCAATAACATCGCATCCTTTACTGTAATTAACTTGTATTCCTTTATCTTTTGTCAGATATTGTCTAATCCCATCCAGCACTGTAGTAACAGGATTATTAGAAGGTCCGTACCGGCTGGTTGTAAAATTCACTTCGGTAGCCAGCGGTCCCGTAACCAGAACTTTTTTCAGCGCAGACTTATTCAGAGGCAGCACATCTTTGTCATTTTTCAGCAAAACCATCGATTCTCTGTTAAGCTGCATTGCAAATTCTTCATCAGCTTTAGTATGTACTATCTGATCCGCAACCTGAGGATCAGATACATAAGGCTGATCAAATAAGCCTAATTTAAATTTGACGCGAAGTACATCAGCCACACGCTGATTTAGTGTGGTCATAGATACTGCACCTTCTTTAACCAGCTCACGTAAAGGCAGGATAAACTTATCCGGCATATTAAAATTAGTGTATACATTTAGGCCCGCATTTATAGCCTGTTTTACTGCTCCTTTCATATTCTCTGCAACATGATGCTTGCTAAAAATAAATTCTACAGCCTCACTATCAGAAACTACATAACCCGAAAACCCGAACTGTTTTCTGAGTAAATCTGTTAAAAAGTAAGTGCTTCCAGATACTGGTACACCATCCCAGTCATTATAACTGCTCATAATTCCCATGGGATGGGCTTCCTGTATGACTCTTTTAAAAGGATATAAAAATAACTGGTGCATTTCACGGGGTGCAACATGGGGATCTGTTCTTGCGTTTCCATCCCTTCCTCCCTTGGGTACACTATAAACAGCATAATGTTTCAATGTTGCTGCCGCACCATGATCCTGTATGCCAAGAGTCATTTGTTTACCTAATTCTGCTATCAGAAACGGGTCTTCCGCATAACATTCAACCACTCTGCCCCATCTCTGATCTCTTGCAACATCCAGAATTGGTGCATAAACATTGGTATAACCCAAAGCTCTGGCTTCCCGGCCTACAATACTACCAGCCTGATATACCAAATTCTTATTCCAGGTACAGCCTATATTTATAGGTGCAGGAAGAGGTGTTGCCCGGTCATGGCAAAGACCATGAATAGCCTCATTAGTAAAATCTACTGGTATCCCTAGTCTGGTTTCTTCAACAAACCATCTTTGCACAGTATTAATCGCATCAGCATGTTTACTAAATGGAAAAGAATACTGAGTCTGTGCCTTTTTGTTGTAGGCCAGACCATTTAATTCTTCATCAATATTGGCAATACCATCTTTCCAGATCTCAGATTTCCATCCCGGCCCAGGTAATTCATCCTTTAATACTCGACCATATCCATATAAAGTGGCTGTCTGACAAGTTTTTTCATCCAGTGTCATCTGACTGAGTAAATCATTTACTCTAAGTTCAACGGCTTTAGAAGGATCTTCAAAAATGTCCATCTTCCCGTTTTTATTAAAGTCTACCCATCCATTATGGTAAATAGTTTTGGACTGACAGAATGAAATCTGCGCAGTTACCAAAACTATAATTGTACTCAACAGACCTTCTTTCTTCATATTTTAATCTTTAGTTTTTCCCTTATCCGGGAAATAAACTTTTTAGTCAAGTGCCCCTGTTTTCATGTTTCCACCCTTATAATCCTTCAAACTTATTTTACCCTTAAGTTTTACCTTAATAACTGTTGCTATAGAATCAGGTGATACAGCAGGAAGCGTAATCATACTATTCACAAATTTCAACGGACTCCCGTCTGCTAATAAAACTGCAGATTTAATCTTGTTATTCAGTCCTGTAACTTCTATTTTACCATCCGAAGGCCAGTTAAAAACAGTCAGATACAGTGTTGTTTCACCACCATTCTCTTTAGCAGTAATTCTGCCCCAGTTCATTTCTTCTAATGGATTACCATTGGTAGCGTAAATAGCCTCATGATTTACCTTCATCCATTTCCCTATTTCATCTAATCGCTGAATACTCTCCAGAGGAAACGTACCGTCGGGTTTCGGACCCACATTCAGCAGATAATTACCACCTTTAGAGGCGATATCGACTAAATTTTTAATCAGTACAGCGCTACTTTTCCAGTTGTTATCTTTAGTTCTGTATCCCCAGGTTCCATTCATAGTCATGCAGGTTTCCCAGTCTTTGCCATCCAGTTCTTTTCTGCCAGGTATTTTCTGCTCAGGTGTTTTTGTATCTCCCGGAAAATCAGGCCTTTTTAAGCGGTCATTAGTAATAATGTCTGGTTGCAGCTTTAACAATTCCTGGAGTTTTAAAGCAGCCTCATCGGTCATATTAGTCGGGGTATCCCACCATAAAACAGCAATATCACCATAGTTCGTCAACAGCTCTTTAACCTGAGGTACCGATACCTGGTTAATATACTGATCAAATGAGGCGGTTTCCTGTGCAGGGTCCCAATGCCCGTTATGCGCTAAGGTATAAGCATCAATCTGTGTTGAATCTGGGTTTGCCCAACCCTCTCTCATGAGTTTTCTTGCTGCTGCACCACCCGGGTTATTCCAGTCCTGTGCATGAGAATAATAAAAACCAAGTTTTATACCATATTTCTTACAGGCATCGGCCAGTGGTTTTAATAAATCTTTACCATATGGAGTAGCATCTGCAATGTTCCATTTACTGGCTTTGGACTTGAAAAGTGCAAAGCCATCATGATGCTTGGCTGTGATCACTATATATTTCATACCGGCATCCTTAGCCATTTTTACCCAAAGGTCAGGATCATAATTCTGAGGATTAAATTCTTTGGCTTTTGCCTGATATTCAGCTACCGGAATTTTAGAACGGTTCATAATCCACTCTGCCCCGCCTCTGCCCTGCTCATGTCCATGATAAACTCCTGCCCATTGTGCATATACCCCCCAATGAATAAACATCCCAAAACGGGCTTCGCGCCACCATTTCATTCTTTCATCTTTTGAATGCAGTTTAACCTGAGCAAAAACAAGCTGGCTACAGGCCAGCAGAATAAATAATAAAGAACAGTTTTTTTTCATAATCATATTGGTTAGGTAAATGGTAATTAACAGGAGTCAGCTGGAGAATACAGTTTTAACAAACAGGTTATTTTCAATTTTTGGCAAATACTGACCTTGCAGATCTTTCCCTGGAATATATCTGATTAGAGTTTTGTGGATGCCGGACTGATCAGTAAGAAATTTCCATATAACAGGAAAATTCAATAAGGAGTACTTCATTTCTATCAATTAATTACAAAAGCAATTAAGACATAAAAACGTTTTATTGTTGCTGCCTGTTTAGCATATGATTCAACCTTATTGGCAATCATCAATTAAGAAGCAGTAAATTCTCTTTGATAGCTTAAAGGGCTTTTCCCTGTAATTCCTTTAAAACATTTATGAAAGCTGGTGAAATTATTAAACCCACTCTCATAACAAACCTGTTTAATATTAAGTCTGTTATCAATTAACAATTTACAGGCCTGGCCGACTTTAATTTCTGTTAAAAACTGGGAGTATGTTTTTTGCGTAAAAGATTTAAAATATCTGCAAAAAGAATTAGGGCTTATTCTGGCTACATCAGCTATTTCCTTTAGCTCGATTCTATTTCTGAAATTGGCGAAAGTATAGTCATAGACATCCTTAATCCGGTCATTGCCCATATCTTCTGTTACCGATGAATACCCAACCGAAGACAGCAATTCCAGTTTATCGCATTTAGCAATTTCCAGCAGCGCCTGTATCATGTAAATTATCCGGTCAGTTCCTTCAGTTTTAAGCATATAGCCTAGTATTTCAGTAACATTCTTCTTATTTTTCCCTTCTATCCTGATTCCACGTCTGGCTTTATCAAGGATATCTCTGATTGATTTATTTTCAGGCAGATTTAAGAAATGTTCTCCCAAAAATTTTTCAGAAAAATGAACCACTTTAAGATCGGCATAATTAGTCGAATCTGTTGCTGTAAAATCTTCATCGAAGCGCCAGTAATGAGGCAGATTCGCACCTACCAGGATTAAATCGCCAGACTGGAATTCACTGATACTGTCTCCGATAAACTGAGACCCTTTTCCCTTTACAAAATGTATTAATTCTGCCTCCGGATGATAATGAAATTTATTATTCATATTCGGCTTCCAATCATGACGTACACTAAAGGATTGAGCAGGACTTTTTGAAATTTTAAGTAGTTGTGGTTTCATACGCTCTAAATTTAGTCTTGACGATTAAAAGGACGGTGTCCGGATGATGAGCAGACAGCTGCTTATTTCCTGAAAGAATTTGAAAAAAAATTTCAGAATCATACAACCAGACGACGCTTCTAGGGTGTCAAATTTTAATTTTGTTTATATTCGGTTTCTAAAGTTGGGAAACTTATTTCCAATCCTGTTGTATGATTTGCTCAAAATTATGTATGAAATAAACATTGTATGGTAAGGAAGATAAGTGAGGAGATCAAAACAGACCCCTCGGATGTACATCAAAACTTCAAAGAACTCAGTGTAAAGCTACTCTGCTGCCGTTACTGGATTTTAGAAGAATGGGAATGCGATGATTTTAAAGCACCTTTCTGGAGAATTTATTATAATTCACTGGGCGGATCCACCATTAAGTTTAAGGACAGAACAATTCCGCTGAATAACGAGAACATAATAATTATTCCGCCTAACACCTCTTTTTCATCGCAATTAAGACGGAACTTCAATCATGAGGATGAATCTATCCTTGGCAGGAAATTTATTAAAACTGATGACCTGGATACTTTAAAATCAAAAGGGAAAGTAGATCATTTCTTCATACACTTTTCACTGGGATATCCACTGGATTTTTCCAGTAACAGGATTCATGAAATCAAACTTAATGAAGTCATGAATCTGTTAGTAAAAGAGATCAAAAATGCATGTATCACTGACTCCATTACTTCAATGAAAGAGTGTTTACGTGTCAAACATTTAATCGCGGTATGTTTACTGAATCTGCCGGATGATATCTGGGAATCAGGTAACATTGATCAGCGCATTCTGAAATCAATCAAGTTCATTGAAGGAAATTTCAGAAGGAAAATAACTAACGAACAACTCGCTGACAGTGCTAATATGGCTATAAATTCTTTTGCCAGGCTCTTTAAAATGAGTACCAAAATAACCACACAACAATATATACTCAAATTAAGAGTAGAAGCTGCCTGTCATCTAATGCATCATAGCAATAAATCGCTTGATGAAGTCTCTTATGAATGCGGCTTTTCTGATCGTCATCATTTCTCCAAGATCTTTAAAAAGATCATGAAGGTTAATCCTTCTGATTATAAAAGACAATTAAAAATAGTTTAAATCCTTATTTTACCGGCGTAATCACAATTTTCCTGAATTCAATCGGACCATGATCACCCTGGAAGTAAATTGGTCCCGGTTCACCTTCATCACTATCCAGTGCACCACCAGTAATACCAGGAATTTCCTGATTACTGATCACAGTTTTACCATTGGCAACCACAGTAATCATTCGACCTATCAGTGTAATATCATAAACCTGCCACTGATCAGGTCCTAAAGCATTAATTTCGCTTGGTGGCAGAAAACCATAAATACCACTGAACAATACACTTGAAGGATGAGCATCTTTAGGGCTGTCCTCAATCTGCACCTCATAACGACCTCTCAGATAGACACCACTGTTACTGCCTTTCTGATACTTAAATTCCACATGCAATTTAAAATCTGTAAACTTCTGCTCAGAAATCAGATTTGCTCCCGAATGCGGGCTTGTCAAAACACCATTTTTAACTATCCACTGGTTTTCACCTAAAGCTTTCCAGCCGGTCAGATCTTTTCCATTGAACAGTTCAATCGGTTTAGCCCAGACAACAGCAGATGTCCTTTTCAGATAAGGAGCCTTCACTCCTTTCCATTCCTGTTTTTTTCCTTCACTGGTAATTAAAGTCCCATGAATTTCATTACCACTCAACTCCCCTTCAATCACAAGATCCTGATCTCCCTTTTCCCATTGCGGTGGAATAGTAAAACTAAATTTTCCGTCCTTAAAATTCACTTTTGCTATAGGACGGGCACTTCCTGAGGCTCCAACAAAATATCCAGTTAAAGTACTGTAACCTGAAAGTTTAACTTCCAGCCAGGAAGGGACAGACTTACCATTTTCGTCCATGGTAATATCCCATCGACCTATCAAATCTTTCGCAGTAATGCGCTGTGGTGCTACAGCCGCCAGAGAATGTTCCGCAGCAAATAAAGTGTGGACTGATCCAAGACTAAGCAGACCACCTAAACCCAAAACAAAAAACTTCTTATACATACCAGTAGAATTATAAATATTTCATGGTAAGATAATGATTTTTTTCATGTCAGCAGATCTGATTTTAAACGCAATGCATCCACACTCCAGATATAATACGGCTGAACCGCCAGTAAGAAACTTGCTGCACTTAATGTAAAGACTGAATAACCTAAAGGGGATTCTATGCCAAATGATATAGCCATTGCCAGGCCAAAACACAGGCTCAATACACCACTGCCTGCAGCGCCGGCCCGGGTATACCAGCCAGACAAAAGCATTAAACCAAAAAGTGCCTCACCCGCTGTGGCAATGACAGCCAGTGCCGGCACCCAGTCAGGAGGCAGAAAAGACATTGTCTCCCGGGCATATTTTATAAAATGAGCCCAATCCCCCCAGCCAACATGCGGTTGCCCGTGAG
The DNA here is from genome assembly GCF_040026395.1 of Pedobacter lusitanus. NCBI lineage: Bacteria > Pseudomonadati > Bacteroidota > Sphingobacteriia > Sphingobacteriales > Sphingobacteriaceae > Pedobacter > Pedobacter lusitanus. The sequence goes on from NZ_CP157278.1 coordinate 1,141,577, forward strand.
CGCCCCATATGCCTAACCTGTCTGCCACCTCCCATAGGTAACTTACAGCAATTGATACCCGCAGGCATAATCCAAAAACTTCAGCAGTCGGTTTTGTATTCATCTATATCTGATTTTATATCAAAGCTACCTTATCAAAGGCCTGTCATTATAGTCCAAAGATAACAACACAGATAGTCCAGCCTGCTGTTACAAATAAGAGGTTCATTTACTGCAAGCAAATCCCGGATCAATTTATTTTCCCTGTCACTCTTCTGTTTTACCAGTTTTAACAATTTTTCTTCTATATGAAAAATTACAATTTTATTGATTTTATTGCGAATCAATATTTTACAACCATTTACAAAAAAATGCAGTTTTGAAGCAAAAGAACCAATAAATAATCAAAAAACAGGTGTATTTCAAGCGTATCACATATTATCTTATGATTTTAATAATTTAATTATTATTAAATAATATATTGTTTAATACAATTTATGATGTTAGTTTTATGCTTAAACTATAACATAAACCAACTATCATGAAAACAAAAAACAGATTAAAATTAATGCTTATGCCAGCATTGTTACTTTTATGCATGGCTTCATGTAAAAAACAAGAAACAGATTCACCTGTTCCTCAGAATGAAATGAGTACTAATAACACGGGCACCAATGCTGTTGCAGCAGCAGATTTTAAAGTAATAGGCTATTTACCTTCCTGGGCCGGAGAAGTGAACCAGGTTCAGTTCAGTAAATTAACACATGTAAACTATGCTTTTATTCTCCCTACAGCTTCCGGGGGTTTTCAACCGCTGGAAAATCCATCAAAACTACAAAGCCTGGTTTCCACTGCACATGCGAACAATGTAAAAGTATTGGTTTCAGTTGGGGGGTGGAATAATGGAGATGACAGTGCATTTGAAGCATTAGCCTCCAGTGCATCCGGGCGTACAACTTTCACCAATAATGTCGTTAACCTGGTTAATCAATATAATCTGGATGGAATTGACATCGACTGGGAATATCCGGATAACGGAAATTCGGGCAATAACTATACGGCTTTAATGCAGCAGTTAAGTACCGCAATGCACAACAAAGGAAAATTGCTTACTGCTGCTGTAGTATCCTATAATGGCCCGGGGGTTCAGAATGCCGTATTTGCTGCTGTAGATTTTCTAAACATTATGGCTTATGATGAAGGCGGAGCTAACCACTCCACTTATGACCTGGCTGTTCAATCTTTAAATTACTGGAAAGGAAGAGGACTACCAGCAAGCAAAGCCAATTTAGGTGTTCCATTTTATGGCCGCTCTTCCAGTGAGTATGTCGATTATAAAACCATATTATCCAGAGGCGGAAGCCCAAATTCTGATTCATTTGCAGGAATAGGTTACAATGGTATACCAACAATTAAAAATAAAACCAACCTTGCCTTTGATCAGGCCGGTGGTATTATGTTCTGGGAATTATCACAAGACGCTACAGGAGCTAACTCATTGCTCACTGCAATTAATCAGGTCGTGGTTAGCAGAGCTGGTAATCCGGGTACAATTCCGATAGGCAGCACTGTAACGCTGAAAGGCATTAACGGAAAATATGTAAGTGGGGAAAATGGCACACAGGCAATGACCTGTAACCGTACAGCAGCTTCACCCGTAGAGACATTTACAGTGGTAGATGCTGGCGGAGGTAAAATCGCACTGAGAAGCAAAGGAAAATACGTTTCTTCAGAAAATGGAACTCAGGCTATTACCTGCAGCCGTGCTGCTGTCAGTGACTGGGAAAAATTTGATTGGGTAACCAACGCTGATGGAACTGTATCTTTCAGAGGAAATAATGGAAAATACATTTCCAGTGAAAACGGTACACAAGCGATGACCTGTAACCGTGCAGCTATTTCAGGATGGGAGGCTTTCGGTATAAATAAATAATATGTAGTTATAAAGATATAATATGTGCTTTTCCTGTTAAGAAAATCGCATATTATATCTTTACTTATTATTTGACTAATGCCTTTCTGGAGCTTGAAGTATAAGCGCTGAACACACCTAAAGCATTATTATCAAAATTAGAGGGCGGGTTTGCAGGCGACACAGGCTGGGTCTCCGCTGAGTTTTGTCCCATGCTAAAAAAATATCTGTAAACGGCTTTATCAACACACTGAAATTCAACAGCAATTGTATCTCCCGGAACCATATCTTTCAGGTCGTACAACAGGATATCATTAACCTTATTTCCATCATTAAACCGGTCATCTGTCGCTACATCAAATTTTACTTTTCCTTTAAACCTGATAATAGAATGATACTGATTTGGCACTCCGGGCGGATCATCATAAATTACCGTCACGTATTCTCTGGTTTTCCCCAAAAGGGTGAAGTTTTTGAAGGTTAATAAATTCAGGATTACCTTTTTAGGCATTGTCGAAGAAGCAGTATAGGTCTGACCTTCCGAACTGACCGTTAATTTATAAGTTGTTCCTGGTTTTCCTTTAAACTTAGGACTTTTGTATACACCAGGCACAGACTCCGCATAATTCAGCACTGTACCGTCACCAGCAGTCAGTACTACTTTTGCACCACTCACGCTGTTAAAGCGGTTAGCTTCCGTAAAATTGTAGGTTTTAGAGATCCTTACTATCTGATTTTCGTTCAGGTCATTAACGCCACCATCAATTACAATAATAGGAGCCACATTATCCAGTTTTAAATCTATTGCTTTTTCACATGCACTATACATGCCCAGTGAAAGCAGCCCGGTGAACAATCCAACACCTATTTTATAGTTCCTGTTTTTTGCTAAATACATCATCATACTAGAATTTAAAGTTCCAGGTTGCCGAAGGGATAATACCAAATAATGTGGTTCTGACTACCTGTGTTTTAGAAGCATCATCCGGATCATCCTTAAAATTAATTGCAAAGGCATTCTGTCGGTTGTATAAATTATAAATCCCAAAAGACCAGCTGGATTGAAATCTCCTGCCAGGTTTCCCTGCCAGCGTTGCTGACACGTCCAGACGATGATAAGCCGGGGTACGGTAGGCATTTTTCTCTGTATAATAAAATACAGTTTTCCCATTAATCTGATACTTACCACTAGGATAAGTCACTGCATTTCCGGTATTGTAAACAAATACAGCAGAAAAAGTCCAGCGGGGTCCGGGTTTATAAATACCAACCAGAGAAATATCATGTGTTCTGTCTTGTTTGGCATAAAACCATTTTCCTCCGTTAAGTCCATCAAATTGCCGCTCTGTTCTGGAATAAGTATAACCGACCCAGCCATTAAATTTGCCAAATCTTTTTTTCAGGAACAGTTCAATACCATAAGCCCTCCCGTCACCATAAAGCAAATCGGCTTCCACATTATCCTTTTCACGCAAATCTGTACCATTCCGGTATTCAATTTGATTTTGCATCCACTTATAATAGACCTCTGCAGATAATTCATACTGATCCTCACTGAAATTTCTAAAGTATCCGGCTGATACCTGATCGGCTATCTCAGGCTTTACATTATTACTGTTCATAATGTACAGATCCGTTGGAGAGGTTGAAGTAGAATTAGACATCAGGTGAATATTCTGGGTATTTCTGGTATAAGAAGCCTTAAAGGCACTATTAAGGTTAAGTCTGTAATTCGCTGAAAACCGGGGTTCCGGATTCACATAACTTTTAACAAATTCTCCTGAACTGTAAGGTGTAATCTTCGTAATATTTCCTTCATGATCATAATTCTTAAAATTACCAGGCCCCAATAAAGAAAAACTGCTCAGTCTGAGTCCGTATACAAAACTTAGTTTTTCACCGGCCGTCCATTCATCCATCACATAAGCCGCAAGTTCCAGCCCCCTGCGATTTTCATAGGTAACATTATTAACGCTGGATGATCCGGTAGCAGTCATTTTCCCTGGAGCAATCGTATGGTGAATACCATTTATACCAAATTTCAATTTATGTTTATTGCTGATATTGTATTCAAAATCCTGCTTTAAATTGAAATCTCTGATAGAAGAGTTCACTTCAAAATTAGAGTCATCCATAAAATTATGGATTACATAATTGTAGTGACTGTAAATCAAGGAAGTGTTAGAAAATAAACGATTACTGTATAAGTGATTCCATCTCAAGGTTAGTGTCCTGTTCCCCCAGTCAAAACCAAATATTTTAACCAGATTCAATTTATCTCTACCAAAATAACCAGAAAGGAAAAGTGTGTTTTTTTCATCCAGCCTGTAATTTGCCTTGGCGTTCAGATCATAAAAATATAAGGTGTTTTTATTGATTGACGGGTTGGGAGATAATTTAAAAAAAGCATCCAGATAAGTTCGCCTTGCACTGATCATAAATGAACCTTTATCTTTTACAATTGGTCCTTCAACTTTTAGTCTGGAAGAAATCAGACCAATCCCTCCTTCTATGGTGTTCTTTTTACGATTACCATCATTCATTTTAATATCCAGTACAGCAGCAAGCCGGCCTCCATATTGCGCAGGCATTCCTTCTTTATAGACAGTCACATCTTTGATCGCATCAGAATTAAAAGTCGAAAAGAAACCCAGTAAATGTGATGCATTGTATACCGGAGCTTCATCCAGCAGGATCAGATTCTGATCTGCAGCCCCTCCTCTGATATAAAAACCACTGTTTCCTTCTCCGGCCAGCTTAATCCCGGGCAGCAATTGCAGTGCCTTCATCACATCACGTTCCCCCAGTAGCATAGGCAGATTATTAATTTCAATGGTCTTCATCTTTTGCATCCCCATTTGCGGACTGCTCACATTTTCGTCACTTTTATCTCCGGAAACAATAACCTCATTCAGCTGATTACCAGATTCCAGTGAAAAATCAAGATGCATATCTTTTGATAAAACAAGATGCCGGGTAATCGTTTTATAACCGATAAAACTTACAGAAATATCGTAGTCTCCACCAGGAGCACTAACAGCATAAAAGCCATAGCTATTTGTCATAGCTATGGCTGTTGAGCTTCCTGTTAATTTAACACTGGCACCAATTAATGTTTCTCCGGTTTTATCATCAGTTACATTTCCGATGATGGCATGCTTAAGCTGAGCAAATGAGAACTGGAATTGAGCGATCATTAACAGCAGCAGTAAAACTCTATAAGTATATCGCATAAATCCAATTAGCTATGTGCATTATAAAAACAGTATCGAGGAGATTAATAGGCGTTATCTTCGCCGTGAAGCACATTGATAATGGTCATAAAAAGGATCTTTACGTCAAGCATGGCAGTCCAGTTTTCCAGATACCAGATATCATGTTTCACCCGTTTTTCCATAGAACCGGCCTCTTTGGTTTCACCACGGAAACCATTTACCTGCGCCCAGCCTGTTATTCCTGGTTTCATAAAATGACGAACCATAAATTCACTGATAATCGCTCTGTATTGTTCAGTATGACTCAGCATGTGAGGTCTTGGGCCAACAACGGTCATGCTGCCGGCAAATACATTAAAAAACTGAGGTAACTCATCCAGACTGGTTTTCCTTAAAAATTTCCCGATTGGTGTAATACGGTCATCATTTTTAGTTGCCTGTTTTTTATCACTGTTGCTGTTCATTCGCATACTTCTGAATTTCAGACACCAGAAAGGCTCATCATTTCTGCCGCTACGCAACTGTTTAAATAATACCGGTCCTTTACTTTGCATCTTGATCAGCAAAGCGATGATCGGATAAAGCCAGCTCAAAATAAACAAGATCACCAACCCGCTAAAAATTATATCAAATGTTCGTTTCTTAAAGCGATTACCCATTTGCTCTAAGGGCTCATTACGAAGCGTAATTATCGGAAATTCATCCCCCATATAACTCATGGTATAAGGCGTATCCAGAGAACCGGCAATATCAGGAATAAATTTAAGCCTTAAACACTGCTTATCAGCTTCCCGAACCAGTGTATGCATCATAGACATTTTTTCCGGCGGAACAGATACGTATAAATCTTTCACACCACCAGCTGCTGCTGCCTTCATTTCAGAAATAGCAAATTCAGATATTAAACCTGTCTGATCGCTATAAAAACCCTCATCACAATCAGCTATTATGCCATAGAAATCTACATTATTTTGTTTTGTCAGATAATTCGCCAGCTTATTACCGGTAGGATTTCCTCCCATTACAGCTACTTTTTTAGTGACATGAAACTTATTGATTAACAGGAATTGAATAGCCGTACCAACAAAACGGTTTAGCACAAATGAAACCGCAAGTAATAAATAGAATATTACAACAAATGTCTTAGAGAACTCTATATTTTTCTCCAGCAACAGATAAGCAGAGAATAAAACGCAATGCAACAGAATGCTTCTGAATGTACTTCTGTAAATACGTTCCAGTCGTCGTGCTCCATATTCAGTATACATGCCAAATAGCAGTGCATTGAACACCCAGATCAGATTGCATATAATCACATAGTGATGCAGCAACTCATAAGAAACAAATTTTCCTAAAAAAATGCTAATATTAAATGCAGCGAAGTAAACCAGATTAAGCATTAGCAGGTCCGTGATAGGTAAAACATACCTCAAAAGATATAAATAGCGTGTTTGCATAGGTAGATTATAATATAGATAAACGAATATAGCAAATAAGCGTCAATCGCAAAGTATATTATCAAATATATTGTAAATTTTAACTGAAAAAGTTTTTTAATATGAATTTATTATTAAATAATCAACATTTAGAAATTTATAGATAAATAAAAAGCGTAATACTCCCTATGGTTTTAAAACACTTTTTCTCATTTCATTTAAGAATAAAAACATTAAAAAAGGATTAAAGAAACATTAACATCTTACAAAACAGAAACCACAACCCAGACATACACAGCAATAGCTTATAAAAAAAAGACCCTCCTTGCAACATAAGCCGGAGAGTCTTTTATAAATATAAACGTCAAAAAAAATTCTACCTGATCAGTTTAAGTAAATACTGACCATAACCACTTTTAACCAGAGGAGCTGCAATAGCAGCCAACTGCTCTGCGTTTATAAAACCCATTCTATAAGCAATTTCTTCTATCGCCCCTATTTTCAATCCCTGACGTTCTTCAATAACCTGAACAAATTGCCCGGCCTGCATCAATGAATTAAAAGTACCGGTATCCAACCAGGCCGTCCCTCTACTCAATACTCCTACTTTAAGTTTACCCTGTTCCAGATACACCTTATTCACATCTGTAATTTCATATTCCCCACGCGCAGAAGGCTTAATGTTCTTAGCAATTTCCACAACACTGTTATCATAAAAATAAAGCCCCGGAACCGCATAATCAGATTTAGGCTCTTTTGGCTTTTCTTCAATTGAGATAGCTTTTTTATGCGCATCAAATTCCACAACCCCATAACGTTCCGGATCAGAAACCTGATAAGCAAATACCACCCCGCCATCAGGATCAGCACTGGCCTGCAACAATTTCGACATCCCTTCACCGTAAAAAATATTATCCCCCAAAACAAGTGACACTTTATCCTTACCAATAAAATCAGCCCCGATTACAAAGGCCTGAGCCAGTCCATTTGGCTCCTCCTGCACAGCATAAGAAAACTTACAACCCAACCTGCTTCCATCGCCCAAAAGCTTTTCAAAGTTTGGAAGATCATGCGGTGTAGAGATAATCAGTACCTCCCTTATACCCGCCAGCATCAGTGTGGATAAAGGATAATATATCATCGGCTTATCATAAACCGGCATCATTTGTTTACTCATTACCAGGGTCAGTGGATGCAAACGTGTTCCGCTTCCACCTGCCAGAATTATTCCTTTCATATACTAATTTAAATTGCTGCTAAAAAAGCCAGCTGACTGACACACTCTGTTAAACTATCTCTCCAGTACGGAATTTCCAAACCAAAAGTCTCTTTAATTTTAGTTTTATCCATCACTGAAAACTTTGGTCTTATTGCTCTTGTAGGATATTTAGAAGTTGGGATAGGAAACAACCTCACATTCGTATCACTCAGATCAAAAATCGCATGCGCAAAATCATACCAGGAAGTAACACCCTCATTACTATAATGATAAGTACCATAAGCAGCTTTTCCTGACTTTACAATCGTCAAAACAGCTTTAGCCAGATCAACAGCATAGGTTGGTGTACCAATCTGATCGGCAATAATACTCAGCTCTTCCCTTTCTGCCCCTAACTTCAACATCGTTTTCACAAAATTATTCCCATATTCAGAATAGAGCCAGCTTGTACGGATAATAAAATGAGACGACAGCGCAGCCGCTATAGCCATCTCACCCTCCAGCTTGGTCAACCCATATACATTAATCGGATCTGCAGCATCAGTCTCTTTCAATAAACCAACCTGATTACCAGCAAACACAAAATCAGTAGAAACATGAACCATGACCGCATCAAACTCTTTACAAAGCAATGCAACATTCTCTGCTCCGTTTTTATTGATCTCTGCACAAAGTTCAATATCATCTTCAGCTTTATCAACAGCAGTATAGGCTGCACAATTAATCACAAATCGGGGTCTCTCTGCTACAAAAAGCGTCCTCAAGCCTTCCCGATCCAATATATTTCCTGCATTTTCATCAGGAAAAGAAATAGAATCCAGACCAGTTTCACCGGCAACTTTTTTGATGCAGCTACCTAACTGGCCGGAAGCACCTAATACTAATATTTCCATCTATCTTTCTGCGTATTGAGTTTCATAATAAGACTGATAATTAGACGAAGTCACATCATCGAGCCATTGTTCATTTTCCAGATACCAATCAATGGTTTTAGCCAGCCCCTCTTCAAACTGAAGACTCGGCACCCAGCCTAATTGCTGCTGAAGTTTAGAAGAATCAATTGCATACCTCAAATCATGCCCCGCACGATCCGTCACATAAGTGATCAGTTGCGCCGAAGCGCCTTCTTCACGCCCAAGCTTCTGATCCATTAACTTACATAACAATTTAATCAGATCAATATTCTTCCACTCATTATGTCCACCAATATTATAAGTCTCACCAGCCTTAGCCTGATGAAAAATCACATCAATAGCGCGCGCATGATCTTCCACCCAAAGCCAGTCACGAACATTTTCTCCTTTACCATAAACCGGCACTGCTTTATTATTCTTGATATTGTTAATAGCAAGCGGGATCAGTTTCTCAGGAAAATGATGAGAACCATAATTATTTGAGCAATTTGAAATAACCACATCCAGACCATAAGTATCATGGTAAGCCCGCACAAAATGATCAGAACTTGCCTTAGAAGCAGAATACGGACTATGCGGATCATAAGCTGTAGCCTCAGTAAACATACCAGACTCTCCTAATGCACCATAAACCTCATCAGTAGAAACATGATAAAAACGTTTTTTACTATAATCACCTTTCCAATTCTCCCGCGCCGCATTCAACAAATTCACCGTTCCGATTACATTGGTCATGACAAACTCCATCGGACTTGCAATAGAACGGTCAACATGAGATTCTGCTGCCAGATGCACAACTGCATCAAACTGGTATGTCGTAAACAACTCTGTTATAAAAGCAGCATCTACAATGTCCCCTTTTATAAATTCATAATTAGACCCTCCTTCTACATCAGTCAGATTCAAAAGATTCCCGGCATAAGTTAATTTATCCAGATTTATAATTTGATAGTCAGGGTAATTCTTAACGAATCTCCGCACCACATGAGAACCAATGAAGCCAGCGCCACCGGTAATTAAAATTCTTTTCATTGTAATAGATTTAAATAGTTGATTATCCCGATTATCAGTTCCACAAATTGGCAGGATAAAAACCCTCACCGGTTAATTCAAGTAATTGTTTTTTCACAATTAACGCATCTTCTTTGAAAGTCACACCAAACCATTTTGCCTCAGTAGGAATCATTTTCATCACTCCTTTACCGGCATTAATCAGCTGATCTGCGACTTCCGGTATTAAAAACTCAGCTTTAAGGTTATTTATATTCGCATTTAAGAACTTCGCATACTCCGCCTCACTCCAGGTTACAAACTCAGGCGTAAAGCAGAAAAAATTCATACTGACTTTAGTATCCAGCGGCAGCTCCAGATCAGACACACCATCTTTCACTACAGCTTTACCATTTATTTTACTAATCTCTTTACGTTCGGTAATCCCAACAATATTACCCGCTTCATTTACATTAATTTCACCACGACTTACCGAACCATGATCACTTAAGCTATTTCTTAATTCATACCCCACACAAGCATACTTCCCATCAGCAGCTTCCGTAGTCAGAAAATCATAAGCCTGCTTAAAAGCATCATAACCATAAAAATCATCAGCATTAATTACTGCAAAAGGAGCATCCAACACATCCTTGGTACACAATAAAGCATGTTGCGTTCCAAAAGGCTTTGTGCGGTCTGAGGGTATCTTTATTCCGCCGCTGAATTTATCCAGAGACTGATAAACATAATCCAGTTCAATCTTCCCGGCAAGCTTAGGCTCAATAGACAGCCTGAAAGACTCAGCAAATTCTTCACGGATAATAAAAATCACTTTACCAAAGCCGGCTTTAATCGCATCAAAAATTGAATACTCCATAATAGTCTCTCCGGAAGGACCAAAAGATTCAATCTGCTTATTACCACCATAGCGACTTGCCATTCCGGCAGCCAAAATAACTAGTGAAGGTTTTAATTTAATCATAAATAGAGGTGTTATAGGCACAAATATAGTACTCTAAACCAATTCTTATCATTAACAATGCATTAAATTTTCATTTAAATATAATACTTTAATAAAATAAGCCGTTTATTAAACATAAAACACTATAAAAACATAATTATAATAACATAAAAATAAATACATTTGCAAGAATAAGATGATCTAAAGATTAAACTATCATTAAATCCTGAATTCGTCTATGATTTGTAGTTAATATTTCAATAATTTTAAAACCGGCATCACTAACCAGACCTAAATCATCTACCTATGCATACATCTCCTGTAAATTCATCAAAATACAGGCAACAAAAACCTTAAAAACAAAAAAACAACAAATAAACAAAAGATTTTCAATCACTTACAACTAAAACATTTAACCACAAACAATGAAAAACAATAATTACGTACTTATCATGGCTGGCGGTGTTGGCAGCAGATTCTGGCCTAAAAGTAGAAACACATACCCCAAACAGTTCCTTGATATCCTTGGAATCGGCAAATCATTATTACAGTTAACTTATGATCGTTTTTTGAAAATAGTACCTGCAGAAAACATATATATTGTAACCAACAGTCAGTACAGTGATATTATTGTTAATCAACTAAAAGGAATTAGCTTAGAGCAGCTAATCTGCGAACCAAGCAGGAACAATACCGCTCCATGTATCGCATATGCGTCATTTAAGCTAAATTCAATTAATCCGGATGCAAATATTGTAGTTGCCCCTTCTGATCATTTCATTCTTCATGAAGATATTTTCACAAAAAAAGTCACACAAGCATTAAACTATACAGAAAATCACAATGTCCTGGTTACCCTTGGTATATCTCCAACCAGACCAGACACGGGTTATGGCTATATAAAATACGACACAGCAGCAGAAGAAGGCATCCATAAAGTGATCCGCTTCACAGAAAAACCTTCTCTGGCTAAAGCAAAAGAGTTCCTGCAAGCAGGTGACTACCTATGGAATGCGGGCATTTTCATCTGGAAAGTAAGTGCGATCCTTAAAGGATTAAAAGACCACGCAGAAGCCATATACACACTATTCCAGAGTGGAAACGAGGTATACAACACCTCCGACGAACAATCATTTATCAATGAAAACTATCCTAAATCTCCTAATATCTCGATAGACTACGCTATTATGGAACAGGCAGACAATGTTTATACTATACCTGCAGACTTTGGATGGTCAGACCTTGGAACCTGGGCTTCATTATATGAATCAGCTCCAAGAAATGATGACAACAATGTATTATCTGCTAAACAGCTTCATATCAAAGACACCAGTAATAGTATTATTCATATTAATAATGATAAACTGGCTATCATCAGAGGCCTGGATAACTATATCGTTGTAGATGAAGGAAATGCCCTGCTGATTTACCCGAAAGACCAGGAACAGGAAATCAAAGAAGTCGTCAGAGAAATGAGTATCACATTCGGAAACACTTTCATATAAGTACAAATAAACCTTCTGCCATTTTCACCCCGATCCTACAGATGAATTTATTCAAAGCACTTAACCCCGGACAACTGTTAATCCCGGCGATATTATTTATCACTGTTACTGAAATAAAAGCCCAGACATTTAAAAGTATAAAAACCGAGATAGAAAGTCAGGCTATCGGAACATCCAATGGTGTGGTTCCATTCTGGATGCGTTCTAATCAGTTTGGATCAGTCCCGTCATCAGGTATATCCGGCAGTTTTCTAGCCAGAATTCACCGGGACTACAGTACAATTCCCGACTCCGGCAGCCGTACCGGAAAGAAAAAACTGATAGACTGGGGCTTTGGCTTTGAAGGAAGAGCAAATGCAGGCAAAGAGTCCAGTCTGCAGCTTATTGAGGCTTATGCCAAAATAAAAGCGGGTATTTTTCAATTGAAAGGCGGAAGAAGCAAAGATGTAATGGGCCTGAATGGTGACAGTACATTAAGCTCAGGTAATTTCTCTGTATCCGGAAACGCGCTGGGTATTCCTAAAATAGAACTCTCTATTCCCGATTACTATACCATTCCCGTATTTGACGGCCTCTTTGCAATTAAAGGTAATTTTGTACATGGATGGGTAGGAAAAACAAGAATCCTGGATGTAATAGCAGGCACACCACCAAACCCGGCACTTTATTATATCAAAAACACACATCCTGTTACTTATTTCCATCAAAAATCATTGTATATCCAACTCGGTAAACAAGACTGGAAACTAAAACTCTACGGCGGTTTTAATCATCAGGTATACTGGGGTAATGAAAAAGAAGCATTTGGACCTAATTTCAAATTATCAGCTTTAAAATCTTTCTTTTACGTTGCTACCGGAAAATCATATGGAACAGCTGGTGTCCCGACTTCTAAAATAGGTAATCAGCTGGGTTCAATCGATATCGGTGCAGCATACGATTTCAATAATTTTAAAATCATGATATACCGGCAGAATTTTTATGATGTCGGTGCCTTATCAAAACTAGCCAATATCAGAGACGGCTTAAACGGAATCAGTATAGAAAACAAACATTATACCCACAGGATTCAGGGGTTTGCATGGAAAAAAGCGCTGTTTGAATTGTTCTATTCAAAAGATCAGGCCGGCTACCCATGGTCAGTACCAACAAAATCCGGTGACGAAGATTATTACAATAATTTCTATTATATGGAAGGATGGTCTTATAAGGGTATGGGGCTAGGAAACCCCTTCGTCACGACGAGAGACGATGCCAGAAAAGGACAAGCTTACCGCTATGCTGATTACTTCATTAACAACAGGGTGATTGCATTTCATTTCGGACTTTCAGGAAGCCTCTATGACTGGGATTTTACTTCAAAACTTTCTTATTCTAAAAACTACGGCACTTTCGGAACCAGTATTTACGGAGGGTCGACCGGTTCAATCCGAAATCCGCAGACGACTAATATCTTCACAGCAGTTGATCAGTTCTCTTTTTACCTGGAAAGCATGAAAGCATTAAAAAAGGGCTATAGCGTTGGTTTTGCTACAGCCCTTGATCAGGGAAAATTATTATATAACTCCTATGGCTTATTACTCAGACTAAAAAAGAGCCTGTAAGATCAGCGGTTGAGCCGTCCTTTAACGTCTTTAAAGTGCTGTGCGTACTGATCAGTAATAATTTCCCAGTCGTATATTTTCGTGATTTTAGTACGATTGTTTGTGATCATCAGCTGATATAAATCACGCTCATAAATCACTTCCTGCAAGTGCTTTTTAACATCTTCAGCGCTATTAAAATATAGCGCATCGTTTTCCAGTATATATCTGTTAAATGGATTATCATTAGCACAAATCAGACTATCAGAAGCCATAGCCTCCAGAAGTGACGGATTTGTACCACCAACAGTATGTCCATGAAAATAGATTTTAGAATAGTATCTCAAACTATTTAAAATATCAATGTTATAAATACCACCAATAAATTTAATCTGTGGAAAGGATGCAAACTTTCCTTTCAGATAGTTACCGTAAGCAGTTTCATGCTTACCGATAACTAAAAATGGAACATCAGCATTAGCCATTGCCACACCATCCAGAATCACCTCAATACTATTTTCCGGTTCTAATCTGGCAATCAGCATATTGTAAGCATAAGGAAGCAGACCATAAGCTAAAAGTTTGCTGCTATCCGGATGCTCAAAAACTGTAGCTCCGTAAGCAATAAAAGCAGAGTCTTTTTTGTATTTTTCTTTCAGATAATCCTGAATGCCAATAGAGTCTGCTATTAAATGATCACTGTATTTAACCCCAAGACTTTCTGCATACTTCAGGAACTTCTTAACCTTTTCTGAATACTTGGTACGTTTCCACTCCAGACCATCCATATTCGTAGTCACCACAACCTTTTTTGGCAACATCCATCCCCATACAGAGCTACTGGTATAACCCAACTGAAGAATAATATCACAATGCTGTTTTCTCACATCCAGAATACAGTTCAAATCATAAATAAACTGACCAGCAGTGCCAATTTTATCTTCAGGATCATAACAATGTATTAATTTGACCCCATTCCACTCTTTTTCCTGATAAGGATGATTATGCGAATTGTAAACAATAACCTCAAATCCTCTTTTTACTAACCCAAGTGCTAGGTACTCTGCACATTGTTCAAAACCACCGTAATAATTTGGTATACCCCTTGTCCCGATTATAGCTATGCGCATATTTCTAATTCTGATCTTCGTTAATTATATTATAAAAATTACCGGCTATTACCTTCCAGTTATACTTAAGGCTGATTGCCTGTTTGATTTGTTCAAAAGGGTAATCCCGATCTTCCAGTGCAGCCTGTAACATTTCCTCCAGCTGTTTCTGATTACCCGGGTTAAACAGATATTTAAAAAACCCAAATTCAGACATAGCCGTCTGATTGGAGCAGACTACCTTACACCCATTCATCGCAGCCTCAACAGGTGGTATTCCAAACCCTTCGGCCAGCGACGGAAAAACAAAAACTTCGGCCTGCTGATAAAAAGCATTAAGATCAGGCCAGCTTATCCCTTCCAGAAAGTGAATGTATTTACGGACATCATCATGAATCAGTTTCTGTAATTCATTAAAAGCATCCTGTTCAATTTTCTCCTTTTTACTGCCGATAAAAACCAGGTGATAACCCTGATCATATAACTTCAGTTTCAGAAAAGCAGTAAGTAAACCAAGATGATTTTTTCTGGGTTCAAAACGACTGACATACAGTATGTACTTACTGATACCGTATTTTTGCTCAATATTCACAGCCGGTTCATCCCCAGGAGTTATAGTTACTGCATTCGGTGTAACATGAATATTCTTCTGATCAATCCGGAATTTTTCTGATACATCAATTTTCGAATATTCAGAAACAGTAAGTACGATATCTGATCTTTTAGCCGAAGCAAAAAACAACACTTTCCTGCTCATCCTGTAAGTCCATGGAAAGTATTGCTTAAATTCTAAAAACAGCAGATCATGAATCGTGTTGATAAATTTACAATTTTTAACAAAGGGGACTATATATTGAAAATGAGCATAATCATATCCTCCTTCTCTGATTAACCGGGGATATTCAGTAAACAGTCTTTTGATCCTAGAACCCGAATTCAGCTTTACAAACTTAAATCTCGGATCCGGGAACAATGTTTTCAAATGATCAGTATCATGCGCACATAAAAAGATTTCCAGTCTTTCAAATTCTACCAATGCAGAATACAATCCATACATATAGGTTGCAGTCCCCTGAAAAGAATGATCAAAAATATGTGCATCTAACAGAATTTTTATTCTCTTTTGTATCAAACTCATTATTTATTATTTAAAGCTTTTTGTAGCCCTCTCAGGAAATCCGGCCCTTTAGCAGAAGGAGTAAGATAAGCTCCTTCCCCATTCTCATTCCAGGCATAAAGAAGTCCTATTTTTTCTTTGGTTATATGAGTTGTATTTTCACTGATCCAGTTAACCATACCCGAAACAGATTTGTATACTGATTTTTCAGAATAACCAACAAAATAAGGGGCAGTATCATATTTATTATTTGGTGCCGACCATGGCCTCGGGTCCCAGTTCAGCGTAGATACCGGGATATATTTCAGGCGACTTGTTTTAACAACCCTGTTCCATAACCGGTTCTCTGCAGTCCGCATACTATCAATAGGAACCTGTGTCTTTTTTGCCGTAAAACCTGCACTATGTGCATTATAGCCCGTCAAAATATCAAAACCACAACGTTCTGCCTGACTAACACTGTTTCTATCTCCTGATATACAAGCTGCAATAGTTACTCCATTTAACCCTTTTGTCATCGCTGCAGCCCTTAAAGACTGAAGCGCATCTTTCACTGAATCCTCAGACCCCAGCTGATCAACCAGACTCTGTACCGAGAATAAAATGAGTAACGGTTTTCCGTCAACCTTTAAATAACCCGGTGTTTTAAATTGTCTGATCCATTCCTGCTGAACAATATCCCAATCCTCTTTACCTATTTCAAAGCCCTTATGATTAGCTACCATCAGGCAATATTCCATTTTCCCGGTATAGGCAGACTGCTGAAAAAACTTCAGCGCATTGTTCAGGGGCTCTGTACTGTATTTATCCTTTCCACTATAATACCAGCAAAAACTAAAAAAAGAAAGACCCGCACCTGATGCTGCCAGAATCTGCTGATCAACAATCTTCTGCGAACTGGTAATCCATCCCCATTTAGGCTTTCTGCCAGAAAAAGAATTCATTAACTTTGGACTGATATGCTGTGCATACTTCCCTGTCCATCCATCAAAATAATAAGCACCAAGTTTAATGCCGGCAGCAGGATTTCTGTCAGGATTATACTGAGAATCTCCTGTGAAAGGTAACATTGCCATCATCAGACACAAAACATTCTGCCTGAATGAAAAAGATGAAATTAAGTTCATAAGCTATTCAGATTAAATTCATAAACTATTCAAAAACAGTATACTCCTCCGCGAAATACTTCCTGAGCCGGGCATAGATATAAGTAAATTTCTTTTTCTCTTTTCCTGCCAGCAGATTAATCATTTGAGGTGTCAGCAAGGAAATACCTTTGACCCCAAAAAATTCATGGGCATAGATAATCGTATTAGAATAAATACCTACAACTTCTTTAAACTTCCCACTCAGCAACATCGTTTCGGCCGGGATACCGTAGTCTTCAAAAAACGTAACACTACCAGAAGTTAGTTTATTTAGCGCTTCAATTTTTTCAGCACAGGATCTTGGATGAGGTTTGATAATTACACTCATCTTTAAATCGTTGCACCTTTGAATAAACTTACTGTACAGATTCAACTCCTCCTGCAGGGGTATCACTTTATCCTCAGACAAGGACTGACACAACAATAAGACATCTTTATCCTGGAAAGCATCTCCACCGGCAGTAATGTTATAAGCCTGATTTAAAACTGCTAAAAACTCTTTTTTAAGACTGATCAGCGGTACATAACGCTCAGGGCTGACTTCTTCAACCCGGCGAAACATTATCACCTGATCAAACAGGTGATAATAGTTTTTATACACGTAATACTTAACCTTTGACCCTAAAAACAGATAACCGGCTATTTGTTTCAAAAGACTATGAGCTTTTAAACCAGGCAGGTAATCCAGGATACCATCTTCAGATTTGATATAAGTTTTACTATTACCAAAAAGAGAGTAAATCAGCTTAAAAAGTACTGTCTGCTCTGAAAACACCAGAATCTTTTCAACCTTTGTAAAATACTCCTGTTTTAAAGATTCAATAATTGAATCAATATAAGCCGAAGCTATTGCCGATTTGGTTTTAGACAGCACAGACAACTGTCCCCACTCTACAATCAGCCGGATTGCCTTTTCATCAGCATTCAGTATTTTCATAATCTCTCCAAATGATTTTGGAGATGATTTCTCGATTACATATTGCGGATCAGTTATATTTTCTTTAAGCAGGTAACTCTTAGCCAAGAGCGCCTGCCATGGACTGCCTACTATTATCAACATATAGATTTTTGTCTTTATTTAGTGCTTCAATGGATATTAGAATTAATAATGATAATTCAACATAATAGATTAATGGTAAAAGGAATGATACGGCCAGATAAACCAGGATAATTACCGTAGACAAAGAGCCCCTTTTATAATGCACTATTGGAAATGATAAGAATACAAATACGGCCGTCAGCAAGCCCAGTTCAATGATAACGGATAAATAACCCGATTCAATAACCAGTGCATTATCAAAAAATGCGGCCGTATGCGCACCGACTTTTCCCAGTCCGATTCCATTGCCGATATTTTCCCATGCGATTTTAAACCCTCTGTCCAGACTTTCAAAATGCCCGGCAGAACTGGTATCCTCCAGAGAAGTACTGTTACTCCAGAAAGTATCTATAGTGCTCAATTCCATTTCCTGAATAGAAACAGGGACAATAAAGAATTGTATAACCACCACAAACAGCAGTACAAACAGGTACTTCACAGTCTTGGGCGTAAAGAAATTCAAATAAGGTATAACAAAGAAAAACAAGTATGTAGCGATTGTGGAACGGGTAAAAGTAAGCACCAGACTAATGGTCAGCACCATATTCAGTATTTTCCCAAACCTGACACTAAACAGCTCTTTGTATTTAAACAATAACACCAATGCCAGAATCAGGTATACACTATAGGGAATTGGCGCAATAAATCCACCTGCCCCTCTCTGCAATAATCCATAACCGATATAAAAAGTAAAATTCAGTTTTTCATCACTAAAAGTATTGACCGGATAACCAGCATTCAGATAGATACTTTCCCCGAGAAATAACTGCTGGATAGTTGTAAATACAGCCATCACAAAAGCGCCGATGATAAACCACTTTGAAATTCTCTCCCAATCAATCAGATCTGCTAATTTATAGAGAGAAATAGTCATTAAAATAGGCAACAGATAAATCCGGTAACTATAGGCTGCCATTAAACCCACACTATTAAAAAACAAATGTGCCGTTAAAAGAAAGATGGTCCCCAGTAATACCATCAGTTTCATACCTGCTATTTTAGGTCCCTTATGTGACAGCGCAAGTATTAACAAAGCAATCACTGCCAGTTCTTTCCAGAGTACAATCAATGAAAAATATTTTCTCAGGTATCCGTTTATAATCAGTGAATGCCATGGGAGCAGCAGCACCAGACTTAAAAACAACCTGTTAACCAATGCCTTCATCCGTCTTCTTTTTAAATATGTAACTATAAGAATAAAGAGCGATTAATGATTCTGCAACCAGCAGGGATACAATCGAACTGTATCTCAGATAGCCGAGAAAATAACTGATTAAATTCAGGACCAATACGATAATCAAACCATAAACAGTTAACCTGTTAAAGATTCCCCCGCCTTCAAATGCCTGTAAAAAAGTAATTGTAAAAAAGGATGCACAAACTACACCTATCAAAGCCACACCAACATTAAAGTTAAACCTGATGATCTCAGAAACCGGTGTCGTTTTCGGGACAATAATGTGTATGATCTGATCCGAATAATTCATGTAAACCAACAGGAATAAAACAAAACCAGCCGTTGCACACAAATTGAGATACAGGGAAAGTTTAAGCGCTTTTTTTCTGTCAAGTTTACAGAAATAGGGATAAACGGAGGTGATCAATATCGCCCTGCCCATACTGAATATGTTGTAAAAAGTAAAGGCATAGGAAATCATCCCCAGAGAGGTTTTATCAGTTAAAAAACCCACCAGAATTAATCCTATTGAATTATAGGCCCTGGCACAGAAACTTCCTGTAGTAAAAAGCATCGTTTCATTGAACTGCGCTTTTGGCCAGGTTTTCCTTATGGCAACCAGTACCAGATTGGATTTTGTAATCCATTTCAGGAAAAATCCCGAGATAATAGCCGCAGCCAGCAAAGGACCTATTTTAGCTATACTGATAATATAGCTGTTACTTAAATCCAGTTTTTTCCAGATTAACAGATACAAGATCAGTAAAGCAATACCATTGGTTGTCAGATTAATCAGCGCCTGGCTGGAAATTTTACCTATCCCTTTTAAAACCCAGTCACAGTAATACAGATAAATCAGCCCCCATAAGATTAAAAGAGAAGCAAAAGTAAAGGAGTCTTCGATAAAAAAGGAATACACTACAGAGAACAGGACCCAGACAATAAAACCAATAAATCTGAAAGTACTCACTGTTCTGACCAGTTCTCTGATAGCAGAAATATCCTTAAGTTTAATCAGTTCCTTTACCCCAAAATTCTGGGAACCAAAATCAATTACAGTCTGACCAATCGAGGTTACCGTTATAAACAACGAAAAATACCCATAAGTACTGACCGAAAAATTTCTGGACACCAGTAAAACCATAAACAAGGTACAGAACCTGTTTAAGGATTCAAACAAAACCGTCTTAAGGATACTTAATTTCATTTGCCGGAATTACAGGTAAACTGTTCGATATAATTTTCAGAAAGCTGTTTTAGTCCGGTATTATTATAACCGGCAAAAGAGATATTATTAAACACGGCTGCATCATAATCATTAATAGAATCCCCGATTAATATCACCTCATTTTTATCATATTGATTAGCGGACAAAACCTCTTCAACCAATTGTTTTTTTGGAGTCGGAGAGCCGTTGATTGATTTAAAAAAACCGGAAAGACCCAGTGAATCATTGATTATTTTCAGCTCCTTACCATCAGATCCAGACACAATATGCATTTGGAAATTCTGCCAGTTATCTCTGATAAATCCAACACTATCCTCAATCAGTAGAGTCTGATCAATCAGCAGAGACAACATAATCTCAGAAAACTTACCCGCAAGAGCTAAAACCTCTTCCTCACTGATAGCTTCCTTTCTGATTTCCTCAAAAAAATATCTGAACTTAACATATCTGGATAGGCCACCATTAAGCTCATGAAAAGCCATGAGCTGGTCAACCTGTTTCTTTGGATAAGCAGCCAGTACCAATTCAAACCCCTTTGATCTGACTGGCATAGAATCCATGATTACCCCATCAAAATCCCATAATAAAACTTTATATTCTGACAGCATCTTCTTTTAATTTATCCAGTACTTCTGTTAAATCTTCCGGACTATCCACAGCGATTGACTCACTGGACAGTTCAAGCATTCTCACTTCGTAATTCAACTCCAGAAATCTCAGAATTTCTATATCCTCTTCTGCTTCCAGAACAGTCTTATTTTCAGTTGCCGCAAAAGCTTTCAGCGCATCATAAGGAAAAGCATATATACATACCTGTCGCCAGCCTTTTACAAAATCCAGCCCTTTATTGCCGGGAACAGGACTTCTGGACATATACAAGAGCCTGCCATCCGGTCTGAAAACAACTTTAGGAACAGATTTACTTCTGTATTGTCTTTCACTGGTGATCGCACAATAACCATTCAATATCTCTCCGGGATAGGTATCCAGCCTGGAAATAACCTCCTTAATATCTTCCGGATTGAACAAAGGTTCATCTCCCTGAACATTAATATAATAGTCAGCTTTGACCAGATCAGCTACCTCAGCAATTCTGTCGGTTCCTGTCAGACAGTTATCTGATGTCAGCAGAACCTGCATACCAAAAAAACGGCAATGATCAACAATACGCTGATCTTCAGTAGCCACATAAACCAGATTTTTATCTACAGCCTTGATGCATTGCTCATAGGTTCGCTGCAACATACTCTTACCGTTAATAACGGTAAGAGGTTTCCCCGGAAATCTGGTCGATTGATACCGGGCGGGAATAACTACTATATAATTCATTAGCATACCAAACTATAAACTGAGCCAGGTAACAGGGTTTTATACCTGGTTGGCGTTAAAGAAACCAATTCTATATTATAAGTCTGCTGGAAAAGCTGAAACAGGAATTCATTTTCTTCAACCAGACTTCTTTCCAGCTGAGAGATTGAGGCTTCCTGATAACCATCAAATCCGGCTATATAAACTTCCTGAGCATTCAGTTCAACTGCAGTCTGCAGAGCCAGTAAACTATGTGAATCTTTAAATTTATCTGTAAAGGAGATCTTTTCGAATTCAAAGCACCGGTCATGAATCTTAGCCGGAATATAAGTACCCATTTTTCTTGGGAACGGAGGAAAAACACAAAGACCGTTAAAGTCACCCAGATCATTGAATACTTTTTCTAAACGATGTCCTTCGTTTCCGACAAGACAGAAAAACTGATCTGCCTGAACATCTTTATAGTATAGTGCATTTTTTGAACTCGAATGAACAACAGCGATATCTTCCGTCAGATTTATAAATTCAATAATAGCTTTCGCATGCTCCGCTGAATTAGGACCACCACCCAGTATCAGTACTTTACTGTAAGATTTTGCAGGTTTAAAAACCGGTAGTTCTTCATTATCCTTGATGTTATTTTTTTGATTCTGAAGTGCTCTCACCATACTATTCAATGAATATACCCGGGTAGTATACCAATCCATTACATCTTTCTGAGGCAAGGAATTTGAACCAGAAATCATATAAGGCACGTTGGTTCCCCACTCGTATTTTTTCAATAACTTATCAAAACCATCTACGACATTTCCGATAGCATTAAAATCTATATCCATTTTATATTTGGTATTTAAAACTGACAGTAACAGTTCAGTTTTAAGATTCCCGGCTCCACGACCCATACCCAAAATGGTAGAATCTACAATATCAGCACCATAATCAACTGCAGTAAGCGAGTTGATTAAAGCCATTTCCAGGTTATTATGACCATGAAAACCGATTTTACAATCAGTCTTTGACCTGATCAGATCCATAGTCTGCTTCACATCATCCGGGAATACCCCACCATAGCTGTCAACCATATAAAAATAGTCGGCAAGTCCATCCAGTCCACTCAGTTCTTCAACGAAATTACCATACTGCTTCCATTTGGACATATACATCACATTGAAGCCTACTTCGAAACCATATTTCTTAATTTCTGCCGCAAGCTTTAAGGCACGGCCCAGTTGCTGCGGGTCCAATGCAATCCTGACCATATCCACAATACCTACAATTGGCAGCAGCAGATCAGCAACATGTTCTACCCGGATATCCTTTTCATTGAAAATGATAACCAGTTTTTTATTGGTGAGACTTTTTAATTCCTGTAACTCATATACCGGAGAATAGAAATATTTGCCGTAATAATCTTTAACAGGTATACTTCTGTATCCAACCTCTATATATTCAACTGGCAGGCTGTTTAAAGAGTTAAGATAAGTATGGACTAAACTTTTATCGAAGTCCCAGTTTGTGTAATAACCACCATCCCGTAAGGTACAATCAAGTATTTTAAACATAATTAATTAAGATTTGAACAACTTTTTAAACCACTTTTTATTTTTACTTTCTGAATCGTCATACGAACCATAGCCGTAACCATAGCCGTAACCGTAGCCATAACCGTAACCATGGCCATCAATATCGTTTACAACAATTCCAATATTCTTCATCTTTTCACTCCTGCTCAGCTCTTCAATAATGTTTATTTGTTGTTTAGCGGTATAATTTTGTCTCACCAGATACAGACAGACATCTGCGTGAACAGCAATCAGCTGTGCATCGGCAACTATCCCGATTGGCGGAGCATCAATAATGATATAATCAAACTGTTGCTTAAGGTCATCTATTAATTCTTTTGTCCTGTCATCCAGCAGCATCTCGGCCGGATTTGGCGGAACAGGGCCCGAACTTACAATCGATAAATTCCGATGAATACTTAAGGGCTTTACGACATCTTTTGCCGTCAGACCAGCGTCGATAATATAGTTGGTAAAACCTTCATGATTTGAAATACCGAGCTTGGCAGATAAACCCGGCTTGCGTAAATCCAGCTCCATTAACAATACTTTTTTGTTGGATAAGGCAAGTACATTTCCCAGATTAATCGCCGCAAAAGATTTCCCTTCACCAGCCATACTTGAAGTAATCAGGATAACCTTCTCCTCTTTAGTTTTCATATAAAAGGAAAGATTGGTTCTCAGTGCCCTGAATTGTTCAGAAACAGCAGATCTGGAACTATTGGCGACAACCAGATTACTATCTTCTTCATTATGACTGATCTCTCCGATTACGGGAACTGCAGTCAGCTTACTGATATCTGCTTTAGTATGAATCTTATCATTTAAAATATCTTTCAGATAGATGGTTGATATCGGTATCAGCAGGCCCATAAAGACACCTACGATATAGATCATTCCTTTCTTTGGATTAAATGGCTTAACCTCAGATTTAGGCGGATCAATAGTTCTGGAATTTGAAATATTGGATGTTTTGGAAATCGCAGTTTCTTCACTCTTTTGCATCAGAAAAAGATAGAGTTCCTGCTTGATTTGCTGCTGACGGGCTAAATTCAAATAATTACGTTCAATTTCCGGAACACCGCGAACCTGAGTTTCAGCTTTTTTCATCTGATTACTCAATCTGTTTCTGGTAATCGTAAATGCATCCAGGGTAGTTACCAGGTTAGCTTCTATATCAGCCCTTGCATTGGCAATTTCTTTATCAATCAATACAATTGCAGGATTGGCTTCCGTGACCCCGATTAATCTTCTCGCTCTTTCCAGTGTCAGTGCATTGAATTTTTCTACGGCACTACTAAATACCAGATCGGCAGGCACCAGAGAACTCGGAAGAACCCTTTTATTTTTAGTGCCGTCTTTCAGATACTCCTGTAAACTTTTAAGAATACTGATCTGGGTTTCAGTTTTACTCAGGTCACTTACATACTGACCTGTAGTCTGTACCAGCAATTTAGACTGCTCAGTCATATCAGCCAGATTATTCTTTTGCTTAAAACCCTGAATATTACCTTCCAGATCACCCAGTTCCTTACCAATAAAACTCAGGCGGTTCTGAATAAATTTAACAGTGCTGTCCGCTATCTCATTTTTATCTTTGACATTCCCCTGCACATAGTTTTCAATCAGTTTATTTAAAATATCCTCTCCTTTTTTAGGTATCGGATGATTCAGCGACAGATCGACTATCGTAATCAGTTTATTTCTTACCTCTACAGCCAGATCTTCCATCAGATCAGCAACTTTTGAATCAACTGAGGTTACATTAACCCTGTATTTAGTATACAGTTCTTTGACAGCAGGATTTCTGGAAATCAATACCGTACCTACATGCAGCAGTTTAAATGGCTTATCCAGATGAACCACTGTATCCAGTTTTTTGGAACTTACTGCCAGCTGATCATTTTTCAGAAACTCTATATCAACATTGGTTTCCTTAATGGTGTCTTCTGCCGAAACTATCTTTAATACAACAGGAGATTTGTAAAGCTCAGTATTCTTTACCCTCCCTCTTCTGTAATTGGTTATATTCAGGCCCATATCTTTAACCACCTGCTCCATTAAATAGCGGGTTCTCAAAATTTCAGCCTCATTATCTACAGTGCTTTTGGCGCCCAGTAAACCACCAAGATCACCCAGGATATCACTGCCAGCCATCAGGCCACTGCCCTTTTTCTCATCATTTACCAGTACTCTTGCAGCGATTTTATAGCTGGGTGTTTTATATCTGGCATACAATACAGCAAGGATCACACAAATTATCACAGACAATAAAATCCAATACCAATTGTATAATAAACGTGATACAATTTGCTTTATATCTAAAGGTTCATCTTTATCAGACACTCTGTTTTCAATTATTTTATTCATCGGTTTAAACTAAGATTGATCAACTAAAGTCTTGAAAACAAGACAATTAAAACTGAGAGCGCAGTTCCAATAATCGCATAAGTCTGGGTTCTTGCCTGATTCAAAGAAGCAGCCTTTCCCTTATTAGGCTCGACATAAATCACATCGTTCTGTTTGAGATAATAAAATGGACTGTTAAACACCTGAGAGGAGTTTAAATTAAGACGTACAAATTCCTTTTTTCCATTGTTTTCACGGATAAGCAGTACATTTTCGCGCCTTCCAAAAATAGTCAGGTCACCTGCCAGGCCCAATGCATCAAGCACACTTACCCTTTCATTAGGCAGCACATAAGATGCCGGCCGGCCCACTTCTCCCAAAACCGTTACTTTAAAATTAGCGTAGCGCACCTGTACATTCGGATCTTTGTAAACAACAGCAGCTTTTTCTTTAATTAAATCTCTGGCCTGAAAGGTTGTGAGACCGCCAATTTTGACTTTCCCGATGATGGATAAATCAATCTCTCCATTTTTATCTACCAGAAATCCTGCAGCAGCTGCTGTTGGGGTAATCCCGGCAACCTGACCAGGAACAGTACTTAAAGCCTGTGTACCTAACTGATTAACAACCATTGAAGTTGCAGGGTCGATCGTAAAAATAGAAATGGAGAGGATGTCATCAGGTTGAATTGCAGGTTCAGTAAACACAGCTGTATTAGCTAATACAGATTTATCTGCAGACGTGATATCCTGAAAATAAGGTACATTTTTAGTACTCGCACAGGAAACAAAAAGTAAAGTCAGCAACAGCAGCATACTGTTTTTGATTTTACTGCTTTTAAAACTTCTTTTCATAGGTGAATAAAGCGTTTTTAACAGGTTATGATTCTATAAATTGTATTCGGGTTATTTTAAATATTCAGAGCGCTTTTTATAATGTCTTTTTTGAATATATAAATCGTTTTATCTTCGTTTTAAACAGGTATCAGGCAAATTCAGAATTACAATCTTTATGTTTCAGGTTCTGCCTGCACAACAGCTCAGGAGAAAAGTTCCTTGTTTTTAAATCCATAATTACCCAGCCTTTTATGCAAAAAACCACTGGTAACTGCTGTTGAAAGTGCGCGCAAATGTCTGTTGTGATGCAAATCGGTAGCAGCGAGATCATACAGCTCATTTTCCAATAAATATTCTGCTATTTGTTTAACTTCTTTACCATAATAACCACAAACTGATAATAAATTTAACTGAAAAAGAACGCCTATTTCCTTATACCTGCTAAATCTGAGAGGATCAGCATGATTAAAACTATAGCGCTCCGGATGTGCCAGGATCACATGGTACCCACGGATCTTCAGATCGAATATTACCTGTTCAATACCAGGCGTCTCTGAGAGATAGGACATCTCAATCAAAACATACTTCCCCGGCAGACATAATAAGTCATCAGCAACCCTGAAATTCTCATCAACCATGTACTCCGCTGCCGCATCAAGCACAACGTCCAGTCCGGCTCCCTGCAATCCGGCTTTAACTTCCAGCAGAGCAGTTTTAATGGTATCAGGGTTATTCGGATATAATTCCGCAAAAATATGGGGCGTACATAAAAATTTACTAAAGCCCAAATTATTTAACCCCCTGATCAAGTCTAATGACTGCACCAAATCGGGTGCACCATCATCAATACCCGGTAATAAATGCGAATGAACATCAATTCCCAGCCATTCTATATCCTCAACTCGATTTTTTTTCTTAAAAAAGGTAAACATTCTTTAATATATGGTATTTCGTAAAGCAATAAAATCTAAATCCTTCAATAGAAGACTAACTTGATATGTTTTTTAACGAAAGTACAAATTTATTAATACATAAAATGATTTAAACATTAAATTATTGTGTTTTTTTTTATCAACTACAATTTGAAAGACTAAAAAACACTGAAATTTTCAGGCTCAAAACAATCTGTATTTTACAGCAGCTACAGCATAAAACAAAGAGCAAAACACAAGAGAAATACTTAGCAAAAGATTGTTTAAAAACACAAAAATCATTGTTTAAACCTCAATAAACAGCCAAAAAAGTAAAAACAGGGTCAGAAAAAACATCATCTTTTTTTCACCGGAACACCAGAAACAAGAGTGTAACAAACCTAAGACACAATCTTCGCACAACCTGCAGGAATACGTTTTAAGCCCTTAAAACCCGCGCCAATTCTCTTTAAACGCCATTTATCAAGTTTTAAATAGACACCATTAGTTAATATATTTTTATATAATTATCTAAATAATAATGTTTTATATCTTATAAAGATTCAATAATTAAATTATAAGTATAAATATAATCTAAATTATAAATACAATTCCCTTGTTAAATCTGACCACATTTAGTGTAAAAAGAACACAATTGCTACTACCTGAATAAGTATAAAAGACAATTTTTCTGCTTAAAAAATTCACATCATCCTAAAAAACGGGGAGATCCGAAGCAGATATTTCAGCAAACTCTGATGAGATTATATAACTCCTGCGGTCAATAACCGTGTGAATCCGGAGCAATTCCATCTCAGGTCCGCCCCGAGTCCACGTATTTCTGTAAAAAGGTGGACTCAACGTGGACTCATTGTGGACTTGCGGTGGACTCACACAGTTACTGCTCTAACCCGAACCGGATCAAATAACAACCCGGTTTCAGGGTATTTACAGTTGGGTGGCAACCCTAATCTTTCTGCGGGCAAAACATTTTAGTTTTATTTTGGTTTAAATGCTACACCTAACCGTTTACAAAGCCTTTATAATTTGGAATTTAAGCCCCTATCGAAACTCGCCAAGCTCTATAAACACAACAGACTATCATTAGTATGGAAGCTTACCGCTTTAGTTATATTGATAAATATTCATAATCATGCGTACGGACAGACAGTTATTCCAGCTGAACCTTTAAAAAAGGATACTGCTCATGCCTCTCCTCCAGCCAGTCAGAGGCCGGCAGATTCTACCTATAAACAATATGATGTTTCCGATTTGATTCGTCATATCCTTCACCCTAAAAGAAAAACCAATCCGTTGCGTAAAAAATCAGGAATCACGCCGATGCCTAATGTGGCCTATAATCCAAGTATCGGTGCTCAGATCGGAATTAAAGCCGTAGCCGGAAAAATACTGGGCAGTGACCCTAATACCCTGATGTCAGTTGCTGCCACATCGGCTTCTATTACCACAAAAGGTATTATTTATTTTTATATCAGTCATAATATCTATACTCCGGGTAATAAATGGAATTTCCAGGGCAGTCTTGTCGCTGCAAAAACAGTGACACCAGATTTCGGATTGGGTATAGGTCAGGGAGCTACCGGAAATGAAACTGATGAGATTCTAACCAACGCTGAACGTAAAGGTTATGTACTCCATGCCCAGTTTTACAGTTTTAAAGAAAAAGTATATAAACAGATCCAGGATAATCTCTTTGTCGGTGCAGGGGTATCATTTGATATCCGAAGAAAGATAGAAGACAGAAAAACACCAACCGACCTGACTCCTTACAATATTTACAGTGACCGTTATGGCTTTGAAAGAGATCATTATATGGCAAATGGCCTTCTTTTTAATGTAC
Organism: Pedobacter lusitanus; assembly: GCF_040026395.1. NCBI lineage: Bacteria > Pseudomonadati > Bacteroidota > Sphingobacteriia > Sphingobacteriales > Sphingobacteriaceae > Pedobacter > Pedobacter lusitanus. Next base: position 1,170,999 of record NZ_CP157278.1, read on the forward strand.
AATACACTACCCGCGACAACCAGAACCGTGCCTATAAAGGCATTTATGCCGATGCCGGCCTCAGAGTGAATCAAAGCTGGATGGGAAGTACTAAAAACGCTGTACAGTTTACTACTGATTTCAGAAAATACTGGAGCCTTTCTGCCAGAAATCCGGAACATGTAATCGCTTTCTGGAACTGGGGATCTTATCTGGTTAGTGGTGCACTGCCCTATCTGGAACTGCCTGGCTCAGGCAAGGACCCTGCTTTCCGCAGCGGAAGAGGTTATACTATTGGTTATTTCAAAGGCACAAAGTATTTTTATTCTGAAGTAGAATACCGCTTTCCGATAACAAGAAATAAATTTTTAAGCGGTGCTACCTTCTTTAATGTACAAACTACAAACGATGATTCAGGTACCAGAATATTTCAGAAATGGCAACCTGCCGGTGGTGCCGGCTTAAGAGTACTTTTCAATAAGGCAACAAGAACCAATCTCTGTCTTGACTATGCTTTTGGTAATTATGGATCAAGAGGATTTTTTCTGGGTTTAAATGAGGCCTTTTAGAAAAAAATTGGGCGGCCGCTACATATGCTTAAATTTGATCAGTCACCAAATTCATACAAAATGGAAGATTACAAACAATTGCTTTTCAGCAAATCCTATATAAACGGCGAATGGGTTTCCGGCAGCAGCAAAACTTTTGAAGTGCTGAATCCTGCAGACGGAAGCGTCATCAAAAAATTAAGTGATGGCGATGGTCAGACCATCAGCCTGGCTATTGAAGCTGCACATACCGCTTTTAAACCATGGAGTAAAAAATCTGCTAAAGAAAGAGCTGTCATTATGCAGAAATGGTTTGCACTGATGATAGCAAACAGGGAATCCATTGCTAAAATCATGACCATGGAAAGTGGAAAGCCCATTCACGAAAGCCGCGGTGAAGTAGATTATGGCGCATCATTTATTCAGTGGTTTGCCGAAGAAGGGAAAAGACTTTACGGCGATATCATCCCCGGTTACACCGCCGACCGCAGAATAATGGTTATCAAACAGCCTATCGGGGTTGTAGGTGCTATCACACCGTGGAATTTCCCGCTGGCCATGATTACCAGAAAAGTTGGTCCGGCGCTGGCAGCAGGCTGTACTGTAGTAGTCCGGCCAAGTGAAGAAACCCCGCTGACGGCACTGGCCATAGCTCATCTTGCCGAAAAAGCAGGGTTCCCTAAAGGGGTTTTTAATGTGGTAACTGGAATGAACGCTTCAGCAATGGGTAAGGTCTTATGTGAAAGCCCGCTGGTTGCTAAAATCTCCTTTACAGGATCTACCCGGGTAGGACAAATCTTAAGTGCTCAGTGTGTTTCTACTTTAAAAAAGTTAAGTCTGGAACTAGGTGGAAATGCACCTTTTATTGTATTTGAGGATGCTGATATCGAGGCTGCCGTTAAAGGAGCTATTGCCGGTAAATTCAGATTTTCGGGTCAGACCTGCGTTTGTGTAAACCGTATTCTGGTGCATGAGAACATATACGAAGATTTCACAGCCAGATTCGTTAAAGCTGTATCTGCATTCAAACCAGGTAACGGACTGGATGAAACTGTAAATATCGGGCCACTGATCAATAGCAAAGCTATCAGCAGAGTTGAAGCCTTTGTTGAGGATGCCGTTAGCAAGGGAGGCAAAGTCCTGATTGGCGGAAAAAAAATGAATGAACAGTTTTTCTTACCGACGGTAATCGGCGAAGCTAACCAGACAATGAACTTTGCAAAAGAAGAAATTTTTGGCCCTGTAGCTCCGATCTTTAAATTCTCAACAGATGAGGAAGCTATAACTTTAGCCAATGATACGATATATGGACTGGCCTCTTATTTCTATACTAACGATTTAAAAAGAAGCTGGAAAATCAGCGAAGCACTGGAATATGGCATTGTAGGTATTAATGAAGGACTGATTTCATCAGAAGTAGCACCTTTTGGCGGCATAAAGCATTCTGGCTCCGGCAGAGAGGGATCTAAATATGGAATAGAAGATTATATTGAAATTAAATACATCTGCATAGGAAATATTGAATAACAAATTAAAATTTATTATTGATCCGAAATTTATTTAATTTCACTGGTAACAGCTAACCATTCTATGAAATCATCATTATTATATTTATTCGGCCTTCCGGTGTTAATCGCAGGCTGCCATTCAACTGAAAAAAAAAATCCGGCAACAGACTCCGTTACAACTGCAGTAGTAGAAAGAAGAGTTGCTGTACAGGAGCATCTTCCTGAAAATTTCTATAAAAGATTCCAGGGGATCATCGGTGACCGGAATGTAACGATTAACCTCAACAAAATAGGGAAAAATTTTACCGGCACCTATGACTATAATGGCGTTCAGGTAAACCTGGTTACTGATAAAATTATCAATCAGGACAGTATCATTCTGATAGAAAATGGTCTTGCTGATCATTACACAGAAGATGTGATACCTGGTGGCAAAGCAAAACTACATTTAAAATGGACCGGAACCGTTTTTAGCGGAATAAGGGTTGATGGTAAAGAAAAATCAAGTATTCGCCTGGAAGAATCCTATCCTGAGGGAAGTTATGCTTTCAAAATCGCTACTTACGCAGATTCGGCCAAAGCCTATCCGGCAAAAAAAGAATCACCCCAGGCTTCTGTAAAATATGAGTACCTGATGTCCGCCGGAACTAAACCAGAAGAACAGTGGCTGGATAAGCAGGTCAAAAAGACAATGGATCTTCAAAAACCAGCTGCTTCCTGGGCAACAGCAATAAAAAATGATGCTGACACTTATCTTAAAGGTTACAAAGCTGAAATCCGGGAAATGAAAATCGAGGCTGACGAACCCAGTGCTACTTTAAATTATTACAGAGGTCAAACCCTGAGTATTCATTATAACGACAACGGTTTTGCAGTGATTAAACATCTGATTGATAGTTATTCCGGAGGCGCACATGGCAATTATGCAACTACCCTGTATTGTTTCGATGTCAAAAATCAAAAACATTTAACACTTGCTGATGTGCTGAAAATTGATTCTGTATCACTGCAGAAACTGGTAGAAAAGAATTTCAGGATACAATATAATGTAAAACCTGCAGAAGAACTGACTACCCAGCTATTTGAAAATCACCTGGCAGCTAACAAAAACTTCTTTTTTGATAAAACAGGTGTCTCATTTTTATATAATCCTTATGAAGTGGCCAGCTTTGCCCAGGGGCAGATTATCGTTTCTGTTCCCTATTCAGATTTAAAAAAATATCTTAACCCTGTCTTCATTAAACGAATGGAGAATGACGTTCATTTGCATGACTAATAAAGAATTATTTAATGAAGCCCGGGAATTTGCCATAAAATCACATGGTGATCAGAAATATGGCATCTCTCCCTACGAAATACACCTGGGTAATGTAATCAGTGTGCTGATGAGGTTTAATGTTGACCTCAGTAATGCCTACAACCTTAATTTACTGATTGCGGCATGGCTTCATGATGTACTGGAAGACACTAAAATTACCAAAGACCAGCTGCAGGAAAAATTTGGCACCGCAGTAGCCGAAATTGTCTATACACTCAGTGATGATGAAGGAAACAGCAGAGAAGAAAGAAAAGCTAATTTTTATAAAAAGATAGCGCATAATGAAGATGCGATCATCGTCAAGCTTGCAGACAGAATCTCCAATGTAGAATTTAGTATTATACATGGAAATGATCAAAAATACGAATTGTATAAAGCAGAGGAGGAAAAACTCGAAACGGCCCTGCTTCCTGCATTAAAATCAGCACTAGGTATTGAACTACTCCAGTACCTAAGAAAACTATTAAACTGATAATCACAGCTTTAATAATTACAAAATTGATCTTATTGCCGCTTTTTGTCAAAGCTACCAAATTATTTCAATCGTTTGAATCCTCCTTAAATGCGCCTTTCCACAGGTTCTGAGAGATTCAAACGATTTTATTTTTAGGCGTTTGCTTAAATTCATTTCATAAACCAACTATAAAAATGATGACGGCATCCCTTATTGGGAAAGGAATTGGTGCGTCTTATTTTGTAAAACATAAACTATGAAAAAAAGCATCGCCATCCTGTTCTTCGCCTCCTGCCTGTCCATTTTTTTCAGCTGCCAGAAAAGAAAGGGAAAAGTTTTAACACATCCGTTTTCCAAAAACAGAATTACCGAACTCAACAATTATCTTACACAACTCAGCCAGGCTTTTTCTATTCCAGGTTTATCGGTTGGAATTGTACATAAAGACTCCGTTTTTTATACAGCATTTGGAATTGCAGACCAAAATCATCATCCTATAGACTCTTTATCAGCGTTCTCTGCAGGCAGTCTTTCTGAACCTGTACTCGCCACAGTAGTGCTTAAAATGCTGGACTCCGGATTAATCAACCTTGATGACCCTGTACATAAATATCTGCCTTATTTCAAAACAGCAGACAAGGCAAACAAAAAAATCACGATCAGACATTTGTTATCGCATACCTCCGGAATACAGCATTATCCCGTATTATGGGACAAACCTGATAATTCTGCCGCAGCACTGGAAACAACCACCCGCAGCATTTCATCTCAGGAGCTAAAATTCCCGGTTCCGGGCAGCAGAGTCGTCAGGTCTCCGTACAACTATGATATTCTGGCTGATTTAATCACCAAAGTAACTAGAAAGCCATTTGAAGAGTATGCTGATGAACAGGTGTTTAAAAAATTAGGTATGAAATCTTCAGGTTTTGCCAAACCGTCCGGACCAGTTCAGCCATTCAAAATCAATAACTGGCTCACATGGAGCTCAAAAACGGATAGCATCTATCCTTATAACCGGGAAAATGGTGGCAGTACCGGGCTGCATACCACTTCTGCAGATCTGTCCAGGTGGATGGAAATGCTGCTGAACAATGGAAAAACCACTATAGGTGTTTTTGTTAAACAAGCAATCTTTGATGATTTCTTTTCTGCCAGATATATGACGGGCAAAACATCAGGTATAACATTTGGCTGGGAATTGCTGAAAGATGGTGACATTGATTTCCTGTTCAAGAAAAATGACCTCACAAGTTTCCAGAATCAATTAATCCTGATTCCTGAAAAGGAGATTGGCATTACCTTTTTAAGCAATATTTCGGGTCAGCAGATTAGCCCGGGCGCTATTAAAGATATTACCGCCTGGCTGAATGGCGCTGCTTTACCCGTTGTAAAAACGCCCGTAAGCCGTACAATGGGAAATAAACTGCAGCAAACCGGCAATATTGATTCTGCGCTTAACCTTTACCGGATACTCAAAAAAACGAAAAATCAGCACTATGATCTGAGTATTACTGCACTGAGTGCTTTTGGAAATGTGCTGCTCAATCATATGCATGATCAAGAAAGTGCACTCAAACTATATACTCTTTGTGCAGAAGAATTTCCTGAATCAGCTGCACCTTATCTCAATATAGCAGCTATCTATATCAAAAGCAGATCTTATACCAATGCAGTTATGATACTTAAAAAATCAAAACCCCTGATGAATAAATTCCAGCTTGATTATGCTTCAGGCATGGAACAATATATTAAAGAAAGAACTACGGATCAGGATCCGGGATAATTTCCAGCGCTCAACAATTAACCAAAATATAAACCTATACCTATGAAAACCAACTCACAAAAGTTTAAATTCCTTTTCACCGTACTGGGAATTTCTCTTGCAATTGCAGGATGTAAAAAAGACGTCCGGCCCAATGAAATCATTGATGAGGATGCAACTACTACCGCCAGAGCCGTTTATTCGAGCAGAACAGTAAATTTTACGCACAGCGACGGTGCTTACAGTAAAGCCACAGCCGCTGCTGATATGGGAGACATCAGCGGAAACTGGCAATCTGGAAATGTGAATATATCAGGCAACCAGGTGAGCGTCAGAATTCCGGCTAACTCTATTTCTTCTCAGCCGGCCAGTGCGGGAAGCGGAAATACGGTTCAGATAGATGTACCTGACGGTTCTGAATATGAATTAAGTTTCAAAGTACGCTTTGCTTCAGACTTCCAGTGGAGCAGAGGTGGAAAAACCGGATTTGGATTTCTGATTGGGGATGGTTTCACAGGTTGTAACAAAGCCGACAGCGGAACTGGCGGAAGTGCTAGAATTATGTGGTATAACCCGACCAATCAAAAAGACAACAGCGGTACCGACAAGCCCTATTTCAGACCTTACGTTTACTATAAGGATATGCCGGAAGATTGCGGTAATAACTTCGGGAAACAAAGTAAACAACTGGCTAAAAACACCTGGTACACGATTAAAATCAGGATAAAAAGCAATACGGGATCGAATTTTGACGGACAGATTTCTTACACTGTTGACGGAGTGGATCTGCTGACCAAAAATGATATCCGCTGGACAACTGATACTTCTAAACGTCTGATCAAGATGATTACTTTTCACACCTTCAGAGGCGGCAGTCAGGACTACTGGGCTTCCTCTTCTGACGGTCTGATCTATTACGATGACCTGAGCTGGAACAGAATAGCCAGCTAAAAACAAAGGGCTGCAGAGTTGAGTGCAGCCCTTTGTAATTTATTTTATATCACCAGGTACCGGCTATCAGGAAATAACCATACCGGTACTTAATTCTTCTAAATCCAGCCTGTTCTCTTCTTCCCTGATAATATCATCATCATAATTCCTGTCACGCTTTAAAAGATGCAATTCATGACGCTGAACCTGTATTAAGTCGAGCATAATTTCCCGGTATACTTTCAATTCCTGCTGATCAATTTTACCTGCTCTGATAGCCTCCAGGTTATTTCTTTTACCGGTTAATGAGTTTTCCAGTTCAGCTTTAAAATTAGACATCAGTTCGTTATGGATACACTGGAACTGATAGTTCTCCTGTATTCTGACCAGTGACCTGTCAATCAAACGCAGCTTAATTTGCGCGCTCTGCTCCTGTTCGGGTATTTTATAAGTATTCTCCGGTATTTTGAGCCACTTGATGACATAAGGCAGAGATAATCCCTGAAATACCAGGGTAACCAGAATAACTACAAAAGTGATAAACAGGATTAAATTCCTTAATGGAAAAGGTGTCTGACTGTTTAGCATCAGAGGAATAGATAAGGCCGCTGCCAATGAAACTACACCTCGCATTCCAGCCCATACCACCACGACAGAAGAATGCCAGGTCATCCCCTGGTATCTGATTCTTGTTTTTTTATTCACCACCCTGGTAATTCTGCTGGTAGAAAACAACCACAAAAATCTTACAACCAAAGCCAGCATACTGATTCCAATACCATAATATATAGCCGTTTTCAACGGATATTCCGAACCTAAACCCGCAACAATATCAGGTAATGCCAGTCCTATTAATATAAATACGACTCCGTTCATCATGAAGGTAATTGCCGACCATACGGAATTAACCTTAACCCTGGAATTCGGTGTCAGAATTACATGGGACTGACTACATAACAGCAAACCTCCGGAAACTACGGCCATCACCCCCGAAACTTTAAAATGTTCTGCTACGACATACATAAAATATGGGGTCAGCAGGGTCAGCACTGTATCGATATTATCATTTGTAGGTAGCCATCTGTGCAGTACATAAAACACGCCTCCTATGGCAAGGCCTATCAGAATTCCCAAACCTGCTACCACCACAAAATTCAATGCAGCGTCCTGAAGCACAAAATTTCCGGTAACCACGGCTGCCAGCGCAAATTTAAATACGATTAAACTGGAAGCATCATTGACCAGACTCTCCCCTTCCAGTAAGGAATTAATAGTTTTGGGAACTTTAATTCCTTTCATTACTGAAGAGGCTGCAATGGCATCGGGTGGAGAAATAATCCCGCCCAGCAGAAAGCCAAGCGCCAGGGTAAAACCCGGAATAAAAGCCACAGATGCATAAGCAACAGCTATAGAAGTAATCAAAACCAAACCTACAGCCATCAACATGATCGCGCCTCTGTATTCCCTGAAATCTTTCCATGAGGTTGTCCAGGCAGCTTCGTAAAGCAATGGAGGCAGAAAAAGTAAAAAGATAATATCAGGATCGACCGTGAGGTGTGGAATTCCCGGAACAAAACCTATAATCAAGCCGGCCAGCACTAAAAATATCGGGTATGATATTTTCAACTTCTGCCCCATCATCACTAAAATAGTGACGCCCAGCAGTAAAACGAGAATTAGAATAAGATTATCGTGCAGCATCATTTCAGTAATTGACAGATTTAAATATAATTTATGCTACCGATCCGTTGATATCAGTAGTCAGCACTTCGCTCATATAGTCAAAAAACGGGCGCATATTTTTAAATGTCTGTCCCGCCTGTTCTAAAAAATCTTCACTTAAAACCTCCTGATCAGAAAAGCGCCTGGTCAGCAGAAACTGTTTGTAGCGTAAAAGATCAATTGCTTCATTAGCTGCATCAAAACCTTTAGGCGTAGTTTTTAACTTTTCGCCCTTCAGCGTTCCAAATGTAGAGATAAATGACTGGCTGCTTAATATTTTCCTCAATGGTGCAGCATCAAAAGAGATATCTTCCCTGATTCTTTTCAGATCTTCTGCAGAAGGACCAAAAAATCCACCTGCTATATAAGTATTACCTTCTTCAATATGAAAATGATATCCGCCTCTGCGATATTTGGTAGCTCTGCGGAAGCTGCCGCTCCAATGTGTTTTATAAGGCGTTTTATCTTTAGAAAAACGGGTATCCCGGTAAATCCGGTAGAGACTCTTTTTACCCGACGGGGTTTCAATGACATCATGTGTATTGAGCTCCTTTAACAACGCATCTGCAAAGGTTTCTATATACTCCTGCTCCTGCTGAAATTCTTCTTTATGGGTATTGAACCATTCCCGGTCATTATTCTTCTTTAACTGATTCAGAAAATCAAAGCCTGAAGACCGGATGGTTATATTTTTTGAACTCGTATTTTTCATGGTGAAGGCCAAATTAAGCATTTATCGCAAAAATATCTGGTTAAAATAAACTGCCGGATACCTTTTTGAGCAATAAATTATTAAATAATATTAAAATTGAATCATAGTGACTTTCAGGTTCTGACAACAGGACAAACTCCGGGAGATTTTTTTTTAGTTTTGTCCTTATGAACCATATATTAGACAACCCTGCATGGAACGCATTAATCAGTGGAAATAGTCAGTTTTCGAATGGCACTGAACAAGTGAAGTATTTCGACAAAGAGATTTCACCTTTTATCGGCATGGCGGAATATACAGCGCAAAATTTCCAGGCGCTTTATGAGCTGATTCCACATGATGAACCTGTAGGTTTTGTTGTGCCGGAAGTCATACAGATTCCCGGAATCTGGAGAGTATTGGCTAAGATCAATGCTTTTCAGATGGTTTATAGTCAACCGGAATTGCCTGCTGGTACACTAACAGATCCAGTTCCATTAGTTGAAAAACATATTCCGGAAATGATTGGGCTGACTAAGCTCACCAATCCGGGGCCATTTTCGCAAAGAACTATTGAGTTAGGACATTATCAGGGATTCTTTGAAAAAGACAAATTGATAGCTATGGCCGGACAGCGCCTCAACCCTTCCCCTTATGCAGAAATCAGTGCGGTTTGTACGCATCCGGACCACTTAGGCAAAGGTTATGCAAAACAATTGCTGCTCAGCCAGATTCAACGGATCATCGCTGCATCGGGCACTCCATTTTTGCATGTCCGTAATGACAATGAACGTGCAGTTAAAGTTTATGAGCATTCTGGCTTCTCGACAAGGAAAGAAGTGTATTTTTATTTTATCAAAAAAACAAAGTAAAATTATGGAGAATCCCATTTTTAATCATTTTGCCGATATTCAGACCAAAGAACTATCACCAGGCTATTTATCAAAAATCATACATACTGCTCAGAATACGATCAACTTTCTTGAGGTAAAAGCAGGAAGTGTTTCAGCTATCCACCAGCACATTAATCATCAATGTGTATTTGTCATTGAAGGCCAGTTTGAATTGACCGTAGATGGTGTTTCAAAAGTACTGGACAAAGGAACATTTGCACTTATTCCACCAAATGTCCCGCATGGAGGAAATGCAATTACTGACTGCAAACTGATAGACATATTTGATCCGGTACGGGAAGATTTCAAGTTATTATAAGCTCTTTTTGGTTACAAAGGCTTAAAATATTAATTTAGGCCCAAAACCTGATATATGCCAATTACCAAAGCCACCATTACAGATGTACCTGAATTAAACCTGCTGGTAAACAGCGCCTATCGCGGCGAAGAGTCCAAAAAAGGATGGACAACCGAAGCAGATCTGTTAGGTGGAATCAGAATAGATGAAGAAACACTGCGTGCTTATTTCAGTAATGAAGCTGTCAGCATCTTAAAATATACTGATGATCAGGGACAGATTTCAGGTTCTGTTTACCTGGAAATCAAAGGCCCTAAGTTATATCTTGGAATGTTTAGTGTATCCCCTGTCCTTCAGGGCGGTGGAATTGGCAGAGCATTACTTGAAGAGGCTGAAAATCAAGCCAGACAGCACCACTGTGATACGATTACCATGACAGTAATCAGCAGCCGGAAAGAGCTTATCGAATGGTATGAACGCAGAGGTTATAGTTTTACCGGAGAGATACAGCCATTTGAAGGTGATGGCATTTTTGGAGAGATCAAACAGCCCATAGAATTTATAGTAATGGAGAAAACTTTTAATCCGGAAGCTTAACAAAAGAGGTACTATCCGTAAACTGGTCTGTTTTCAGCAACAGACCTTTACATTTATACAGCAATTTCCTTTTGCTGATGAGCATTTCGCAGTAAACACCATGATGTTCCTTTTCTTCGGGTAAAATCAGCTTGTTTCCTTTAATGAAAGCTATATAGGCATCTGCCGTGGATCTGTTTGTTAACTTCCCCCGCCAGTCATTAATCAGGGCATCATCACCATAATCAAAAGAGATGCTGATATAACGCCTTGTCTTTTGATTATACCACAGTCCTTCAAAACTCTTTTTGATTCCGGCTATTTTCGCCCGGGTCTGTATCGCCGTCTTCTGATGTTGTGCATCTGCCTCTGCACAAAAAACAGTCACCAGCATCAAAAAAGTTAAAAGTCGGATTGTTTTCATTTTATTGCTTTCCTGCAAAGATCAGACCACAGATATGGCTTTTTTCTGTTACAAAAAGTCTGTTTCCAAAGAATATTGATAACTTAACTGTCTTAAAACCAATCCGCCTAAACAAGATCATTAAATGAACCAATTATTTAAGTCCGTTTTATCACAGCCTTTTTTCATCTCTTTAATCACTATTGCATCAGCTTATCACAGTCAGGCACAAAACATCACTATTCCTATAGAAACGGCCCATAATGCCTTAGTACTTCAGGCAGATGAAAATAAGAACCTGAAGAATATTTTCTTAGGTAAAAAGCTATCGGATTCAAAGGAGTATGATTTTATTAAAAGTGTTTACAAGCAATCAGATGACTATAGCGGCCTGTTGAATTCGGCTTATACACCTTCAGGATCCAGAAACCTTATGGAACCCGCAATTTCTGTTATCCACAGCGACGGTAATCTGTCTCTGGATTTAAGATATGTCAGTCATAAGTTAGACCGCCTGAATGACAATGTCTCTCTTTTAAAGGTTCTGCTTAAAGACCCTGTCTATAATTTTGAAGTTACACTGTATTATAAATCCTTTTATAAAGAAGATGTTATTGAGCAGTGGAATGTAATCAGACATCAGGAAAAAGGTAATGTAACCCTGCAAAAATTTGCTTCTGCCAATTTATATCTTAAAGCTCAAAGCTATTGGCTAAAACAATTTCATGGAGACTGGGCTAAAGAAATGCAGCCTGAAGAGTCAAAGCTGACCCATGGGATTAAAACGCTGGATACCAAACTGGGTACAAGAGCCAATCTTTTTATGCCATCGGTTTTTATGATCTCACTGGATAAACCGGCCAGCGAAGATGAAGGAAATGTATTGTATGGCGGACTGGAATGGAGCGGAAACTTTAAGATTGATTTTGAGGTCGATTTTCAGGACAACCTACGCATTATTGCCGGTATGAATAATTATGCTTCTCCTTATGTTTTAAAGCCTGGTCAGGAATTTGAAACTCCTGCATTTCTATACACCTTTTCTGATAAAGGTAAAGGTGATGCGAGCCGGAAACTGCATAACTGGGCTAGAAACTATATGCTGCCGGATGGAAAAGGCAGCAGACTCACTTTGTTAAACAACTGGGAATCCACTTATTTTGACTTTAATGAGCAAAAACTCAGCGAATTGCTAAAGGATACCAAAAAGCTTGGTGTAGACCTGTTTCTGCTGGATGACGGCTGGTTTGGCAATAATCATCCGCGCAATGATGATCATGCCGGGTTAGGCGACTGGCAGGAAAATCGTAAAAAACTACCAAACGGCATCACTTCACTGGTTAAGGAAGCTGGAGCAAACGGTGTAAAATTCGGTATCTGGATTGAACCTGAAATGGTAAACCCCAAAAGCGACTTATATCGTAAACATCCTGACTGGGTAGTTAAACAACCTGCCAGGGATGAATATTACTTCAGAAACCAGCTGGTACTGGATCTGAGCAACCCAAAAGTGCAGGATTTTGTCTTTGACATAGTGGATTCCCTGTTTATTAAAGCACCTGCGCTGGCTTATATCAAATGGGACTGTAATGCCGTTATTTACAACGCGTATGCTGCTCATCTGAAAAATAATCAGTCTCAGTTTTATGTAGAATATGTACGGGGATTGTATAAGGTACTGGAAAGAATCCGAGCAAAATATCCTGTAGTACCCCTGATGTTATGTTCTGGCGGAGGCGGCCGGGTAGATTACGGCGCTCTTAAATATTTTACCGAGTTCTGGCCAAGTGATAATACAGATCCGTTGGAAAGGATATTTATCCAGTGGGACTACTCCTATTTTTATCCGGCAATTACCAGTTCAAATCATGTAACGGACTGGGGCAGACAACCTATAAAATTCAGAACTGATGTGGCTATGATGGGTAAACTGGGTTTTGATATTGTAGTGAGTAAACTGAAAGCCAGTGACCTGGAATTTTGTCAGGCAGCAATAAAGACCTATGACGGGTTAAAAGCTGTAATCTGGCAGGGTGACCAGTATCGCCTGGTTAATCCTCATGAACAAAATATGGCATCGCTGATGTATGTAGATCCAACTCAGTCTACTGCGGTTATGTTTAATTATCTGGTTAATTACCGTTATGGGGAAAGCAGTGAAACACCTATCCGGTTAAAAGGGCTGGACAATAATAAAAAATACAGACTGGAAGAAATTAATCTATATCCGGGCACCAAATCTCCTGTTAAAAGTGAGACAGTGTTTTCAGGAGATTTCTTAATGAAAATAGGGTTTAACCCGCAGGTAAATACCAATAGAACAAGTGTTATTATAAAAATCACAGCAGTATAAATATATGCTTACCGGGCTAACCTTCAGACTCGCCACTCCAGAGGATCTTCCTGAAATTATCAGCATGCTTGCTGATGATAAGCTTGGTGCTGCAAGAGAAAAAAAAGGCCTGTCAGTTAAATATCTGCAGGCCTTTGAGAAAATACAGCAGGACCCCAATCAGGAATTAACGATTGCAGAACTGAATGGCGATAAGGTGGCCACATTCCAGCTCACATTTATCCAGTATCTCACCTATGAAGGTGGATTGAGAGCTCAGGTTGAAGCGGTAAGAACGCATTCAGCATATCGTGGTCAGGGTATCGGAACCAGGGTATTTGAGTATGCTATTAACCGGGCAATAGAAAAAGGTTGTCATCTGATTCAGCTTACTTCAGATAAAAAAAGACCGGATGCAATCAGGTTTTATGAGAAGCTGGGCTTTAGGTGTACACATGAAGGAATGAAACTTAAATTATCCTGATCATGGAAAAACAGAAGCTCTCTGTTTCAATATAAACCTGGTTCCGGCTATCTGATCAGGCTTTGTTTCACCATAATATTCAATGGTATATACCGGAATTATACTTTCTCCATGTCTGATGGTTTTTATAGTCTCCACGTATAATAAAGCTCCGTTAATCTTACTTCCATACCAGAGTTCATGGTCCTGTTGTTTATAGGTCACCTGCTTAAAAATTTCGCCGCTTTGGTGAATATCATTTCCTTTGATGCTGTAAGCTAAGGCAGATTCATTCCCATACAACAAAGACATCGTGCCCGATTTTTCATTTACACTACTGGTAATCACTTTTAAGCCTTCTCCTTTGAATTCAAGTTTCCTGAGATGAACTGTTTTAGTTTGAGCCGGTTTACAACTATTAAAGCATAGTATAGATACGGCTAACAGGTATAGCATATGAGTTTTCATCTATCTTATTTTTTTGTGGAAAGATCAAAGACAAATCCGGTTTCCTTTACGGCCTGATGACAGGCTATACATTTTTTAAAACTTGACAGTTTTCCATAAGGTCTTAATTCAGGTGTATCAAATCTGGCAAATCCCCATCCTTCTGTATCCCGGTATTTTTCTTTATCCCTGACCATATACTGAATATTTACAAATTTCCCGGGGCGTACATTTCCATCTTTATCCTCCAGTTTTTCCCAGACCACTTTTGTCAGGACGGAACCGTCTGGCCAGGGATTAATCTGATGATCATTTATAGCTCTGGCTGCAATAGGATTAGCATACATCACCCGCATAGTTCCGTTATCAAACCGCGATGTTGTACTCATGACCTGCCAGTTGCGGTATTCAGGTCTATGTTTTATTCCATTTACAGAAACGGGCACCTGATTCACTGCGGTCTGTTGCTGTTGCCACTCTGAATGCTGAACAATTGCTTCATGTTCTTTACTGGTATCATTAATAGATGTTACGCTTAAAGTATTCAGATAATTCCTTAAAACGGATAAGTCCGATGCTGAAACCTTTGCCTCAGGATGTATCGCTGTATACAAACCGAGGGGCATTTTACCGGCATTGATCATATTGTAAATTTCCCAGAGCGTTACCTTCTGGTCTGCTGCAGATAAACTATCCCATGCTGAGAAATTAAACCTTTTCCTGGCCTCAGTAACATCTCTGCTTACTATAGCAGAAACAACAGGTAATTTATCATACCATTTTAGTTCCGTCTGGCTGGAATGACAACTGAAACAGGAGCGTACAAAGATTTGTTTTACCGCTGCAGGAACCTGAATTTCGCCGGTGACCGGTGGATGGTCAACTACAGGATAGTGATTTAGCGAAACAGCTATGATGACGCAAAAGCACCCCATCATAATTGCAGCAATTACTTTATTTCTTTCAGAAAATTTCATATTGATGTTTTTTGATGTAAAAGTAGGCCGTACTATAGCTGTCCGAAACGAATTCCTGGTTGAGTAAGGCAAAACCGGATTTGAATCCGGCAACTTAACTGATTAGCTGTACCTGTATAAAACCCGGCTCAGCAGGCTGCAAAATGAATCTGATAACTCAAATTCAGGAATGCCGGCTTCAGCCTCTATATTGCCTGATTGAACTGTTATGTATATATCAAATGTATCTTATCAGCTAATTTTGTACTGTCGCAGAGGGATATAACTTCCATCAGCAGACTGATTTAAATACTATATTTGATATCACTTATGATTAAAAAGAATTTCAGAATTTCAAATAAGGTAATTTGGTTAAGCTCTTTTTTCCTGGGTATACTGACCTCAGTTCCTAAAATTGCAGAACATCATTTTAATCTCTATGAAGCAATTGTCGATTCGACAGTAACCTTTCTGTTTGCAGTTTTAATCTGGTACTATAATATCCTGACACTTCCTGTTTACTCTTCGAAAGATGTTGCCAATGGCTTTTCGGTTATACGTTTGCTCAAAGGTTTGTTTTTTGGTATTGTAGTCATGTTTATTCTGGCCTGCATCCAGCAGTATTTGTTATCTCATCTTAATTTCGGCCCGGTTATGCTGATGTTTGAGGTCAGAGGTATTCTGGTTAACATTACCTTTTATATGTTTTTACATCTTTTACACCAGAGTTATCAGAATCAGCAGGTAGGGATAGAACTGGAACGTACTAAAACAGACAATCTGGGTGCCCAATATGAGTTGCTGAAACAGCAGGTAAATCCGCATTTTCTGTTTAACAGCCTGAATACGTTAAAATACATGGTAGAGAGTGAAGATGAGCATGCTGTTGATTTTATCTTGAAGCTATCTAATTTTTACCGTTTTACCCTGGAAAGCCGTAAACTGGATCTGATTAAACTTGCTGAAGAACTGGAGATACTGGAAGCTTATGTATACCTGTTAAAAACCAGGTTTGAAGATGGGATTGAGCTGACTATCGCCATTGACCAGCAGTATAATCAGTCTCTGATCCCTCCTTTTACACTACAGCTGCTGATAGAGAACTGTATCAAACATAATGTGGTATCACTGGATCGTCCTTTGCATATCAGACTGTATTCTGTAAAAGATTATCTCGTTATTGAAAACCAGCTTCAGTTAAAAAAAATGCCGGAACATTCTACCGGTATGGGGCTTGACACGATCAATCAGCGTTATATCCATCTTTTAAATAAAAAAATAGAAATTCAGGTTAGTGAAACATTATTCACCATCAAACTACCGGTTATCCATGGACATCATCATCATTGAAGACGAGCTTAAAGCAGCAAAATCACTGGCAAATCTCATCACTAAAATAAGACCTGCAGCTCAGATCAAAGCGCAGCTACAGAGTATTGAAAGTGCAGTTCATTATTTCTCAGAGAACGAAGAACCAGATCTGATTTTTATGGATATACAGCTCTCTGACGGGCTGTGTTTCGAAATATTCAAGTCGGTTAAAATTCATTGTCCTATCATATTCTGTACTGCTTATGGGGAATACTCCATGGATGCAATTAAAGCTAACGGGATAGATTATTTATTGAAACCTTTTTCCAAAGAGGATTTAACTGAAGCTTTTGAAAAAGTAGAGAGTTTTAAAAACTTCTTTCAGCAGGATACTCAACCCGATCTGGATGAACTGTTAAAGAGAATTGGTGTGGATGAAGGAAAGAAAAGCTTCCTGGTTTTTAAGCATAATAAATATACAACCATACAAACAGACGCTATAGCTTTTATTTATATCAGAAATGATTCTGCTACTATAATGACTTTCCAGGAACAGGAGTATACTATTTCACAATCGCTTGATCAGATCCAGAGTCTGCTGTCATCCAAACAGTTTTTCAGACTAAACAGGCAGTACCTGATTAATTTTAGTGCAATTAAAGAGGTTGAGCATTATTTTGACAGAAAACTATTTGTTAAACTGGTGATCTCCAGTCCTGATAAATTACTAATCGGAAAAGAAAAAACAACTATCTTTTTAAACTGGCTTGAAAACAGGTAAGGCTCAATCGAACCTTACCTGTTGATCAGTTTCCTTTATAAAGTTGATCAGTTCCTTTATAAATCAGTATAACAAACCAGGTGAGCTTTAAGACAGGATGCCAGGGTAAGTGCATGTTTATTTTTCACCATAGAAAAATGATCACCGGGCACTGTATAAACTGCAATATTTGATGCATGAGCTGCCCAGCCCAGCCCTTCTTCATAATCCGTCCAGTTTTCTTCTCCGGCTTTAACCACAACAGTCAGGGCTTTAACCTTATCTCTTACGGGATGATCTATCTGTACGTTGGTCATTTGTAAATCAAGCAATCTTAAAGTGAAAGCAATATCTTCTGTTTTAAGATCGGTATGGTTATACATGAAATCAGTTACAAATTCCATTAGCTCCTGATCCGGAACTGCAGCTATTGCTTTAGTCAGTTCATCTACCCATACCGGATATGGTGGCTGTACCAGATGATAGTAACCCAAAACTTTCAGCAACAGCTCTTCCCTGTTTCCTGACGATTCTGCTTCCTGCCGTAAACATGCCGGTGCATCCAGAATTCCGATCAGGTCAACCTGTTCTCCCTGCTGCTCCAGCTGCAAAGCCATTTCATAAGCGACCCGGCCACCAAAAGAATGTCCGATCAACCGGTAAGGTCCTTCGGGTTGTATTGATTTGATCCAGCTGATGTTCATTTCCGCGATAGCATCCATCTTATCCAATGGTTTCTCCTCTTTAAATAAACCTATCATCTGGATACCATAAACAGCTCCGCTTTCTTCCAGACCTTTGGCCAGCTCATCGTAACTATCACTGATCCCGTCCGAACCAGGTATAATAAATATAGGTTCCTCAGTCCGCCCTGAATTCAGCAGAATCAGATGTTCATTACCGGTCTCATATAATTGCCGCTGTAACATTCCCGCCAGCATACTAATTGTTTTATTGATCAGCAAGTCCTGCATTTGTATTTTGTAGCCTAATTTCCTGATCGGATTCAATACGCGCATAGCTAACAAAGAGTGTCCGCCCAGATCGAAAAAGCTGTCATGAACTCCTATGGGAGATACATGAAGCAGTTCTTCCCAAATGATAACGAGTTTTGATTCCAGTTCATTTCCTGCGGGAACATAACTGGTACTCAACTGATCTTTGGCAACTGCCGACGGTAATGCTTTTTTATCCAGTTTACCATGTGAGGTTAACGGAAGTCCTTCGAGTTCTACAAATACACGCGGAACCATATATTCAGGCAGCTGGGTTTCCAGATGTGAAACCAGATTCTCCTTAGCAAAAGATTCTACCGGAACCACATAACAAATCAACTGATTATTACCGGAATTATCTGCATGTGCCATCACTACAGACTGACTGACCAGACCAGTTTGCTGAACTGCAGATTCGATTTCCCCCAGTTCAATACGATAACCACGAACCTTCACCTGATCATCTTTTCTGCCTATAAATTCTATATTGCCATCGGCAAGCCATCTTCCGGTATCTCCTGTTTTATATAAGCGTCCTCCTCTTCCAAAACGATTATCGATAAATCGTTCACGGGTCAGCTTCTCCCTGTTAAGGTAACCACGGGCAACACCAGCTCCACCGATACAAATTTCACCCGGCACCCCTGCAGGTAATAAATTATCTGCAGTATCCAGTATATAAACCTGCACATTTTCAACAGGCTTACCAATTGGCAGATATTCTGTATCACTCAGCTCATGATCGTACTTATAGGTAGTAGCAAATACGGTACATTCAGTAGGACCATAGGCATTATAAAAATTGAGTTCAGTTTGTGCAGTCCAGCTCTGAGCAAGTGCAGTTCCACAGCGTTCTCCGCCAGCGGTTATATGTCTTAAACCTGATGGAACTTTGTCTGCAGGTATATTTCTCAGAAAACCGGGTGTGGCCAGCATATAGGTAACCTGTTCTGTATTCATGACAGCAATAACAGCATCAACATCCATCTGTACTTCCTGAGCTATCAGAACCAGGCCGGCACCATTCAGCAAAGCCATAAATAACTGCTCTACTGAAGCATCAAAAGTATAATTTGAGAATAGCAGTACCCGGTCTTCATTAGTCAGAGTCAGCTTTTTTTGCCAGCCAAAGATCATATTGTGTACGTTCTGATGTTCTATCATCACACCTTTGGGCTGCCCCGTTGAACCCGAAGTGTAGATGACATAACATAAATGGTCTGCCTGAAGATCAGTCACCACTGCTGCGGAAGAACCTTTAGAAATTGCTTCCAGATCTCCATCTACCGAGATCAGCCGGATACCTTCATTGTGTTTAAGCAAATCCCTGTTGTCCTCATCAATGACCACTATTTGTGCCCCGGTATCCGAAAGTATAAAACTAATACGTTCCTGAGGATAGGCAGGGTCAACAGGCACATAAGCCCCGCCTGCTTTCAAAATACCCAATATGCCTATAATCATCTCCATTGAACGACCTGTACAAATCGGAACCAGCATGTCTTCCCTGACTCCGGCATTGCGCAGATAATGTCCCAGCTGGTTACTTTTCTGCTCAAGCTCCCGATAGGTTATCTGCTGGTCTGAATAAATCAATGCGATAGCATCAGGACTCTGATTGACCTGTCTGTTAAATAAATCGACCAGTGTCAGTTCACCAGGATATAATGCTATTGTTGCATTAAAAGCATGAAGCAGGCTTAATTCTTCTGCAGGTAATATTGGTGTAGCTGCTATTTTCTCCTGATAATGATCCAGATAGGCATCCAGCACACGATCAAAATAAACATGTATGTCTGCCAGTGTTTTACCACATTTAAGTTCTTTACCCAACCTGTAGTTTACAAACAACATATCTCCTGTTGTACTTACTGAACAGTCCAGATGGGTATTGGTCACTTCAGAACTTTCCATTTCCAGGATATCCTGTTCAGACTGGAGATAATCCAGCTGTTCAAATAACCCGCTTTCGCCTTCCATCTGATTGTAAACATGAAAGTTTATATAGTTGAAAATCGCATCGAAAAACGGATTACCGTTGGATGCCTGTTCACCAGTCAGTCTGGCTATCTCCGATAATGGCATCCGGTCCCGCTCTTTCAGCGATGTCAACTGCTGCTCAACACGTTCAAAATAGTCCTTCCAGCTTAGATCAGAGTCCTGTCCAATAAAACGGAAAGGTATAGTATTCAGAAAACATCCCAATACCTTATCGCCATCTTCAGTCAGCGGACGACCATTGGTCACTACACCCAGCGTAACTTCCCGCTCTGCGGTCAGCATACTCAGCATGTACTGATAGGCTGCCAGAAAAACCCCTTTTAAACTTAGCCCATCTGCCTGGGTTCTGAATTTCAACCGGTTCAGGAAACTCTTATCATAACCTTTGACCAGGTCATCATCAACTACAGTCTCAGTAAATATGTCAAGACGTTTATAATCAGCTAATGACGCTGTCCAGAACTCACGGTTGGTATCATTACGTTTTTCAGCGATACTTTCTATGACAAAATCACGGTAATTTGCTTTCAGCAATGGTAAACTCCCAGCTTCTCCCTTCTCCAGCAACGTGCCATAAACATTGTTAAGTTCAGTTGTAAATGAGGCTACACTCCAGCCATCAAGCATGGCATGATGAAACTGGAATACCAGGATATGTTCTTTCAAAGTCCGGAACATACTCATCCGCCATAATCTCCCATGATGGACAACAAAAGGAAGACCCCGCTCTGCTGCCAGATAACTGCTGAAATAAGCACTTAGTTCATCATTTTTTAACCCGCTGATATCGTAATAAGTCAAATCTGCCTCCAGCTCTTTGTAAACCACCTGTAAGCCCTGTGTATCTATATGAAGGTCAAACTGGGTACGCAAAACTGAATGTTTGGAAATCATCTGTTTTAACGCCAGTTCAAATACAGTCCGGTCTAATGATAAAGGTAGTTTATAAGTAATCTGATCATGATAAACTGCCAGTTCAGGATTGATCTGAGAAGTATAAACCATACCGCTCTGAATATCACTCATTGGATAGATATCTTCTATTTCAGCACCGGCTATGAGGTCAGGACTGTTTTTCAGTTCAGGTAATAATCGCGTACGCAGGACTTCCAGCTCGGATACTACCGTATCACGAATCTGTTTCCCCGGATCTTCGGCTGCTGCCTGTCCGGAATCAATCAGTGCCGACAAGCGACTGATTGTTGAGCATTCATACAGGTCGTATAAGCGGATTGTATCGTTAAATGTCTTGCGCAAACGGCTGATTACCCCGATTGCCATAATCGAATCGCCTCCCAGTTTAAAGAAGTCATCATGAATACCAACTTCGTCAAGTCCAAGTGATAAAGCCCATATTTCACTTACTTTCTGTTCGGTCTCTGTTTGTGCTTCCTGACTGTCTGTTCTGACAATTTCAATATGATTTACATCTGGCAACGCTTTTTTATCAAGCTTGCCATTTATGGTTAACGGAAATTTTTCCAGCTCCAGAAATACATGAGGCACCATATATTCGGGTAAATGTGCTTCCAGATAGGTTACCAGCAAATCTCTGTCAAACCGTTGTTTTTCATTGGCTACAACATAACCGATCAGTCTTTTCTGACCGGATTCATCTGCATGAGCTAACACTACACAAGCACTAACTAAACCACTTTGCTGAACAGCATTTTCTATTTCCCCCAATTCTATACGATAACCACGGACTTTTACCTGATCATCCCTGCGGCCAATAAACCCGATGTTTCCATCGGCAAGCCATCTGCCTATATCGCCGGTTTTATATAAGCGTCCACCCGGTATTTTCCCAAAAGGATCAGCTATAAATCTTTCAGCAGTAAGCTTTTCCTGATTCAGATAACCCCTGGCCACACCTGCACCACCCACATAAATTTCGCCCTGCACACCGACAGGCACTGGTTGTCCGTAATTATCCAATACGTAAGCCTGGCGGTTGTTCAAAGGCCGCCCAAGCGGAATCTGCTCTTTATACATATCACCTACTATGCGGCAGGTTAATGAAAAAGTTGTGTTCTCAGTAGGTCCGTAGCCATTGATAATAATCTTATCGGGATAAACACTGCGGAAACGGTTGATATGAGAAACAGACAATTTCTCTCCTCCTACCATAATGGCTGATAAACTCTCAAATATAGCTATATCCACATCAACCAGCTGATTGAACCATCCTGAAGTAAACCACATCACTGTTACACCATTACTGGTAATCACTTCTTTTAATAAGTCATTATCCGTTAAACTGGACGAAGGACATAATACCAGACGCCCGCCGTTGAGCAGCATCCCCCAGTATTCAAATGTTGTTGCATCAAAAGACGGAGAACCCGCAGACAGAATAGCATCCGAAGAACTTAATCTGACATAGTTTGTACCAGCAATCAAACTGGTTACATTTCCATGTTCTACCAGAACACCTTTAGGCTGACCGGTAGAACCTGAGGTATACATCACATAACATAAATGGTCAGGACGAAGGTCTGTCATTACAGGTGCTATAGATTCCTGAGCAATTATTTCCCGGTCTTTATCTATTGCAATGACCCTGATCCCAGTATAATGATCCAGCAAATGCAGATTACTCTCCATACTGACTACTATATCCGCTCCCGTATCAGTAAGCATATAACTGATCCGCTCCTGAGGATAAGCTAAATCTACCGGTACATAAGCTCCGCCCGCTTTCAGAATACCCAGAATACCGATCATCATATCCGGTGAACGGTCAATACAGATCGGAACCAGCTTATCTTCCCGGACCCCTGCCTTACGCAGATAATGTCCAAGCTGATTACTACGCTGATCCAGCTCTCTGTAGGTAAGCTGCTGATCCAGGTAAACCAATGCAATTGCATCAGGACTCTGATTAGCCTGCAACATAAACAGATCAACAAGTGTCTGATCTCGTGGATAAGCTGATACCCTGGCATTAAAGGTATACAGCAATTCTTCCCGCTGTAATTTACGCAGCATAGGCAACTTATCTATCCCCTGCTCCGGAGACGACACGATTGACCTGAGTAGCTCCTGATAATTACTGAACATGCGCTCTATGGTTGCCCGGTTAAACAGATCAGTACAATACTCTACACCGATATGCAATGTTCCGGTTCCTTCTACTATAGACACGTTCAGATCAAACTGACTTGTGGTATGCCCGGTTTTTTGTTCTGCCAGAACAGCTTTTCCCAACCGGAATTCCGGTACTTCAGGGATATTCTGCACCGTAAATATGACCTGATACAAGGGGTTACGGCTTTTATCACGCTCCTGTCCAACGGCCTCAACAACACGTTCAAAAGGTACATCCTGATGTTCATAAGCCCCCATTGTTGTCTCTTTTACCTGTTGCAGAAAATCCAGGAAAGAAGGATTGCCACTCAGATTACTCCGCAGGGCAAGTGTATTGGCAAAAAAGCCAATCAGCCCCTCCAGTTCCTGACGGGTACGTCCGGCAATCACACTGCCCACACAGATATCATCCTGACCACTGTAACGATGAAGCAGGATCTTGAAAGCTGATAACATAGTCATATGCAATGAAGCACCCTGTTCACGTGATAACCGCTGTATACCTGCAGATAATCTGGCATCAACAGGAAACACAGCCATTGCGCCATGTGTGCTTTGAATTGACGGACGTGGGTAGTCCGTAGGTAATTCCAGCTGACTTACACCATCCAGACGATCTTTCCAGTAAGTAATACGACGGCCCCAGTGAGATTCTTCCTGGGCACGCTGCCATATAGAATAGTCTCCATACTGTAATGGCAGTGCCGGAAGCTCTGCTGATATCCCAGTTATATTCATCTCATAGAGGGCAACCAGCTCTCTGATCAGCACAGACAGCGACCAGCCGTCTGCTGCAATATGATGTAGAATAAGTACCAATATGTGCTCCTGATCAGAAATCCTGATCAGATGGGCACGCAGCATATGATCTGTACGCAGATCTATGACTTTTGTACAGAGTGATAATAACAATGGCGCCAGCCCGATTCCCCACCCTTATAATCATTTATTTTATCCAGTTTCCAGCCATCCTTCTCCAGAACAAATTGAAAAGGCTGCCCCCCGGCATCCTGACGGATTACTGTTCTTAATATTTCATGACGATTAATTACATCATTTATTGATTTTTCCAGTGCATCCACACTAAATGTGCCTGATAAACGGAAATGCATTGGCATATGGTAATGTGTGCTTCCGTTAAGCTGATCTATCAGCCAAAGGCCCTTCTGCCCATAAGACAATGGAATATGGTCTTTAGCTGTACTAACCGGAATCGGAGAAAGATCAAAATCTTCACCGGATGAAACACTATTACGTAAAAAATCAATTATTTCATTTTTATATTTCCTGATCTCTTCGAGTAGCTCAGGGTCTATATCCTTATGTTCACCCAAATCAAGTTTGAGACTATCATTCTCCAGAAAGATAGCAACGCCATGATTACGGGCCTTTTTCAACACACTGACAACCTGGTTAAAGTCGGTATTCATAAATAGGTTATTTATTAGGTTAGTTTTTTATTTAAATACTGATCACATTCACTCCCAGACGGACATTTTTTGTCATGAGTTCTTCTATATACGCGGCTAGTTTATCTATACTTTTACATTGGAATATATTTTTCACCGGCACATTTATACCCAGCTCTTTCTGTATACAGCTGCTCATACGCATAGCCAGTAAAGAATGTCCGCCGAGTTCGAAGAAACTATCCTGAATACCTACAGGAGACACCTGAAGCAGTTCTTCCCAAATCTTCACCAGACCGGATTCCAGCTCAGTTGATGCCGGAAGATAGGCCCTGCTCATCTGGTATTTGGCAACTGCCGATGGTAAAGCTTTTTTATCCACCTTACCATGAGAAGTCAGCGGCAGAGCTTCCAGTTCCACAAATATGTGCGGAACCATGTACTCCGGTAAATTCGATTCCAGATAAGCCACCAGATTTTCCTGATTAAAAACCCCGGCAGGCACTACATAGCAGATTAACTGATTATTACCTGATTCATCCGCACGAACCAGTATGACCGACCGGCTAACCAGTCCGCTTTGCTGTACAACACTTTCGATTTCTCCGGGTTCTATTCTGTAACCACGTACCTTGACCTGATCATCTATACGACCAATAAACTCTATATTTCCATCGGGCAGCCACCTGCCTACATCACCTGTCTTATACAAACGTCTGCCAGCCACTTCCCCAAAATGATCATCGACAAATCGCTCTCTGGTCAGTTCATCCCTGTTCAGGTAACCCCGTGCTACACCCGCACCGCCTATACAAATCTCTCCCGGTACACCTACAGGCAATACACTACCCCTGTTATCCAGAATATAGATCTGTACATTTCCAACGGGTTTACCAATTGGCAGATACTCCCCTTCTTTTTTATGCTGTTTATACTGGTAAACGGTAGTCGTTATCGTACATTCTGTTGGTCCATACGCATTGTAAAAACTCAGCTCCGGATTATCCTCTGACCAGCGCTGTGCTATTGAAGTTCCGCAACGTTCTCCACCTGCAATCATATATCTTAAGTGTTTTAATTCACTATTCTGCATCAGACCGGTCAGGAAGCTCGGTGTGGCATCCAGAATAGTAATTTTCTCTTTTTCCACCACCTCCATCAGGCTGTACCCGTCAAGCTGTATCTCTTTTGGTATCAGTACCAGTCCTGCACCACTAAGCAGGGCCATAAATAACTGCTCTACAAAAGGATCAAAGGTATAGTTAGAGAATAACAGTACTCTATCATTGGTAGTCATCTTTAAAACCTGCTTACGGTCACAGATTAAGTTCACAACACCTCTGTGTTCAACAAGAACTCCTTTAGGCTGCCCGGTAGAACCCGAAGTATAAATCACATAACATAAATGACCAGGACCAAGATCTGTCCTTACAGATTCCGGAGATTCCTGACTAAATATTTCCCGGTCACCATCTACAGAAATGATACGGATACCCGTAAAATGTTCCAGCAGAGATCTGTTTCGTTCACTGATCACTACCAGAACCGCTCCTGTATCTGAAAGCATATAATTAATTCTTTCCTGAGGATATTCCGGATCAACCGGTACATAAGCTCCGCCCGCTTTCAGAATACCCAGTATACCAATGATCATATCAGGAGAACGATCCATAAAAACCGGAATCAATGTATCCTCCCGGACTCCTGCATTGCGCAGATAGTGTCCAAGCTGATTACTCTTTTGATCAAGTTCCCTGTAAGTCAGCTGCTGATCCAGATAAATCAGGGCAGTTGCATCAGGATTTTCTCTCACCTGGGCATAGAATAAATCAACCAGACTATCATTATAAGGATACACTGATTCTGTGGAATTAAAAGTCTGCAGTAATTCCAGTTCATGTACCGGAAGTACAGGTACAGCTATAATATTTTCTTCATAATGATCCAGATAAGCCTCCAGCACCCGGTCAAAATAAGCATGTATATCTGCCAGTGTCTTACCACTTTTAAGTTCCCTTGTCAAATGATAACTGATAACCAGGATATCTCCCGTAACACTCACCGAGCAATCCAGAAAAGTATTTGTTGATTCATAACCACCTGCAGTCGCAGACTCTTCTTCTTCAAGCTGAACATGTCCCTGCTGTGCAAATAATCCGCCTTCGCCTTCCAGCTGATCATATACGTGGAAATTAATATAATTGAAAATCACATCAAAGAATGGATTACCGCTGGATGACTGTTCACCGGTCAGCTGGGCAATTTCCATTAAAGGCATTCTGTCACGCTCTTTTAAAGACATCAGCTGCTGCTCAACATGTTCAAAGTAGTCCTTCCAGATCACATCAGACTCTTTTTCAATGAAACGGAATGGTATGGTATTGAGAAAGCAGCCCAATACCTTATCACCATCTTCAGTCAGCGGACGACCATTGGTCACAACCCCCAGCGTAACTTCCTGATCAGCGGTCAGCATGCTCAACATATACTGATAGGCACCAAGAAACATACCTTTCAGGCTAAGCCCATCTGCCTGAGTTCTGTTTTTTAATCTTTTCAGGTAACTCAGCTCATAGGCCTTTCCCCAGTTATCATCAACAACAGTTTCCGTAAATATATCCAGACGCTTGTAGTCTATCAGCGAAGTAGTCCAGAATACACGGTTATCTTCATTCCGTTTTTCAGAAATACTTTCCATGACAAAATCACGATAACTTGCCTTTAAAGGCAGCAGCTCCTTAATTTCTCCATTGGCCAGCAGTTCTCTGTACAGATTATTCAACTCTGTGGTAAAGGAAGCTACACTCCAACCATCAAATAACGCATGATGGAACTGGAAAACCAGGATATGCTCCTTTGAAGTCTGAAACAAACTCATCCGCCATAATTTCCCCAGATGTACCTCGAAAGGAATAGTACGCTCCCGGGAAAGATAACTTTGCAGATAAGAACCTAGTTCATCATTGCTCTTTGCGCTGATATCTGTAAACGGTATAGCTGCATCCACCTGTTTATAAACTAGTTGTATCCCCTGAGTATGTATATGAAGGTCAAACCTGGTTCGCAAAATAGAGTGTTTGGAAACCAATAGCTTTAGTGCCTGCTCCAAAACAGCCTTATTCAATATCAAAGGCAGTTTAAAAGTGAGCTGATCATGATAAACAGCCTGTTCGGGATTTAGCTGGGAGGCATAAACCATACCACTCTGAATATCACTCATCAGATACAGATCTTCTATTTCCTTCTCGTCATCAAGTTCAGGCAGCACGCGTAAACGCAGGGATTCGAATTCCGCAGCTATAGTGTCCCGGACTGGTTGTCCCGGCTCTTCTTTCTTTGCTTCATGCCCTGAGTCAATCAGTGCTGACAGGCGGCTGATCGTTGAGCATTCATAGAGATCATATAAACGAATACTATCATTAAATACCTTTCGTAAGCGGCTGATTACTCCAATAGCTATAATTGAATCACCGCCAAGTTTAAAGAAGTCCTCATGAATACCGGGTTCATCAATACCCAGAGATAAAGCCCATATTTCTTTTACTTTTTGTTCCGTCTCTGTTTGTTCTTCCTGATGGTCTGTTCTGACAATTTCTACACGATTAATATCCGGCAATGCCTTCTTATCCAGCTTGCCATTTGCAGTTAATGGAAATACATCCAGCTCCAGAAATACATGAGGCACCATATAATCCGGTAAACGTGATTCCAGATATTCAATCAACAGATCTTTATCAAACTGCTTCTCCTTAGCCACAACATAACCTGTCAGTCTTTTCTGGCCGGATTCATCAGCAGTAGCCAATACAACACATTGACTAACCAGACCACTTTGATCAATAGCATTTTCAATTTCTCCCAGTTCTATACGATAACCACGAATTTTTACCTGATCATCCCTCCGGCCTGTAAATTCGATATTTCCATCAGCAAGCCACCTGCCTATATCGCCGGTTTTATATAAACGCCCGCCATTCACAAACGGATCTGCTATAAATCGTTCCGGGGTTAAATCTTCATGATTCAGATAACCTCTGGCCACACCTGCACCACCCACATAAATTTCGCCCTGTACCCCAACAGGAACCAGCTGCCTGTAACTATCCAGCACATAAGCCTGCCGGTTGTTCAAAGGCCTTCCCAGTGGGATATTGGCTTTTGACTCCCTCTCCTTAATCAGGTAACTCAATGAAAAAGTCGTGTTTTCAGTAGGTCCGTACCCATTGATCACGGCCTTTTCCGGATAAGCCTGACGGAAACGATTGATATGAGGTGCTGATAATTTCTCCCCTCCCACCATTACTGACGACAGGCTTTCAAACAGATCTATCTCTACATCAACCAGCTGGTTAAACCAGCCTGAAGTAAACCACATGACTGTTACACCATTACTGGTAATTACCTCCTTTAATAATTTATTATCGGTTAAACTGGATGAAGGACATAAGACCAGACGCCCGCCGTTGAGCAGCATCCCCCAGTATTCAAATGTTGTTGCATCAAAAGACGGAGAACCCGCTGATAAGATGGCATCTGAAGAGCTTAGCTTAATATAATTTGCACCTAAAATCAGACTGCTCACATTTCCATGTTCTACCAGAACACCTTTAGGCTGACCGGTAGAACCAGAGGTATACATCACATAACATAAATGATCAGGACGAAGATTAGCCCGCACAGGTGCTTTAGATTCCTGAGCAATTATTTCCCGGTCTTTATCTACTGCAATGACCCGGATTCCTGCATATTGATCCAGCAAATGCAGATTACTCTCCATACTGACCACTATATCCGCTCCCGTATCGGCAAGCATATAGCTGATCCGCTCCTGAGGATAAGCAGAATCTACCGGTACATAAGCTCCACCCGCTTTCAGAATGCCCAGAATACCGATCATCATATCGGGTGAACGGTCAATACAGATCGGAACCAGCTTATCTTCCCGGACCCCCGCCTTACGCAGATAATGTCCGAGCTGGTTACTGCGCTGATCCAGTTCTCTGTAGGTAAGCTGCTGATCCAGGTAAACCAATGCAATTGCATCAGGACTCTGATCAGACTGCAACATAAACAAATCAACAAGTGTCTGATGATGAGGATATGCTACAGCAGTTGAATTAAAATCATATAACAATTCCTGCTGTTGTGATTTACCTAACATAGGTAACAGATCTATCTCTCTGGCTGGTGATAATACGATCGACCTGAGCAATTCACGATAATTACCAAACATCCGGTCTATAGTATCAGCCCTAAACAGATCTGTACAATATTCTACACTGATTTCTATCCCGTTACTACTTTCCACTACAGACACATTCAAATCAAACTGACTGGTTGTGCGTCCGGTTTGTTTTGCAGACAAAACAGCCTCCCCTAGCCGGAACTCAGGTACTTCAGGAATATTTTGTACTGTAAAAATGACCTGGTATAAGGGGTTACGACTCTTGTCACGCTCCTGTCCAACTGCTTCGACAACACGTTCAAAAGGTACATCCTGATGTTCATATGCACCAAGAGCAGTCTCTTTCACCTGCTGCAGAAAATCCACAAAAGCAGGATTAGCGCCAAGATTACTCCGCAGCGCAAGCGTATTGGCAAAATAACCGATCAGTCCTTCCAGTTCCTGACGGGTACGTCCGGCAATCACACTACCCACACAGATATCATCCTGACCACTGTAACGATGAAGCAGGATCTTGAAAGCTGATAACATGGTCATATGTAATGTAGCTCCGTGCTGACGCGATAAGGACTGCAATCCGGCAGCTAATCCCGTATCAATCGTGAAAACCGACATCGCTCCGTTAGTACTCTGTATAGATGGACGTGGATAGTCCGTAGGTAATTCCAGCTGATCAACACCAGCCAGACGATTTTTCCAGTAATCTATGCGAAGTCCCCACTGGGAATCTTCCTGATTACGCTGCCATACTGAATAGTCTCCATATTGCAGTGGCAATGCAGGTAATACAGGTGATACTCCTGTTGTATTCATCTCATAGAGCGCAACCAGTTCCCTGATCAGCACAGAAAGAGACCAGCCATCTGCAGCAATATGATGAAGAATCAGAACCAGTATATGCTCCTGGTCTGATATACGGATCAGATGCCCCCGCAGCATATGATCACTATGTAACGCTATAACCGCCGAAGATAGTGCTGCCAGTAAATTATCCAGGCCAGCCTCTCCGCCACTGTAATCTGTTATCCTGTCCAGAGACCAGCTGTCTTTCTGCAAAACAAACTGAAATGGATTACCATTGATATCCTGGTGAATAACCGTCCTTAGTATCTCATGCCGGTTGACTACTTCATTTATAGATTGTTCCAGTGCGTCTATGCTGAATGTACCCGATAAACGGAAATACATTGGCATATGATAATGCGTACTTCCATTGAGCTGATCAATTCGCCAAAGTCCTTCCTGACCATAAGATAACGGAACATGTTCTTTTCTGAGATTTACGGGGATCGGTACATTGTCAGCATCAGCCGATACATTTTGTGTAATATACAATGCCAGCTTCTCTATATTTTTGCATTGAAATATTGTTTTGACAGGGACATTAATACCCATTTCTTTCTGGATATAACCACTAACCCGCATAGCCAGTAAAGAGTGTCCGCCAAGCTCAAAAAAACTATCCCGGATTCCTACCCTGGATACCTGAAGCAAGCTCTCCCAGATAGCGATAAGTTTTGTTTGCAACTCATTCTCTGCCGGAACATAATTTATATTTAACCGCGCTTTAGTATCAACTAATGGCAAAGCTTTTTTATCCAGTTTCCCATGAGGAGTCAGTGGAAATTCAGTCAGTTCCATAAATACATGAGGTACCATATATTCCGGTAATCTGTTCTCCAGATAAGAGATCAGCTCTTGCTGATCAAAGTTCTGTGCTGAAATGACATAACAAATCAACTGATTGCTGCCAGACTGATCCTCACACGCAATAACAACCGTCTGATCCACCAGACCACTCTGCTGCACAGCATTTTCAATTTCTCCCAATTCTATACGATAACCCCGCACTTTAACCTGGTCATCTATACGGCCAATAAATTCAATGTTTCCGTCAGGAAACCACCTGCCTATATCACCTGTTTTATACAAACGACCACCTTTTACAAAAGGATCAGCAATAAATTTCTCTCTGGTCAGCTCATCGCGGTTCAGATAACCACGGGCTACACCTGCACCACCAATCCAGATTTCACCCGGCATTCCCACAGGTAATAAATTACCAGCAGCATCTACGATATAAATTTGTGTATTCTTGACAGGCTTCCCGATTGGCAGGTATTTTCCTTCGGCCCTGTTTGTATCGAAATGGTATATAGTTGAGGTTACGGTACATTCAGTTGGCCCGTAAGCCACATAAAAGTTCAGTCCCGGATTTCCAGTCCACTGCTGCGCCAGTAATGTTGTACAGCGTTCTCCGCCTACCATGACATCTTTTAAACTACCCGGAGCTTTATCGCATGGCACATTTCTTAAAAAACCAGGAGTATTCAATATATAAGTAACCTGTTCCTGAGCAAGTACCGAGACCAATGCTTCAGTATCCAGTTGTACTTCTTTTGCTATCAGTACCAGACCGGCACCATGTAATAATGCCAGAAACAGCTGTTCAACAAAAGGATCAAAAGTATAGTTTGTAAATGCTGCTATACGATCACCAGGAACAACCTTTAAGAGTTCCTGACGATCAGTAATCATATTCACCACATTTCTGTGTTCTACCATAACCCCTTTAGGCTGTCCCGTAGAACCCGAGGTATAAATTACATAACCTAAATGATCAGAACGAAGATCTGTCAGTACCGGTTCTGCAGATTCCTGATTAATTCTTTCCAGATCCCCATCCATCGAAATCATCCGGATATTTACCTGATGAGCCAGCAATGATCTGCTATTTTCATTACCTATTACAATACGGGCATCCGTATCAGCAAGCATGAAATTAACACGCTCCCGGGGATAATCAGGGTCTATAGGTGCATAAGCCCCCCCAGATTTCAGAATCCCCAATATGCCTATGATCATCTCCGGCGAACGTTCAATACAAATTGGGACGACCGTATCCTCCCGGACACCTGCAGCACGCAGATAATGTCCCAGCTGGTTACTCCGCTCGTCAAGCTCTCCGTAAGTTAAACGCTGATCCGCATAAATCAACGCAATTTCTTCCGGATACTGAGCAGCAGCGGAAGCAAACAGATTCACCAGAGTTTTATCCGCAGGGTAAACTCCGGCAGTTGAATTAAAAGATTGTAAGATGACCAGATCTTCAGCAGTCAATACCGGTACCACATCTTTTTCTTTACTTATAAACGCAGATACCGCTTGCTCTGGGTTAACCCGGATCTCACCAATATTTTGCTCCAGAGCTGTTGCAAATTGCTTAAAAATATCCAGCAGCTGCTGAACAAGTAAAACGATCTCAGTCTGCTGAAAGTACTCATGGCGGAATCCAATAACTAATTTTAATGGCTCTTTTTCCGCATAGTCAAACCACATAATTTCTAATGGGGTTTGCTGATGCTTACTAAACATCAGGAAATGATCCGTTTGTATATCCGGGCCAAGATCCAGTGATAAATCAAATACGATATGATTAATAATGAAGTCAAAGAAAGGACCATCTAAAGGGTCATGTTTAAAATGTCTGCTCAGATCGCCACCCAGATAATCGAGATGATCATAATCTTCTTTTTGAGAACGTACTACATCTTTTATAAAGTCAATTAACCTGATATCAGACTGATAGTTAGCTAAAAAAGGGACTACACCTGAAAACATCCCGACAATCTCTCTCTGATATCTTTGTTTTCTCTTATGTGCTGTCGTACCAAAAAAGGAATTATCCTGCCCGTACATTTTAGCCAGGTAAACTGCCATGGCAGCAATAGTTAAATGCTGTAATCTGGCCTGAGAATCAATTCCTAATTGTGCTAACAGAAGCTGTTCATCTTTTTCCAGCGTATAAGTATAAAAACTACTTTCTCTGCCTGATTCACTAAACTGATCATGCTTTCGCTGAACAATAGTATCTGGTTTAATTGTTATTTTTTTCTTCCAGTAGTCGCCACTTACGTTATAAGTTTCCGAGCCATAATGAGCCACAGCTTTTTCTACTTCCGCTAAATAAGAAGGCGCTGTAAAAATCTGCTGTTCGTTATTCAGCAGACTTTTATATTTATCGGAAATATAATTTGTCCATACTCTTACACTATACCCATCAAAAAGTAAGTGATGGAATTTAAAATAATAATAATGCTCATCATCAGCTGCTTTAAGCAAATAATGTTCAACAAGTAATTTCGTTTTTTCTATCAGAAAAGGCTCATCCGTCTTATTTTGTATCCAAATACGAATTGCCCCAGAAGGATCAGTATGATCACTAAAATCAAGCTCCTGTACAGCAAAAGGATTGTCCTGATCAACGATATGATAATTCGGAGTGAAATCTTCCATTCCGATAGCCATTTTAAAAACATCAAAGACCTGATGGGCTGAGATGACGGCTTCAATTAACTTACCTGTATCAAGAGGACCTTTAATCTTAAAATAATTATTGATGTTGTAGTGAGGACTATTGACATTAAGCAATTGGTCAATATAGATATCCTGTTGCGCAGGATGCAGTGGAAAGGCATGAGATGAAAGTGTCATGGAAGATGAGTTTTTATCCCCATATATTTCAATGGGGATATAGGTGAGAATTTTAAAAGATGATTTGTTTAGATTAGTTAATCAATTATTTGTTGTACAGAATTTCTCTTTCTCCAAATAATCGTTCAGCCACTATTCCTCTTCCCCTGCACTCTTCAATTAACTTATTTGACTGAACAATAGGATTAGACTCGTCAGTATATTTAATACTGCTGATAAATTCGACCCAGGGCTCCTGTCCCATTGCATACACATAAACCTCTTTCGGATTGAAGATATTAACCAGGGACATCCCTTTTTTACAATCTGACCCTGATAATCTTCTGCTGTTATCCTGATCTCTTGGTAACTTTTGAGGGAGTAATTGTCCGTATAACCAGGATAAGGGTGCTCCATCACATTCCATTCCCAGAAAAATAACATCTATATCTCCCAGTCTTCTTTGAATATGCGCATATATTTCAGGCTCCATTATTCTTGAATCCGCAAAAAATGCCAGTTTAAAATCACCTATCTGAACAAAATAACACGACTTTGTTAAGATATTCAGATCGCTGTGCTCACCAGTAAAAGGTACTCCTGTAATAATTGCATCAGCAAATCTGACTGATTCCATTTCACTGATCGAAATTACATTATCAAAACCAATATGATTGAACATCAACTTCAGGTCAGGGTCCTGAAGTTTTCCGCTGCAGGTACTTGGAACAATAATATTTTTGATCTTATGACGTAACGGCAATAAGGTCTCAAACAGAATATGATCCTGATGATTATGTGTAATCAGCACATAGTCAATTGTATCAGGAAGATCCACATCCGAGAAATGATCGACTTTCGAATCATAACCATAATAGCTGATCAGCGGGTCGACCAATATGCTGATATCTTTGGTTTCAATTAATATACAGGCATGTCCGAAGTATCGCATACGAATTTTATCACCTGCATATTTTTCATATACCGGAGGAACATCTGTGGTGAAAAAGGTCTCAAAGAGCGCCGACTGGTCTTCGGTAATCCCCATAATTTTACTGATATATTCAATGGTCTGGGGATTTCTTTTCATTTTAGCCAGTTCGTCGATACCCGGATGATCAAAAGGTATATCCAAATGCAAAGTATGTTCATCATTTAGTTTTGGCGTACTCAGACAAAATGGTCTGTGATCATTATTGGTTATCCATAAGGCTAAACTCTGGGAGCCTTTATTGTAATAAGTGCTGTCGTATAAAAGAGGTTCAAAAAATCTGAATCCACCATTATTATTCCGGTCGTAATATAACTCTACATACCCCTTAAGTTCCTCTGGTACGCTTGCATACATCTCCTCCATTGCAAATCCTTTAGCATCAGATTTCAAGAGCTTATCCAGTTTATTCACTGCCTTTGAAAATTCCAGAACAGGTTGTTGTTTTGACAATGTATTATCATAAATAGCTTTTACTTCTCCTGCCCGTTCAACCGGTATGTCCATAAAAGGGCCACCTCTTAAGTTCGGATTCAGTACAGCTTCTGCATGGAGCTCTGGCGCCATTAAATAGGACTCCATAATAGTCATGTGTCTGCCAACTATGTTCATAGCAGCTGTTGCGGGAGAGATCAGATGACTCCAGGCGTACCATTTATCGACTAATGGTTCCATTACGACATTGGGCTTCAGGTATACTTCAGTGTTTTTCATTGATAGATTAATTGTAGGTTAATTTTACTTTAAGATAAATAATAAGGGCGAAAACTCTGTTTAAAGCGAAAAATAAGGTACAAAGCCTATTAAAACACCATAAAACAGAGATATATTTACATTATTGGTATTTATAATAAATAATTAATAAATACAATTTCAGAACGAAAAACCACAAAAACAAATTATAATAGATATAATTAAAGTTTATTTACAAAAAACCCGGTACACACCCTCCTATATGAAAACAGAGGCCATATTAATTTCGGTCTCAATAAATAGAAAAAACCATCTTGCATTAATGATTAATTCATATTAAAAAATAGGCTATAAAAAAGCCGCCTTAAAATCCATAAGATTTTAAGGCGGCGGAAAATCAAAAAAGACTATAAAAAACCTAATGAATTCAATAGGCCTGGCAGATAAATTATATCCGTATTTTTTTTGGAGGTAATAATACTGCGATCAGAGAAACCAGCAGCACAAAACTAAATTCCATCCCATTTCTTCCCGGGCCAACAACAAACCAGCCATCAGGATAATGGACCAGTACTATACCAGTGATCAGAATCAGACAAAAACAAGGTACAATCAAACGAAGAAATTTGCCCAGGATCAGTAAAACCGATCCGGCGATCTCAAATAAGATCATTGCCCAGGCTATGATTATACCAAAAGGTGCAAATCCAACAGCATTTAAATAAGATTCGCCAAAGGCATTAACCGTCTGGTTAAATACACCATGCAAACTATGAGTCAGAAAAATAGTTCCGACAGCTAAACGTATCAAAAAGAGAGGGTCTATTGCGTTAATTTTATTCATTCTTAAATATATTATTTTTTCCTGTACGCAAAAACAATCCTGGTTAAGTGATGATAATTTAAGATCAGGCCCCGGAACTTTTCTCTTTCAGCATCCTCTCCAGTTTTTCAATATTCTATTTTCTGATATTTAAAGTGTCGTCAGCATAGTCAGGATCTTAGCCTCGAAGTTTGTATTTAATTTCCCGTTCTCAATCACGTTGACAAAACCCAGGCTGCAGTGATGCTGATCCTCTCCAAACTTATAAGCATAACCCCCTATAATATGCGCTTTATCATCAGAACTAGTCGGATATAACAATAAACTATGCTTACTTTTCCAATGCGCATTGTAGGCGAACATTTGTTTCAGATCCTCATCAGAGGGCTGATTGTCTTCTATAATTTTCCACTTGGTATCTATGATGAATCTCTCTGGAATATCCTGTGTATTGGAATGCTCCTTTTCAAAATAAATATCAGGACGGATAGTCTTGTTATTCCAGAAGACCTGCTTGTTTTGACGTTTCACCAGATAACGCCCCGTAAGACACTTATCTAAACAAACCGTAACAAACTCTTCCCAAAGTTTGTTCATATCAAAAAGAATCGCAATCAGATTTTCATTCCCTCCATGAATATCAGGAGAATAATTCAGGATAATCAGCTTTGCAATGCTGATAGCTTCTTTGTATGGATTAGTTTTTCTGTCCCACTTTATTCTATTAAAATGTTCCGCCCCGATTTTGATCTCCCTGATTTCCGGGAGTGCAAACAGGATACGGTTTATCCGGTCTGTCAGTGTAGCTCTTACATTGATATTTTTAAGTATCAGTAAAGCCTTCAAAAGTATCTGATGGACTAAATGATCATAAGTATACTGCTGATGCCGGGTATAAAAACGTTCTTTATGGACTAAATTATGCTGAATATTTTTTGTGAATACCAGCCCTCCCTTCAAGGCCGAAACATTACCTTCTGTTTGTCCGTATTTTTTGAATAATCCGCTGTGCAGCAGAAAATCCAGCTGATCCAGATACGACTCAAAATATAAATCCAGTAATGAATGCTGTTTGCGGTTTAAATCAGCAGTTGTCAGGCTATCAATCTTCAGTCTTTTACAAATCTTAAGCATCTGCAACAGTACTCCCTGCCACTGACCAAAATCAGCTGATTTATCTTTATCTGCTTTAGGTAATATCTCAATAACCGTATTGGATAGCTGAATAACTCCAACATAGTTTTTAAATTTCACGCCATTCCTGACTCCGACAAAATACTTTTGCTGATGGTTATCATTATACTTCCATAAACCATCAATAATTTCTGGTCCAAGCCTTGTGCCGTCATTGCAAAGAGCATACTTATCCAGCATATCATGCTCAAAAACCTGAATCTTTCTAATCATACTATTGATTTAAAGTCCCACCGCTCTTTTGGTCTGATCACATAAGTATAACGGTCAATAAAGGAGTCAATTTCAGAAGGGTCATATTCTTTAAAACTTGCAAAGCCTGTATGATTATGATTAAATCTTTCTACAAAAGAATTGCCTAATACCAATCCGATCTTACCGAAATCTCCATAAAAATATTCCTGCAGCAATGGAATAATTGAATTTTCAAATGTCTGAACGAGCTCTCCGAAGGTTTTGATCTCCATAAAGTAGGTATGTCCTATCTGATGATCTTTATCCAGCAACATAATTAAACGCCTGTTAATTATATCAAGCAGTTCTTTTAAATTTATACTGCCATTATTCAGTTTAACAACCCTGCCGGCCAGCAGATCCGAATCCGGCATCATTTCTGAAAAGATAAAACGGCGGCGAAGTGCTGTATCCAGTGCTTCAACAGATCTGTCTGCAGTATTCATCGTACCGATGATATATACATTATCAGGAACGAAAAATGTCTTTTTAGAATAGGGCA